>NZ_PUJW01000005.1 GCF_011189575.1 Photorhabdus cinerea
TACCGGCCAGAGTGACCAGTGCGGTTGTGAACGACCAGTACGGGGATATCGACAAAGACGGGTTGTATCGGGTGTCATTTGACTTTGACCGGGCGAGCTGGCCGCAGGGGAGAGAAAGCCTGTGGGTGCGGTTGGCCCGGCCCTATGCGGGGGACACCTACGGTTTTCACTGGCCGTTGCTGGCGGGGACGGAAGTGGCGATTGCGTTTGAAGGGGGCGACCCGGACCGGCCCTATATCGCTCACGCGCTGCACGACTCGAAACACCCGGATCACGTCGCATTTTATAACTACAAACGTAACGTGCTGCGTACCCCGGCGAATAACAAACTGCGGATGGATGACGAGCGCGGGAAAGAGCACATCAAACTCAGTACTGAATACGGCGGTAAGAGCCAGCTGAATCTGGGGCATCTTGTCGATGGTCAGCGCCCGCATCCGAAGAAACGGGGCGAGGGCTTTGAACTGCGCACCGATAGCTGGGGGGTGCTCCGCGCGGGTAAGGGGTTGTTTATCAGTGCGGATGAACAGGCTAAAGCCGGGGGACCGGTGCTGGAGATGCAGGCGGCAATCAGTCAGTTACAGCAAGCGCAGGCGTTAACGGCGGCATTACGGGGTGCCGCTGAAACGGCCAACGCTGAATTAGCGGATTTGCAGCAACAAAAAGCGTTATTGAGTGACACCTTAACGGAACTGAAAAAATCCGCGTTGTTACTTTCTGCGCCGGAGGGGATTGCCCAGACGACGGCAAAAAGCCTCCAGCTTTCTGCGGGGGACAATGTGATGGTCACCAGTGGGGAAAGTACCGATTTCAGCGTACTGAAAAAATTCACGGTGGCTGCCGGTGGGATGATCAGCCTGTTTGCTGAAAAACTGGGGATCAAACTGTTTGCCAGTTGGGGCCGGGTAGAGATTCAGGCGCAGGGTGATGCAATGGGGCTGGAGGCATTGAAAGATATCACAGTAAGCAGTCATGAGGGCAAAGTGATCATCAGTGCAAAACAGGAGATTTTGCTGACTTGTGGTGGGGGATATATCCGTATTGGCGACGGACAGGTGGAATGTGGTGCCCCGGCTCACATTATCCAGCGGGCAGGGACATGGCAGAAGTTTGGTGGACAGAGTTTTAATCAGATGGCTTCCCAACGTGAGACCACGGATTTTTCTATAACACCGCAGGTACTCTGGGCTTTTGATGATTCACCCGTAAATAGCCAAAGCGGGCTTTTACACAACCAGGACAATAGCCGGCAATCCTTAGCGACAGGCTCTGACGGTGAAACCGCTAAACAGCAGCAATTAGGTGTGGAAAAAATGAAATTCTATTTAACAGAAGATAAGGAGTGATTGATGAAAGATTCATCAGAAAAAGTGATTGTTACCCCTGTTTATGACGAACATGGCAGGTTGTATTACCCGTTAGTTAACGCGCCCAGTGAAAAAAATCTGAAAGCCATCTGTTACAAGGTGCCAAACCGGGTGATCCCGGTGATTTTCCTACCCGGGGTGATGGGGAGTAATTTGCAGGATCAAAATGGAACGTCAGTTTGGTGTTTAAACACCAAAGTGGGTGCTTTGATGGATTGGGTTTTCAAGGGCGCAAAAGAGCGAAAAGAGTTACTTGATCCTGAAAACACTGTTGTCGATTCACGGGGAAGGGTGGATGACAATGATAAAGAATGCCCCAAGTTTTCTTCGCGGAAAGAGCGGGGCTGGGGGGAGGTAGCCTATATGAGTTACGGCAAGTTTTTGCCCTGGCTTCAGGCAGCGCTGGATGATCAGGATGATTTATTGAAAAACCGGCTGGAAAGTAATGGTGAAAAGACATTGCGTCAGCAACTGGAGTTTATGGATTTACAGGCTGAGACAGGGGAAGCCAGACTGACACGGGATGAAATTAAGCTGAGTTATCAGTATCAGTTTCCGGTTCATGTGATGGGGTATAACTGGCTTCAGTCTAATGTAGAGTCAGCAAAGCAATTGGTGGGCTATATTCATCAGGTAGTTACGGGCTATAAACGGCGGGGTCAGCCTTGTGAAAAGGTGATACTGGTCACGCATTCAATGGGGGGGCTGGTAGCGCGTCACTATTCAGAAATATTGGGGGGATGTAATAAGATTCTGGGGATTGTGCATGGTGTGATGCCGACATTTGGTGCGCCGACGGCCTATAAGCGTATGAAAACGGGCGAAGCTAGCTTAGCTGGATTAGTGATAGGTAAAGATGGTGCACAGTTTACTGCCGTGATGGCGCAGTCACCGGGACCACTCCAGTTGTTGCCCGGTCTGAGATACGGCAAGTGGTGGTTGAAGATTGATGATGGAAATACACGTCATAGCTTACCGGAGCGTGACCCTTATGAAGAAATTTACTTACAGCGCGATAAGTGGTGGGGGTTATGCGAAGAGCGTTTCATTAACCCGGAAAATAAGGCAAAAAACCGGGCGGTAATGCAGGCAGATTGGGAGAACTTTACAAAAATAATCAGAAAAGATGTGCGTAGTTTTATAGAAGAATTAACTGACTGTTACCACAGCAATACCTATGCTTTTTATGGTAACAGCACGAAACACCGCTCTTATGGCACCGTCCGCTGGGTAGCCCGTAAAGATTATTTTAATCGACCAAGTAATCCTGAACGGGCATTTAATAGCCCGATATTTGACCCGGCTGGTGCCGAATTTTCAGATATGCGCAGTGTCAGATATCCAATATACCCTGACAGTGACTATTCTCTAATACAGACTTTTGCTATAGCGGACCCACAGGAGCCGGGTGATGGCACTGTACCCGTTCAGGGAGGGAAGTTTACCGCTAGCGGCCTGCGTTCAATATTGGGGGCGGAGGTTGAGCATGAAGATGCCTATGATACCGACAAAACGCGTTTTTTTACCCTGCGAGCGATTGTCAAGATAGCACAATCTATTAAACAAACTTCTCTGGCCTACCCAGATGAATAGAAAAAAAGTACTTGTTATTTCGATTGCCAGCCTGCTTGTGCTGGTGTTTTACGGGGTGTGGCGTCGGTTGCAACCCTATCCCCCACATACTGTATTAAATCAGAAGGAACAATTAGCTGTGGACAAATTATTAGCAAACTTACAAACCCGTTGCATTGGCCGGTATTTGGTTGATTTGCCGGAAGCGTACAATAATACCCTCAATGGTGCTGTTTGGGTGAACAAGAATCGGGTGGAAACTCAACGGCTCTATTTGCCTGCTTTTGAACAACGTATCCAATTGCGGGAGCAGGCATTACGGCAGACAAGAATAACGAAGGACATTAATATGCCCTATTTAAAGAATATTTATTCTGTCCCTCAGGGGATGAAAGGGATTATTTTTGAACGCATAGAAAATGTAAGCGTTGATGATGCATTCAGAGTACTGGAGGCTTACTTGTACAGTAATGGGGTAGCAATTAAGGTAGAAATGGAGACGACAAATGGTTCAGCCGCTCGCTATGATAAAGACAGGGCATCCTACCCTGCTGTATATGCCAATACAACTCAGAAAGATTTAGTTACATTGAGGGATTTATTATCCCGTATACAGGGACGTGCAGAAACAGAAATTCCGACGACGGCGGGAAGTTGTATTTCCAATGCGTTTATTGCTGATAACCAAAGGGATAAGGAACGTATACAGGCATGGTATAAAGCCAGGCCGGATAATTATTTGAATGTCACGATGATGACAAATAATTATATTCAGGAAGACGACAGTATGCTGGAGCGCCTTAGTGTAATTAAAGCGGCCCTGTACCGGGGGCATATTTTCCGTAAAGGAGTTAGAAAGATTAATGGGCTGGATACCGAGGAATTATTGGCGGTGGGATTACAGCAGAATAGTGATGATCCGCGTTATCAGTTTACATTATTAACCAATGAGAAAACTGGCGGAAAAAAAACACCGGTATTTGATTTGACGGTAATGAACAATGGAGAGTTGCCAACGGCTTATACCCAGAATGAAATAGTGGCGTTCTGGGATGCAATTAGCCAGACCGTCAGAGTCAGGCCGGGCGCTTTCAAATAGCGATAAAAATAGGCTTTAAATTAAAATCCTGATAAGCATGTCAGGATAACGGGAATCAAGGTGAATCAGAATGATAAAGCCTGATGATTCACTGTTCGTTTAAGGGTGAAGATTGTGCATGGGTAAAGATTGAATAAAGAATATCTGCCTGATTTTATTGGCAACTGTGGCTGTTTTCTCTGTGGAAGGTTGTTTTTTAAATAATGAATTAATGAGAGGTTCAATGTGATCCACTTTGGTTTTTGGGATACGGTATTAATCTGTATTTTCCTTGTTTTCTATTATGCCTGGCCGTTTATAGTGATGATTGATGGCGTTGTCATTTATCAGACTGTCAAATGTATTAAGCAAAAGAAATACAAACGTCTCCTGTTCTTAATCCCGGTGGCGGTATTACTGAGTGGGCCGCTTATTTATTTTTTAATTCAATGGTTAAAAGTATGGAGCTATTAAAATCAAAATTAATAACGAAGTATCCCGGTATAACAGATGATTTCCAGATACCTGATGATTTATTTAGGGTTATTTTGATAACCAATAGAGGATATCACCATGTCTGGTAGGATTTGTTTAAGTGATACCCCCTGTGGGTGTCATATATTGAATTCAATGCTTCATCATGATGTCGAGTCATCATGATGAGCTGGCCGAGAGAGACATACAGACCGGGGGTAATGCTGACTTGGGCCAGTGTGAATGCGGGGTCATGTTTATTTGGGGATTATCAGGGGAACTGGGGGCTGGTCCGCTGGCTGGAACGGGCGAAAGCGGAGAGGCTGGATGAGAGCCGTTATCGGTTAACGTTTGTGGCCCCGGATGGTTTGCCGCTGACGTGGATTTTACGCACGGAAGTGGGCCGGGGACCGCTGGCGTTGCTGAAACTGCGGGGATTTACGTTGCCGAAGGAGATTTTTGAGGTTACTCCGGGTAAGGAGATGCAAGCCGTGACAACTGATGAAGATTGGGAGGAAGAATAATCAGGTGTTGTATCACATAAGCAAGGAAAGCTAGATCTGAAAGAGAAACACCGCAAACATGCGGTGTTTCAGAAATAAAGCCAAATATTAAATTAAAGAACGTGAACAGAAGAGGTGTTGGTTGTACCGCTTGGAACCAGAGCGCCAGATACCATAACCACGATTTCGCCTTTCTTTGCCAAACCGCTAGCCAGTGCCGCTTCTTTACCGATACGGTAGAAGTCATCAGTTGATGCGATCTCTTTGACGATTTGCGTAGAAACACCTTTAACCAGAAGCAATTGACGTGCTGTTACTTCATTCGTGGTTAACGCCAAAATAGGGGCACCTGGGAAGTATTTACGGACAGATTTGGCAGATTTACCACCATATGTTGCAACCACAATCAAAGGTGCTTCCAGTTTTTCTGCGGTTTCAACCGCTCCACGGCATACCGCTTCGGTTACGCGTAGTTTACGGCAATTGACAGCTTCAATACGGCTTGGCATGACTCGGTCTGTACGCTCACAAATTGTTGCCATGATAGTCACCGCTTCTACGGGATATTTGCCTTTTGCGCTTTCACCGGAAAGCATAACAGCATCAGTACCATCCAGAATAGCGTTAGCAACGTCTCCCGCTTCTGCGCGAGTAGGGCGCGGATTTTTGATCATGGAATCCAGCATTTGAGTTGCAGTAATCACAACTTTGCGAGCCATGTTACATTTTTCAATCATCATTTTCTGGGCGAAGATAACTTCTTCCACTGGGATTTCAACACCCAGGTCACCACGGGCAACCATAATCCCGTCAGAAGCTGCCAGGATCTCATCAAAGTTGTTCAGACCTTCTTGGTTTTCAATCTTAGAGATGATTTGAATATTTTCACCGCCGTGGGCTTCTAGATGTTCACGGATTTCCAGAACATCAGAGCGTTTACGGATAAAAGAAGCGGCAACGAAATCAACACCTTGTTGGCAACCGAAGATTAAATCTTGTTTATCTTTCTCTGCTAAGGCAGGCAGGCTGATAGAAATACCTGGCAGGTTAACACCTTTGTTTTCACCCAAGTCGCCATTGTTCAGAACTTGACAAATGACTTCTGACTCAGTGACTTCTTTGACTGTCATGCCGATTAAGCCATCATCAACCAGAACTGTGTTACCCGGCGCTAAATCAGCAGGAAAGCCACTGTAAGTGACAGCAACACGGTCTTTGTTACCGATAACTGAAGTATCGGTGGTAAAAGTGAAAGTTTGACCCGCAGTCAGGGAAACATCATTACTGCCTTCCAGCTTCATGGTGCGGATTTCAGGGCCTTTAGTATCCAGCAAAATAGCTGCTTGCTTACCTGTTTTAGTCATAACTGAGCGAATGTTTTGAATACGCTGACCGTGTTCTTCATAGTCTCCGTGTGAAAAATTGAGACGCATAACATTCATGCCAGCATTCAACAATTCAGCCAGTTTTTCCTCGGATTCTGTTTTTGGTCCGATAGTGCAAACAATTTTGGTTTTTTTCATGACAATTTATCTACAGGTTTTTAATGGATGAAAATAGTGAGCCGTCAACTTTATGGTTTGCGCAGATATCATCTTGTGCTGAAAGTTGCGCAATACCATTAAGGACAGGTGACGGAGAAGATATGCGGTATCTTTTTGTGTGAGGTAGACACATGTAACTATACGAGCATATACGTACTATCAATCTGTGATTTTTCAGTGTTCGTAAATTAATGTGCTGAAACCATTCAACTATAAATTGCGCCGTATTATAAAGAGTTATTTTTGTTAAATGAATTAAAAAATGATTGTGTAGATTAATTATAACAGTAAAACCAGAAAATGGCACAAATTGCAGCAGGAAGTTATGACTTATAGTGTGATTTCTATCTAAAAAATCAACGAGTTATCTCATTTCAGAAAACGATCTTTCCGCCATTAAGACGCTGAAATAAAGGATTGGTTCTAAAGATTTGGTGCGTCCGAGTGGACTCGAACCACCGACCCCCACCATGTCAAGGTGGTGCTCTAACCAACTGAGCTACGGACGCACTAAGAAGAGAGACTATCAACCAACCAATCTGGTGCGTCCGAGTGGACTCGAACCACCGACCCCCACCATGTCAAGGTGGTGCTCTAACCAACTGAGCTACGGACGCAATCTAAATTGCATTGGTGACAGCGGGGACGAATGTTAGCGGCCAGTTAGCCTTCTTGCAAGGGGAATAATACAAATTATTGTTTAACTGCTCGTATTTGCATCTTTTACAGTGAATTTGTCGTTTATTCCTACAGTAAAAATATTCGTCCCCGGCTTTATAGAAAACAAATCAACGGGCTGAGCGCTGCAGAATTATCTCATCTGATTGTTTTTGTATCCATAACATACGGAAGGATATCATTATTGCTGATGCGGTCAGGCCAAGAATAAAGCCGATCCAGAATCCTGTTGGCCCCATAGCAGGAACAATGTAGTTGGTTAATCCCAGAATATAACCACTTGGTAGCCCCAGAATCCAATAAGAGCTGAAAGTGATATAGAAGATAGATCGTGTATCTTTATATCCACGTAAGACACCAGTACCAACAACTTGTATTGCATCTGATAATTGGTAGAAAGCGGCAAACAGCATCAGATGTGACGCCATGATGACAACTTCAGGGTCGTCGTTATACATCAAGGCAATCGGTTCTCGCAGAATGATAGTAAAGATTGCGGTAAAACAGGAGAACATCAAACCTACGGCAATACCGGTATAAGCTGATATACGGGCGCTCTCAATAGATCCTTGTCCCAGGTTGTATCCCACTCGAATAGTCGCTGCAATGCCTAAAGATATTGGAAACATGAACATCAATGAACTGAAATTCAGGGCGATCTGATGCCCTGCAACAGCGGTAACTCCTAAAGGGGCGACCAATAATGCCACTATCGCAAATAGAGTAATTTCAAAAAACATTGCCATAGCAATAGGCAAACCGAGAGCTGAGATACGTTTCAGGGTATGCCATTCTGGTGCCACAAAACGACGCACAGGGCGGATATCTTTTTGTGATGATGAATGTTTCACATATAAACGCATTAAAAGAAACATGGCCCAGTAAACGCTAGCGGTAGCAACACCACAGCCAACACCACCCAGAGCAGGAGCGCCGAATTTACCGTGAATGAATATGTAGTTAATCGGGATGTTAATTAATAATCCTAAAAAACTAATAATCATTCCTGGTTTGGTTTTCGACAAACCCTCGCATTGATTACGAAGTACCTGATAAAACAGGTAACCTGGCGCGCCCCACATTATTGCGTGGATAAATCCAACGGCTTTTTCTGCTAAAAGCGGATCTATATTGTGTTGTTTATCAATTAGAAATTTACAGTTGTATAGAATAGCAATAATTATGATTGAGAGAAAAGTCGCTAACCAAAATCCTTGTTGTGTTTGGTTCGCAATCATTTTTCTACGACCAGAACCATTCATTTGCGCAATAATTGGTGTCAAGGCCACTAGCAGGCCATAACCAAATAAGATAACTGGTAGCCAGATAGAGGTACCAACAGCAACTGCGGACATATCTGTTGCACTGACGCTACCTGCCATAACCGTATCCACAACTCCCATCGCAGTTTGTGAGAATTGGGCAATGATGACAGGGATACCTAGAGCAAGCAGATTACGCGCTTCTTTTAAATACTTCTGCACGTATTACACCTTATTTATAAAGTAGAAAATGTTAAGGAAAACTCCTGTATATGAGAAACGATTTTTGAAAAATCAATCGTTTAACTAACCATAGTATTGTATCTGTTTAATACTATTTGGCAAGGAATGCGGTGATACTCCGTTTAGGGTAGGTAACCGTCACCCACCAGTAATAGGATGTCTACATTCAAAATGCTCGTGTAGTATTTATAAATGGCAACTTGATATAAACTAATTAGTAATTTTACATGGTATTAAGAGGTTCTCTTATGTTTACTGGTATCGTTCAGGGAAAGGCACTATTGGTTGCTGTTGATGAAAAAAATAATTTCCGGACTCATGTGGTTAAATTCCCGGCTGAGTTATTGCCAGGCATTGAAACGGGAGCGTCAGTTGCCAATAACGGTTGTTGTCTGACAGTGACCAAAGTAGAAGGTGATAAGATCAGTTTCGATTTAATGAAAGAGACTCTGCGCCTGACCAATCTGGGTGATTTACAGGTAGGGGATTATGTAAACCTGGAGAGGGCGGTTAAATTTGGTGATGAAATTGGCGGGCATTTGATGTCCGGTCATATCGTCACTGTTGCTGAGATATCCAAGATTTTCACTTCAGAAAATAATCATCAAATATGGTTTCGTATCCACGATAAGCAGTTGATGAAATATATCCTGCATAAAGGGTTCATCGGCATTGATGGCATTAGTTTGACAGTTGGTGATGTGGTCAATAATCGTTTTTGTGTTCACCTTATTCCTGAAACATTGGAACGCACAGCATTGGGTAAAAAACGTCTTGGTCAGAAAGTGAATATTGAGATTGATCCTCAGACTCAGGCGATCGTTGATACCGTAGAACGGGTTCTTGCTCAGAAAGAGCAGGAAAAAATTATCGCTCAACATCCAGTGATTGTTCTTGATGAATAGTTGATAAATAAATGAAAAGCTACAGGGTGTTCTTGTAGCTTTAAACTTTAAGCTGATAAGGATGTGTCATTAAGTCAGTACCGAAGAATCGTTGAGCTTATCGATGATGAAGAGATGAAGCTTTGTGATTTCTATTGCAGTATCTTGTGTATTATGTTAATTAATATAATTGCTATTTGTTATTATATTGTTAATTTTTCTTCTTGCAAAGTGCAAGTTAACCGTATCACTGTATTTTTAGAGGCTATTGTATGGAAAACACACTTGAGTTAGATGAGTGGCTTGAAGAACCTACACATGATGATGCTGTTGAAATGATGAATGCACAAGCTGTCGTACCTTTCGGTACGGCCCTTTGGCCTTAACGGTTATTAGTCATATAAAGTAAGGGGAGTTTCCCCTTACTTAAAAATAAACAGGATTGCTCTTATGGATAGAAGTCTCGGAAATATGTATCGCTGTTTATCGTACCATCCTGCAATTTCGGATAAAGTAAGAAATGATGAATGCATCAACTTATTTATTGGATCTGATATTGAACATGGTGATATTGCGCAAAAAATGCATGTGTACGAAAAGAATTTCAAAGTAGAATCCGATTTTATTTTTTTAGAAGAAGCATCTGTTGATGATGTAAAACAGAAAATATCCGATTGCGATTTATTTATTTTTCTTTACGCATCATCAACATTAAAAAATGTATCTCCACAAGGTCCGGAATATTTAATTAAAATAAAACGCTTTATTACTGAATCATGGAAAAAATCAGTACTATTTAAAGATTATGGTTCTCATTTCATTGAAGCATTTAGCGAGTTACAAGAATCAATAGCAGAAAGAAATAAAAAACTTATTGAACTATTGAATCGATCGCAAAAAATTCAATATACGGATAATAAAGGGAATTCAATTACAGGTTATTTAGATAAAGATCATAAATGGACTTCTATTGATGGAAGTGGAAATCCTGATGTTGTTCCTGGAGAAATAGCGAGTCATATAAAGAACCTTAATGGCAACGTTAGTTTCAGTGGTACCTTTTTGAGTACTGCACCATTTGCCATAAAATATGGGGTTGTCAATGATATGATGACTATAAATATAAAGAATGGTGAAATTATTGGGTTTGATTGTGACAATGCTGAATTCAACCGGGATTTTAATTTATATCTAAATCATAATCACAGTAATAGAATTGTTGAAGAGTTTGGTATTGGTACCAACACGGGAGTTAAATCACTCTACGGCAGAAATGCGGGTTTTGAAGAAAGGCATCCTGGTTTACATCTTGGTTTAGGTGGTGGAGTAAAGGGAAGCCATCATTTAGATTTGATCTTTTCTAATGGAAAAATCGCGTTTGATCAAACAACCGTTTTTGATAATGGTTATATTGGTTATTTTAGATAGCGAAGGGTGATTATATTTTTAATATTAAAGAAATTATTTTCATAAGTATTTAAACAGTATAATCATATCAAAATCCTCCTTTTAATATTTAAAGATCTGAAATCGATTTCTTATATTGTTTAAACTTAGTTAATTAGAAGCTACAGCGGTATTCCACTGTAGCCTTTGATTAATTAGCGGGTGACTCGTAATCCACCTTCAATACCTTTTTGACTGAACATTATCTGCCATAGTTGAATATCGCGGGCACGAAATGCACCTGCACTAGCATTTAGGTAATAGCTGAACATACGTTTAAATCTTGGGTTATAGTTGTCTTGTATTTCAGGCCAACTGGCAATAAACCGTTCATACCAAGCCATCAATGTGCGGTCATAATCTGCTCCAAAATTATGCCAATCTTCCATAACAAAATGGCTTTTACTAGTATGTGCTATTTGTTCAATAGAAGGTATACAACCATTAGGGAAAATATATTTGCTAACCCACGGATCAGCACTGATTTTATCTCTGCTGGAACCAATGGTATGCAACAGGAATAAGCCATCAGGTTTCAGGTTTCTTTTAACAACCTCGAAGTAAGTTGAATAATTCTTAGGCCCGACGTGTTCAAACATACCGACAGAAACAATCCTGTCGAACTGCTGATGTAATTTCCGATAATCTGTCAGAATAATGTTTACGTCCAGATCAGTACATTGTTCCTGTGCATATTTCTGTTGTTCCGTAGAGATGGTTACACCTGTTACGGAAACACCATAGTTTTTTGCAGCATAAGCGGATAATCCCCCCCAACCACAACCAATATCCAGCAGGGTCATCCCTTGAGAGAGTTCTAATTTCTCGCAAATGAGTTTCAACTTATCAAGTTGAGCTTGTTCCAGTGTTTCAGCTTGCTTCCAGTATCCACAGGAATATTGCATATGAGAGTCAAGCATACGGGTGAAAAGATCATTACCTAAATTATAATGTTTATGACCTACAATCCATGCCCGTTTTGGGGTTTGCAGATTACGCAAACGGGTTATTGCGATTTTTAGTATGTCTTTGAGGCTATTAGGCATTTTATTTTCTAATCCAGAGCGTAAAACGCGATAAAAGAAAATATCTAACCGTTCACAATCCCACCAGCCATCCATATAACTTTCACCTAATCCCATTGATCCCTGTTGTAAAACTCTTTTATAGAAGTCAGGATTTTTTACCTGGATATCATAAGGATTGTGACCATTAACCTGTATACCTGCTTCTTGTAGCATTTCATTGGCAATCTTCTGCCAGGAGTTAGTGACGACTTGCTGGTTTCCGATATAGGATGAACTCATATACTCTCCAACGTTAAGGTGATGGAATTATTGAGGAGCTCGTTTTAGCTAATTAAAGCAGAATGCGAGAACGCAAGATGCAAAACGTTAAAGCGAAAAACCCTAAATATGACTAATCCATAAGTTTAATCAGAGCGGCCATTGCTCCTGAAAACCTCAAATTCCAGATTATCAGAATTTAGAATAAGGAATTAGTATGAGTATAAAAGCGTAAAATTGTTTCATCAATTAATAAATAAAGACTGTAATTAATTGAATATTAACAGTCTTTATTTGATTAATACTTTGATTAATGTCAGGAATGTTGTTCAGTAGCTTGCATGCAGCGGTCAGGTTTTTTTTTCCACTGTATAAAATATCCTAATGACATTAACACAATGGTAGAAGCCATAACCGCTGTTGTTGATACCAATGGATTGCCGATAAGTGGATTGTCGATAAATGCTGAAACAATCAGACTAGCAATAAAACAAAGCCCTAATTGAAGCGTATTTTGCAATGCTGCTGCTTTTCCACTGTCTTGTGGATAAGCGGATAAAGCATTTGCTACCGCTATCGGATATGAAGCACCATTCATTGCTGCCATAAAACAGAAAGGTATCAGAATTATGAGCAGGGTAGGTTCGCTGAATTTTGCAATGAAATACAGTGCAATCATGCTGACAGCATAACCAGCCAATAGATAAGGGAAAACAATCTCACTTTTTATTTTAGTTAAAATGCTGCGGCACCCATAACCTCCTATCATAAAGGCCAATGTTTGTGGTACGTAACTCAGACCTATGTCATTCGGGTTATATCCCATCTCACTAAGAATAACAGGCGAGCCTGTTAACCAGGCAAAAAAGCCAGCGCTGCATGATGCAAATATTAGAACATTGCCACTGAACATCGGTGATCTAAGTAACGTAAAGAAAGATACATTACTCGTCTGCGTTTGAGCCTGACTCTTTCTACGATTTTCTTGCAGGAATAGAGTCGATAACAGTAGCAAGAGTGTCATTGCCATTAATACCAGGAAGATTATGCGCCAACCGCCATGTTGTAACAGCCATGCTCCCATCAAAGGCGCCAGAGCAGGGGAAAGGGCAACCAGAGGCATAATCGTTGCAAAAACGCGTTTGGTACGATTGCTATCATAACGATCAATAACGAGTGCTTGCCATGAGACGGCAGCTGAACAAACACCTACGGCTTGGATAAAACGCAACACTAAAAGTTGAGAGGCGTCTGTTATCCAAATCATGCCCAGACAGCTAATAGAAAATATTGATAACCCGATGATGATGATAGGCTTTCTTCCAAAGCGATCGGAAAGAGGTCCCCATAGAAGCTGAGCAAAGGCAAAACCTGCAAGAAAGATGCTCAGGCTGGCACTGATTGCTCCAGCCGACGTACCTAATTCTTGTTGCATAGAGCCGAAAGCTGGCAGATACATATCAATAGCCAGATAACCTAGCATACTCAAGCCTGCAAGGTAGAACATGAACTGACTTGAGTTTTTCATTTGATTATTCTCTTTGGATGTCATGATTGAAATAACTTGCTGTGGTAAGTAGATAAGAACATTTGTACGTATTCTATATGCCGTGATTTTTACTTGTGAAACGGTAATATTTGCATAATGCTGTGAAAAAAATTGAAAGGTAAAATTATGTGGTCAGAATATTCACTTGAAGTTGTGGATGCTGTTGCCAGAACAGGGAGTTTTAGTGCTGCTGCATCGGAACTTCATCGTGTTCCTTCTGCTGTCAGTTATACAGTAAGACAACTAGAAGAATGGCTTGCAGTTCCGCTATTTGAGCGTCGCCATCGGGATGTAGAATTAACCGAGGCTGGCAGTATTTTCATCAAAGAGGCTCGTGCTGTTATCAAAAAGATGATTGACACTCGTCATCAATGCCAACAGGTTGCAAATGGTTGGAGAGGGCAATTCAGTATTGCTATTGACCGGGTGGTTAAACCAGAACGTAGTCGGCAGCTTATTCTTGATTTTTATCATCATTTTCCTGATGTGGAACTTTTTATCCATCAGGAAGTGTTTAATGGTGTATGGGATGCATTGGTGGATGGTCGGGTTGATGTTGCAATCGGCGCAACCCGGGTTGCGCCAGTAGGGGCAAGGTTCAGTTTTAGAGATATGGGATTTATGCCTTGGCTATGTGTAGTAAGCGCGGGTCATGCTCTGGCTCAATTGCCCGGTCCGCTGTCTGATAATCAAATGCGACCTTATCCAAGTTTGTGTCTTGAAGATACCTCCCGAAATTTACCGAAGCGTGATACTTGGACTTTGGACAATCAGCGCAGATTGGTCGTCCCTGATTGGGAATCTGGCCTGGATTGTTTGCATGAAGGGTTATGTGTGGGAATGGTGCCAAAGCACAGGGCAATGCCGCTCATCCGACAGAAAAAGCTGGAAGCATTGGAATTGGTTCAGCCTTTGCCAGATAGTCCGTGCTGTCTGACATGGGCGCAAAATAGCCATTCTCCGGCATTAAGTTGGCTTCTCGGCTATCTTGGCGATAGTGAAACGCTTAATGCTGAATGGCTTCAGGAGGAGTAAGGCAAATTAACGACGATAGTCGATAAATGGGCCATCCGCGACGGAGCGGCGTTCAACCAGACGTGGATGTACTTCAATGATTTGTGCATCTTCACGTTTATTGACTATTCTGTCTAGTAACATGGAAAAGGCCATTTGCCCCAAACGTTCTTTGGGTTGATGAATGGTTGTTAATGCCGGCGAGAAGTAACGGGCGTTGCGTACATTATCGTAACCGATCACCGAAATATCCTGTGGGACTCGTAATCCTAATTCATCCGCAGCACAAATAGCGCCCATTGCCATAACATCCCCACCGCAGAAAACCGCAGTTGGACGCTGTTTTTGATTGAGAATTTGATGCATGGCTTTATAACCCGATTCAGGCTCAAAATCTCCCTGAACAATCCATTCTTCTCTGATTGGGATGCAGGCTTCTTTTAATGCTTTCAAGAATCCTTGATGGCGGCCACCACCGGTATTTCGTGCCAGGGGGCCAGGGATCGCACCAATATCACGATGGCCTCGTTCAATAAGATAACGACCAACGAGATAACCGCCGTGAAATGCGTTGTCAATAATAGTATCAGTGAAATCACCTCTGGCTTGCCCCCAATCCATGACGACCATCGGGATATTGCGATAATCTTCCAGCATTCCTAACAGTTGTTCCGGATATTCTGAACACATAATCAGTAAGCCATCCACACGCTTTTGTGCCAGCATGGCTAAATAGGCTTTCTGTTTATCAATATTGTTGTGTGAGTTACATAAAATCAACGTATAGCCTTTGCTGTAACAACTATTTTCAACGGCTTCAATGATTTCAGCAAAATAGGGAGCTTCACTGGACGTTGCCAGTAAACCGATCGATTTGGTGTGGTTAACCTTCAAGCTGCGAGCAACTGCGCTGGGTGAATAATTCAGCTCTTTAATAGCCGCCCAAACCGCAGCCTTGGTATCTTCGGCGACAAAACGGGTTTTATTAATAACATGGGATACGGTAGTGGTTGAAACGCCAGCGTGTTTAGCCACATCTTTGATCGTTGCCATGAGATAAAAGACTCCTGACCTTTTGGTCTAAATTTATAAATCTTTGTTAATCGTTTGCCAGTATCTTTGATACATAGGGAGCGTGGCAATTCTTTATCGATAAACATCGAATTTTGTCTGATCTGGCTCAAAAGTGAAAGCAATAATCAATGTTATAAAATATGTGGTAATCGCTATTTTATGCTTTTTCCTTTCTGTAAGGATGATTAGCCATACCAATGAAAGGGTTTTGGGGCTATAAACTTTTATTTTGAGGAGACGCTATGGATACTGATTTAAAGCTTGGTTTATTGACCGTGGTGAGCACGTTGGCAATGATTGTCATTTTTGCTGCTCTTTGCTTAATTTTTGCCTGATATCTTGAATTGATTAAGTAGTGTAGAGAAATTGAGCTTTATGTTAACAGGAAATAGGGCAGATGGTTTGAATGGATCATCTGCCCTTAATGTTAGAGCGGGTAGTAATTAGTTGAATGAATAGCTATTAAGCCAGGTTTTCTTCAACGAATTTCCAGTTAACCAATGTCCAGAAACTTTCCAGATATTTAGGGCGTGCATTACGATAATCGATGTAATATGCGTGTTCCCAAACATCAACAGTCAATATTGGTTTATCAGAAGAAGTCAAGGGAGGTGCTGCATTAGACGTATTCACAATAGCCAGACTGCCATCAGTTTTCTTAACCAGCCAGGTCCAACCGGAACCAAAATTTTTCACCGCTGCGTCGGTAAACTGTTGTTTGAATTCTGTAAAAGAACCGAATGATTTATTAATAATTTCAGCGATTTTACCTGTTGGTTCTCCACCGCCATTTGGAGACAAGCAGTGCCAGTAAAAAGTATGATTCCAAACTTGAGCAGCGTTGTTGAAAATGCCACCTTCAGAAGTTCTGATAATCTCTTCCAAAGACTTCCCAGCAAATTCGGTGTCTTTAATCAGATTATTCAGATTTACGACATAAGCATTATGGTGTTTACCATAGTGGTATTCCAGTGTTTCTGCGGAAATATGAGGTTCTAACGCATCTTTAGCGTAAGGCAGAGTGGGTAATTCAAATGACATTGCGTACTCCTTTTCATTTTGGGTTTTATACCCGTTATCTTTCAAGTTGCTTCTTTGTTGGCTGCACTCACTCACCCTGGTCACATAGTTTGCTATGCTCCCGGGGATTCGCTCCCTTGCCGTCGCGATGCATCTTGAAATCCATAGGGTATAGCTCTGTAAATCATGCATTTAGTAGGATAAAGCATGGTGAAGAGCAAATATAAGCTAATTATTGTATGGCTATTTTTGTTTAATTATCTTAACAACTTCTACGATAAATAACAGTGAAAAAGATGCCATTTGCTCTTGGATAAGAAAATATCAGGATGCATATTGGTGAAAGAAAATGGTATTCTCCGCCAATATTGTGACGATGTTGGTTTCAGCATACTGTTGATTTAAAGGAAATAAAAATGACGACTATTGAGAAGATTGAGCGCCAAATTAACGAGAATCCAATTCTGCTGTATATGAAAGGTTCTCCTAAATTACCAAATTGTGGCTTTTCTGCACAGGCTGTTCAGGCTTTATCTGCATGTGGTGAACGTTTTGCTTATGTAGATATTTTGCAAGATCCGGATATTCGCGCAGAATTGCCAAAATATGCTAACTGGCCAACTTTTCCTCAGCTTTGGGTTGAGGGTGAGCTGGTTGGTGGATGCGATATTATAATTGAAATGTTTCAGCGTGGTGAGTTACAAACATTAATTAAAGAAGCTGCTGATAAATACCGTTCTCAGGACGAAAACGCCGCAGAGTAATTATGCTATCTCCCCATATTTTGATGTATGGGGAGATTATTATCGTTATAAATTACATTTAATTATATTAATCATATAGTTAATTGCAATTCTATTGGTTTGTAATTAGGTTATAGCGGTAAGAGCATCAACGATGTTCCTGATGCACATAATCATAATGTTAATAAGTTCGGCTCATTGGCACTACTTGATTAGGCATTTTCCTCTACTTCTGTTGTTAATGGCCAGCCACCAAGTCGTTTCCAGCGGTTAACCATTTCACAGAATAATTCAGCAGTACGGTTAGTATCGTATAAGGCGCTGTGAGCCTGATTATTGTCGAAAGAAACCCCAGCTGCGATGCAGGCTTTTGCCAGAATCGTTTGTCCTAAAACCAAACCACCTAAAGCCGCTGTATCAAAAGTTGCAAATGGATGAAATGGGTTTCGTTTTAGCCTGGTGCGTTCCGCAGCAGCCATAACAAAACTGTGATCAAAATTAGCATTGTGAGCTACTATAATTGCCCGATTACAGTGACTGTTTTTTATGCCTTTACGAACCATCTTAAAAATGGCATGTAAAGCTTCGTATTCGCTCACCGCTCCACGTAGCGGATTTGATGGATCAATTCCGGTAAACTCCAGCGCTGCCGGTTCAAGATTAGCACCTTCAAATGGTTCAATATGGAAATGCAGTGATTCGTCGGGTGCTATCCAGCCGTCATTATCCATCTTCAGTGTTATAGCGGCAATTTCAAGTAATGCATCCGTTTTGGCATTAAAGCCGCCAGTTTCAACATCAATGACTACAGGATAATAACCTCGAAAACGTCCACTAAGGACGTTTAGCTCTTTTTTATCAGACATCAGATTGAATTACCCAGAGCGTTACTGGCATTTTTGTTTTCAATAAGTTCAATTTTATAGCCATCGGGATCTTCAACGAAAGCAATAATAGTTGTTCCCCCTTTTACTGGGCCTGCCTCACGGGTGATATTTCCGCCAGCTTTGCGAATACGTTCGCAAGTTGCTGCAACATCATCAACACCTAATGCTACGTGACCAAATGCATTTCCCATCTCATAACTATCAACTCCCCAGTTATAAGTTAATTCAATCACGGCTCCCTCGCTTTCATCAGCATAACCAACGAAGGCGAGTGAGTATTTATATTCTGTATTTTCACTGACGCGCAGCAGGCGCATTCCTAAGACTTCAGTATAAAAATTAACGGAGCGTTGTAAATTACCAACGCGGATCATGGTATGGAGTAAACGCATAATTACCTCTAATGTTAATGGCTTTTCTTGTATTTTTGTGCGGTAGCTCGCACAAAAACCACTAACTATAACGTGTCTTACGGTTACAGTTCAATTTATCCATAATTATAATTTATTCTTATTTAGGTTTATAATTAAACATAGTATATGAAATGTATAGGAAAGGGGATGTGATGGCTGAGCAACTAGAGTTTTTTGCTATTCCCAGCCCTTGTCGAGGAATTTGCCAGGCTAATGAGAGGGGCTTTTGTCGGGGGTGCTATCGTAGTCGGGAAGAAAGATTTAATTGGATGAAAATGGCGGATGAGCAAAAGCGCGAAGTATTGAGACTTTGTCGGCAAAGATATTTACGTACATTGAGAACATTCCATCAGCCAGATGAAGAAAGACCTGAACAGCCATCACTATTTTAATTAGCGATTCTTTGAGGTTATTGGGATTAACAATTCAATGACTTACTTATATAGGGTTATATTTTGGCTAAGCTATAAATGTTCTACTACAATTTAGTGTATTTTGTTTGTTATTTTCTTATTTATTGCTTATCGGGAAAATTCATTGTTCTTATTTTGGTTGTCTATATAACCTTATGTTTAAAATGGAATTTTTAGTTTGATTGTGTGACAAATGTAAAATAAAGACAATATTAATGTAAAAATAGATAGATTAGCATTTAGATGACAGCTATCCTTATAGTGTTTGGAATAAAGTATTGAATGATATTTATTGGTTTCTATTTGTCTGTATCCATAGTTATGATGGTTTTTATGGTTAAGATATTGTATGTTGATTGTTTTACTTTGAATTTAATTTAAATTTTGTTGTTATTGGTTATAGTTACCTGAATTAGTTAGTTATTAAGATTTTACTGTGATTGTGTAAAAGTTATATATATTTTTTAAGGCTAATTAGCCTGATTTAGAAAAATTTGGCTGTTATGTTTAGTGGGCTAGTTATTTAAGGAGGGACAATTGGAATCGACATTGGGATCAGATCTGGCACGGTTAGTCCGTATTTGGCGCGCTTTAATTGACTACCGTTTAAAGCCATTGGAATTAACTCAGACTCATTGGGTAACGTTATACAATATTAGCCGGTTACCACAGGAGCAATCTCAGATACAGTTGGCGAAAGCTATCGGTATTGAGCAACCATCTTTGGTAAGGACATTAGATCAGCTTGAGGAAAAAAGACTTATCACCAGGCACACTTGTGCTAATGATCGTCGTGCAAAAAGAATCAAGTTAACTGAAGACTCTGCGTCTGTTATTAGGGAGCTAGATGGTGTCATTGCGTCCACAAGAAATGAGATTCTGGAAGGTATTACACAAGAGGAACTTGCTTTTCTTTCCACTTTAGTTCAAAGACTAGAGCAAAATATTATCCAGTTACAAAGTAGATAGTCATTATGGTATTCATGAAGTGCTAACCAAATGAAAGAAGACCGCGACTTAAAAAACTAAGTCACGGTTTTCTTATTGACTTATTGTCTAGGAGAGACAGTAATGTTACTACCCTGGCCTGCGATTCTTACACGCTGACCTTTACTAAAGACTGTTTTGCCTTGTTTTTGAACGACAATGATGCTCTCACCACTGTCCCGGCGAATTTCCAGTTCTACGCCTTTCGTTGTGTTAAGTGCACCTTGAACGTTTTGACCTGCAACACCACCAGCAATCGCACCAGCGGCTGTTGCCAACGTGTTGCCACTACCCCCTCCAATCGTATTACCAACCAAACCACCAAGAACTGCACCACCAATCGCACCTAATACATTCTCATTACTGCTCGCTTGAATATTGACAGGACGGACGGAAACAACGGTACCGTAAGAAACAGTTTGAACCTGTTTAGCTTGTCCAGCAGTATATGTATCTCCAGAAAGGGAATCGGTATTAACACAGCCTGATAATGAAGCGACTGCAACCGCGCTAACTAAGAAATGCTTCAACATAGTAACTCCTAATTTCGATGCCTGACTGCGGAAATCTGATAGCTTATAAGCAACCAGGCTAACAACCGGCATTGGCAACAAGTAGTGAAAAATTTATTTGAGTAGAATATCAGTACATTAACAATCTAGTACTCAACACATATTAAACGTCAATAGAGATTTTTAAAAGAAATAGCTATTAATGAGAAATTCAGCATTTTTTGTGAAGTTGTTTCCAAAACTCAGGTTTTATTCCTTTGTTTTCCTATTAACCATATACAGCTAAAACCACCGCGCTTTATAGTTATTAACTAACATGGTTTCTGATTTTATCAAGACAGATTCTAAGCAGGAAGGCAAAATAATGGTTATGAAGTCAGGTCGCTATATTGGTGTAATGTCGGGTACAAGTCTGGATGGGGTTGATGTGGTACTTGCAGCAATCAATGATAAAGTTGTTGCTCAGCAAGCCAGTTATTCACATTTATTCCCTTATGAATTGAAACAAAAAGTTCTCGCGGTTTGCCAGGGACAGCAAACGACATTATCTGCAATAGGCCGATTAGATTATGAACTTGGTTCTTTATTTGCTGAAGCAGTACAAGGTTTATTAGATAAAACAGGGTTAACTGCAAGCGATATCACAGCGGTGGGATGTCATGGTCAGACTGTTTGGCATGAACCAGATAGCCAAACTCCGTTTACCATGCAACTTGGTGATAATAACCGTATCGCAGCTTTAACCGAAATTACGACTATTGGTGATTTTCGTCGGCGGGATATGGCATATGGCGGGCAGGGCGCACCATTAGTTCCTGCCTTTCATTTCGCTGTATTAGGCCATCCGACAGAGCGAAGGATAATTCTCAATATTGGTGGAATTGCTAACATAACGACTTTATTGCCTGGGTCATTAGTCAAAGGATATGACACAGGTCCGGGTAATATGTTGATGGATAGCTGGGTATGGCGCCATCAGAAAAAACCTTATGATAAAGATGCTCAGTGGGCACGAGAAGGGATGGTTAATAACAGTTTACTCAGACAAATGCTTTCTGATAATTACTTCTCACGACCAGCGCCTAAAAGTACAGGCCGTGAGTATTTCAATATGAGTTGGCTGGAGGCGCAATTAGCTAACTATCCGGATATATCGCCAGTGGATGTTCAGGCAACATTGGCTGAGCTGACTGCAGTGTCTGTGTCACAGCAAATTATGTTAAGTGGTGGATGTGAGCGTCTGATGGTTTGTGGTGGTGGTGCCCATAACCCACTAATAATGAGCCGGCTTTCTGCATTATTGCCAGGAACAGAAGTGTGTCCGACAGATAAATATGGCCTTATTGGTGATGATATGGAAGCATTGGCATTCGCTTGGTTGGCATTCCGTACGATGTCGGGTGCTCCGGGGAATTTACCTTCTGTTACTGGCGCTAGCGCTGAAACTATTTTAGGGGCAATTTATCCTGTTACTAATCAATAACAATGATAAGCTGTCTGGTATTTGATGAGTGATAAGCAGAGCTACATAATGTCAGAGCATAATGAATTCGATGTTGCAGAATCACGTCGTGAATATATTCGTGGTGGGTTAAGACGTAAGGATTTGACTAAAGAACCCATTGAGCTTTTTGAGCGTTGGTTGAAGCAGGCATATGAAGCCAAACTCAGTGATCCAACGGCAATGTGTATAGCTACGGTGGATGAGCATGGTCAACCGTATCAACGTATTGTTTTATTGAAGCATTTTGATGCAACTGGACTGATTTTTTATACAAATTTAGGGAGCCGTAAGGCAAAACATTTGGCTCAGAATAACAAAATTAGCCTTCATTTCCCTTGGTATCCTCTGGAAAGGCAAGTCTCTTTCCTTGGTAAAGCTGAACGTCTTTCTTCTATTGAAGCGATGAAATACTTTCATAGCCGCCCTAAAGATAGCCAGATTGCAGCATGGGCCTCGCAACAGTCTTCCCGTATTTCCACGCGAGGTATTTTGGAGGGAAAATTTCTCGAACTGAAACAGAAATTCCTGAATGGTGAGGTTCCTTTGCCTAGTTTTTGGGGTGGATTTAGAGTGGTCTTTGATTCTGTTGAGTTTTGGCAAGGCGGTGCAAACCGGTTGCATGATCGGTTTATTTATCAACGAGAAGGTGATGGCTGGCATATTGACAGGTTTGCACCATAAATCGTGGATTATCATTTTTAATACTGGCACTTATAGTAGTGGCGTTTTATGCTATGTCACACTTTTTTAAGCTGCGGCCTATACCTTATGGATTTCAAGATGCATCGCGACGGCAAAGGAGCGAATCCCCGGGAGCATAGCTAACTATGTGACCGGGGTGAGTGCAGCCAACAAAGAGGCAACTTGAATGATAACGGGTATATACAACAGATAAATACACAAACCGATGGAGTCATTAATGTCTAGCAATAACCTGATAAAACAACTGCAAGAGCGGGGCCTCATTGCCCAGGTGACGGATGAGAATGCGTTAGCGGAGAGACTGGCGCAAGGCCCTGTCTCCCTCTATTGTGGCTTCGATCCGACCGCCGACAGCTTGCATTTGGGGCATCTGGTTCCCTTGCTGTGTTTAAAACGATTCCAGCTGGCTGGGCATAAACCTGTGGCCTTAGTCGGTGGGGCCACGGGGTTGATTGGTGATCCAAGTTTTAAAGCCACTGAGCGTAAATTAAATACTGCGGATACTGTCAAAGAGTGGGTAGAAAAGATCCGCAGACAGGTTTCACCTTTCTTGGATTTTGATTGTGGTGAAAACAGCGCTAAAACAGCCAACAATTATGACTGGTTTGGTGGCATGGATGTTTTGACTTTCCTGCGTGATATCGGCAAGCATTTCTCAGTTAACCAGATGATTAACAAAGAAGCGGTTAAACAGCGTTTGAACCGTGATGATGTTGGTATTTCTTTTACTGAGTTTTCTTATAACCTGCTGCAATCATATGATTTTGTACGTCTGAATGAAGAACATGACGTTGAATTGCAGATCGGTGGTTCTGACCAGTGGGGGAATATTACTTCTGGTATTGATTTAACTCGTCGTATCAACCAGAAACAAGTATTTGGTATGACTGTCCCGTTGATCACTAAATCTGATGGCACTAAATTTGGTAAAACCGAAGGTGGTGCTGTTTGGTTGGACCCGAAGAAAACCAGTCCATACAAATTCTATCAATTCTGGATCAACACCGCAGATGCTGATGTTTATCGTTTCCTTAAATTCTTTACCTTTATGAGTTTTGAAGATATTGATGCCTTGGAAGAAGAAGATAAAAGCAGTGGTAAGGCCCCTCGTGCCCAATATGTATTGGCAGAACAAGTCACCGGGATGGTGCATGGTGAGGAAGGGTTGGCAGCGGCTAAACGTATTACAGAAAGCCTGTTCTCCGGTGCTGTTGCTGATTTGACTGAAGCTGATTTTGCTCAACTGGCACAGGATGGTATGCCAGTAATTGAGTTGGGAAAAGGGGCAGATTTACAACAGGCTCTGGTTAATGCTGGGTTAGTACCTTCCCGTGGGCAGGCTCGTACTATGATTAGTTCCAATGCGGTAGCCGTTAACGGTGAAAAACAATCTGAGCCTGAGTATGTGTTTACTGACAGCAACTGCCTGTTTGGTCGTTACACATTATTGCGTCGTGGTAAAAAACACGATTGTTTAATTTGCTGGAAATAACCGATATTTCATAGCATAACGGGCAACGGTAACTAACGTTGCCCTTTCTTACTATGATTCTTATTTTACAAATAGAAGCCAGAATAAAAAAACATAGGCCACCATTGTGAAAAATATCCTTTCAATTCAATCTCATGTTGTTTTTGGGCACGCTGGTAACAGCGCTGCGGAATTTCCTATGCGTCGGATGGGAGTGAACGTCTGGCCGTTGAATACAGTACAGTTTTCAAATCACACCCAATATGCACAATGGAAGGGGTGTGTTATGCCTGCGGGTCATCTTACTGAAGTCGTTCAGGGCATTGAAGAAATTGAACAGCTAAAATCCTGTCATGCGGTGTTGAGTGGGTACATTGGTTCACCGGAGCAGGGAAGCCATATCATTGATATCGTGAAGCGGGTAAAAGCTGCGAATTCTGATGCTTGGTATTTCTGTGATCCCGTTATGGGACATCCAGAAAAAGGTTGTATCGTTGCTCCTGGGGTTGCTGAATTTTTGTGTGAAAAGGCTCTTCCTGCGAGTGATGTCATTGCGCCGAATTTACTGGAGCTTGAAACGCTCAGTATGCAGAAAGTGACTAATGTAGAGCAGGCGGTTACAGCCGCTCGAACTCTGTGCGAAAAAGGGCCGGATATCGTACTGGTTAAGCACCTTAGTCGTGCTGGTTACCGGACTGATCGTTTTGAAATGTTATTAGTGACTCAGGAACATAGCTGGCATGTTAGTCGGCCTTTGGTGGATTTTGGCGAGCGTCAGCCAGTTGGGGTTGGTGACTTAACCAGCGGTTTGTTATTAGTTAATCTATTAAAAGGTAAATCTTTACCGACAGCTCTTGAGCATGTTGCTGCCGCAGTTTATGAAGTTATGATAACAACTAAAGATATGGATGAATATGAATTACAGATTGTAGCGGCTCAAGATAGAATGGTAGCGCCTGACCATAAATTCTGTGCGACACAACTGGATTGATATATCTAGCCGTTCCACTGGTATTGCATGTGGAACGGTTTGTATTATCTGTAAATCAAATTAACCCTTCAGCTTTTAATGCATCACGAACATTTGGACGTTCTGCAATCCTTATCTGATAGGCTTTAAGATGTAACAGATTGGATAGATCCACTTTAACCAAAGGTGCCCAATTACTGACAGTAAATAAATAGGCGTCAGCAACAGTAAAATGATTTCCGGTAATATATGGTTGTTTTGCTAATACTTCATCCACATAAGTGAATTTCCTCAGCAAGTTATTAATAACAATCGGGAAATAATTTTCTGGTGTTCCTGGTAAAAACAGTGGTGAAAATCCTTTATGGATTTCACTGGAAACATAGCTAAGCCATTCAAGTTGATGATATCGTTCCATGGTTCCAGCAGGCGCAATCAATTGCTTGTCCGGTTTCTGGTCTGCAATATATTGAACGATAACAGTTCCTTCTGTAAGGATATCATTGTTGTCTAGCAGGAGGGTTGGTACCTGGCCTTTAGGGTTAACCGCGAAAAAATCGTCGCCGTTCTCTGTTTTTTTGGTTTTCAGATCAACTTTAATAATGCTGAAATCAAATCCTGCTTCACGGAGTATGATGTGAGGAGATAGAGAACAAGCTCCTGGTTGGTAATAAAGTTTCATATGTCGCTCCTTAAAAATTTCCGGTAACAGATACAATAGAACAAAGGAACTCAGTAGGGCATTTGTCATAGCCCTAATATATATTACCACGATACATGAAAATATGTTATGCCCGTTATCTTTCAAGTTGCCTCTTTGTTGGCTGCACTCACTCACCCCCGGTCACATAGTTTGCTATGCTCCCGGGGATTCGCTCCCTTGCCGTCGCGATACATCTTGAAATCCATAGGGTATATATCAAACTGATAATTAAACCGATATAAGATTGGCTGATTGTATTATGATCAGCTTCTTTGTTATCTCTTTTCTTATATATGATAAATTATCTGGGTTTTTATAATGTTTCTAGCAAAGTTAACTGTGTAAATGGAGAAATTTAGGGATAATTTTGGGTGGAATCACTTATCAAAACTACCCAATATTTAGGTTCATATCGCATATTTTACAACTAATTATATTTTACTGAATGAATAATATAGATTATTGATAATTTCAGATATTAATCTTATATTGGCTATAAAATAATTAAAATGTTATTTTTGTTGAATGATTTGTAATCATATAAAAATAAATTAAATTTGTTTGTAAAATCGCTGAAAATAACCATGCATTGTTTATAATCTCTTGTGAAAATACCTCTTCTATTTTCTTTGTAAAAGCTCTCAATTAATTTATTGTAAATATTATTAATTGTTTTAATTTGTTCGTTAAGTCTATTGACTGAATTGTTTATATTTTTAAAACTAAATGAAATATCCGATATATTTAAAGTGATTTCCTCTATCAATGAAGAGATTTTATATATTTGTTTTTTATCTTCTCCATTGGGAATGTTCTTTAATAATTGTTGAATTTTTATGTGAGTTTTTCCTGCGAAACTTTTCATTCGCTCAAAGTCAATTTTAGTTATTTCAAAGAGTTGTGGTAATTTTGAGGTAAAATCATTCACCTTGACAAAATCTGATTCAATTTCTTTCAATGCATCGCTTACCTTGGTAATATAACCATGACCTAAATACCCGCAGCTAAGTGATCCTAAATAAGTCGTTGCTTTATGTATATTACGAGTAATCCTATCAATATCTTGTTCATCAAAATTATATGCATGCTCATAGTTTTCCAGTGCTGAGGGCCAACCAGATAATGATTTGCTAAATTCATACCAACAAGCTTCAATCTCTTGTGATGGGTCATGATTTTTCAGACATTTTGGTAATTTTATATTAGTAATCGATTTAAACATATTGGATATAATTAAAAAATCATTTTTCATCTTATGTACCTTGCTAAAATAATAAAAATTATTAAATGGTAAAAAATATGTAATATAATATTTGAGCTGAAAAGATTATAAAGATAAAATATTTTATTTTTTAGATATTGATTTTATAAAAGTTAAGTCTTTGACTATATTAAAGGACAGATTGCTAATTAGTGCAAGGAAACGGAATGATATTTTTTATTTCGGTAAAATAATTATAATACTATATCATTTAACTCTTTAATTACAAAGGGTTTAATTAATTTCTTAAATGGTTTTAGTGTTTTAATTTAAAATTAATTTTTACCTGTTAGTGAAAATTTAATTAAGTGATTAATTTGTTCTTTATCCATAATATAAGGCCCGAAAAGTGGTTTTTTCGGGCCTTATAAATTAAAAATCAATGATCATTAATTAGATTGATCATTAATTAGATTGTTGCAATTCCAGTTCATTCATTGTTGTAATGCTGAAGCCGCCGTCAACATGCAGAATTTCGCCGGTAATACCACCGGACAGATCTGAGCACAGAAATGCCGCAGCGTTACCAACATCTTCAGTTGTTACAGTGCGGCGAATTGGGTTGACGGATTCACAGTGAGCCAGCATCTTACGAAAATCTTTGATGCCGGAAGCGGCTAAAGTACGGATAGGGCCAGCAGAAATACCGTTGACACGAATACCTTCAACACCCATAGCGTTGGCCATATAACGAACGTTAGCTTCCAGGGAGGCTTTTGCCAGACCCATGACGTTATAGTTAGGGATTGAACGTTCTGCTCCTAGATAGGAGAGTGTCAGCAAAGCAGAATTTGGATTCAGCATTTCACGGCAAGCCTTTGCCAGAGCAACAAAACTGTAAGAACTGATATCGTGCGCGATTTGAAAGCCTTTGCGGGTAATTGTATCCACATAATTACCATCCAGTTGATCAGCAGGTGCAAATCCAATGGAGTGAACAAAACCATCGAATTTTGGCCAGACTTTGCCTAACTCAGTGAACAGGGCTTCAATGCTTCCATCTTCAGTCACATCGCAAGGCAAAGTAATAGTAGAATTTAGGGATTCAGCGAATTCTTCTACACGAAGTTTCAACTTGTCATTTTGATAAGTGAAAGCCAGCTCAGCGCCTTGGTCATGCATTGTTTTTGCAATACCATAAGCGATGGAGAGTTTACTGGCTACGCCAGTGATCAGAATGCGCTTACCGGTCATAAAGCCCATAACAGTATCCTTAAGTGTGATAACGTCATTAATTGATATTAATGAATTAGAATTGCTCACAAAAACAATATCAATATGACGTTTTATTGTTAACAAACCTAGTGATTCTATCACGCTAGAGAGAAATATGCTGGATTTTGCATGCTGCTCCGAGCAGTGATTAAGGTTTTGTATATCCTAAAGCATATCTTAAAGCATATCATGTCGCCAGGTATCAGCAGTGAGTGGTTCACCAAAATGGCTGGCGATCAGACGTCGAGTTATATCATGTAGAGGAGAAGCCAGCACTTCTGCTGTATTTCCCCGCTCAACGACTTCTCCCTGATGCATTACCAGTACTTGGTCGCTGATATGTTTCATCATTCCAAGGTGCTGGGTAACATAGAGATAAGAGATGCCTTGTTTCTCCTGTAGTTCCAACATTAGATTAATTATTTGGGAACGCATAGACATATCGAGTGATGCGAGTGCTTCATCAGCGATAATAATCTGAGGTTGTAAGATCAATGCACGTGCTAGTGCTACCCGCTGTTTCTGGCCTGAGGCTAACATATGTGGATAATAATTAGCGTGGTCTGGTAATAGGCCAACTTGCCGCAGTGTTTGGTTAATTCGTTTTTCTCGTTCCACAGTATTCAGTTCTGTATTGAGTAGAAGAGGGATATCAAGAATTTGTCCAATACGTTGACGAGGGTTTAACGATGTACTTGGGTCCTGAAATATCATGCGAATACGTTGACTGCGATAACTGTAATCGCCGTAAGCAAGTTTATGACCTTCGATTATAATTTCGCCGGAGGTGGGTTCCATAACACCTGAAAGCATTTTTGCCAGTGTTGATTTCCCAGAGCCATTTTCACCAATGATCGCCAGTGTCTGTTTTGTCTTTAAAGTAAAACTGACAGGTTTCACTGCATCAAGATGCTGGCGGTGAAAGAAACCGGTACGATAGCGGAAAGTTTTAGCCAAGTTTCTGACTTCCAACAGAGTATTCACCATTATTGCTCCTCCAAATTTAATGGAAAGTGACAGGCAAAAGCATGGTTTTTAATTACTCGTAATCGCGGGGTTTCAATACAGGTTTTTTGTGCGTAAGGGCAACGTGGACCTAAACGGCAGCCGATTGGTAGATGCTCAAGGGAGGGAATAGCGCCAGGCAAGGTATTTAACCTACTTTTATGAGGTAGGGAGCGACCAAAATCAGGAATAGCGCGGCTCAATGCTTGTGTATAGGGATGGTGTGGTGTCACCAATAATTCATCGGGAGCGGCGCTTTCGACAGTTTGACCGCAATATAAAACATTAATGCGATCCACCAGTTTACTCATTATTTGCAAGTCATGGCTTATTAATAGAATGGTGGTGTTATTGTTCTGGTTCAGTCTGGCTAACAGACGGAAGATCTGAGCCTGAGTGGTCGGTTCCATTGCATTAGTTGGTTCATCTGCAATCAGTAGACGTGGTTGGTTAGCTAATGCAATAGCAATCATTACCTTCTGGCATTCCCCTTCGGTTAATTCGTAAGGGAAACTACTCATAATATCTTTATGATCTTTAATTCCCACGCGATGGAGTAGCTCAATCGCTCGACGTTTACGCCAATTAAAACATTGCCACCAGCGGCCTTTATAAGTCCAGCGAGGGATTGCCTGAATGAGTTGTTGACCAATATTTTCAGAAGGGTCAAGGCAAGATTGTGGTTCCTGAAAAATCATTGAGATATTGTGACCGATAACTTTTCGACGTTGTCTTGGAGTCAGGCGAAGTAGATCAATATCATTGAAGCGGAAGCGGTCAGCCGTCACTTTGAGATTGTCTTTAGTGACCCCACTTATCGCTTTGGCAATCAGGCTCTTGCCGGAGCCTGATTCGCCAACCAAGCCACGTATTTCACCTTCTATCAGTGAAATACTGACGCGATCAACGGCTTTAACTGGCCCTTTGGCAGTCATAAATTCAATTGTGAGGTTGCGAATATCAAGTAATGGCATTTATTCCGCCCCCGAATTAATTGCACGGTGTAATCCATCACCTAGCAAGTTTATTAACAATACACTCATCATTATTGCAGCGCCGGGTAGCATAACGGTCCAGGGAGCAACATAGATAAGTTCCAATGAATCGCCTAACATAGCACCCCATTCAGGTGAAGGCAGCTGAGCACCAAGATCGAGAAAACCGAGTGAAGCGATATCAAGTATGGCAATAGAAAGGGCACGTGTTAGCTCGTTAACCAATACTGCGGTAATGTTCGGTAATACGGCATACCATAGAATATGGTAATTAGATGCGCCATCCAGACGTGCCGCAATGACATATTCTTTATCCAATTCATCATGCACCGCACTGTAAACAGTGCGCACTATACGCGGTAATAGTGCCAGCCAAATAGCGATTATTGCATGTTGTAAACTGGCACCAACAAAAGCGACAACAATAATTGCTAGTAATAACGATGGGATAGAAAGTAACGTGTCAAGGATATGATTGAGCACGGCGGATTTCAATCCTCGTGTCATACCTGCTAAACAACCGATGAGCAGGCCGCATAAAGCTGCTGCCACCGTGACTAACAGTGCTGAACCGAATGTAGATGCAGTACCTATCAATAATCGGCTGAGAATGTCGCGCCCAAGATCATCGGTACCCAAAAAGAATGCGATATTACCGTGATGTGACCATGAAGGTGGTAGTAGCTGATGACCAAGAAATTGTTGATCAAGCTGATAGGGAGCCAGATAACTACCAAGTAGACTTAAGGCAATGAGAATAAGTACCCCATAAAAACCCGTCATTGCCAGCGTATCAGAATAGAAAAAACGCCAGATGACTTTTATCGGCGACGGCATTTTCTTTTCACGATAAAAATCATCTAAGGGCATACCATTCCTTATGTTTCAGAGGGGTCATTATTGCGCCAATAATATCAGACAACACATTGACAGAAATAACGAGTGTACCAACAACCATGACCCCCGCAGAAATGGCAGAATAATCTTGTTGACGAATTGCACTGACCAGCCAGTGACCAAGTCCTGGCCAGTTAAATACCAGTTCTGTCATCATGGCCAATGTCAGCATGGTAGAAAATTGTAATCCCAGTTTCGGAATGATGGGAGGTAATGCATTATGCAGTACATGACGGCGGATAATGGTTAGCCTTGATAAGCCACGGATTGTGGCAGCTTTAATATAGTTTTCACTAAAAACCTCTTCGGTACTGTTTCTCATTAGCCGGATAACTTCAGTTGTTGGTGCGACCGCGAGGGTAATAACTGGCAAGAGTAGATGTTGAATGGCATTAATAATTATCTCATTGCGATAGGGTGATTTTGATAGCCAAGCATCAATTAATGAGAAACCTGTCACAGGATTAATCTGATATAGCAAATCAAAGCGTCCGGAAACCGGTAGCCAGCCAAGATAAAGAGAAAAAAACAGGGTTAATAATAGCGCCAGCCAAAAAATTGGGATAGAAAATCCGATTAAGGCAATGGAGATGATGACGGTATCGGCTGTTTTTTTACGCCATACGCCAGCGATAATGCCTAGTGGAATGCCGGCTAGTAAAGCGGCAGAGAAAGCCAGAACACAGAGTTCCATTGTGGCAGGGAAGACTTCCCATAGTTGTTCGTTGATGAGTTCACCATTGATGCTGGATACACCAAAATCCCATAGTAATAAGCTATGGAAATAGAATGTATAAGCATCAAACAGGGATGCTCCGTTGAGCGGTGCATTGGGGGTAAAATAACTGAGGCTAAAGCTAATTAGCGATAGGAAAAATAGTGTAATAATCAGTAACAGCAAACGGCGCAGAGTGTAAATAATCATTTGCCGTCCTTATTGAGCAATATTATCGGTTTGTTTTTCTCGGTAAACACCCGCGAAAGAGGTATTACCAAATGGGCTAAGTATTAGCCCCTTAATATCATAGCGGTAAGCCTGTAAACGTAGGGAATAAGCTAATGGTAAGACAGGCAATTGTTGTTCAAGAATTTTTTGAGCGTCATGATAATACTTAATTCGGGATAATAATTGCTGGTTAATCAAAGCTTGCTGCAAAATCTTATCAAATATTGGGTTACACCAATGGCTGAAATTCGTCTGTGAGGCGATAGCAGCACAGCTTAACAATGGTCGGAAAAAACTGTCTGGGTCATTACTGTCAGTAGACCAGCCTGACAGTGTCATATCGTGAGATTTATCCATCAGTTTGGTTTCCTGAAAGTGGCCCTCGACGGGCTTGATGCTCATTGTAATACCAACTTGTGCTAAATCAGCTTGAATCAGTTCTGCCATTTTTAGTGGGCTTGGATTATAAGACTGAGAAGCAGTAGGCACCCATAAGCTCAGTTTCATTCCATTCAGTCCAAGATTATTAAGCATTTTACGAGATTTTTCCGGATTGTATTCCGTAATCTCAGCTTGATTATCATAAGCCCATGATGCTCGAGGTAAAATTGATGCTGCTGTTTCTGCCGTTCCATAATAAATCGATTGCATCAGCCGTTGGTTATTAATTGCGTAGGCAATAGCTTGTCGAACTTGTAATTGGTCAAGAGGGGGCTTATTGGTATTAAAAGCAAGATAGGCAATATTCATTCCTGGACGTAAAGTCAGACGCAGGCGGGGATCGTTTCGTAAAACTTTGAGCTGACTGGCGGCGGGATAAGCTAAAACGTCACATTCACCAGTCAAAAGTTTAGACATTCGACCTGTACCACCAGCACCGACATCAATAACTATTTGCTGCATCTGTGGTTTGCCTTTCCAGTAGTTACCATGGCGAACTAAGCGAATAAATTGTCTGGTCTGGTGGTCTTTTAGCATAAACGGGCCAGTGCCGACAGGTTTCCAGTCAATTTGTTCATGGCGGTTCATTTCGTGTAATTGCTGCCCATATTCTTGTGAAAGTACAGGGGCGTAATGGGTTGCTAAATGCCAAAGAAAAGAGGCGTCTGGCTCATTCAGGCGAAACTCCACCGTATATTCATTAATCTTACGGATACTTTGAATGGAATCAGCAAGCTGGAGACTATCAAAATAGGGATAATTTCCCCCATTGACGTAATGGTAATAGTGTTGTTTATCAAACAGACGCTTAAAACTGAAGATAACGTCGTCAGCATTCATTTTACGGGTTGGGGTAAACCAGTCTGTTGACTGAAAAGAAACATTATGGCGCAAATGAAAGCGGTAGGTAGCGCCATTATCAAGAGTTTCCCAACGGGAAGCTAATTCAGGGAGTAGACGGTAAGTATAAGGATCAACGTCCAGCAGACGCTCATAGAGTTGTGCGGCCAGGGTATCGACCGTTAAGCCGCTACTGGTCAGTTGTGGGTTAAAGGTATTTAGGTTGCCATTAACGCAATAAACAAACCCTTGTTGCCGGATATCAGCCGGAACGCGAGGCTTTTTTTCAGGCGTAGCCATTGTTGTTGCAATAGCCGGAGTTGAGAGGACTAATATGATCCAATAAATCAAATTGCGCATATAAGGCATCTGTTATTAATTAGAATTGACACATTGTATCTCAAATAGCGATTGAGCCAAGAAAAACGCGGCGATGACGATTAATGAGAAAAATTCTCAATAAAGTGCTTTACAAAACGTATTGATAACCATTATCATCTGTGTCGCACTTCCGGGTAACAATTTTTGTTATCCCAGGAAAGGCACGACATTGCTCACATTGCTTCCAGTGTTTTTTAGCCAGCTCGGGTGCTGGCTTTTTTTTATTTGTTATTCGGGCTACTTATCACTTGCGTTGATATTGTGTTTCTTGATTAAGCCTCGTAATTGATGATAGGTCAGTCCCAGTTTTTCTGATGCTTTTCTCTGATTAAACCTGCTTTCTTTTAAGGATAACTCTATCAATTGTCGTTCGCTGTTATGTTGCCATTGTTTCAGATTAACCGGTAGGGAAGGCAGAGGCAGTGAAGATGAATCGTTATGATCACCAGCGTAAACTAAAGGGTGTTGCGCAGAAACGAATGGGTTGATAATGATATTATCAAGCTGATCGGGATTTTCGCCGTGACGATAAACAGAACGTTCTACAACATTTTTCAGTTCACGGATATTACCAGGCCAGTTGTAATTCTGTAGCTGCTGTTTTGCTTGTGCAGTGAAACCGGTGAATAAGGGTAAATTAAGTTCGCGGCACATTTGAATAGCGAAATGTTGTGCCAACAACATGATGTCTTGTTGCCTTTGCCGCAATGGAGGGATCTGAACTACATCAAAAGCTAGCCTATCAAGTAAATCAGCGCGAAATCTACCTTGTGTTGCCATTGTTGGCAGATCAGCATTGGTTGTGCATATTAATCGAGCATCGACTTGTAATAATTGACTGCCACCAACGCGTTCAAGATAGCCATATTCAATGACGCGCAGCAGTTTTTCCTGAACTTGCATCGGCGCGGTTGCTAGCTCATCAAGAAACAGGGTTCCCCCATCAGCACGCTCAAATCTTCCTTGATGCCTTTTTTGTGCGCCGGTAAATGCGCCAGCTTCATGACCAAATAGTTCTGAGTCCAATAAATTCTCGTTCAAAGCAGCGCAGTTTAAGGAGATAAAGGGTCCTTGCCAGCGAGGGGAGAGGTAATGCAGACGGCGAGCAATCAACTCTTTACCGGTTCCGCGTTCACCAATAACAAGTACTGGTTTACTTAATTTTGCTAGAGCAGATACTTGCTCCAGAATTTCAATAAAACTGTTTGCTTCACCTAACAGATTTTCTGTGGTCTCACTCATGGTTGTTTAAGCCAATGGTTGGTCAATATGACCACTATATTTTGTTGTGATAAAAAGTCAAAGAGAAAAGATCGCTTTATATTTCATGTAAATAAAGAGAATAAAAAAGTTGGCATGACTCTTGATCATGACTCTTGATATATAACATTCACAGTATCAACAAATCTTAGTTAAAGAGGATAATTTATTATGGGTATTTTCTCTCGTTTTGCCGATATCGTGAACGCCAACATCTCTTCATTACTGGATAAAGCAGAAGATCCGCAGAAAATGATTCGTTTGATGATTCAGGAAATGGAAGACACTTTAGTTGAAATTCGCTCAACCTCTGCCCGCACCTTGGCAGAGAAAAAACAGTTGGCTCGTCGTATTGAGGCAGGTGAACAGCAGATACGTGATTGGCAAGAAAAAGCTGAGTTGGCGTTAAGTAAAGATAGAGAAGATTTAGCTCGGGCAGCATTGATAGAAAAACAGAAAGTCTCTGCTTTACTGGATACATTGAAACATGAACTGACCATACTGGAAGAAACACTTGAGCGTATGAAAGGGGAAGTTGTCGAGCTTGAAAACAAACTTAGTGAAACTCGTGCCAGACAACAGGCGTTGGCTCTGCGCCATCAGGCAGCTGCATCTTCCCGGCAGGTCCGCCGTCAGTTAGACAGTGGTAAAATTGATGAGGCGATGGCTCGCTTCGAGCAATTTGAACGTCGTATCGATCATATGGAAGCTGAAGCCGAAACTGTGGGTATGGGGAAACAAAAATCTTTAGAACAGCAATTTGCTGAATTAAAAGCAGATGATGAAATCAATGCGCAATTGGCAGCAATGAAGGTTAAAATAAATGCTAAAGAACAATATTAATTATAGTGTATACCCAATGGATTTCAAGATGGATCGCGACGGCAAGGGAGCGAATCCCCGGGAGCATAGCAAACTATGTGACCGGGGTGAGTGAGTGCAGCCAACAAAGAGGCAACTTGAAAGATAACGGGTATATTCAACTAACCATTAAGGAATAGTAATGGGTTTTATATTTCTTGGCATTCCATTGATGATCTTTGTGCTTTTTGTCTTACCCATCTGGCTGTGGTTGCATTACAGCAGCCGGAATTCAGACCAAAGTCGATTGGATCAACATGAAATTCAGCTTCTGGCAGAACGTGTACAACATATGCAGGCACGAATCAAAACACTGGAAGATATTCTGGATGCGGAACACCCTGGCTGGAGGCAATATGGCAAATTATAACCGCCGGAAATTGTACAGAATACCTGAAAAGGGCAGGATCAAAGGTGTTTGCGCTGGGTTAGCCCATTATTTTGGCGTACCGGTAGGCTTAATTCGAGTAATGGCTGTATTGTCGTTGTTTTTGGGGTTGTTTGGTTTAGTCGTTATTGCTTATATCATACTAGCTTTTGTATTGGACCCAATCCCGATGGATTATATCGAAGAGGCGGGTCCTTCAGTACAAAAGTTATTGAATGAAGTGGATTATCAGTTGAAAACGGGTGAACTTCGTCTACAACAAATGGAGCGTTATGTTACCTCAGAAACATTCAGTATTCGCAGCCGTTTTGGTCAGCTTTAACAGTAAGGATTGTGTGTTGCCCGGCTATTGAAGATCAAAATGAAAAATCGTTATCTGTCAGGCTGGTACAATAAAATTATCATGATATTTACCATAGGAGAGACATGAAACGGTTGCAAAATGAATTAACGGCGCTTGTTGACCGTGGAATGGATCGTCATTTACGGTTAGCGGTTACAGGGTTAAGCCGCAGTGGTAAAACAGCTTTTATCACATCTTTGGTTAATCAATTACTTCATGCCCGCAGCGGTGCTCGGTTGCCGCTGTTTTCTGCTGTGCGTGATGGCCGTTTGCTGGGGGTGAAACGGGTTCCTCAGCGCGATTTAGGCATTCCTCGTTTTACTTATGATGAAGGATTGAGCGCGCTTTACGGCACACCTCCCTCTTGGCCGACACCTACACGGGGTGTCAGTGAAATCCGTCTGGCACTTCGTTATCGTTCTAACGACGCTTTTCTGCGTCATTTTAAAGAAACTTCCACGTTATATTTGGAAATTGTGGATTATCCTGGCGAATGGCTACTGGATTTACCCATGCTGGCTCAAAGTTATCTGGCATGGTCACGCCAGATGAATAACTTATTACAGGGGCAAAGAGCTGAATGGGCAAAATCTTGGTTGGAACTTTGCAAACAGTGTGATCCATTGGCACCAGTAGATGAGAATCTATTGGCTACCATTGCTCAGGCATATACGGAATATCTGATTAAATGCAAAGAGCAAGGTTTGCATTTTATTCAGCCGGGGCGATTTGTTTTACCGGGTGAAATGATGGGCGCTCCGGCTTTACAATTTTTTCCGTGGCCGGATATCGACTATATTGTTGAATCACAGTTTGCTCAGGCAGATCCACATACGAATATTGGTATGTTGCGTAAGCGTTTTGAATATTATTGTCAGTCGGTAGTGAAAGGATTTTATAAAGAACATTTTTTGCGTTTTGATCGGCAGATTGTGTTGGTAGATTGTTTACAGCCACTAAATGGTGGACCGCAAGCCTTTAATGATATGCGTTTGGCGCTGACACAATTAATGCAGAGTTTTCATTATGGTAAACGAACACTCTTCCGTCGCCTGTTTTCCCCTTGTATTGACAGGTTAATGTTTGCTGCCAGCAAAGCTGATCATATTACCTCGGATCAGCATGCCAATCTGGTTTCCTTACTACAACAGTTGGTTCAGGAAGCCAGACAGAATGCTGCTTTTGAAGGCATCAGCATGGATTGTGTTGGTCTGGCATCGGTGCAGGCGACCGAGAATGGAATAATTGAACATCATGGTGAAAAAGTGCCGGCTCTGAAAGGACACCGGCTGGTAGATGGTAAGCTGCTGACATTTTTCCCGGGTGAGGTGCCCCGGTGTTTACCAAGGGATGATTTCTGGCAAAAACAGGGCTTCTGTTTCGAAGAATTTCTTCCTCGTCAGGTGAATGCTGATACACCATTACTTCATGTTCGGTTGGATACCGTGCTGGAATTTTTATTGGGGGATAAAGTGAAATGACTAATTCTCTGCGGCCAAGAATTGACTTCGAAGATCCCTTGCCGGTGTCATCAGAGCCGGTTTTAAAACCAGCTCAGGTCTTTGATGGAAAAAATAGAGAAAATTTCTCTCCTGTTTCACCAGAGCTTGAGGCAGAGGAATGCGAAGGTCAGGTAGAAGGAATAGTCAATACAGCACTGAAACCCAAGCGCAGTTTCTGGCGTAAAATGATACATGGCGCCCTGATTTTACTGGCAGTAAGTGTTGTTGCACAGTCTGTACAGTGGGTCTATCAATCATGGCAGCAACAGGATTGGATCGCATTAGGTGCAACAGCGGCAGGAGGAATGATTGTATTTGCTGGTATGGGTTCTATTATCAGTGAATGGCGTCGTCTTTACCGGCTAAGGATGCGAGCTGAAGAACGCGATACAGCGAAAGAACTATTGCAAAATCATGGCGTAGGTAAAGGCCGCGAATTTTGTGAGAGGTTGGCAAGTCAGGCAGGTATTGATCAGCACCATCCTGCATTACAGCGCTGGCAGGCTGCTTTGCATGATACACATAACGATCGTGAAGTGGTGGTGTTGTACGGTAAATTGGTTCAGCCTGTTCTGGATTCTCAGGCAAGGGCTGAGATTAGCCGCTATGCTGCGGAGTCAGCATTAATGATAGCAGTCAGCCCGCTGGCAATTATTGATATGGCATTTATTGCCTGGCGTAATATCCGGCTGATTAACCGCATTGCTGCCTTGTATGGTATTGAATTAGGATATTTCAGTCGTATCCGGCTTTTTCGTCTTGTTTTGATTAATATTGTTTTTTCTGGTGTATCAGAAATGGTGCGAGAAGTTGGTATGGATTGGTTATCACAGGATATCGCTGCGCGTCTTTCTGCCAGAGTAGCACAAGGTATTGGTGTAGGTTTACTGACAGCTCGGCTTGGCATTAAAGCAATGGAATTATGTCGGCCATTACCCTGGATGGAAGGTGATAAACCTAAATTGGGAGATTTTCGTCGTCAGTTAATCACTCAACTTAAGAATATCATTCCAAATAAATCTAAGAATATAGTTGATTAAGTGATATATACTTTAATTTTGTATAAAGCACAAAATATCCAGATAACGACGACATTTTACGTTATTTTATTCATCTGTCTTATAATCAATCTTAGAATTTATTTATTTTAGTGAAGATTTCAATTTACTACATTGAAAAAAACCGGGGGCGGGTCAATTTTTGCTGACAGAATGCTTCATATGAATAATAGTGTAGAGTAATATTAAAAAAAATTATAGATAGTAATGTAAATAAGGTCAAAACAGATGCGCTTAGAAGTTATTTGCCATGATCGAATCGGGTTGACTCGTGAATTGCTCGATCTGCTGGTATTACAGGACATTGATTTAAAAGGGATAGAAATATCTCAAACTGGCCGGATTTATCTTAATTTTTCACAAGTTGATTTCAATACATTCCGTAGATTGATGGCAGAAATTCGCCGCATTAATGGTGTTATTGATGTTCGTACAGTTTCTTTTATGCCTTCAGAAAGAGAGCATAAAGCGATGTGTGCACTGTTGGAGTCTTTGCCTGAACCTGTTTTTTCAGTTGATCTGAAAGGAAATATTGAGCTAGCTAACTCTGCTGCGTTTAATCTATTTGGCGTTAGTGAGGAACAAGCTTATCAAAAACCTATTAGCCAGTTTATCAGCGGTTATAGCTTTTCACGCTGGTTTGAAAATAAAAATGCCCAGCAGCGTGTAGAAAGGATAACTCTTAAAGGTCAAGACTACCTGATGGATATTATTCCAATTCAACTGACTGATGAAAAGCAGCAAATGCAGAGTGTGGGCACCGTGATTATGCTCAAATCTGCCGCCAGAATAGGTCATCAACTGAAAAAACTGACTGTCAATGATAGCAGTGAATTTGAGAAAATTATCGCTGTTAGCCCGAAAATGATTCAAGTTGTTGAGCAGGCTAGGAAAATGGCGATATTAGATGCGCCGCTGTTGCTGATTGGTGAGACAGGAACGGGTAAAGATGTTTTCGCAAAAGCTTGCCATTTGCACAGTTTGCGCGGGAAACAACCATTTCTAGGGCTGAATTGTGCATCTATGCCGGATGATGTAGTGGAAAGTGAGTTGTTTGGCTATGCGGCGGGTGCTTACCCTAATGCCATTGAAGGGAAAAAGGGATTTTTCGAGCAGGCTAATGGTGGAACCGTTTTATTGGATGAAATTGGTGAAATGTCACCACAGATGCAAATCAAGCTGTTACGTTTTCTTAACGATGGTACTTTCCGTAGAGTCGGGGAAGAAAACGAAGTCAAAGTAAGTGTCAGGGTTATCTGTGCTACACAGAAAAATCTGGTTGAATTAGTGCAACGGGGGGAATTCCGTGAAGACCTCTATTATCGCCTTAATGTGCTGGCTATTACGCTCCCGCCGCTACGCGAGCGTAAGGCGGATATTATGCCGCTGGTTGAGTATTTTATTGATCGTTTTTCTGAAGAACAAGGGATACCGAAACCTAAACTATCTCCTGAAATTGCTCACTTCCTGACTGGCTACAGTTGGCCCGGTAACGTAAGGCAGTTACAAAATGCCATTTATCGGGCGTTGACTCAGCTTGAAGGTATGGAGTTGAAGCCTCGGGATATACTACTGCCAGAATTTGAAACTGAGATTTCTTTTAGTGAAGACGTGTTTGATGGCTCTTTGGATGAAATTAGTAAACGTTTTGAACGCTCAGTGTTGACCCGTCTTTATCGCCACTATCCAAGTACCCGTAAATTGGCTAAACGTCTTGGTGTATCGCATACTGCGATTGCTAATAAATTGAGAGAATATGGCTTGAGTAGCAGGAAGCATCCCACCGGGTATGATTCGAATGATGACGAGTAAAAATAATGCCCACTTTGGTGGGCATTATGCAATTGTTGGATTTATTTCAGTGCAGCTAGCACGCTATCGTAATCTGGCTCATTAGTGATCTCATCAACTAATTGGCTGTAAATCACTTTATCGCTTTCATCAAGTACAACTACCGCACGAGCTGTAAGACCTTTCAGAGGGCTGTCGCTGATAGCCACTCCATAATCTTCACTGAAAGTATCGCCACGCAGAGTAGAAAGAGTGACAACATTTGATAACCCTTCCGCACCGCAGAAACGGGACTGTGCAAAAGGCAGGTCGGCAGAAATGCATAGGATAACGGTGTTCTCCAGGTCATTCGCTACCTGATTAAATTTACGTACTGATGCAGCACAAACACCGGTATCAATGCTTGGGAAGATATTCAGTACCTTACGTTTTCCGGCATAGTGGCTGAGGGAAATATCGGAAAGATCTTTGGCTGTTAGAGTAAAATCTTTCGCTTTTTCCCCTGATTTTGGGAATTGACCACTGACGGAAATATCATTGCCCTGAAATTTTACTGTTTGTGTCATAGTCTTTTCTTCCTCTGATAAAGAAACCATAGCGCCCCAGTGTAGAAGAATATTCGGCTTTTTCCCATCAAAATAGCTCCTGTGACGTAAAATTGTCTGATTGTGCCATTTTGACAATGGTTTATAATTGAGCTCTGGAATATTTTTTTATCTATAATACACAAGGTATATTACCTTATGCGCTATTTTAGTCTGACTGCATATACATTACTTATTAGTGGCTCTCTTCTCACTGTTTCTGCCTTTGCTGCGGAAGTTCCTCCAGGCACTCAGTTAAATGATAGACAAGAACTTGTGCGTCACCTTAAGGACGAGCCAGCATCTTTAGATCCGATTAATGCTGTGGGCCTGACAGAGGCACAAATTCTGCGTGACTTGTTTGAAGGGCTGGTAAATCAAGATGCGTATGGCAACGCAATCCCCGGAGTAGCGACAAAATGGAAAACAGCGGATAACAAAATCTGGTTTTTTACATTGCGTTCTGATGCCCGCTGGTCAAATGGGGAGCCGGTTACTGCTACAGATTTTGTTTATAGTTGGCAGAGGTTGGTCACGCCGGCTAACATTTCTTCTTTTGCTTGGTTTACGGCATTGGCAGGTATTGAAAATGCACAAGAGATTATTGAGGGTAAATTACCACCAGAAAAACTGGGTGTTAAGGCCATTGATAAACATATATTACAGGTTACGCTGAACCGACCTGTTCCTTATTTCCCTAATTTGACGGCGAATTTTAGTCTCTATCCAGTAAATAAGAACACAGTAGAAAAATATGGAAAAGATTGGATAAAAGTTGGCAATTTGGTGGGGAATGGCGCTTTTAAATTACATGATCGAGTTGTTAATGAGAAAATCGTTCTGATACCAAATCCTTATTATTGGGATCATAAAAAAACGGTTCTGACCGAAGTCACATTTGTGCCGATTAATCAGGAATCACATGCGACTAAGCGTTATCTGGCTGGTGATCTGGATATCACTGAATCCTTCCCTAAAAACATGTACAAAAAGTTGCAACATGAATTACCAGGACAGGTATATACTCCTGATCAGTTGGGGACCTATTATTACGCTTTTAACACACAACACGCACCAACTAATGATGTCAGAGTGCGTAAAGCGCTTTCTATGACGATTGATCGTAAGATCATTGCGGAAAAAGTATTAGGGACAGGAGAGAAACCAGCCTGGCATTTTACGCCAGATGTGACAGCCGGTTTCCATCCTACAATCAGTGACATGGAACAACGCACCCAGGCGGAACTGGATCAGCAAGCAAGAGCTTTGCTACAGATTGCGGGTTATGGTCCGAATAATCCGTTGAAACTTTCTCTACTCTATAATAGCTCGGAGAATCATCAAAAGATTGCTATTGCTGTTGCCTCGATGTGGAAGAAAAAACTGGGTGTGCAGGTAAATCTAGTTAATCAGGAATGGAAAACATATATTGATAGCCGTAATACTGGTAATTTTGATGTTGTTCGAGCATCTTGGGTTGGCGATTACAATGAACCATCCACATTTCTAAGTCTGCTGACTTCAACACATAGTGGCAATATTGCTAAATTCCATCAGGTTAACTATGACAAACTTCTACAATTAGCCAGTGTGCAAACAGATGATGTTCTGAGAAACGATGACTATAATAAAGCGGAGCAGATGATTGCTGAACAGGCACCCATTGCGCCGATTTATCAGTACACTAATGGCAGGTTGATAAAGCCCTGGCTAAAAGGGTATCCAATCACTAATCCGGAAGATGTGGCATATAGTCATACTATGTACATTATTAAGCATTAAAAGTAAGGAGCTGGATGTGGAAACGATTTACGGTTCATCATTGAAAGATGCTGATGCCGTCTATACCTGCCAATTTGATGGAAATGGTGGTATTACACCGATTGATATCAATGTACCAGCCACACCAGCTCAACCTTTCTGGCAGCATTTGGATTACCATAATTCCAAGAGTTATCGTTGGATTATGGATACGGATTTGTTACCAGAACCTATCAAAACGGGGTTGGCAGGGGAAAGTTTGAGGCCGAAAGTGATCCGTACCGGTGACGGTACGATGATCACTCTCCGAACAATTAATAACAATGAAAGTGAACGTCCTGAGCAATTGGTAACGTTCCGTATTTATATCAATGATAAAATCATTGTTTCCAGCTGTCATCGTGAAGTTCGTTCACTTGGACAGGTGTTAAGTGATTTGCAAAATGGTATAGGTGCGAAAGCGACCGGGCACTGGTTGGTAGAAATGGTTGATACCATAACCGATGAGGTTGGTAACTTTATTGAAGATCTGCATGACAATCTTATTGAGCTTGAGAATACGATTTTGGATCAACAGATGCCGGGGCGGGGAGAATTAGCTTTGCTACGTAAGCAACTGATTATTCTGCGTCGTTATATGGCGCCCCAGAGAGATGTGTTTTCACGTCTTGCCAGTGAAAGATTTCCCTGGATGAGTGATGAAGATCGCCGCCGGATACAAGAAATTTCTGACCGTTTGGGGAGAGAACTGGATGATTTGGACGGTAGCATCGCACGAACGGCAGTTATTTCTGATGAAATCACCTCGATGATGGCGGATGCCATGAATCGTCGTACCTATACTATGTCATTACTTGCTATGATTTTTTTACCGACAACATTCCTGACTGGATTATTTGGTGTCAATCTTGGTGGTATTCCTGGTAATGAATATTATTGGGGTTTCAGTGTTTTTTGTTTATTGCTATTAGGATTGATTTTATTTGTTGCGTGGTGGTTAAGGCGAAGTAAATGGTTATGAAGGTCAAATGGTTATTTGAAGAAAGAGAACATAATTACTGGAAAGCTTTGCTAAAACTGGCTTTTAATTTGAGATATATCAATATTCGCCAAGAATAATTGAGGCATGATGACTTCCGCAGGTGAAAACAACGTTAAGCGATTAACGTTGTGTTCCATAATTGTAGTTTTTCTCACATTGAGCTTTATATAGAATAATTGCCCATTCCTGTGCCGATGTTATTTTTTAATGTCGGCTTTTTTTATTTTTCATTATCATCCTGATTAAAATAAGAAACTAATAAATGAAAATTAGGGTGAAAAATAAAAAGGAATTACCGTTCTGAAATATGTCTAAAGTGGTACTTATACGGAAAAAATCATTGTTCATTCGGACGAGGCAGTTAGTACAGAAATGATGACAGACAGAGTTTGTCGGACCAATTAAGAGGAGGTTGATAGTAAGAACCGTTGATAACTGCTATGTTCTGGCATATCAGCTAATCCCTGTTGGCAGATCTTGTTGGTACGTTCATACGACACATGAGTTTCGCTACGAGAGATTTCCGCTGTACCCAATCAGAGACGATCACTGTGAATCCAATTATTCTGTGTTAAATAACCTGTTACTTTTTTGCGGCGATTAAATTGCCATATAAATAGCTGGCTGTAATCGTTCGTCCTTAGTGAAAATCGCCGTAAGTGCTCGATTGGGCGGGGAATCGTCACCTACAGATATGTTTCAAACAAAAAGAAAAATCCGTATAATCCACTCCCTGCAAAAATCTATATAGGAAATCCATAGTCGATACAATCGACAATGTGAGAAGTCGCGATGAATCAAAAAGATACGAGAAAAGAGACACTTGAATTCAACAAGCTCCAGAAACGCTTAAGGCGGAATGTTGGCAATGCTATTATTGATTACAATATGATTGAAGAAAATGATGTTGTAATGGCATGTATCAGTGGTGGCAAAGATTCATTTGCGATGTTAGATATCCTATTGAATCTGCAAAAAGCTGCGCCGATAAAATTTAAAGTAGTTGCAGTGAACCTTGATCAGAAGCAACCTGGTTTTCCTGAACATATTTTACCTCAATATTTTGAGAGTCTGGATATTCCATATTATATCGTAGACAAAGACACATATTCAGTTGTTAAAGAGAAGATACCGGAAGGTAAAACCACATGTGGGTTATGTTCAAGGCTTCGCCGTGGAACACTCTATTCTTTTGCTGAAAAAATTGGGGCAACAAAAGTTGCACTTGGACATCATCTAGACGACATTGTTGAAACTCTATTTCTTAATATGTTCCACGGCTCACGTATGAAAGCTATGCCTCCAAAGTTACGATCTGATGATGGACGTAACGTAGTCATAAGGCCACTAACATATTGCCGAGAGAAAGACCTTATTGAGTATGCGGGATATAAAGAATTTCCAATTATTCCTTGTAATCTATGTGGTTCTCAAGAAAACCTACAGCGGCAGGCGATTAAAGCTATGTTGGTAGATTGGGATAAGAAAACACCAGGCAGGGTGGAGAGTATTTTCAAATCTATTCAAAATGTTAGCCCAAGCCAATTAGCAGATAAAGCGCTTTTCGACTTTGTCAATTTGCCGCTGTATCGTGAAGGTGAAAGAGAAGAATATGCATTTAACGAAGCAGTAATATCGTCGACTAACATTGATGAATCTATGTTTATTGATATTAATATTGATATGTGAATTTTTATGTATCTACTGATTGTCAGATCAAAGCCTTTTTCTGACTAGCCGGTTTTGTAAAGAATTGTGCATACAAGTTACCGTGCTCTCAGCCGCCATTGTGGAAGACCCCAACAGATAACATTGCAACATTTACGGACTCGCTTTTAAGCAAGTCCGTACGAAATTGTTGAATCACTCACTCACACCTATCTGCTTCATAAGTACAGAATCGTCCCAGAACAGATACTCTTCATCCATAACCCCTTTTTTGTTCCAGTGTCCGAGTGTCGCCATGGGGAGGTGATACGCCTTACCGGTAGGTTGAATAACCTTACCATCCGAGAGAACCATAGGTTTCGTAAATGTTCCATCAGTAAATCCTGTTACAGCAGTCCATTCCGCATCAGCAGTACCAAACCGTACCGGATGTTCTGTGATTCGGTTATCAGGGGCAAATGTCCACATATACTTCAGATCTTCAATATGCTTTCGAATACCCTGAGTAGTATGACCATCAGGGTAGTGAACAATAATGTCCATGGCATGGCTCTTATGTAGATCCCACCATCTTTGGTGTGTATAGACACGGAAATCAAGATCGTCAAAGTTAGCCAAATTTCTTGCCAGAGCTTTGGGCATCCCTTGGATTTTGGGTGTTGGTTGATCTACTTTCGTGCCGGGCCAATTGTTTTGCACCGCAAATGCTACCGGACTGGTAGTAAGCAGTAAAAGCGTGAATAACGATAACCTCTTGTGACTTTTCATGGTCTTTCCTCTTTGTTAAAGGAACTAAAAGATTGTTTTGTAACGACTTAAGTATTGCTGGGCTCCTTCATTAGATAAATTAAAAATGATTGTTTATCGGCTTACTTGACTTTGACTAGATAGAGAAGGACCACCAAAAACAACACAATTTAATAAAGAGTAAGTGACTAAACTGACTCACGTACCTGATAACTAACGTACTAACGTATAGAAAGTTATCAGGTTACCCCGATATTACGCCTAATAGGAAAGGCTGTAAATAGTCACGTAAAGTAATTATAACCATAAAAAATCAACTGGCTCGGATTGGCCGTTTCTACATCAAACTTTTTTCGTTCCAAAAAGAGTGTTTAGAATCTATAGTGATAGAAGAGATTAGTGATTGATAAATAGTGACTAATGCTGCCAAAACCAGGTAAAACAATTGATTCAATGAAGGGTATTTACTTTGGTAATCTGTTTGGTGATGAGTTCGCGTTTGATTTACTTTTTGACTTGCTTTCTAAAAAGAGCATCTTAAATAACAAACTTAATAGTTATCTCTCTGAACTAAATCATACATCGTCAGAAGTTTGCCACATTCTGAAGGATCATTTTAATAATCTTACTTGGAGAAGAAATAAAAAGGATGAGGGTAAATGGTGAGATGAATTTTATTAAAATTTTTTCTTGCGGATTACTGAATAAAACCAAAAAAGAATAATTAATAAATACGGACTTGAATTGTTTCTGGTGATACCTTTGAAGTTCTCCGAATATTAAAGCCATGGCATTTATTAAATGTTTTCTTTCAACATTTAGAAACAAAATTACATTTGGTTTGTTGATGATAATTTTTTAAAATGACAGTATTCATAAAATCCATAATACTCTGAGTATGGAATGAACTTTGCCTTTCCAATCTGGGTGTCAAATCAATCGTATGAGGAGAAAAATATGGCAGCACAAAAAACTGTTTCTTTCCATATTATTTTGTCTCCGAAGTTCTTTTAATATGACTGTCCAATTTTAGACAACATAAATTCTTTAAGGTTTCATTTTTATTGCCTGATTATGTAATAGGATTATCTTTAACATATAAATATTTTGATTTTTAATCCTGGAAATAAGAATTCTACTTAGGTACTTGTCGAGATTAATAGTGCTGAATAATTCTGGCCTGAATCCCAAAGTTACAACCTGTCATTAGCTCTTTCTTCCGTTTCTGGTAGAATCTCTTTAATATTTTTTATCCATCGGGAATCCTCCCGTAAACCCACTGTAAATAGTCTGTAAATGGGGTTTAGAAAGCGAAATATATCATTTTTGTTACGTTACACCTTAAAGAATTTGTGATAGATTCAGCCCGTTTTTATCTATTAGTGTTGAACAATTGGTTTTTTTTCTGTTATAGAGAGTAAAGAGATGAATGGATTTGTATATTTAGCAATGGCAATTGTGGCTGAAGTCGTAGCAACAGCTTCATTAAAAGCCTCCGATGGGTTCAGTAAATTGTTTCCTTCTATATTGGTCATCGTTGGGTACGGTATCGCTTTCTGGGGATTATCTCAGGTAGTCAAAGTTGTTCCATTAGGAATTGCTTATGCGATATGGTCTGGCCTTGGTATTGTGTTGGTTTCCATTGCAGCGATATTTTTATATCAGCAGAAGTTGGATTGGGCGGCTATTTTAGGTATGGTGCTCATCATTGCTGGTGTAATGGTAATAAATTTGCTTTCTAACAGCAGTGCACATTAATTAACTATGTTACTTGGTTTTCCCTGAATCGTTTTTTGGAGAAGAGATATGCTAAATTTCGGCGATAAGAAAGGATTCAAAATAGCCTTATTAGGGGGAATATTCTTTAATTGTGCTTTATTGTTTGGCTGTAGTAGTCAGGCAGGGAAGACATTTGTCCAATATCAGGCAATACAATATTCTCAGCCAGAAATTAGTCTTGGAGATGATGCCAAAGCGACGTGTATTTATGCAGGTGGTACGCCTGCATTAGCAATACAATTAAATGGTGCGCAAGTACCTGTTTGTCAATTAGCGAATGGTAAACGTTGTGATGAAAGGGCGTTGTTGCAGGGTTTTTGTGCGTAAATTTAATGTAACAATCAAACAACTAAAATACCTGTTATGAGCAGGAACATGCCGTTGGGACTCGGTGATGGATTGTCCCTTGGCATGATTCTGCGAGTATCTTTGATTCATCAGACAACCTATTTTTAGCCGTCTGAGTTGGAAATTATTTATGACTAAAAAATTGGCTGATTAGTACTAAGGCAGCCATAACCAAATAAACCGCAAAAATACCGACTAACCATTGTGGCATCTCTAATGTCATGAATTGCCATTGTCTTACAGAACAGTCACCAAAGGCTTCAAATACAGAAGGAATCCACTGATTTAATGCCAGCCATGAAGGAAAGTTTACGAAGAAATCACAGGTATTAAACGGAGAAGGATACAACTGGATCATAGTATGTTCCCATGACAGTTGCAGACCACTCCAGGCACTATAAATCCACAGAATAATAGCCAGCCAACGTAACGGCGTTTTGGGTGCGATCGCGCCGAGTAATCCGGCACCTAACACACCAAACAGAGCCACCCGTTCATAAATACACATCACACAGGGCTGTAATTTCATCACATGTTGAAAATATAATGCTGAGCCTTCCAGTATCAGGGCCGTAAACGTCATTAACAGCCATGCACTCCGTCCTTGAGAACAGTAGTTTAAAAATCGCATCATTTCCTTTTTTCCGTGCAAATTAAGATGAGCAATTGAATGCTTATTCTGCCGATTTACCCGGAATAAAAAAAGTCAATTAAGGTAAATCTGATTTTTTCAGGTAAAAAAAGCCGTATTGAGCTAATTCGCGCTCCATACGGCATAAGTTTCTTATCAGTTATGGCAAAGTAATTAATCCCCACTGGACCATCATATCCGTTACCGGAATGAGTAAAAATTCCACACACAGTAAACCGACCAGCGTCATCACAATGGTATAGGGTAGTGCCATCATGACCATTCGACCATAAGACAGGCGGATTAATGGTGATAATGTTGAGGTTAACAGGAACAAGAATGCTGCTTGCCCGTTAGGTGTTGCAACGGAAGGCAGATTAGTGCCGGTATTAATAGCAACCGCCAGATATTCATATTGTTTATGTGATATCAGGCCATCTCGCATAGCAGCCATAGCTTCATTGATATAAACCGTACCAACAAATACGTTATCTGATACTGCGGAGAGCAGGCCGTTAAATAGATAAAACAGAGAAAGCTGTGAAGCTTCTGAAGCTTGTAAAACGAACTGAATAAATGGTGTAAACAGTTGTTGATCAACTATCACTGCAACAATGGAAAAGAATACCGTGAGTAATGCAGTGAATGGCAACGCTTCTTCAAACGCTTTACCCAATGCATGTTCTTCTGTAATACCGCAGAATGAAGTGGTAAGAATAATGACTGAAAGGCCGATCAGGCCAACTTCTGCCAGATGAAATGCTAGAGCAATAACTAACCATATACCTATCAGTGCCTGAGCAATAAGCTGTGTTTTTTCCTGCCGGGTTCGTTTTGCGCTGGTTTTTTCATCATAATCTTCCAGTACCTTTCGGACACGTTCCGGTAATTCTGCACCATAACCGAAGAGCTTAAAGCGTTCGACCAGGAAACAGACTAACAGCCCACAGATAAAAACGGGTAAGGTGACCGGAGCCATGCGAATAAAGAAAGTGACAAAATCCCAGTCAACGTGTTTGGCGATAATCAGATTTTGTGGTTCACCTACCATCGTCATCACACCACCGAGGGCAGTACCTAAACCTGCATGCATCATTAGGCTGCGCAGAAAAGCACGAAACTGTTCGAGAGTTTGCTTCTTTTCTACAGTGTTAATGTGACCATTATCATTAATTACGTCATGTTGATTAGATATAAAATTGTTATAGATAGAATAGAAGCCAAGGGAAACACTGATAACCACTGCAATAACCGTCAAGGCATCAAGAAATGCAGAGAGGAATGCGCTGGACAGGCAGAATGCTGAGGCAAGCATTCGCTTGGATCTTATGGAAAGAAGTAGTTTAGTGAAAGCGAACAACAATAACTGCTTCATGAAGTAAATCCCTGCAACCATAAATATCAGCAGCAGGATAACTTCCAGATTATTAGCAATTTCATGACTAATTTGTTGAGGCGATGTCATGCCGATGATAACGGCTTCAATTGCTAACAAGCCACCCGGTTGTAATGGATAACATTTAAGTGCCATTGCCAAAGTAAAGATAAATTCGGCAACAAGCAACCATCCGGCAACAAATGGGTTGATGAAGAAGAATACAAGTGGGTTGATGATAAGAAAGCTGATGATAGCTAGCTTATACCAATCTGGTGAGTTACCGAGAAAGTTTTTTGTCACTGCTTGTCGGATACTGGTTTTCATTGTGGTTAAAATTCATCCAAGTATGTGAGATTGTATTCATTAAACAATAGTACGCTTTAATACAAAATATTTTAAGAGAGATTAGGGACAATTAAGTTGTTAGCGTGTCTTTTTTCTGGTCATTTTTCTGGTTTCTAGACTAGATCGCTATATTGGAGGGGCGGATTCTGATATAATTTCATCTATTATTAGTTGAAATAATCGCGTTGGAATAACAAAAATATGGTCATTAAGGCTCAAAGTCCCGCAGGTTTTGCGGAAGAATATATTATTGAGAGTATATGGAACGGCCGTTTTCCTCCTGGCTCCATTCTGCCAGCAGAGCGTGAATTATCTGAGTTGATTGGTGTAACAAGGACTACCTTACGTGAGGTATTACAGCGTTTGGCACGTGATGGGTGGTTAACTATTCAGCATGGCAAACCAACAAAGGTGAATAACTTTTGGGAAACATCGGGTCTTAATATTTTAGAAACGCTGGCCCGTCTTGATCACGATCGTGTTCCTGAATTGATTGATAACCTATTGGCAGTAAGAACGAATATTGCAGCAATATTTATTCGCACTGCTTTCAGGCATAACCCTGAGCAGTCATTGGAAGTGTTGGCAGAAAGGGAGAATGTGGAAGATAGTTCAGAGTCATTTAGCTCTTTGGATTATGACATTTTCCGTGGGTTGGCTTTTGCTTCAGGAAACCCAATTTATGGGCTTATTATCAATGGGTTGAAAGGGCTGTATACCCGTGTAGGTCGTTATTATTTCTCTAATCCTGAAGCACGCAAGTTAGCGATGAACTTTTATCAGCAATTGGTGACGTTATGCCGTGATAAATCCTACGATAAGGTCATGGAATGTGTGCGTAGCTATGGCAAAGAGAGTGGTGTAATTTGGCACAGCATGCAAAGTACGATGCCTAGTGATTTGGCTGAAGTTTGCCGTTGATATCTCATTTGTATTTTTGTTTAACTTCAAGCCTGATCTTGATTCATTAATTTCAAATCAAAATTATTTTGAGTTGGCCCGAGGCAAGTTCTCTGCCTCGGGAATTTTGTTTTTTCTTTCCTCTTAATCTTACGCCAATTATCAATGTACCTGTTTCGGAATAATATTCCGAAATTTTGGTTTTTGTCTGAGTTTTTATTTCGATTAATTGATGGTTATTGGTATCTTGTGGTTGTTTGATTGACTCGCTATTTTAGTCAAAAAATTAAGAATAATTACTGGGTATGAAATAATTAGCATGCTATCTACACCACAATTTTTACTTTAATTTTATGATTTTAATGTCTTTTTTTATAAATCGTTTGTGCATAAATAACAAATAATGTTGTTGCATAATTGTAATTTAATTGTGACCTAAATCATAAATGTAGATTATTGACGTTACCGATGATTGTTCTATATTGGTTTTTTATAAACAGCATATTATGCTTGCCTAAATTTTTTATCATCAGGGGGTCATGATGAAAATCCTTGTTTTAGGTAGTGGTGTTATAGGTGTAACCAGTGCCTGGTATTTAGTGCAGCAAGGTCATGAAGTAACAGTTATTGATCGTCAAGGAAGTGCCGCTGAGGAGACTAGTGCCGCTAATGCTGGGCAGATTTCTCCTGGATATGCGACGCCATGGGGAGCGCCGGGTATTCCACTGAAAGCAATTAAATGGATGTTTCAACGCCATTCTCCGTTGGCTATTCGCCCTGATGGATCACTGTTTCAGTTGCGCTGGATGTGGCAGATGTTGCGCAATTGTGATGCGAATCACTATGCGATAAATAAAAGCCGGATGATACGATTGGCAGAGTACAGCCGTGACTGTCTCAAACAACTGAGAGCAGATACCGGCATTCAATACGAAGGTCGTCAGAGGGGGACTCTTCAGTTATTCCGCACAAATAAACAGTTTGATAATGCGGTGAATGATATAAAGGTTCTTGAACAAGAGGGTGTTCCTTATAATTTGTTAACTGCGGATAAATTGGCGACAGTAGAGCCAGCACTGGCGCATGTCGCTCACAAACTGACAGGTGGTTTACAATTGCCTAACGATGAAACGGGCGATTGTCAGCTTTTTACCAAAGAGTTGGCAAAAATGGCAGAAGCCGCTGGTGTGACGTTCCTGTTTAATAAACAGGTCAAGCAGTTGTTGGTAGAAGGGCGCCGTATCACCGGCGTACAGTGCGAAGATGGTGTCATGACGGCAGACAATTATGTTGTTGCGATGGGGTCATACTCCACTGATCTGTTGAAAGATCTTGTCAAAATCCCAGTATATCCATTGAAAGGTTATTCATTAACTATGCCTATCGTAGATGCAGAACGGGTTCCGGTATCTACTGCGTTGGATGAAACATATAAAATTGCTATGACCCGGTTTGATAACCGTATTCGCGTTGGTGGGATGGCAGAAGTTGTGGGTTTCAATTTAAATATTCTTAAAGCTCGTTGTGAAACACTGAAAATGGTGGTACAGGATCTCTTTCCCGGAGGCGGGGATATTACTCAAGCTAATTTTTGGACGGGCTTACGTCCAATGACGCCGGATGGTACCCCAATTGTTGGGCCTACGGAATATAACAATCTCTATTTAAATACAGGGCATGGCACGCTGGGATGGACAATGGCGTGTGGTTCCAGTCAGCTACTGGCCGATCTTATTTCAGGTAAAAAAACCGCCATTGCATCTGATGATCTGTCAGTATTTCGTTATATTAATGGTTTCAATACACAACCGGGGCCATTGAGTTACCAATTACACACTGAACTGAGAAACTAATATGCCACGTCCGATTTCGGCAACTATCCATCTTGATGCATTGGAAAATAACCTGGCTGTTATTCGTAATAAGGTCGGTAATAGCAAAATTTGGGCTGTAGTTAAAGCCAATGCTTATGGTCATGGTTTACGTTGTATATGGCCGCATCTTGATCAGGCGGATGGATTTGCCTTACTTGATTTTAATGAGGCAATTTTATTGCGAGAACAGGGTTGGCAGGGGCCAATATTACTGCTGGAAGGTTTTTTCCAACCGGAAGATTTACGAATAATTGATGAATATCAATTGACGACAGTAGTACATAGTCATTGGCAGCTTAAAGCAATAGAAGAGGCTAATTTAAATGGACCAATCAATATTTATCTCAAACTCAATAGTGGTATGAATCGGTTAGGATTTCCAGCTGATCAATATCGAGAGATTTTATCGTTAGCAAGGAATAATAGGAAAATTGGGCAAATAACGTTGATGTCGCATTTTGCTAATGCAGATAAAAAAATAGGTGTCACTGAACAACTTAACGTTATCAATTCAGTTAGTCAGGGGGTGGATATTTCCCAATGTTTGGCTAATTCAGGCGCTTCTCTGTGGTATCCGCAAACTCATAGAGATTGGGTACGTATTGGTATTGCCCTTTATGGTGCTTCACCTAGTGGAAAGTGGGAAGATATTGCAGATGTTGGGTTGAAAGCGGTAATGAGTTTACAAAGTGAGATTATTGCAATTCAGCATCTGAAACGAGGGGAAAAGATCGGTTATGGCAGCAAATATACAGCATCCGGCCCTATCTTGGTCGGTACAGTTGCTTGTGGTTATGCTGATGGTTATCCTCACAGCGCAATGACTGGAACGCCGGTTATTGTAAATGGCGTCAGAACTCAAATGTTAGGTGCAATATCAATGGATATGATGACAGTGGATTTAACGCCTTGTCCGCAGGCACAAATTGGTAGCCCTGTCGAATTATGGGGACAGAATTTGCCGGTGGATGATGTGGCTGGCATTTCTGGAACTATTGGGTATGAATTGTTATGTGCACTAGCAAATCGGGTTCCGGTATCCGTATGTCGTTAAATATTGGACAGGGGCAGTTTTCCCTACAAGATGGAATGATAAATAACGGTTTATTGCTGATGTTATTTGAAGGAAATGAGTTATTGTTTTCACTAAATTAATATATCGTTGTTTCATATGTATAATCTGTTATTTTTACTAGTAAGACTAATCAGAGCTTAAGCATATGATGCGCTTTGAGCAAAAGTAGAACTTTATTACTTGGAAATAGGGGAAATGACTTTTACACTTGAAACCGGATAATTGCATAATTGTTTATAGGAAATCGTAAGTAATGACCAATAAAGCTAAAATTTTAACCTTAGTTGTAACTTTTTGTCTTTCTTCATCTGTAGCCTATGCAGGACAATGGTCAATTGGTGCATCTGTTCTGGCTGAGGCATCACCTTATAAGGGGGTAAAGAATAAAGATAAAGTACTACCTGTTCCAATGGTTAATTATGAAAGTGAAAATTTCTACTTTCATACTTTGGCCGCTGGGTATTATTTGTGGAATCAGCCGAAAGATCAGCTATCTTTAGATGTGTATTATTATCCTCAAAATTTCCGACCAAAAGATAACAAAGATGAACAGATGAAAAAATTGGATCGTCGTCGTGATACCATTATGGGTGGTTTCAGTTATCGTCATATTGAAGACTGGGGGACGTTACGTAGCTCTTTTGCTGCTGATACTTTGGGTAAAAGCAAAGGTATGACGGTTGACCTTGCTTATCTGTATAATTTTGAAAATGATGATTGGTCATTACAACCGGGGCTTGGTGTGGTCTGGAGTAGCAAAAAACAAAACCGCTACGAATATGGAGTAAAAGTTAGTGAGTCACGTCGTAGTGGACTGGAAAAATATACGCCAGGTGATAGCTGGACTCCTTATCTGGAATTATCTGCCAATTATAAATTTAATCAGGAATGGTCTGTGTTTATGATGGGACGTGTTGAACGTTTACCTGATGAAATTAAAGATAGCCCGATGGTTAATAAGTCATATGTAGGTATCGTCTGGACAGGCGTTACATATAGCTTCTAATTAGCGATAATACCGGATAAAACCTGAATCCATAGGATTGGATTCAGATTTTTTGGTGGGGAATAACGCACGATATTTACGGGTTGTCTTTTCGGCTGCGAATTGTAACCGAAATGTGGGCTGGATTATCATCTTTGGTGATTAACGGTTTATTTATACGGGCTGTTTCTACACAAACCATATTTTTATAGCCATCATTACATATATCTTTCATATTACCCGATAGTTTTGCACCTGGGTTCCAGCATACAATATCACTGTGATGGTAATGGTGAATTTCAATCGTTCGTCTCAGTGATTTATCCTTTATCAGGCTAAAATCTTCTGGCTCTGTGTAAATGCGGTCAATACGATCATTGAAAATAAGATATTCTTCTGCTGTGTATTGCTCTTTGCCAGTAATAGTATCAATGAAATGTTTACCCAGACCACTGACTGAAATCTGGTTAATATCGCTTACATTCAGATAAGTATGCAGGGCACAGGTTGCTTGATAATTACCATAGGTTTCCAGCTCTACCTCACAGGTTTCACACAGTTTGAAACGAGCAATTAAGGTAAAATCATAAGGCCACAATTTATGGGTATATTCATTGTCTCTCAGGGTGAAAGTTAATATTACGCCATTTTCATGTTCATTATGTGCGCTAAATTCCCAGGGAAGAATTCTGGCAAAACCATGACTTGGTGTTCCAGCCGAGCCAAACCAAGGCCAACAAATAGGGACCCCACCACGAATAGCTGTGCCTGTTTTAAATGAAGTTTTCTTGCTTAGCCATAATCCCGGCTCCTGATCTTTTGGTTGCCAGGAGATGAGGTGTGCTCCTTGCAGACTGATTGCACCGCGAGCTTTTGGATGAGATATGACGATCAATGGAAGTTCATCCATGTTCCGTTGACTGATAGAAGGGGATATCTGTTTTGCAACCGGTAATGCAAAAATTTTATCGTTCATCCGTATGACCTTGTAAAACCAGAGCAGGGTATTGCATTGTCCAAGAATAACGCATGTTGTACACAGATTAAAAAACAAAAGAGCTGCCTCCCCGGCAGCTCTTTTCAAATAAGGTGATTACTCAGTTACTTAGAGATATGAGTGATCAGATCCAGAACTTTATTGGAGTAACCTGTTTCATTGTCATACCAGGAAACCAGTTTCACAAAGTTGTCGTTCAGGGCGATGCCTGCTTTTGCATCAAACACAGAAGTCAGTTTTTCACCATTGAAATCGTTAGACACTACGTCATCTTCGGTGTAGCCCAGAACGCCTTTTAGTTCGCCTTCAGCCGCATCTTTGATGGCATCACAAATTTGTTGGTAAGTGGCTGGTTTTTCCAAACGTACAGTCAGATCAACAACAGATACGTTAGGGGTTGGAACACGGAAAGCCATACCAGTCAGTTTACCGTTCAATTCAGGGATCACTTTACCGACAGCTTTAGCTGCACCAGTAGAAGATGGGATGATATTTTGAGCAGCACCACGACCACCGCGCCAATCTTTTGCAGAAGGGCCGTCAACAGTTTTCTGAGTTGCGGTAGTTGCGTGAACGGTGGTCATCAGACCTTCCACAATACCGAATTTATCATTGATAACTTTAGCCAGTGGTGCCAGGCAGTTAGTGGTACAGGAAGCATTGGAAACGATGTCCTGACCTGAATAAGATTTATGGTTAACACCCATAACGAACATAGGGGTGTCATCTTTGGACGGACCGGTCAGAACAACTTTTTTCGCACCAGCGGTAATGTGTTTACGTGCTGTTTCGTCGGTCAGGAAAATACCTGTTGCTTCGGCAACAACATCAGCGCCCACTTCATTCCATTTCAGGTTAGCTGGGTCCTTTTCTGCTGTAACACGGATAGTTTTACCGTTAACAATCAAGTGGCCGTCTTTGACTTCAACAGTACCGTTGAAGCGACCATGAGTTGAATCGTATTTCAGCATGTAAGCCATATATTCGGCATCTAGCAAGTCGTTGATTGCGACGATTTCGATGTCTGAACGTTCTTGTGCAGCACGGAAAACAATACGGCCGATACGACCAAAACCGTTGATACCTACTTTGATAGTCATAGTATTCCACCAGCTATTTTTTAGTGAATTAAAAGTTGTTACTAAAGTTACCAAAACCTTGCCAGCCGTCAAGCGGAATCGTGTCAATAATCGAAAAACCTCGACTTCGAGTCCACCATTTAGACGTTTGCTCTTAGGATACTGGCAATCGATCCGCCCATCATTATCGGGGCACAGACAGATATTTAAAGTTAATCGGTTAGATATGCGAGTCACATCACAAATAGTAGGATAAACATATTCAGTTAACCACTTAAAATAAATTCCACTGATGTGATGTTAATTTTTTGTTATTATTAATTAATTTTGTAAGAACATTAGTCTTATTTTATTAAGGTGGTCGTGATGGCTAAGAATTCTGATGTTTCCCTTTATACAGAGCTTACTGATATTCAGCGTCATGTTACCCAGCATGCCGGGACGGAGTCTCCATTCTCAGGGAAATTACTACATAATAAAAAAAGTGGCGTATATCATTGTCTGTGTTGCGAACAGCCGTTGTTTATGTCTGATACTAAATTTGATTCTGGCTGTGGCTGGCCGAGTTTTTATCAGCCTGTCAGTAACGATGCAGTACTGTATATTGATGATAATAGTCATAATATGCATCGTATTGAGGTTCGTTGTAGTCATTGTGACGCTCATTTGGGACATGTGTTCTCTGATGGTCCGCAACCGACAGGTGAACGTTTTTGTATCAACTCGGCTGCGTTAAGTTTTACTGATGAAAATACAGGCGAAAAAACAGCAGGTTAGTTATTTTTATCATTGTCGGTATAACCATTAATTTAAGAAATTAAATCGTTTCAGCTAATTCTGGAAAGTAATGAGGAAATATCAATGGAACTGGATGATCTTTTATCTGTAATGACACCAGAAATATATCAAAACTTGGTTCAGGCAGTGGAACTGGGCAAATGGCAGGATGGTGTGCCTCTGACTGTAGAGCAGAAGGAATATAGCCTGCAAATGATTATGTTATGGCAAGCAAGGCATAACCATGATCCGGAGCATATGACAATTGGCACCGATGGTCGGTTGGTAATGAAGAGTAAGCAGGAGCTGAAAGCCGCTTTTCAGTCTGAAATGGTGGCAACATTGAAACCATAATCTGCGGAAGGTTAGGTTAGCGGAAAGGCTGAGTTTGTTGAACTCAGCCTGGCCCTTATGGGTATCAGACAAGGGCATCTTCTAGCTGATCAATTCTTATTAGCATAGCGCCTTGCTCTTTTATCTCTTTGAACGCCACTTTACTGTCATCTGGATTGAGGTTAACCCCTCGGCAGCCATCGGTAATGACCCAGGTTTCATAACCTAATGCCAATGCGTCCAGTGCGGTAAACTTCACACAATAGTCGGTGGCGATGCCAATAATGAACAGACGTTCAATTTGCTGTGTTTGCAACCAGTTATCAAGCTGGGTTTTACTCTGATGGCCATTGTCAAAAAAAGCGCTGTAGCTATCGATTTGTGGATTTTCGCCTTTATGGAAAATCTCGATAATGGCCTGTTTGTTTAGCTGTGGATGAAAATCAGCGCCATGTTGTCCTTGAACGCAATGTTCCGGCCACCATATTTGTGGAATACCATTCAGTACACCAATATCACCGATCTTCTGACCGGAATTCACTGCGAAACTCATATGTTTAGCAGGGTGCCAATCTTGGCTAGCAATAATACTGATATTGTACTTCAGGCAAATATCAATAGCCTGATTTGCAACATCAATGACTTGTTCACTTTCTTTTACGGCTAAGGCTCCGCCAGTACAGAAATCGTTCTGTATATCGATAAGTAATAGTGCTGTTTTCATCTTTTTCCTGGATTATTTGTCAGCATAACTCAATTCACCACGTAAATTTTGTTGCATTAGATATCTAATTTCTTCATGGCTGTACGATTGACTGAGTAAATAGTGTAATTTGGTTAAAGTTGCTTCAAAAGTCATATCATAACCGCTTATCACGCCAGCCTCAGCCAGAGCATGGCCTGTTGCGTATCCTTCCATGTTTACCCTACCAGAAATGCATTGAGTCAGATTGACAACGACAATCCCTCTTTCTGTTGCCTGTTTTAGCTCTTTCAGTAATTCAGGGTGCTGTGGCGCGTTTCCAACGCCATATGAGCGTAGGATTAATGCCTTAACTGGCTGCATTAAAATATTATTCACAACCTGACTGGAAAGGCCGGGGTAAATGGTTACTACGCCAATTGGCTGGGGAGTAATTCGATGGGTGATAAATTCACCCTGGCTGGCAGGTGCCGGGCATGTATTGAAGGCTTTGATATTAATACCAGCTTCCATTAATGGAGAACAGTTTGGTGAAGCAAAGGCATCGAAACCATCTGCATGGGCTTTGACTGTCCGGTTTCCACGGAACAGCTTATTATTGAAAAACAGGCTGACTTCATTAACTGGATAGTTAGCGGCAAGATAAAGCGCATTCAGCAAGTTTGTTTGCCCGTCGGAACGCAGTGCTTCTAATGGAATTTGTGACCCTGTAACAATGATTGGCTTACCAAGATTCTCAAACATAAAAGAGAGAGCTGATGCGGTAAACGCCATCGTATCTGTGCCATGCAAAATCACGAAACCATCATAATCATCGTAATTCTGCTGGATATCGTCAGCGATACATTGCCAGTCTTCTGGTGTCATATCAGAAGAATCAATCAGTGGCTGATGTTCACGGATAGTAAATATCGGCATTTCAGCGCGGTGGAATTCAGGCATCTTGGTTAATTGGTGCTGCAAGTGCCCGGAAACGGGAATGTATCCCTGAGATGAATGTTGCATTCCAATTGTTCCGCCGGTATAGACGACATAAATAGATTTCTTCTGCATGACTGTGCCTCGTAAAAAGATCAACTGGATTATAGGGATATTACCAAATAAAAAAAGCCTGACAGGGTATCTATCAGGCTAATGATTTAATTAATTCAAATACTGCCAGAGCTATGTCATGAATTATCATGACATATTCTTGCTAATGGCATGGTTACGGCCTTTTAGCGAATATCCTCGCAATTTAAACAAAATGCATAGCGATTTTGTGGATCATTCAAATGGCGATAGAACTCTACCTGTTGTTTCGCTTGCTGGGCCACTTGAACCAGCGGAGCAGGCAGCCATGCCTGAATAGCTTCCGGCATTATGGCTTGAGCGGTTGTCGTTAATTGGCTTATCAGCAATTCGCTAAATGACATTTCGGGTTGCATCCAGTCAAGTTCTGGCTTATCCAATTTTGCCAATTCTGCTGCTTTTGCAACGGCATCATCGAAATCACCTAATTGGTCGACCAATCCATTGGCTTTCGCATCATTACCAATCCACACATGCCCCTGAGCAATCTTATCAACTTCTTCCGGTGTCTTATTGCGAGCATCAGCAACCAAGCCAATAAAGTTCTTGTAGCCATTCTCAATATTAAGCTGCATCAGTTCTGAGAACTCTTTACTCAGCCCTTTAGTGAAGGATATATCAGCTAATGGCGTTGTGGCGATACCATCAGTGTGGATACCAATATGATCCAAACTGTTTTCATAGGTTGTGATAACACCGAAGATACCGATAGAACCGGTCAGCGTACTTTGGTTTGCGATAATGTAGTTGGCCGGTGTGGAGATCCAGTAACCGCCGGATGCAGCCAGCCCACCCATAGAAACGACAACGGGTTTATTTGCCGCACGTAGGGCAGCCAGTTCGGTACGGATAACATCAGAAGCGCTTACGCTGCCACCAGGGCTGTTTACTCGCAGAACAACTGCTTTGATATTATCGTCCAGACGAGCCTGGCGGATCTGAGCAGCGGTTGTATCACCGCCAACCATTCCCGGGGCTTGCTGTCCATCAATGATTGCACCTTGTGCTACGATAACGGCGATATTGCCCTTGGATGATGACTTATTCTGTGGTGCATAATCATAAATACTGATGGCATTGAAATGCTGGTTTTTCTCATCCCAACCAAAGGCTTTGGTCATTTCGCTTTCAATAATATTACGTGGAACGACATAATCGACCAGCTTGTGTTTAAGTGCATATTGGGCGTTATCACCCCCAGCCGCACGCAGATTAGCAATCATCTCATCAGCACCTGGAAATACTTGATGAACAGAAAGTTTGCGATTAGTGGCGATAGTATTGAGGTAGTTGTGCCAAAGACCGTTGACCCAACGGCTGTCAGCTTCGCGGGCGGCTGGAGACATATCATCACGCATAACGGGTTCAACGGCTGATTTATACGTTCCGACACGGAAGATATGGGTGGTAACTTTCAGTGAATCCAGCAAGGATTTGTAATAGAGATTATTGGTTGAATAGCCGTAAAGACCAACAGTTCCTTGTGGTGACAGATAAATTTTATCGGCATAGGTGGCTAGATAGTATTGTGACTGATTGTAACTGTCACTGATAGAGTAAACGGGTTTGCCGGAAGTTTTAAACTCATTAATTGCCTTACCGATATACTGCATAGATGATTGGTCAGCGCCAGTGAAATCATCAAGTTTCAGTACCAGACCGGTGATTTTGTCATCAGTTTTTGCCCGGCGAATATTATCAACAATATCAAACAGAGAGTTTTCCTGTAATTTATTACTGGATACACCAAACAGTTCTCGTCCCAACTGATTCAACGGGTTACGGTTAGAAACTTGATCTACAACAACGCCAGTGAGATTGACATACAATGCTCCCTGATAACTATCTACTGTTTTGTTTGGCTGTTGATAAATCAGAAATCCTCCAACAACAGCCAGAATGAGTATGATAAAAATCAGGTTCGAAACGACTTCCCTAACAAAATTCAGTAGTTGCCAACTCCATTTAAATAATCTTGCGATCAACTTCCATAAAATACGCATATCATCTCCAAAGATAGGATCAAGTGAGGCTATCCTAATGACCAGACATGTCAATGTCAGCTTCAAATAGTGGCATATTGCCCGAAAAAACCGCTTTTGGGCTTTTATTCATTAACAAACAAATAGAAAATATTAGCTTATAATAAAACATCTTAATCTAGGAGAAAAATATGGACGCATTGGAACTCTTATTGAATCGACGTTCAGTATCACGTTTAACGACACCTGCGCCTCAAGGTGAAGCATTACAGAATATTCTGGCTGCTGGTATGAGGGCTCCTGATCATGGTGCATTACGCCCGTGGCGCTTTATTGTCATGCAGAATGAAGGTATTGAGCGATTCAGTCAATTACTCCATCAGGCTGCCGTTAACAGTAATTTGGGTGTTGAGGCAGAAGAAAAAGCGAAAAATGCGCCTTATCGTGCGCCATTAATCATCTCTGTTATTGCAAGAGTGACAGAGAATTCCAAAATACCGGAATGGGAACAAGTCATTGCTGCTGGTTGTGCTGTACATGCGATGCAAATGGCTGCGGTGGCACAAGGGTTTGGTGGTATTTGGCGTTCCGGCTCATGGACTGATGATAATACAGTGCGTGCCGGTCTGAGTTGTAATGAACATGACAAAATAGTGGGTTTTCTCTACCTGGGAACACCAGCTTTGAAAGCACCAGGCAAGGTTGCCATGCCGGATATGACTAATTTTGTCAGCTACTTCTAGCCGGAGTCTGCTATGTCAACAGAAGTTCATCTTACCCAATACAGCCACGGCGCTGGTTGTGGCTGTAAAATTTCACCAAAGGTTCTGGAAACCATTCTGCACAGTGAACAGGAAAAGTTTCTTGACCCTCATTTACTGGTTGGCAATGAAACACGCGATGACGCTGCGGTTTATGATATAGGGAATGGTACGGGTATCATCAGCACGACAGATTTCTTTATGCCGATTGTCGATGATCCGTTTGATTTCGGGCGTATTGCTGCAACAAACGCTATCAGCGATATTTATGCGATGGGCGGTAAGCCCATTATGGCGATAGCTATTCTGGGATGGCCGATTGATAAACTGGCACCAGAAATTGCTCGCGAGGTGATTGAAGGTGGCCGGGCTGTTTGTAGAGAGGCGGGGATTGTACTGGCGGGAGGACATTCTATTGATGCACCTGAGCCTATTTTCGGTTTGGCTGTAACCGGTATCGTTAACATTGCCCGGGTGAAACAAAACAGTGCAGCGAAAGCAGGTAGCCAGCTATTTCTGACAAAGCCGCTTGGCATCGGCGTATTAACCACGGCTGAGAAAAAAAGCTTGTTGTTACCTGAGCATCAGGGGATAGCGATAGAAACAATGTGCCGATTGAATAAAACGGGGATTGATTTTGCCGAAGTTGCTGGTGTTACGGCAATGACCGATGTGACTGGGTTTGGCCTGTTAGGGCATTTGAGTGAAGTTTGTGAAGGTTCAGGTGTTCAGGCAACTCTCTATTTTTCAAAAATTCCTAAATTGCCGGAAGTAGAATCCTATATTGAAAAAGGTTGTGTTCCGGGAGGAACCGGGCGTAACTTTGACAGTTATGGTCATCTTATTGGCGAAATGACAGAACTTCAGCGCAAACTGTTATGTGATCCGCAGACATCCGGTGGCTTGCTGTTGGCCGTTCTGCCAGAGGCTGTGGATGAAGTGAAAGCTATTGCACGATGTCATGGCATTGAACTGACAGCAATTGGTGAATTGTCTGAGCAACGGTTAGGCAGAGTACTAATTGAGGTTAATGAATAATATCCATGCGGCTTTTTATTGCAGAAAAACCAAGCTTAGCCAGGGCGATCGCGGATGTTCTACCTAAACCGCATCGCCGTGGTGATGGCTTTATTGCTTGTGGAGATAACCAGTTTGTTACTTGGTGTATTGGACATTTGCTGGAACAGGCGGAACCTGATGCCTATGATAGTCGTTTTGCTCGTTGGTCATTGGTCGATCTTCCCATCGTTCCTGAAAAATGGCAGTTAAAACCTCGTCCCTCTGTTGCGAAACAACTTAATATCATTCAGGAATTGCTGAAAAAAGCAGATGAAGTGGTGCATGCCGGGGACCCGGATCGCGAAGGGCAACTGCTGGTGGATGAAGTGCTGGATTTTTTGAATTTGGATGGTGAAAAACGAAAAAATGTTCGCCGTTGTCTGGTAAATGATCTAAATCCACAAGCAGTTACTAAAGCGGTTGATCGGTTGAGAGATAACCGGGATTTTATTCCGCTGTGCGTTTCAGCTCTTGCCAGAGCCAGAGCTGATTGGCTGTATGGTATAAACATGACCCGGGCTTACACCTTGCTTGGACGCAATGCGGGGTATCAGGGTGTATTATCTGTTGGGCGGGTTCAGACACCTGTTTTGGGATTAGTCGTTCGTCGGGATGAAGAAATTGAGCATTTCGTACCAAAAGACTTCTTTGAAGTAAAAGCTCATATTGTTACGCCGAAAGATGAACGTTTTATCGCAATTTGGCAGCCGAGTGAATCTTGTATCGATTTTCAGGATGAAGAAGGTCGATTGATACACCGGCCTCTGGCTGAACATGTTGTTGCCAGAATAACCGGCCAGCCAGCCTATGTAATATCGTATCAAGATAAACGGGAATCTGAAGTTGCTCCCTTGCCGTTTTCGTTATCCTCATTGCAGATTGAAGCCGCTAAACGTTTTGGCTTGAATGCGCAACAAGTGCTGGATATTTGTCAGCGGTTATATGAAACGCATAAGTTGATTACTTATCCCCGTTCTGATTGCCGTTATTTACCTGAAGAGCATTTTACCGGGCGTCACGCAGTGTTTAATGCGATATCTGTTCACACAACAAATCTGTTACCCCAAGATCTATTGGAAGTAGATAGAAAGAATCGCTGTTGGGATGATAAAAAGGTTGATGCTCATCACGCAATTATCCCAACCGCCCGAAATAGCCATACAAATCTGACAGACAACGAAACTAATATTTATGGTTTGATTGCCAGACAATATTTGATGCAATTTTTCCCAGATGCGATATTTCGAAAATGTGTTATTGAATTGGAAATTGCTGGTGGAAAATTTATTGCGAAAGCCCGTTTTCTTGCTGAGGCAGGTTGGAGAACGTTGCTTGGTAATAAAGAGCGCGATGAAGAAAATGACGGAACGCCATTACCCGTGGTTGCGAAAGGTGATGAGTTATTGTGTGAAAGAGGAGAGGTGATAGACCGTCAGACTCAACCACCAAAGCCATTTTCTGATGCGACCCTCCTTTCTGCTATGACTGGAATCGCCCGTTTTGTACAGGATAAGGAACTAAAAAAAGTTCTGCGGGCCACAGATGGATTAGGGACTGAAGCAACGCGGGCTGGCATTATCGAATTGTTGTTTAAACGAGAATTTCTTTATAAAAAAGGACGTCATATTCATGCAACGCCAGCGGGCAGGGCGTTGATTCATGTATTGCCGGATATAGCAGCTTTACCGGATATGACAGCACACTGGGAATCACGGTTAACGCAAATCAGTGAGAAACAGTTCCGCTATCAGGATTTCATGAGGCCGCTTGAGGAGACATTACAGCAGTTAATCTGGCAGGCTAAGCAGCACCGCAACTTGCAGGCTTTCCGTGATTTACCTCCAGTCCCGGTTAAAGGTAAAAACGGGAAAAAAGTAAAATCTGGGAAAAAAACCAAAGCAACTGCGCCGTAAGGCGCAGTTGTTGCATTATTCTGCAAAAAGTCATTGATATTCAGTGCTAATTAGAATATCAAGTTTCAAATTCTGCCCAAACAGGTGCATGATCTGAAGGTTTTTCCATTTCCCGGATTTTGTAATCAATACCTGTAGCGACGCAGCGCTCCGCTAATGGTTTACTTGCGAGCAGCAAATCAATACGTAGCCCGCGATTATCATCAAACCCTTTTGAACGATAATCAAACCAGGAAAATTGGTCGTTACATTCTGGATTCAGGTTCCGGAATGTATCAACCAATCCCCAATTTTTCAGACGATCCATCCAATCTCGTTCCTCTGGCAGAAAAGAACATTTACCTGTTTTTAACCACCGTTTTTGGTTGTTATCACCAATCCCGATATCCAGATCTGTTGGGCTGATATTCATATCACCCATGACAAGCACTTGTGACTGGGAGGATAAATTCTGCTCTAAATAGCTTTGTAGGTCCTGATAAAACTTCTCTTTTGCGGGAAATTTCACTGGATGGTCACGGCTTTCCCCTTGTGGAAAATAGCCATTAATGACTGTTAATAGCCCGTGAGGGGTTTCCAAGTCTGCCATGATAATACGGCGTTGGGAATCTTCATCATCTCCTGGAAACCCACGGCGTACAGCAACAGGAGCCTGTCGCGTTAGCAGCGCAACGCCGTAATGGGCTTTCTGACCATAATAAAATACATGATAGCCAAGTTCGCTGACTTCTTCTAAAGGAAACAACTCATCATGAACTTTTGTTTCCTGTAAACCTATAACATCGGGTTGATGCTGCTCTACGATCGCAGCTAACTGATGGGGGCGGGCACGTAATCCATTAATATTAAAAGAGATAAATTTCATCTTTTACAGCCATCCAGTAAAAAGACACAAGGACAATAATAACAGATGGATTTTAAAAAGTAACTATTGACAATGGTCAGAACGAAATAGTAACGGACCCTTCAATATTATAATTCATTGTGAAAAATATAATAATTTATAGTGAGAAAACACCTCGGGTAGACCGTTTTTATCTCTAGTGTTACAAAAATTGATTACTGAAAAATGTAGAACCCTATCCTAATCTTTGATAGAAAATTGAGCTCGTTAGTAATGTTTATATTTTCTAATGGTTGATTGGTTGAGATTAATTTTTGAACCATGATAAACATGAATAATAGCGTTTATTGAGCCACCTATGTATTGAACATAAGCTTTTTTTATGTGGTATATGTTTGAGAAGTATTTGTTTTTTTGTACAAAATTTATGCCTTCACGTATCAAACTTGATTTAACTGTCATTTGGTGAAGGCTATTTCAAAGAAATTATTTTAGCCACAGGTTATATAGGAACGGTGAATTATGTTTTTTTCTCGTAAATTAGAAGCATTCATGGCAGTGGTGGAAAATGGTTCTTTAAGTAAAGCGGCAAGAGTGATGAACCGTACAACTCCTCCAGTAGCTAAATCAATCAAAGACTTCGAGGCAACATTAGGGAAGCGCCTTTTCAAAAGGGAGAAATTTGGGATGAGTCTGACTAAAGATGGTTTAGAATTATATAACGATCTTAAAGATCTTTATTTACAAGAAAAAGAAATAACTAAAAAACATATCAGTGGTAGTATATGTAACATAGTTAATATTTATTACGATTGGGGGAAAAACAAGCACCTAATTTATTTATATAAGGCAGCTGACAGAAATAGCTCCCAGGTAAATATATTCCGGTTTAGTTATGATAACATTGAAGAAATAGTGGATTATGACGGCAACACGCTGATTCTAAGCTCAGAAAAGATACTAAGCGACCGTTTCAGTCTTATTCGTAAAATAAAGGGGCCTGAATTGGGGATTTGCTGCCGAAAAGAATTATTAGATATTGCTGGTGGTGATGTAATGCAATTGCTAAAAAATAATACTTGGTTATGCGACCCTGTACTTTATAAAAGCAGTTTCATTAAAAACTTGGAAGAAGAAGTTATTCAAAGTGGTGGGAAAGTGAATATGCGCCAAATGGATAATATGGGATGCTGTCTGAATTTTATTTATTCAAGGGATTATATTTTTATTACAGATTCTCATCCGGACGAATTGGAAGGAGGAGATGCTTTGAGTTTTGTTCCTATTGAAAAACCTGGCGTAGCAAACCAATGTTATATTTATAAATCTAAGTCACATTCAAGTGTACTTAATCGTTTTATCGATTCAGTTAATGATATGAGCTAGAGTTTATTTTACGCGGAGTAGCTTATTGTAAGCTCCGCGTTGTTATTCTATAGGATAGTTATAGAAAGTTTTCACTGTAGCTAAATAGGAAGTCTATATTTATTTTGGTTTTGTTTGAATATCCTAAAGAATGTTTTATGGTGGTGGGGAAAGGTGACTCGTTCCTTACCGTTGGGTCAATGATTATCTTGTTGTTTTATTCGGCTCAACCAAACCTTGTTCGATATGTAAAAGAACTTTGAATAAATACCATTCATTTCTTATAGTTAGTGATATATTATTTCTGGGCCGGTATTTTCCCGGTATCAAATTATTCAAGGCCATTGTTTATGGCCTTTTCTTGTTGCATCCATTAGAACTGTCAGTCACAGTTCATCTTGGCATCACACATAATATATCAACCAGCATGGATTTCGGTTTATTGTTTTAGCCACGGCGCAGTGGCGCGCCAAAAAATGATGTTAGCCCCCAGATAGTTTTCGGCAAAATCAATGAACTCTTCTTGGATAAATGATTTTCGGGTTGGTACAGATCAAAGCAGGCTCCTGGACTGCTATCGCGACCAAATCCAGTTTACCTTTTAACGATTGAAAAATGGATAGGCGTTTTTCATCTGAGTGGGTTTATATGGCACGATATCTGGACCACCGAGACCCATCTTATTTTTCAACGCGAAATAAAACAGGTGAGATATATACTGATGATCGTTATTCCATTCGCATGGTCAGAAATTAACATATTGCACCACATAGGATTTTTTGAATACTTGACGGGTAAATTTGACATGGTCAAGTTCGGCAGCAAAATCCGGTTTTGTCACTTCATGTCAATATCAATGTCGGTTTATGGCAAGTTAATATCGGTAAAACGACCATCAAATTCTTTTGTTAGCGCAGAAAGCAAATTCTGGTAGTGTTTGTGCAACTCTATGAATTCCACTGAATAGTAACCCAGCCATAGCCTTGTGCTTTGCCTTCACCGGGATTATCAGTGAGACTAAGCCGCCTTGATATTTTGTGTCTTGTTGAAGATAAGATGGGGTATAGCGGACATTTCTCTCAAAAAAGCGATCTTGGATTTGGATAAACAGCTTCTTTTGGATCTTGCTAAGTAGCATCAGATCTTTTTCGATCGCGGAAAAATCATATTTCCCCGATGCACTCTCCAGTTGCTTCCAGTTATAAATAATTTGCACACCATTAATATCCTGCCGTTCTTGCAGAGGGCGTAACGAAAGTTTTGCGGTTTTTCTGCTAATATGGAAGCTAGATTATTCCATTCATTAATCGATGATATCAGGCCGATAATTACAACTTCTCTTTGAACGTTGATAATTATTTTCAGAGTTTCAGTACTTGTTTTTCTATCTGATTATAAATGGATTTTTATTAAAATGGCATTAGGAATATTCCTAAAAATTTCATTTATTATGTATTTATTGGTAATCCTGTTTAACTAATGTTTAATTTTATATGGTGTCATTGAAGTTTATCTCTTTTACGTCAATAAAAATGATATTCCTGTTGCCAGATAAATGAATGAGAATGTGGCAATGATAGGGTAAATAATCTTACCAATTTGAATAATAAAAAATATATAACAAATTGAAATATAAGGATATATTTTAATCTAAAAGGCTTCTGGAATAATAGGGATTCATCATTAAATTTATGAGTTATTAAAGTGTTAAATAGATAAATTATTTTCAATTCATATTACTATAATAAATGCAAGTTTTTTTAAATAAATATTATTATTGTTTTATTTTTGTTGATGTATTGTGTTTCTAATATTATTTATCTCTTTCTAAGATTAGGCATATAGTGCTTTTTGGAAAAAATATCTTGATTTTTATATTCACCCATTAGGAGGATGGTCTTATTCAAAAAAATTCTACTGTTAATGAAGAGAAAGGAGCAGAGAATGAGTGATAACAGTGAAAATAAAATTTATATTCACCCGGAATATGACGAATGTGGTCGTCCGTACTACAACGTACCGAATGCCAGAACGGAGGAAAATCTGGTAGCAGTTTGTGTGAAATACGCGAGTAAGGTGATCCCGGTGATTTTCCTGCCGGGGGTAATGGGGAGTAACTTAAAATCAAGACGCGATGATGATCCAGTCTGGTTGGTCAATTCTAAGCTTGGTGTTGCAAGTTGGATAATGAAGAACGCTTCTTATAGGAAAGAAACGTTAGATCCTCAAAACACTGATATTTACGATTCGGGGGCAATAAATAATTACATTGCTGAAGGGAGGAAATTCTCTGATCGCTATCATGTGATGGGTTATAACTGGTTGCAATCCAATGCGGTTTCCGCCAGGAAACTGGCGGAATATGTTGATAAGGTTTTAGCTTCCTATGGCAAACGCTGTGCAATAAAGAAGGTTATTTTAGTCACTCACTCAATGGGGGGATTAGTGGCTCGTCATTATTCAGAAAATTTGGGTGGGCGGGATAATATTTTAGGTATTGTACATGGTGTTATGCCTGATACCGGTTCACCAGTGACCTATAAACGGATGAAAACTGGAGAAGATGGCATAACTGGGTTAGTTATTGGTAGTAATGGCGCGGAGATGACCCCGGTGTTGGCACAATCTCCCGGCCCCTTACAGCTCTTGCCCGGAAAGGCATACGGTAAAGGTTGGTTACATATCGCCGATGGTAAAATTACACACAAGTTACCGGAATTTGACCCGTATAAGGAAATCTATCTGGAAAAGAACCGATGGTGGGGATTATGTGAGACCCGGTTTTTAAATCCAGATAAAGAAGATAAATGGAAAGATGAGGAAAGCTGGAGTAATTACTGGCAATTAATGAAAAAAACAGTCAGGCCATTTATTGAAGAGTTGAGTGGTAAATACCATCCTAATACTTATACCTTTTATGGTGCCAGCGAGAAACATCTGTCATATGGAGTTATCTCCTGGAAAGAGGTCAGTAAAGATTATTACAATAAAACGGAAGATTATTCCGGCATGACATTTGATCAGCCGGTATATGATCCTTATGATTTGGAAACTGGCACAACACGTATGGTTCAGTTCTCTGTTGGGCCTTCTTTTCAGGATATTGCCGCGAAAACTTTTAAACTGGCACCGCCAAAGGAGAAAGGGGATGGCACTGTGCCGGAACAGGCTGGCCGTATTCCAACCAGAAAATTACGTAGTCAGTTAGCAGTAGATGCCGACCATGAAGGGGCATATGACGAGGATAAAGCCCGGTTATTTACCCTGCGCTCAATTGTGAAGATGGTTCAGGCGGTGAAGATTGAATAAGAAAAGTATCTTATTTATTTTATTATCTATCCTGGCTATTTATGCCTTGTGGCGGTGGTATTTCCCTGACCCTTATCACCCCAATTTAACTGAGAAGGAAAAGAAAGTGACAACAGAAATGTTAGCCAATATGCAGACCCGTTGTGTGGGTCGTTATCTGATTGATATCCCTGCGGCATTTGGCAATATGATTCATGATGGGATATTTATTGGTGATGCGACAATACAAACTGAACGTTTATATCCACCGGAGTTTAAATATCGGATAGAGTCAAGGGAGCAGGAATTAAAGACGATGCAATATGTTAAACCAAAAGATATGCCTTTTTTAAAGAAAGTCTATCGCCTCCAGGATAATATGGAAGGTGTAATTTTCGACAGGAATGAAGATACTGCTGTTCCTGGTTATGCCCGAGTATTAGAAGCGCATTTGTATAGTCATGGAGTAGCTTTTACCGTAACAATGGAATTTATTGAGTTATCAGATGATAAGTACAAAGCAGACAGGGATGATTTTATCAAAGGTGGATTTTCTGAAAAGCAATACAATGAGTTGTATCAAACCCGGGAGAAAATGAAACGACTGCTATCCAGAATCAGCGGCAGAAAAGATACCGAAATCCCGACAGTGGCAGGAACTTGCATTCCTGACGGGTTTATTGCCGGTAGTCATAATGAGAGAGAGAATATAGGTTTTGTCTATCGGGGAAATAAGGATGAGAACTTTAAGTTCAGTATTGAAATCCTTAATGACCTGACAGGGGAAAGTACCTTGCTTGAACGTGTGGGTAAAATTGAAAAGGATTTACATGCTAACCGTGGTGGAATAGCCAGAAAAGGGAAACGGGAAGTCAACGGCATTCATGCGGAAGAGTTATTAGCAATCGGTTTGCAACCTTTTGACAATAATCCCCGCTATCAATTTGAGTTAGTTGCAAATGAAACCGTCGGAGACTATAAAAACCCCTATGTCAGTATTATGTTGAAGAATTATCAGCTACCTCCGACGCCTTATACCGGAGATGAACTGATTACGTTTTGGGATGCGGTAACGAGTACCTTTCGTAAAAGGCCGGGGGCTTTTGAATCCCGATAAAATACGTTTTTTTAAATGAAAACGCTTATTAGGGATTAGAAATCAGGATAAGGAAAGATAAGCAAACACGAAAAAACAGATATTTTTTTAAATAATGAACTTATGAGAGGCTGAATATGATTTTTAATCCCACGTTTCATCACAATATGGAGTTATCGTTATGAGCTGGCCTATTCCTGAAATACCTGAACTTAAAGCAGTGGCACCTTTGCGTTATCGGCGGTGGTTTATCATTTTGCTTTTAATGCTGGCTGTTGGCACACTCGTTGGCGTCTTTCTGAACGGTACTAGTGATTTCTTTCACATTGCGATTTATGGCAGCTTACCAGCTTTCTGTGTGTGGATGATGTTATTTGGCGCGGTGCTGAACCGTTATGAGCGATATCGCTCGGTAGCGCATGCCTGGGAAGAGGCCAGCGCCGAAACTCATTTTCAGTGGCAGCAATGGAGCAGAAAGCAACTGGCAGTAGTTGGTAATATTATTTTGACGCCTGAACAGCAAGGTATTGCGCCATTATTAGGTGATCTGAAAGATATTCCTGCTTTTCCGGATAAAGGACGGGCACTGTATTTGCCATTGAAAGATATCCGGCAATTATTGGATAATATTGATCGTGATTTTGAGAAACAATGTCCGGGTTATCGCTACCATTTGCACAGAGTTTATCTGGCAGAAACGCCTTCTATCGATTTGTTTCAGTACCAAGAAGTTATTCGTCGGAAGTGGAAAGTGGAGCTTGTACGTATAGCGAATCGGGATGAAATCGATAAGTTATACAACGAACCGGCTTTTGAGGGGATGGTAATGGTTATTGCATTCCAGTGCTGGCCTTCTGAAAGTGATAATAAGGTATATAGCGAATTTGTATCTGTTCAATTATTCTCATCGACAAAATTTGCCATCCAGAAAAAATTAAACATCTTGGCTGGTATGGGAAGAGCATTACCTTCGTTACCGGGAGAAATAATAAAAGATCTGCATATATTGTTTGAGTATAACCGTATTGATAAAAGCAGTATGCGGCACCTTTGGATAACAGGTATTACTGATGATGTACTGACTAAACTGGCAATTTATAGTCATGAGCACTCGCTCAATTTCTCGCCAGAAAATCCGGTTCATTTAATTGATCATACTTTTGGCCCACCAGGACCGTTGTCTGCGTTTTTGGTATCAGCTATGTTAACTGAGGCAATCAGTTTGACAAAGAGTGACCATATCATCATTAATCAATTACCCGAGGGTAGCGCAGTACTCTATTTAATGACAAAAGAATTACATGAGAAATAAAAATTAACCTCAAAGTCATTAATAATCAAAACGTCTTTTCATAGTGATGAGTCATGATTAACTATTAAAGCGGCTTATAAATTTATGGAATGAGTCACAGAGTGTAGTTGATTTAATTTGGTTTTTTATTTAATTTACCTCCATTTATGAATGTTTAATAGAATTGAAAATGAAAAATAATATTTGGTAGATTAACAAATCTGCGAGAAAAACCAGCAGAGAGTTATTTATGCAATCGGGAAATTAACATCTAAGAAGATGCTGTCAATCCAAAACGACAGTTATTTAGAGCATGCAGGATCAATTGCTATCCGCATGTTCAGCGGGTTTTTTCGTTTCAGGGCAGGTAAAGCTTAATCGATAAATGACTTTTTCCGTTTTGAATATGAAAGTAAACATAAATGCTGACTTGGTAATCAAAATTGTTTACTATAATCACATGTTCAACAAACAGGAGGAGTGGTGAAGCAAAGCGAGTTCAGGCGGTGGCTTGAATCTCAGGGGGTTGAGGTTTGGAATGGGACAAATCATTTGAAACTGAGATACAAGGGAAAACGAAGCGTAATGCCAAGACATCCCTCCGCTGAGATAAAAGAACCACTCAGAAAAGCAATCATTAAGCAGTTAGGATTGTAACGAACCAGCCCTTTTTGGGGCTGGTACTTGCTATGCGGCACCCAATAATTATGCGATATCCAGTAAACTTGCAGCCAGTCGACGAGGGGGGCTTTGTGGTGTCGTTTCCCGATATACCGGAAGCCCTCACACAAGGCGATACACGTGAGGAAGCGCTAGAAATGGCGCGTGATGCACTGATTACCGCCTTTGAGTTTTACTTTGAAGATAACGAAAAAGTGCCGTTACCTAGCGAGGTAACGGGTGATTTTGTTGAGGTACCAATAAGTATCGCGGTAAAAATTGTCATGTTAAATACGTTTATCGATTCGGGCTTAACACAAGTTGAGCTTGCCGAGCGTATTACCGTTAAGAAACAGGAAGTGCAACGTATCTTTGACTTACGGCATTCAACAAAAATCGATACGGTTCAGCGTGCTATGGGTGCAATGGGTAAAAGTCTTGAGGTATCCGTTATTTCGTACTCATAACATAAGATTAGCATTTCTCTCATCACACACGTTCAAAGGCTACGCATTGTGTGGCCTTTTTGTTATAGGTGAAATATGGAAAAAAAGATAATGAGCCTGATAGGAAATCGCTATCTAAACAAATAGCAAACTCAATACTTGCGGGACGACATCAAAACTCAGTGCCAGTGAACATTAACACCCATTTTACAAGAATGGAAATCAAACGCAGTTGCTTTTGGCAATTCAGGTGCATCATGCTACTTGTGATGGTTTCCATGTGGGGCGTGTTATGAATAAATTACAAGAACTATGTAACGATTTTATTTAGTTAAAGCCAACCTGAATTATTTATGGCCTCAATATAAGGTTGTATCGGAAATACATTAATAGCCATCAGTTAACGCTGGTGGTTTTTATGTCCGTAATACTTCAACAATACGAGTAGCAATTAATTCAGAACATTATACTGACATTGTGATATATTGCAGTCATTAAATCTGTCATGGTATTTAAAATCCCGGGGATTTATTAAACCGAAAAGTAGAAAATTCTAAAAATATCAGTATTGAAAAAACTGATTGTGATTTTATTCAGAAATATAGTTCTGTTGCTAGCGTGTAACTGAAATAAAGATGGCCCCTGACCTGAATGATTCATACATTAAAGATTTAAGTAGAAAACCTGACTGTATAAAAGAAGAGATTGTAGAAAAGTTCTATCACTTATCAAAGGGGAATCGTCTTCTAATGCAAGTTGGTAAGAAAATATACAGTGAATTTGTATCTGCTCAATTATTCTCATCGACAAAATTTGCCATCCAGAAAAAGTTAAACATCTTTGCTGGTATGGGAAGAGCGTTACGCCTTTTCATAGTGATGAGCCATGATTAATTATGAAAGCGGCTCATAAATTTATGGGATGAGCCGCAGGGGATAGTTAAATTAATTTCGGTTGTTTCTTATTTAATTTATCTCCATTTGTGAATCTTTAATAGAGTTGAAAATAAAAATTCATATTTTATTAATATTTTCTTCAATTATTAAAATATAAGTCATAATTATTTCTCAGCTAAAAATGGAGCGGTATATAGGATAGTAGATAACCAGATGCTTGCCGTGATGAACATAATAATAAGCTTGGTGAAACGCCGATAAGATGGTTTGGGAGTTGTATCTGTGGGGATGGGTGATTCGGTATTTTTTGACTGACTATCATCTGGTCCTCTATCTTGAAATGGCAAAATAAAACGATAGCCCTGTCGGTATACAGTATGTATTGCTTCGCCTAGCTCACAATAGCGTAGTGTCCGGCGTAACTTACAGATCAATTGCAATAGATTGGTTTCTGCTACTCCGTTTTTGCGTTCAGGCCAAACCAGTGGGATTAGCTGTTCCCGGTTTAAGGTGTTCCCTTGTGATGCATGTTCCCATAGTGCGAGCAGCAGGCGTTTCTCTTTTTCCGTAATGATAAATATATTCTTACCATGGATTATTTTGTTGGAGTCACAATCCAAATAAACATCTCTAGTTATTTTCAGCATAACGCATTCTCTGCCTCTGTTTAGTGTGTTTATCTATCCGCAATAGCCAGGGGACTCAAATAGGCTTATGCCTGTTAAAATTTATATAATTTCTGCATTAATAATGCAAGAAAATAAATAATTTAAAATTTTTTATTTTGTTTTGTAATGTATGTTATTTTTCTGGTTTTTATTAAGAAATAAAATTAATGATAATTATTTATTTATCAATTTTGTTTATATTTTTGATGGTGGTTATTTTTTATTTATGAAGTAAGGGGAAGTTTTTTAATATAGATAAAAAATTTTTAGGTATTATTGAATTTTTATAAGTCATTTTTATGAAAATTAGAGAATAGATGGCTATGAGTGATAACCCAGTGAACAGGGAAGTATTGGGGTATTGTATTGAATCATTGAGAAAAAGTAGCGATAAAAATAATTAGTTTTTATTTTTAACTTTTATTTAGGTATGGGTGAGTGATTATTAATCGGCGGATGGCTCTGGCGTGATGTTTATCACGTATTAATTTAGTTGGTTCAGGTGTTAGTTAGGTCGCCTCATTTCTTCTATGAGGATTTGGATATAAAAGCCGGGCTAATACACCAGAGGAATTAGGCATGATACCTAAGGGCGGTAGCGTACCTGAAATGATGAGTGCTTTAGCTCAATATAAATTTTTTTAGGAAGGAAATAACGATGTCTACAACTGCCGATCAAATTGCTGTTCAATACCCAATCCCAACCTATCGTTTTGTCGTTACCATTGGTGATGAGCAAATGTGTTTTCAAAGTGTATCAGGATTAGATATCAGCTATGACACAATTGAATATCGTGATGGAGTGGGTAACTGGCTACAAATGCCGGGTCAGCGTCAAAGACCCACTATCACCTTGAAACGAGGTATCTTTAAAGGACAATCTAAGTTGTACGATTGGATTAATTCTATTTCTCTTAATCAGATAGAGAAGAAAGATATTTCTATTAGTCTGACCGATGAAACAGGTTCAAATTTGCTGATTACCTGGAATATTGCTAATGCTTTCCCAGAAAAGCTGACTGCGCCCAGTTTTGATGCAACCAGTAATGAAGTTGCGGTGCAGGAGATAAGCTTGAAAGCAGATCGGGTTACTGTTGAATTCCATTAATACACTGCTTGGTGTCAGAAATAGTCTGGCACGTCAATGCAGTGCTTTTTAAAGGCTAATATTATGACAATTGATACATCTTATCCGGGTGTCTATATTGAAGAAGATGCTTCATTGGCACTTTCTGTCCGTACAAGTGCAACGGCAGTGCCTGTTTTTGCTGTTGCAAATGACAATTCATTAATGTCAGCTACCCATATTCGCATTAATAGCTGGCTGGACTATCTGACACTAAAAAAAGGGCCATTTAATCCCGCTGATACGCTTGATATTTCACTACGTGCTTATTTTATTCATGGCGGTGGATATGGTTATCTGGTTAAAACCCAAGATTTAGCCAACCAGGTTCCAGAACTTGACGATGTAACCTTGTTGGTTGCGGCTGGAGAAAACATCAAAGAGGCTGTAAGTACACTTTGTAAACCGGGTAAAGGATTATTCGCCATTTTTGATGGCCCAAAGAGTGATAGTGAAATAAAAGACCCGGAAAAAATACGTCAATCTTACCCGGCAACCCCTTACGGCGCAGTTTACTACCCTTGGCTAACGGCTGAATGGGGAGAGAAAAAAGCGCTTGTTGATATTCCACCCAGTGCCGTGATGGCCGGTATTTATGCCAGTGTTGATAACAGCCGAGGGGTTTGGCAAGCACCGGCTAATGTCCCTATTCAAGGCGGATTACAACCTAAATACCCGGTGACTGATGATTTGCAAGGGGAATATAACAAAGATAAAGCGTTGAATATGATCCGTACCTTTCCTAAGGGCAGCACGCTTGTCTGGGGCGCCAGAACGCTTGAGGATAGTGATAACTGGCGTTATATCTCGGTTCGTCGCCTGTTTAACAGTGCAGAAAGGGATATCAAAAATGCCATGAGTTTCGCAGTATTTGAACCCAACAGCCAACCAACTTGGGAGGTTGTGCGCCGGGCTATTGATAATTATCTCTATTCTCTCTGGCAACAAGGCGGATTAGTGGGAAATAAAGCTGATCAGGCTTATTTCGTTCAAATAGGTAAAGGTACCACCATGACTGATGATGATATTAAACAGGGCAGAATGATCGTCAAAGTGGGTATGGCGGCGGTTCGCCCAGCCGAATTTATTATCTTGCAGTTTAGCCAGTCAATTGGGCAAGCCCGGTAAATCATGGTGGCCTGTTTATAGCTGCTAATCATCTAAATTGAATGAGGACGTTATAATGCCTTCTGTCGCATATACTACACCCGGTGTCTATATTGAAGAAGATGCTTCACTATCGTTATCAATTAGCACCAGCCCAACAGCGATTCCGGTTTTTATTGGTAAGTTTTTCAGAAAAGATGGAAGCCCAATAAAACAGGGTAGCTGTATTAAAATCACCAGTTGGTTGGATTTTACCTCACAGTTTTCATTTTTGCCTGTAGTGTCAGTAAAGGCTGAGGCTACTGAGGTTGAACTTAAGCCTCAGCCCGAACCTAAGCCAGAACCTAAACCTAAACCTAAACCTAAGCCAGAACCTGAACCTGAACCTGAACCTGAACTTAAGTCTAAAACTACGGAACCAAAAGATATTCAGAGACTTGCTGTTACTGAAGGTAGTGATTTGCTAGAGAAAGATAAAAAGAAAGGAGAGGAAGAGGAGGTTAAATACACTTATACCTATGTTGCCACTGTCACGGCCACGTCTTTAAGTGCCTTTGCGGTGCAGCATTATTTTAATAATGGCGGTGGTGTCTGTTATTTGTTGCCATTGGTAGCAACTGATGCAGGTACTGCCACAACAGAATTAGCAACGCTGCCAGACCTAATTGAAAAACAGCAAGAGATTACTTTACTGCTCTGTGCTGAAACGGATGAAACATTAGTAAACTGCCAAAAACAGGATGTTTACAATGCGATAAATTCCTTGTTGCAAAAAAAAGTGGGTTACTTTCTGATTGCTGACAGTAAAGATGGAACAAGTAAACCAACGACCCAGGCAGATAAAACCGCGGTCTATTACCCTGATTTAGAGACCTCTTTTACTTATAGCCCGCCAACGGATGCTGATATTGTGCTAAGTGGTTATAAGGGGAATAAGGAGGTGGATACTCTAGCTGCGCTGAAAACATCTTCGTCAGATGAATATACTAAAGCTAAGGAAGAAGTCGGTAAAAAATGGCAAGCGGCTAACGTACCCACAACACCAATTACCCTGCCACCCAGCGCCGCAGTTGCGGGTGCTTATGCGGCAACCGATGCCAGTCGTGGTGTTTGGAAGGCTCCGGCCAACGTAGTATTGAATAATGCTATACCAAACAAGGTGATCACGGATGATAAGCAAGGTGCTATGAATAAAGCTGGCATTAATGCTATCCGTCATTTTACCGGCAAAGGCACATTGATTTGGGGCTCACGTACCCTGAAAGATGATGATAATTGGCGCTATATTCCGGTACGTCGTTTATTTAATAGTGCAGAACGGGATATCAAACAGGCAATGCGAGTTGCTGTCTTTGAACCTAATAGCCAACCCACCTGGGAGCGAGTACGGTCAGCCATTGACAACTATCTCCACCAACTTTGGCAGCAAGGGGCGCTGGTCGGTAGTAACCCTCAGGAAGCCTATTTTGTGCAAATTGGTCTGAGGACCACGATGTCCGAGGGCGACATTAGACAAGGAAAAATGATCGTCAAGGTTGGGATGGCGGCGGTTCGTCCGGCTGAATTTATTATCCTGCAATTTTCGCAAAACGTAGCACAGTAACTGCATTAAGACGCGGTTAACGCTGCGTCTGTTTACTGCTAAGGAGATGATAATGGAGATGATAAAACAGCCAGGCGTAACCGTAACGGAGAACCTGATATCGCAGAAACAGGATAATGAATTCATTGGTGTACCTGTTTTTATTGGCGATACCCAACGTCTTGTAAACGAAAGCAGTAGCGATAAAGTTGTTAAACTCACTAGCCTGACCGATTTTACTCTGACATTTGCTCAGTCAGGATTAACGTACTATTCCGTGCGCCATTTCTTTGAAAATGGGGGGCAGCAAGCCTATGTATTGCCACTGGATCTTGACGAGCAATTAAAAGATTTTCAATCATTGATCACTGCGCTGCAACAGAATTGGATTAAACAGGTTATTTCCGCAGAGAGCGCCATCACACTGATTGTCGCTCCTGATATTGCTCGCTTCAATCGGATGGGGGATCTCAGCGCAAAAATAGATCTTTGGTTGCAGTTTTGGCAGTCAGTGCTCGATCTGTGTAAGAGTCGGCGTGGCATTATAGGATTGCTGGATGCCCCTGATGACCCAGCATTGGCTGCTAAATGTTTAGCGCAGTTTTCCTCAAGTGATCGGCAATGGGGCGCGGTATATTGGCCGGCACTGAAAAGTGCTTATCAGGATGCAAGGCAAAATACTGTCGTGCTTTCGCCTACGGCTGCGGTTGCTGCCGTCATCCAGAATAACGATAATCAGAAAGGTATCTGGACCGCCCCTGCTAATGTGGCCTTAGCCAAAGTGGTTAGTCCGATACGCTCTTTTATTGAAGCTAATGCCTTCTTTAATCGGGATGACGATACTCCGCTGAATCTGATTCGCAGTTTTCCCGGCAAAGGGATAAAAATCTGGGGATGTCGAACCTTGGACAACACGCCCGACTCCCCATGGCGCTATATCCAAATTCGCCGTCTGGTTTCCTATATTGAAGCTCATATGACCCGACTCGGCCATGCTTTCGTTTTCGAGCCAAATAACCCGATCACTTGGATGAAACTTAAAGGTCAAACTTATAACTGGTTGCATCAGTTGTGGTTAAAAGGTGGATTGCGGGGGACTGAGGAAGAACGGGCATTTGACATATTACTCGGCGTTGAAGAATCAATGAGTGAAGCGGATATGCGAGCCGGGAAAATGATCATGAAAATCAGGCTAGCGCTGTTAATTCCGTCAGAATTTATTGAACTGAGTCTGACGTTTGATACGCGTACCGGCACAACCAGGTTAAGTTAAACAGGGGCAAAATATGCATAACCTCTACACCCCGTCAGTGTCACACCGTTTTATCGCCAGTTTTCTTTTTAACAATATTCCCAGTCCACTTGATATTGCCTTTCAGCGGATCTCGGGTCTGAGCCGTGAGCTGCAAACCACCCAACACAGTCAAGGTGGGGAAAATGCCAGAAATGTCTGGCTAGCCGATAAGATCCAACATGGCAGTTTAGTGTTGGAACGCGGTGTTATGACGGTGACGCCGCTCACTCTGGTATTTGATCATGTCTTGCGCGGGGGAAAAGCGATTTATGCTGATGTGGTCATTATGTTGCTGAATGAAAATTATTTACCCGTGGCAAGCTGGACAGTGAGTAATGCATTACCGGTTCGTTGGTCTACCGGTGACTTTGATGCCAATAGCAATGCTGTTTTGGTGAACTCTTTGGAATTACGTTATCAGGATATGCTCTGGTTAGGAGTGACAGTATGACGGTAGAAATTAAAGAATTGATTATTCAGGCTAAAGTCACTGATTCCACAAGTGATGTATCATCCCCACGAACATTAGCCCAGGAAGAGTTAGATAATGCCCGCCTGATTGAAAGGGTGAAGCGAGAGGTGTTAGAGGCATTACGTGAAGCAGGTGGTCATTATGAGCTTAATTGAACGTAGTCTGTCCAAACTCACGCTGACTGCTTTTAAAGATCCGGACGGTAAAATCTCAGTGGGTAGTTTACAGGTCATGTATAACCCTGATGCAATCCAGTTCAATTATCAGGCCAATTATAAAAAGGCTGAAAGCGTTACCAGTACTCACCAAAGCAACCATTATATGTCATCTCAGCCTGCTAGCCTGTCATTAGATCTGCTGTTTGACGCATCCATGCCCGGCAACAATACGCCGATCGAAACCCAGCTGGCGATGCTGAAAACCCTCTGTGCCGTTGATGCCGGTACTAAAAAACCCCATTACCTTAAAATCAAATGGGGAAAAATGCGCTGGGAAAATAAAGGTTATTTTGCTTGCCGGGCCAATGGCTTCAACATTCATTACACCTTATTTGACCGGGATGCTACGCCGTTGCGGGCAACTGCCACCTTATCTGTGGTGGCAGATGAAAGTCTTGTTATTCAGGCTACCGAGCAACAATTAAAATCGCCACCGGTTACTGCGGTCAGTGTAACCGATATGCTCTCTCTACCCTTGATCGCACTGGGGGCTGGAGCTACTCTGGCAGGCGGTATCGATTATCTTTCTCTGGCCTGGCAAAACGGTTTGGATAATCTGGATGATTTCACTCCAGGACAAACGCTGCAAGCACGGAGGAAGGCATGAATATACCCGAGATAGCCATTAAGATAGATGGCAAAGCGCTCAGCCAATTTACGGTTATCAGTCTGACAATAAACCACCATATTAATGGTATCCCTTCGGCTAACCTGACTTTGGGTATCGTTGGTGATGCGAGTCATATATTCGAGGCAAAGGCTCAGACTGAATTGACAAATTGCCGCCCGAATCATGAACTTATCGTGCAGGTCCAAAAAAATGTGTTATTTAAAGGTGTCATCGTTCGGCAGGCACTGGGGCTTAAAGGTCAGGACAGCATGATTATTCTGACGGCAAAACATTCGCTGCAAAAATTAACTCACAGCTTCCACTCGCAGCTATTTAGTAAACAGAGTGATGAGGCGATTATCAGGAAGCTATTCAGTCAGGCGGGCCTATCTGTGACGATAAAACAGGCTCCTCAGCTGAAAGCGGTTCATGAGCAAATGGTTCAGTTTCGCTGTAATGACTGGGCATTCTTAAAAAGTCGGCTTAATGCTACTCATACCTGGTTGCTACCTGGTCATGATGCCATTACGTTGGTCACGCCTGAATCACTTAATCATTCAACCGTGCACACTATTCGTCAGCGTGGTAGCCATCAGGACGTTGTGTTATTTGAGGCTAATCTGCAATGGGATAATCAGCGCAGTCCTAAAATGGTCAGTGTGCAGTCTTGGGATATTAGCCAACAAAAACTATCGAAGGCCATTCAGGTAAAAAATAGTGGACTGGGGAAAAACCAACTTGCTATAGATAATCTGAAATCACTGACCGATCAGGAATGGCAATGGATTTTCAGCTATCCGTTGGATAATGAACAAACTAAACATGTTGCTCAAGGCATCATGGACAGCCGGAGAAGTCATAATATATCCGGCAGTTTTGAAGTTGAAGGTCATGATCGCTATCAACCGGGTCATATTCTGGCATTAAATGGCTTTGGTCAGGGGATGGATGGTCAGGCAATTATCACCGGTGTCAGTCAGACAATCACTCAGCAACAAGGTTGGCGTACCCGGTTAACTTTAGGCATGCAACCAGACGCAGAACAGGCTGTACCGCAAGTTAAAGAGTTACATATCGGTATCGTAGAGAAATACCAACAAGACAGCCAGTCACTGGAACGTATCCCGGTTAAAATCCCCGTTTTTAACTTGACCAATGGTGTGCTTTTTGCCCGGTTGGGTAAACCTTACGCCAGTCATGAAAGTGGATTCTGTTTCTATCCAGAGCCGGGGGATGAGGTGATTATCGGTTTCTTTGAATGCGATCCCCGTTTCCCGGTGATATTAGGCTCCATGCATAACCCTAAAAATAAATCGCCGTTAGAACCCAGTGAAAAAAATTTGGTGAAAACGTTAGTGATTAAACAGGCGGATAACCAGCAGGCATTGCTATTCGATAATAAAGATAAAACTCTCGCCTTTAATAGTGGAAAAAATACTTTATCTCTGCAACAGGATAAAGATATCACGATTAATTCCACTAAAAATCTAATAGCTCATGCACAGGAAATTAATATCCAGGCTGAAAAATCCCTGTCAGCCGCTGGAAAGTCTGGGGTAGAGATTAAAGGGACGAAAATTAATTTAACCCAATAATAGGACAGTAAAATGACAAACAAAATATTGGCTGATATTTATGGTCGCGGCTGGGCATTTCCGCCACAGTTTTTTATCGATGAAAATATTCCTGAAGCGCAATCCGGTGTAAAAATGGCGGAAGGAGCCGAGCATGTTCGCCAAAGTATGAAAATCCTTTTTTTAACGGAACCTGGCGAACGGATTATGCGTGAAGATTATGGTTGTGGCCTGAATGATTATATGTTTGAAAATATCAGTGATGAACTGATAGCACGAATTCAAACGCGCATTGAAGAGCGAGTATTACGTTATGAACCTCGTGCAGAAGTGACGGAAATTCAGGGGAGCCAGAGAACCGATTTGCCTAATACCTTACATGTTCAGGTGACTTATGCCCTGAGAGGCAGCGAAATTAGTCAGCAAATTGAAGGTATTCTTGAGATTGGCGAAGGACCGATACAGGTGATCTTATGAGTAAACAACTGGTTGTTGATGGCGACATCCTGCTATTCGAGCCGTTATTTGGTAACCGGCAGGTCATCATTTTGGGGCCGGCAACCATCAGAGGCAGCGGGCACGCGCAAATCCGGGGGAAAAAGATCGTTATTGTGGGGGACGAAAAAAAGGTACAGTTTCAAGCGCAGTATATTACCCCCAGCCACCCGATACCCGGTATGGGCATGGTCACTATTGCTCAGTTAGATGCTAGCCAGCAGGTAAACTTTTGTCGCAGCCCTGTCACGATGATTATTGTCGGACAGCAATTTACTGCCCGTTTTACCCCGTCACAGCCGGCAAATAATCCGTCAACCGGACCGGATGTAACGGCGCCAAGTATGGGAAAAGGCCGTTTTATTGCCAGTCAATATGCCGTTAGTACCGGGTAGATAACAGTTTAATCTTATTTTCAAATAACCATGATCTCCTGAAAACATATTAAGGTTATATTCAAATAACAGGTGGCGTAAATATGGAACAGACCGGATTAAATAATAAACTTACCGCTATCGTACCGGATACCGCTTTTAAACTTGATGAAAGAAGTACATTAGATATTTTAAATTGGCTTAAAACATATGCAGAAAAAATCCCCTTTGATCAAGAGAAAAAACAATTCTGGGATGGTTTCTATTTTATTCAGGAAAATCATCCTCATCAATTAGCGAATATTTACCAAAATGCGAATAAAGCAAATGGCCTTTTGCCCGCACATCAGGCATTTTTACTGGCTTTTTTAAAACTATTAGAAACGACTAAAATATTATTCAATACCTTCCCGGCACGGCATCGTAATCTTTATTACCGAGAGTTATTGGGTTTGAAACTCAGAAATGCGCGGGCGGATCAGGTTGCGATAGGTATTACCCTGAATTCTGATTGTGCTGAATACCTTATTCCAAAAGGAACGCTTTTTGATGCTGGGCATGATAAGGAGGGAAATCCGTTACAATATGTGGCCGAATCAGATTTATTGGCGAATCAGGGGGAGGTGACCGATTTGCGTTGGTATCGAAAAGAGGGTGATGGTTGGCAATCGGCAATACCTCTGAATCTTGCAGATGGCATTAAATTGCCTGAAAACGATATCCAGCTTTTTAGCCCAACGCCTAATGATGTTTCGGTTCTTTCTGGCTATCTGATTACTTCGCCTCTATTTGCCATGTCAGCAGGAAAACGCAGTATTAAAGTGACACTGGCGAGCAAGTGGGAGGGTAATCGTGATCACATCACCGCTCAGATCAGTTCGGGAGATCATTGGCTTTCACTACCAAAACCTTCTATAACAACGGAAGTAAAAGAAAATACCGAAGTAAAAGAAGATACTGAAGTAAGAGAAAATACTGATGTCCATTGCCTTACATTTTACTTGTCAGCTAATAATGATCCCATCACTCCTCCTGATAGCTTGGATAATATGACATTTAAGGTACCGGTATTAAAGCTAGGTACCACTCAAGGCCCTATTCTACCCAAGATTACTGAGATCGAAGTCAGTGTTAATGGTAACCACAGTGTGTACTATGCCTCTGATGGTGGTATTGAACAAACGAATACAACTAGTTTTCCCTTTGGTCAATTGCCGTCGTTAGGCTTCGGTTTTAATTTGGTTGCCCCGGAATGGTATGGCACTGAAAACGCAACAGTGACAATGACTCCTCAGTGGATTGGATTGCCTCAACAAAATTTTTCGCAATGGTATGCAGCATATAGTACTAAACCTGATAATAAGGCATTTAAAATTCAGGGTTACTTAGTTACCCCCCAGGGAAAAACCGTGATTAATGATCCCCTGTCATTATTCGAAGGAAATAATGCCCCTCAAGGAAAAAGCCTGAGTTTTAATTTGCCAGCAATGAATTACCCTCTTGCAGACAGTCCAGAGCCCAATGATTGGCCTGCATCGGTGCGTATAGAACTGGTCGAGCAAGATTTTATGCACACCCAATATTGGCAAGCTCCTAAAGATAAGAATTTACCCTATACGCCACAAATCAGTGCGTTACAGGTTCAATTCAGTGCTAAAGCTAAACCTGAACAATTTGCCGTTTATCCTCTGGCGCCTTTTGGCCGTGGCGAGGCAGTAGCAGAAACGTCAGCATACATCCATGAGGCATTTTATTTGGGATTTACGGGTGTACTGCCAGGGCAAACTCTATCTTTATATTGGCAGTTAGAAGGTCTTAAAGCGCTTAATTTATCCTGGTTTTATCTCAACAAATACAACATCTGGAGTCCATTGGATAAACTTGTTCACGACCAAACTCGTAACCTGTTTGATCGGGGTATCTGGCGTGCCTTATTACCAGAGGACGCTGCAAGTCAAGTTGCTCTGATGCCGACGGGACGATACTGGCTGAAAGCAGAGATAACCAATCATAAGATTGAACCGCGGGATTATCCACGCATTAAGGGCCTGTTGTATAACGCCACAATCGCCACCTTAATTAATTCAGAAACGGTTGAACAGGATCATTTTATCAATGGATTGGCCGCCGACAGTATTAAACAACCGGTCACTGCATCCGTTGCGATCAGTGGTGTTACCCAACCTTGGGCATCCTGGAATGGTCACCCGGCAGAAACTGAGCAAGCTTTTCTGAAACGGATTCCTACCCGGCTATCTCATCGTAACCGAGTGTTGAGTTGGGGGAATATGGTGACATTGCTAAAAGATCATTTTATTAGCTTATTTGATGTCAGACACCATTCTGGCAATAAATTAACCACGATTCCGGCACCAGAAAAGCAACAATTGATAGTTATTCCAGACAACCGTCATAAAGATAACGATGATGCGCTACGTCCGGAATTGAACGCGGCTCAATTGAAAGAGATGGTTGAGTGGTTAGATCGATTAAGTAGTCCTTGGGCAACCATTGAAATTAACAATCCTACCTACGTTAACGTCTTGATCAGTTATCAACTGGTATTTGTTGCCGGTATTAGTCCCGCCTATGGCTATTATCAACTACAACGAGAATTGAGTCGGCAATATATGCCGTGGGGAGAAAATCCTATTATTGGTGTCGCAATCGGTCGTCACATTGATTATTACCAGCTGTTAGCCACGATTCAGCGATCACCTTTGGTTGAGCGGGTGATGAACTTAACGTTGAAAAAAGATAATCAGCTTGGGGCTAATACAGGTAAAAGTATTGACGCTGACGATAATGAAGTACTGATTTTAGTTTGGTCTGAAAAGAGTTCCTCAAACCAAGGAGTTAACAATGGATAATCAGGACGCCTTGTTTCCCATCGTCAAAGATGATATTGCCTTTGATACCTTACTCACTCAGGCTAAGACGATTATTAAGCAGCAATCTGAGCAACGCTGGAGCGATATGGGGGAAAATGATCCCGGTATTACTTTATTAGAAGCCTGTTGTTATGGTGCGTCCGATTTAGCCTATCGCCATTCACTACCACTTCGGGATCTTCTCACGCCTGAACAAGAGGAACAGACATTCGGTGACGGTATTTTTCCACAAGAATTTGGCCCACAACAAATACTGACTTGTGGCCCCATTACCGCGGAGGATTATCGCCGGGCCTTGTTGGATTTGCATAGTGATGACACTTTAAATAGTGACGACACAGTTAATGGTTATTTTTTATTTAATGATGTACTGCTGATATGTGAACCTAAAGGCCAACGCTATGAATACTGGTATAACAAAGAGGAACGTAAATACAGCTTTAAAGATTGTGGTTCAGATAGCAAATTAACCCTAAGAGGAAACTACTGGCTTTATTTACTCCCAAGTCGGAAAACTGAAACCAATAAAACTCAGGCTGAGGAAATCCTGAAAGACTTCTTGCGAAATAACCGTAACTTGGGAGAGTTCGTCAGTGAAATTATTTGGCTGGAACCCGTCGATCTACCATTACAGATTGATATTCAGCTAAATGATGATGTTAAAGATATCGCTGACATACTGGCTAAAATTTATATGACAGCGGAAGAAATGGTGATTGAAAAGCCATTACGCTATACCACTGAGGCGATGAAGGAACAGGGCTACAGTAATGAAGAAATTTTTGATGGGCCTTATTTACATCACGGTTGGATACCTCAATTACCGCCGATCAAAAATTACGACGGCTCGATGGAGTTAAATTTAAGTCCTCTGGTTAATCGATTATTGACTATTAAAGGCGTTCAAAGTGTAACCCGGCTGGAATTAGGTAAATATGATCCTGGCATTATTTCTTCGCTACCGAACGATAATTGGTCCTGGAAAATTATTAAAGAACATTATTATCCCAGACTATGGGGTGAAGATCCCTTAGCGTTGATTACTTCACCAGACAGCCCACTAACTATTATTGCTAAAGGTGGCGTGAAAGTTGCGGTTTCTAAAGAAGATATAGAGAAAAATCTCATTACAGAACCGCTGATTAATACGCAACCAGAATTATTAAACTGGGGAAAACATCGTAAAGTCCGGGACTACTACCCGGTGAGTAATAAATTACCTGCCTGTTATGGATTGCAGACCGACGCTAATACTCAACAACAGGAGCAATTGCATCAATTTATGCTGCCTTTTGAGCAAATATTGGCTAATGGCTGTGCTGAACTCGCTTTATTGCCAAAACTATTGGCATTTAAACAGCGAGGAAATGCGGTATACGGTGTGCAATGGCCTTTTAAAACGAATACGATTAGTCAAAAAGTGCATCAGGAAATAATGCCTGACTTAATTAAGAAGTTAAATGATGATGCGCAAATCGACAGTAATGACAGAAGTTATTCTAAGGAATTGGAAATTCTGGATTATCTGTTAGGCTATTTTGGTGCTCATCGTGCAGCCAGACCTCTGATACTCAGCCGACAGGATTTTCTATCTACCCAGCGCGGTTACTTAGCTCAACAGCCAGAATTAGCCTATCACCGTAATAATATTCGTATTGATAAAGTGTCGGCACTGCAAAAGCGAATTGCAGCCCGGCTGGGTTTGGGGAAAAAATGTTTCAATGAACCACCAGATCTGGCCGACTTGCCTTTTTATTTAATTGAGCATCGTCGGCTCTTACCAGTGAAACCTAATGCGAAATTCGACAAGGAACAAAAGCCTGATAATCTGGAGATTAAAGATGTTACCGGCTCTGAAAGTCATCATTTAATTATTACCCAGACAGAAGAAGTGGTAGGACAGCTACTACACGGGCAGATGATTGACCTGATTATCAAAGGCGATAATGGATTCACACTGCGGGGCCAAATAATCACTGAAATTACGGAAAAATCATTTTATCTTGACACCCGTAACAGTGCGGTTTTGGAACACAGACTGAAAGAAGTGCAGCAGGCATTTAAGGCTAACAATTTATTCTGGTGTAATAGTCCGGTGTGGTTAGAAGACATGGATTATCAACTGGTTTATGACGATAAATTACATCAAAGTAGTGAAGAAGATGAACGATGGATTGTCTCTAATGCCCACAGCCCTTTCCCTGCAATGATCAATAAAGGTGATGAAATCACCCTGAAATATGTTATTACGCCGTATGTATCACCAACAGAAACGTCGACGAATTCGAATTCTTCATCTGTTTATAATCTTAAAGCCCAGATAGTGGATTTTGATCGTATTGAAGGTCGGATAAAGCTTAAGAAAACAGAAGATAAGAAAAATGATTTTCCACCAGAGGCAGAAGCATGGCGTTATCGTTGGTATTTCTCCAGTGAAAAATATGCTCATGCTGATCGTTTTTCATTTGTCGTCAGCATAGTTATTAATCGTCAGTTAATTGAGAATAGCAATGTTGATCCGCATAAACTGGAATCGTGGGTAAAAACCGAGATTTTAGCTGAATTTCCTGCTCATGTTTCTATGATTATTCATTGGTTATCACCGGAACGTTTTGGCGATTTTGCCAGCACTTATAAACGTTGGCAAAATAATGGCTCTCCTTTAGGGGATGAAGCCTATCATATTTTAGAAATGTTAACCCTGGGACGTTTGCCACCGGAATCAACCGGCACAGGAAATTTGCGAATTGCTACGGAAGAACAGAAAAATGAAGTCATCAAAGCATCTGATGATGAATTACGCGATAAGATAATCAAAAGTAATCAGCTATTATATGTACCAGGAGCTAAGATAGATACGGGAACTAATGATAATGAAAAAAATACATTATCTGAAAATTCTCAATCTCAGTTTGAAGATGATAAAAACAAAGATTAATTTACATATTAGAAAGGGTAATGTTTCGTCATAATAGGAACCATTTGTTTTACTATTAAATTAATTATCCTTTATTATTGAGTAGTAATATCCACATGGGTATTTAAAGATAATTCAATATTATATGAGGTGATAAAGATGGAAAAAGAATATGATTTACCAAAAGCAGAAAATACTAAGGTTGAATTAAAAAATCTCTCAGCAGACGATTTAAAAGATCGTTTTAAGGCAGGCAGTATTCCATTACAGACTGATTATAGATATTTAATTGATATGGCTGATATTGGCCGCAAAGCAACCGGGCAAGCGCCTGGGCAAGCTGATAATCCAAATTCAGCGCTGAAACTGGATGAGCATGGCAGATTAGTGGTCAAAGCTGGAAATGGTATCACTGTTGATGAAAATGGAATTAAGATTAATCCAGACCAAGTATTTCCTAAAGGAATGATTGTAATGTTTTCAGGAGAGAAAGCTCCGCCAGGTTGGGCTTTTTGTGATGGTAGCAATAACACCCCAGATTTAAGAAGCCGTTTTATTATGTGCGGTGAGACCATTTCTGAAAAAGGGCAAAGTAGTAAAGCCAGTGGTAGTGGAGATAAGAAAAACTTCCTCAAAGATACAGAATCAATTACAGTTTCTGTCAACGTTAAAGTAGAAGATACTATACTGGATATCTCACAAATACCTAAGCATAAACATATTCAATGTCTTCCTTATCATAGTGATGGAGGATTTGGATATTCCCATGTTAATTGGGGGAAAACACCATACCGAATAGATAATACACCTAATTCGTCACTTTGGCACAAAGATAAAAATAGTAATTATGATGATCTGCATCCACATACATCAGAAGTTGGGGAGGGAAAAGGACATAATCACCCAGCAACAGGATCGTCTTCTCCACATAGCCATAAAGTTGATGTGGTTCCGCCTTACTATTTATTAGCCTTTATTATAAAACTTTAATTTTATTCCATACTGGCAGATTCATGTCATCTATTTTTATTAATTAAAAAGGAAATATTTATATGATTTCTGAGAAAAATCTGCTGAATCGGATTACCATTAATATTGAAGCTGATAATCAGCCAGAGGCTAAAAAAGTATTGTATAGTTCTCTACTGAATCAAACCAATATATATAAGCTATTTAACTTATACTTTAATGAATATACTTTCAATCAAGATATTTGTTTGGAAAAATTATCATTGGATCTTGGTAAAATAAGCTTGCATGATTTTAATTCATTGTTTCCGATTAGGCTTAATGCTGCGCTAAATAGAGTGTTTAGCCAATATTATAAGAATAATAATGAGGAGGGGATTTTTCCGAAAGAGCCAGTTATAATAAAAAATACCCGTAAACCTCCTTTGCTTAAAGATGATTATTTAATTAATATAGAGGGATTTATTCATTATTTATATCAAAAAGACTTTAAATTAAATTCAGAAAAAATAATGCTGGATAATATCAATATAAGACAGTTAATTAATCAATTAACACGAATGGAAAGTAAATTGACATTATTATTGGCAAAAATCTGTTTATCTGAAAATAGTTTGCAGCGACTTCTGTCTATCAATCAACCGGCTTTATTCACTGCCATTAATCGCAAATTATCAGAGGATATAAATATATCACAGCATCAGGGGGAATTAGTTTCCTCTGGTCAACTGATATTGAATGCGCTGGGATATATGCAGTGGCATAATATACAGGAAATAATCAAACCAGATACGCAAGTGATATCACGTATTATAATTGATCTCAATCAGGGAACGCTTAATACTGCGCCTATTATTACGTTATTTCGTCAAGTTATCGTGACTCATCATTCCTTATTGCATGAGTGGTTGGAGAAACTTTGGCAAACAGATCTCATTCCACAACTTTGCAAAAAACACCTCTCTATTCAGCAATATGAAACTTTAATTAATCGCTTTAGTTATGAAGAGCAAACTTTCAGGGAATATGCTTTACAGCAAACAACGGAAGTTAATCCTCTATTGACTCAGTTATTACAGATATTAGCGATAGAGCCTCAGCAAGATTTACCACCATTAAATCAGCATCAACTTTCATTAATAGCGACAGCGATTCAAACAGGAGAGGTTAAAACAGAAAATATTCTCCAGCTATTGCAACATCCGGCGTTATATAACAAAACGAGTACAGCGTGGTTAGCGCCATTATGGCAATTGGCTCCTGTTGCACAAATATGTAAAAAACATCTCTCTGCTGAGAAATATAACTATCTGTCGCAACGTTTTATGTTAAATAATACAGACCAAACATTAACCTCCCAAGATCAGGCAATATTATTAGCACCAGATAACCTGTATATTAAAGATAATAACTGTAGTCAATTGCAAACTATCAACAGGCCACGCATTGAGCCGATTTTATTGACTGGACAAACTCCTCTATATTCAGTAAATAGTGCTGGAATATTAATTCTATGGCCGATGTTACCTGCATTGTTTAATCATCTTGGTTTGCTTGAAACACAACAATTTATTCATCGTCAGGCTCAGTTTAGTGCAGTTGATTTACTGGACTACCTGATTTGGGGTGACGAAGAGGGGCAAAGAGAACGAAAGGCATTGAATAACGTACTGTGTGGGCTAATGGTCAATGAACATGATGAATCAATTTCTCTTGAGCCAGAAAAACAGTTGATAACAGAGCAATGGCTGGATGCAGTTATCGCCCAACTTCCTGGTTGGAAAAACTTAAGCCGTAATGACGTTCGGCAACTGTTTTTACAACGGCCAGGTAAACTGCTGATCGGCGAACAGGAAATCAAAATCACAATCCAACATCAGCCATTTGATCTGCTATTAAACGACTGGCCATGGCCGTTAAATATCGCAAAACTTCCTTGGCTGAATCAGCCTTTATCCATAGACTGGCAAAACATTTAAAAGGTTTATATGAATTCTTTACTTAAAAATAACCATTATATGATGGCTGAGTTACGTTGGATTTATCCTCATTTGGAACGTATTGATCTGTTGTTGCAGCATTACTATTATCAAAAGAGAGATAAATACGATTCCTTACCAGAGAGTTTTTTACTTGCCGAAGATAAGGTAGATCAATATTTGGCACAACCGCAGGGCATTCCTCATTGGTTATCTGAGGAAAGTAATATTGTTAATTGCCAGGGAACCGAAGAACACCTTGCCTCTAATGCTTTGTCACTATTGATCGAACGTTTTGAACTCACTGAATTTGAACGTGATGTTTTATTGTTAGGTTTATTGCCACATTTTGACAGCCGCTATCATGCGCTGTTTGCTGCTCTGCATGGTAATAGCAAAAGACAATGGCCCAATTTTGCTTTAGCGATTGAATTATTTAGTGAACGTCAAAGTGATCGGCAATTACTGCAAAACAGTTTCTTACCACTAACACCATTAATAAGTCATCATCTATTGCGACTCAATAATGACGAAGAGTCTATTTGGTTACAAACACAATTTCTGACTCACAGTGCGGTCTGGCATTTTTTGTCCGGTCAGCGAGTGATTTTACCTCCGTTAATAACCTGTACTTACTGGTGTACTCTTGCCCCACACATCTGGTATCCACCAACGCTTCATCGTCAACTTGAAAAAATATTATTGAATGAAACAGACGAGGTGCGTCCACTGGTAATACTCAGAGGAAAACAGGCCAGCGCCAGAGAATTAGCGGTGAGTAATATCATGGCGTCTCATAGCATTAATACGTTAACCCTTGATTTAGCTCGCCTGACAGATGAAGAGAACTCAACCACAATATCTGACTTGTTAAAAGATGTAGTACGGGAAGCCCGGTTACACGGAGCCTGTTTATTAATCCGTAATTTTTCTTTGCTTGCAGCAGAAAAGAAAATATTAAATAGTGAATTATCTATTTTGCTGAACCAACCAAAATTACGTGTTGTTTGTTTAGTAGAATCAGGGGATTCATTAGTGTGGATTAAACATCTGTCCATGGTGCAAATTAATATGCCTATAGCAACATTGGCAGAAAAAGGAATCATGTTAAAAATAAGCTTACCGAGTAATTCTTCAGATGAGATTAATATCGATAAGTTATGTCATCGTTTTTCATTTACAGCCGAAACATTACCATTAATTATTAAAGAAGCCTGTCAATACCAAATACTCCGGCAACCGGAAGGTCAATTAGAGGAAATAGATTTGTACAAGGCATTAAGTTTCCGCGCTCAACAGAATTTCGGTAAATTAGCTCAGAGAATTACCCCAAAACGCCACTTTAATGATTTAGTGATTTCTGATGAATTGGCTCAACAATTAAAAGAAATTATCGCAGCAATTAATTATCGTGACCAGATTATGAATTCTGGCTTTCAGGAGAAAATAAGCTATGGTACCGGTATTAGTGCTTTATTCTATGGTGAATCAGGGACGGGAAAAACCATGGCGGCAGAGGTTATTGCTGGGTATCTTGGTGTTGATCTAATTAAAGTGGATCTTTCTACTGTTGTGAATAAATATATTGGTGAAACCGAGAAGAATATTGCCCGCATTTTTGACCTGGCGGAAGCTGATTCCGGGGTACTGTTTTTTGACGAAGCCGATGCATTATTTGGCAAGCGCAGTGAAACTAAAGATGCTCATGATAGACACGCTAATATTGAAGTTTCTTATCTTTTACAACGATTGGAAGATTATCCGGGATTGGTGATTTTAGCCACTAATAACCGCAGCCATCTGGACAGTGCATTTAATCGCCGCTTTACCTTTATTACTCGTTTCACTTATCCTGATGAAATATTGCGTAAAAAAATGTGGCAGGCCATTTGGCCTGAACAAGTTAGATTATCGGATGAGATTAATTTTGAACATTTGGCTAAACGGGCTGAGCTAACAGGAGCCAATATTAGAAACGTTGCTTTATTAGCATCGATATTGGCAGCTGAAAATAATAGCGTTCAAATTGAAAATAAATATATAGAACGAGCCGTGATGCTCGAATTAAATAAAACGGGGCGATTGATCTTTTAAACATTTAATAGAATTGGAGTTAATATGATAAATATAATTTCACCTGATAATGCGATTGTTGAGGTTAATAATGCATTAAATGAAATCTTATCTCAATATTTAAATATTTCTGGTCAGAAAATTGATATTCGTTTTGATCTACCCGAAATGGAGTCAATCCCGTCATATCCTACAGTCAGTGTATTTCTTTATGATATACATGAGGATCTACAATTACGTTCTGCCGAACACAGGAATTATCATCCTGCCTCTAGTACATTATTGCCGGGATGGGTAAACATTAATTACAACTACTTAATTACTTACTGGCATTCAAATAAGCCAGCGGGAGATAGCACCAATCCTGATAGCCAGCCTAATAATCAAGCTGCGAAGGTCATGACATGTGTCTTGAACGCATTGATTAATAACCGGCAATTACCTACAATTCCTGGGGCATATACCAGAGTGATCCCACCGCAAGAAAATCTAAATAGTCTGGGTAATTTTTGGCAAGCTCTTAGCAATCGTCCTCGACTTTCTTTGTTGTATTCAGTTACCGCACCGGTAAAACTGCTAAATATTAAAGATGCTATAAAACCAGTTAGCCAAATCTTCTCTTCTGTAAATCAAAAACCGAGTCTAAATAGTTCACAAATAAATCAGATTCTGACAAAGAAATTGTGTTCAGATTTGGGGGGGACAGAAGATGCGTATTTTGCTCTTGCTAAAGTAAATCTGAAAACTGAATTCACCGCAAAGGATAATGAAAGTCAGGAAAATAAAAACGTTATTCTTAATGTTTCTGGCGTTACTCGTTTGGATTATTTATCCAAAATAAGAGATATTCTTGCAACCTGGAAAAATAGTCATAGTGCCATTGTTAATGTAAGTGACACCGGTATTATTATTGAGGAATATTTTGAAGAATTAATTGGAATAAGAGATAATAAATGATTTTTTTATATTAATTAATTATTCCATATGAAAAAGATATTTTGTTAATATATTTATTTGAATTAATTTTCTGTTAACTAAAAATGAAATGTAAGTGATTTGTTCATTGATGTATTGTTCCTTATTGATATGTTTTTTTATTAAAGCCAATAGGTGGTAATATGATGCGAGAATATAGTAACGAAGATGATTGCATAGAAGAAAAAACAAATTTAGTAAAATCTGAAAATGTAGAGGCAGATAACTATCTGGAAATGGATTATCTCACCTGTTTAGTTAATTTAAATGGTATGCCAGAGAAAAAATATCATGGTTTAAATTACATAAAGTTAATAAATGATATTATAAAGCTACATAATGATCCTAAAGGAAATAAGTTACTCTGGAATGATAATTGGCAAGATAAAATCATTGATAGAGATCTGGAAAGCATATTTAAAATAATTGATGAAATGGTTTCTGCATTTGGTGGGCTTGAAAGTTATAAAGATATGGTTGGAGAAAATCCTTATGATCCTACGGAGCCAGTTTGTGGTTATTCTGCACAAAATATATTTAAATTAATGACTGAAGGAGAACATGCTGTTGATCCGGTAAAAATGGCGCAAACAGGAAAAATAAACGGTAATGAATTTGCTGAAAAATTGGAACAGCTCAATAACTCAAATAATTATGTTGCATTAATTAATGACCACCGACTTGGACATATGTTCTTAATTGATATTCCATCAACGAATCGAGAAAGAGTAGGATATATCTATCAGTCAGATTTGGGAGATGGTGCATTACCCGCCCTTAAAATAGCAGATTGGTTAAAATTCAGAGGAAAAGAATCGATTAATGCGAATAAATTAAAGAAATTTTTAAGTCATGAATTCATTATGTTACCTGAGAATGAACAAAAAGAATTAATAGCTGAACTTCTTGACCTAAATAAAGATATATCCAATGTGAAGTTAGGTGAAATTAAAAAAGATAAAGCGGTAGATGTTTGTTTAAGAGAATATGATCTCAATGATTTCATTAGCAATATTGAAAAACTAAAGACTAAATTAGCTTGATTCATACCCAATAGATTTCAAATTGCAGCGCAGCGGCAAGTGAACGCATCCCCAGGAGCATATAACGATGTGACTGGGGTAAGTGAAAGCAGCAAATTGAAAGATGAAGGGTATATATTAACAATAAGATATAAGTTCCTATAACCTTTAAAAAGTTAAATTTGCCAGAAATTTCTTTGTCCATTTTGTAGGGTAATGAAGAATGTGACAATGTTTTTTGACTAAAGTAGCTGTTCAGAGCGCTCTTTATCTAAATTTTTATAATTGAGACGTCAGAACATCGTAATGATAATTCTAGATGTAATAGGCTTAACCATAATAGAGGGTTTATCAATGTTCCAAGATCATATTCGTGATGAAAAAAATAACTCAATCTGGCAAAGGCAAAACTTTAGATAGAATGATAGATTCATTTTATCTGGAAATTCCTAATGTAGAAGCGGTAACCTTGGCTTATCAGAAGCTTAATGATAAATATAAAAAATTTGATGATAAGACGAAGTTAATTCTCAGTTCTTCAAATGAATTTTCGCCATTGCCTGAAAAAAAACGTAAAGGCTTCTCTAAATCTGGTTTAAAAAATAATGGTGTTTTGGATGGAAGTTTTATTTATACAAAAAATGCTTTAAAGAATTTTGCTGCTCATGCGGGATATGAAAATAATGGCCATTATGAAGATGAATTTGTCAATTTTAAGGATAATAAGAAAAATTTAGCAAAAGGAAAGCTGTTTCCTGGTATTAGCCTGATTGAACGTCGTAAACTCTCAAGAGTAAAAAATAAAGACGGAGAATGGGAACCCACCAAAGAAATTGACGAAGCCGAAGCTTATAAGGTCACTGACATTGAGAAATTTATTTCTGGGGTGAAGGGTATGTATCGACAGGGAAACACATTTTTGCATGCAGAAACAGAGGCTTTAATTAGAAAGCATATTGCTAACAATGAAAATATATTACCTACGATGGCGGGTATTGCTGGTTTGCATGCGGAGGTACAAGCACTTAATAATTTATTTATTTCAGGGGATAAAGGAACAGAGAAACGCGAAAAATGGAAATATATACGAGATATGTTGGAATCATCTATTTTTACTCAGCGATTGACAACAGGACAAGCTGGGAAAGATTTTTCTGCTTGCCATAATTGTTCTGGGATATTGTCATCACCAGTCAATGTTATTACCGGTAAGGTGGAAAGTGCGGGGGGTAATTTTTCATCAACATGATCTCGATATAAGACGTCACAAGAATCTCCAATATAAAAATATTGTGAATTTGGAAGTTAATTTTCCTAATATGTTTTTTTACCCAAAAATTAGTAGGTGAGAATATGGAAAGAGAATATAGTGAAAAACAAAAAAATCCCTCGAAGTTAAGTCGTAAGACTGCAATAAGTGAACGTATAGCAGCACTTGAGAGAAACGGATTATCTAACAGCAGTCAACCTGTTCCTCAGTTTTCAAGACCTTATACATCTAATAGACCTGTTGTAAATATTAATCCAGGAAGATCGTCGATTGCTGTAGCTACTGCAAATTCAACATCACCGGTTAATATCCCCACGCCAGCACCTGCAAGTCCTGATAAATTATTATCATCAAATAGGTGTGATACAACGTCTTCAACTTTAACTATTGGCAAATATAAGTTAGAGCTGACAAGTCAAGGAAAAGTCGTTGTTTTTAGAGGCGATAATCGGACTCCTGAACAGATCGGAGCAGCAGGTGGATTCTATCCATGGTCAAAACAGGATGCGGGTAAAATTAAAAAAGAGTTAATAGATGAATTTATTAAAATTGGGCCTTCAGCTCATATGATGGGGCATGTCAGGAGTCCAAATAAAAACTATGTTTCGACGGGTATGAATATGGATTCAGGTGGGTTTGGAGAGCAATCTGAATACCTGTACAGGATGGAAATCCCTGGACTAAAACCGCAGGATATGAATGAAAGAACTCTTGGTGAAAAAATTAGACAAGATAGCAGGGGAATTAATTACCCTCACTTTTTAATGAGCCATTTGACTCTTGCAGAGTCAGAGTTTGTCGCAATGATACCAGCACGCTCTGAAGAGCTTACATTTATCACTCCTATTCCCTTAAGTTATATAACCTCGTACAGGAAAAGAGGCACAAATACATGGCATCCAATGCCATTTAAGAAATAAAATCCTGCAAAAATTACAGTGTTATCAGTACACTGTTGTTCAGCCTCTTAGGTTAAGGAGGCTGGATGATAAATTTTATTGATGATTTTGTGTTTATAGCACTAGATCCAGGATGATGACGCCGCATAAGCCAATTGCCCATTTGGCATAGAACACAATACCAATAACACAAGGAACTGCCAGCACCATTCCAGTTAGCATCATAGCGCCGATATCTACGCCAAAGATACCTGCGACACCCAACGGCGCTGGAGTGGGTGGGACGGCGTGATGGGTAACAACCAGTCCACCCGCCAGGGCTACACCGAGAGTCAGTAGATTACGTTTCCCTTTTTTTGCCAGCGCTTTAGCTAAAGGGTAGAGGATAACGAAAGCGGAATCGACAAAAATCGGAATACTGACAATATAACCGGTAATTGCTAAAGCCCATTCTTCGCGTTTTTTACCCAACCACCGAATAAAGCTGTAAGCTATCTGTTCAGCCGCGCCAGAAACTTCCAGCACTCTCCCCATCATGACACCTAAACCGATAACAATACCAATACTGCCAAGTGTAGAACCGAAGCCTTTAGTGATGACATCAATAGTATTCGCTGCGGTTAAACCACCAGAAATCCCAGCAATCGCGGCGGCAATCAACATTGCCAGCAAAGCATGAACACGGGTACGTAGCACAAGAAAGATTAGGGCAAATACGGCTACACCCAGACCAATGACCGGAATGTAGAATTCCATACTCAACCTCCATTCTGGAACATGTTATTGGTGATGAAAGCACGTATCGTATCGCTGAAAGCTCCATCAGTATAAAAAGCCAGCGACAGACTACGACTGATATCAAAGTTACCCGGCCAACTGAGTTGCACACCGCCACTGATACTAATGACTTTGCCTTCCTCTTCCAGAGTGCGGATATCCCGCCGTACTGTCATATGCGAAACGTTCATCAGTTCAACCAGTGCGCTAATGGAAATTGTGCGATATTCATGTACATAGCGATAAATAAAGTCTCTGCGCTCTGATGGGAGCATATTTTCTCCTGTTATTTCTGTGCCTTGATCAACCAACCCAGACCATCTTCAGTGTAGCCGATAGGGTGGTACTCACAGCCTAGCCAACCTTGATAGCCCATTTCATCCAGTTTATTAAACAACCATGGATAGTTCACTTCACCGCTATCAGGTTCATGGCGTTCTGGCACGGAGGCGATTTGAATGTGACTGAATTTTCCCCATAAACGTTCAATAGTGCGGAGTAAATCGCCTTCCATAATCTGGCAGTGATAAAGATCTAGCTGAATAAAAACATTTTGACGGTTAATTTCTTTAAGCAATATTTCAGCCTGATGCTGAGTTGTCAGAAAATAACCCGGCATATCAAGATTATTAATCGGTTCAATTAATATGTTAATGTTATGTTCCACCATCACATCAGAGGAATGTTGAATATTTCTGATATAACACTCACGTTGTTGTTCTGGCGTAAATTGTTCATCCAGTTTTCCTGCCATAGCATGAATTTGCTTACAGTTCAGAGCCAATGCATATTTCAGAGCGGTCTGTACACCTTCGGCAAATTCTTTTTCACGGCCAGGAATAGAGGCTATTCCTCTTTCATTCGCTGCCCAGTTTCCGGCAGGCATGTTGAACAGAACCTGTGTTAATTGATGTTGTTTTAACAGGACAGACAGGTCTTCAGCTGTTTCTCCATAAGGAAACAGATATTCAACGCCTTTAAACCCAGCTTTGGCTGCGCGGGCAAAACGTTCTTTAAAAGGAACGTCGTTAAACATCATACTTAGGTTTGCCGTAAATTCAGCCATGATGAATTCCTTTTATTCAGTTTTTGGGGTAGAGCGTTTCAAGTTCCTGCACTTGCTCTTTATTTAAAGTAGTGAAACCGTATGGCAATAATGTCAGATACAACCGGGCAGTATCTTCCAATTCTTCCGCATTGAAAAAAGCTTGCCGTAAAGTTTTGCCACCGACAACAGGTCCGTGGTTAGAAAGCAGAATTGCGTTGTGTTTTGCGGCCAGCTTCGCAATTTCCTCACCGATTTTCTCGTCGCCTGGTGGTAGATATTTCACCAGAGGAAGTTTGCCGATTCGCATCACATAATAAGGTGTCATAGGTGGCAGGCAATTATCAGGGTTCAGATTTGGCAGGCAGGAAAGTGCGGTTAACCAAGGCGAGTGGAGGTGCACCACTGCTATATTCTTGTTAGTTTTCTTGAGATGTCTGAGTAGGTATTCAACGGTGGTGGTGGGGGAAGGATGACTCGTCACTGCGTTCCTCGCCCTTGCGGGCCAACGCGTCGCAAGCGTCGCGTTGTTGTTTCGTTGCGCTCAACTCGAACCTTGGCGAAGGTTCTCAACCTTCCCCTGAATGGGGAATATATTCTTGTTAGTTTTCTTGAGATATCTGAGTAAGTATTCAACGGTGGTGGTGGGGGAAGGATGACTCGTCACTGCGTTCCTCGCCCTTGCGGGCCAACGCGTCGCAAGCGTCGCGTTGTTGTTTCGCTGCGCTCAACTCAAACCTTGGCGAAGGTTCTCAACCTTCCCCTGAATGGGGAATATATTCTTGTTAGTTCTCTTGAGATATCTGAGTAAGTATTCAACGGTGGTGGTGGGGGAAGGATTCGAACCTTCGAAGTCTGTGACGGCAGATTTACAGTCTGCTCCCTTTGGCCGCTCGGGAACCCCACCAAGTTTTGAAATGTATCACTGCTGATTACAGCGGGCAGAATCATATCAAATGAGCCGCTGCTGTAAAGTATATATTTAAAAATAAGTTACCGTATGCTGTTTTTTTATCCTTGTTGATCCTGTTGTGAACAAATAGAACCCCACCAGGTTTTGAAATGTATCATTGTTGTTTACAACGGGCGGAGTCATGTCAAATGAACCGCCGATGTAAAGCATGTATTTGAAAATTAAAGAATTATAGTGCGGTTCCCATAAACAAAAACACGTTGAGCAAGAACCCAGTATAAAGCATGACTTAGTACGTTTTTTTCAACGTCTCGGCCTGCTCTCATCATGTCTTCCGCTGTGTATGTATGGTCTATGTTAATGACGTTCTGAGTAATAATTGGACCTTCATCCAGATTGTCATTCACGTAGTGAGCTGTTGCTCCTATGATTTTTACACCTCTCTCGTAAGCCTGATGATAAGGGCGTGCCCCTATAAATGCAGGTAAGAAGGAGTGGTGAATGTTAATGATTTGATTTGGATAATGCTGAACGAATTCTGGTGTCAGTACCCGCATGTATTTGGCTAATACCACGTAATCAGGTTTGTATTGATCGATCTGGGCAATCAGTTTTTCGTCGTGTTGTTCACGAGTTAAATCTTCGTGACTGATTAAATGGAAAGGAATACCAAATTGCTCAACCAATGATTGCAATGTTGCGTGGTTGCCAATAACTGCCGCAATTTCAACATCAAGCCCATCATAAGCGCTTTTCATGAGTAAATCCCCAAGACAATGCGCTTCTTTTGTCACCATAATAACAATCCGACGACGCCCCGCAGAGTTTAATTCCCGTTGAGATCCAACCGGAAGTGCGTCATCTAAATCAGCTAGAAATGTTTCATCGTTGAAGATTCCTTCAAGTTCAGTGCGCATGAAAAAACGGCCAGTGCAATGATCGACGAATTCATTATTCTGAACTATGTTCAGTTGGTGTTTGTAGCAGATGTTGGTAATTTTAGCGATTAATCCTTTCGCATCAGGGCAAATAGTACGCAGAATTTTCTTTTGTATATTTTTGTGTGGCATGAATGAGATGATTCCTTAAATCTTTTTCGTTTCTTGTTTATCTGGTTTTTGTCTGTGGTTTTTAACCACAACATTTTTTGTATTTTTTACCCGAACCACATGGGCAAGGACTATTACGGCCAGTTTGAGGCTTTACACCATCAATATAGTACCAACGCTGATCTATACGAAGAAAACGTGAGCGTTCATGGATAAGTTGTTTATCTTGAGCTTTCTGATCAAGAAAGCAAGCTGAAAATTCAACATAGGCTTCGTTGTCGTCTTTGCCTTTTTCAGTCGCAATTACATTTAACCCAATCCATTGAGTTGCAATAAAACTTTGTTCTATATCTAAACGCCACTTTTCAGCCTGGCAGTCAGGATGCCAACTGGTAATAAGATAATCGACATTGTGTTTTACATAAGCACTGTATCTGGAACGCATTAATGATTCAGCATTGGCCGCAAATTTTATGTTTTGCAGATAAGGGGAACAACAATCTGCAAAATTTATTGCACTACCACAAGGGCATAATTCTGTCAAAATAACTCCAATCTTTTGAGGGTGAAATACCATTTTATGTGTTTTCTATTGCAAAGAAACGTAAGAGAACAAATGATAGTCACTCAATTGAACTAATATGATTGATAGTACCTAAGAAAAGGTGAAAGTCGCAATATTAAGGTAAGGGAGCGCGTTTATGGAAAAAGCACTGGCAGGCAAAGAGATTTTGATTGTAGAGGATGAACCTGTTTTTAGTTCTTTGCTGGCAGGGTATTTGCGAACGTTAGGTGCCAGGGTGTTGGTTGCATCTAATGGTGCTGTTGCACTACAGATGCTGGGAAGTGAAGCGCATATTGAACTTATTTTATGTGATTTAGATATGCCTGTTATGAATGGTATTGAATTTGTTGCGAAATTGACTCATGAGGGTATGAGTATTCCAGTTATTATTATTTCAGCAACCAACAAGATGGCAGAAGTTGATGAAGTGCTTCGTTTAGGTGCAAAAGATGTTTTATTAAAACCCGTTTCAGATCTAAATGAGATAAAAAAGGCCGTGTTGGCCTATTTGCATCCTGCTGTTTTTATGTCCGGTGCGATTGAGCAGAATAATTTGAATAAAGATTGGTTAACGTTAAAACATAACTCAGATGAAGCATTAAATATGCTTAAGCAGTTACAACCCCCGGTTTCACAGGTGATTGCTCACTGTAAGGTCAATTACCGAAAATTAAATATGATTGATAAACCAGGGTTAATTCTCGATATGGCCGCATTGTCTGATAATGAATTAGCTTTTTATTGTCTGGATATTAGCCGTTCAAAAGAGTATGGTGTGATTTCAGCATTATTATTAAGAGTTGTATTTAACAGCTTATTACAAGAACATATCATCCATCATTCTCGGCGTTTACCCAGCATGGCAGGTATTTTGAACAGGATTAATAACTTGCTGGAGAATGCAGGGCTACAAGGGCAATTTCCACTGTTGCTCGGGTATTATCATACCGTTAATAAAACGGTTTTGCTTACTTCTGCGGGGTTACATGCCAGTATTAAATCGGGTAATCGCCAAATTCAATTAGATAGTGGTGTTCCGCTCGGAACATTGCGAACGATTTGTTCGAACCAAGTTTGTTCTCATAGTGCTGAATGGCAATGCCGGATTTGGAATACAGATAGTCAAATAAAATTGATGCTTTCTTCAATGTATTCCAGATGAATATTACCAGAGTGACATTTTGCTTAAAAAAGCAGATATTAAACATCAAGTCACGGTGATGTAATTAAACATAACGGTGCTGTTTATCGGGTAGAATTAGCTGGTATACTCAGTCCATTACGTTTGGAACCTATCTCATTAGGCTATATTTATTGGCTGTTCTTTGTAGTAAAAAGTGGATTTGCTAGTGCTTAGATAAAAGCGCTAGCTTTTGGACGTGCTTAATCTAGTCCAAAAAGAGCGAGTAGAAGCGCGTACTATGTGTATGCGTCCCAGTTTATGCGCTCTGTCTGTGTCCACAATTTATTGGCAAAAGATAATAATGCCTTATTGGAATAGGTTCTGAAAAAGTTAGCACTGATTTTGAGTTGAAGACGGATTTGTTTCAACCAAAAACATCAGGAGATAAGATTAATGCCATCAGTAAACAAAGTAGTTAAGAAAGTCGTTATTCCCGTCGCAGGATTAGGAACCAGAATGTTACCCGCCACGAAGGCGATTCCTAAAGAGATGCTACCTTTAGTGGATAAGCCTCTTATTCAGTATGTTGTCAATGAATGTATTGCCGCTGGCATTAATGAAATTATCTTGGTTACTCATTCATCGAAAAATTCAATCGAAAACCATTTTGATACCAGTTTTGAGCTGGAAGCGATCCTTGAAAAAAGGGTGAAACGTCAGTTATTGGATGAAGTTCAGTCTATTTGTCCAAGCCATGTCACCATTATGCAAACCCGGCAGGGAATTGCTAAAGGGTTAGGACATGCAGTGCTATGTGCGAAGCCGTTAATTGGTGATGAACCTTTTGCTGTGATACTCCCTGACGTTATTCTTGACGAGTATAGTACAGACCTAACTAAATATAATCTGAGTGAGATGTTGGCTCGTTATAATGAAACCGGTGCCAGCCAGATATTAGTAGAGCCTGTGCCTCATGAAGAAGTTTCCAGTTATGGTGTTGTTGATTGTCAGGGAGAAAGTCTTCAACCTGGTGATAGTAAGCCAATCAAACGTGTAGTTGAAAAACCTAAACCGGAAGAAGCACCATCAAACCTTTCTATTGTTGGCCGTTATGTGCTGTCTGAAAGAATTTGGCCGTTATTGGCAAAAACAGCACCAGGGGCTGGTGATGAAATTCAACTTACCGATGCGATTGCTATGTTAATGGAAGAGGAACCTGTGGAAGCATACCACTTGCAGGGTTTAAGCCATGATTGTGGCAATAAGCTTGGCTATATGCAGGCGTTTGTTCGGTATGGTATGAAACACGATGAGTTAGGTAAAGAGTTTACTGATTGGTTAGGGTTAGTGGCTTTACAGAATCAGACTAAAGAATAATTTTGCGGAAATTTAGGTATCATATGAAAGTTACAGTATTTGGTATTGGTTATGTTGGCCTGGTGCAGGCTACGGTTTTAGCTGAAGTAGGGCATGATGTACTTTGTATTGATGTAGATGCAAATAAAGTTGAAAATTTGAAAAATGGTCAGATCCCTATTTTTGAACCTGGCTTGGCACCGCTGGTTAAGAAGAATTATGAAGAAGGCCGTCTGAATTTTAGTACAGATGCAAAGGCCGGTGTTGCACACGGTAAATTACAGTTTATTGCTGTAGGCACGCCTCCTGATGAAGATGGTTCAGCAGATTTGAAATATGTAACCGCTGTTGCCCGTACTATCGCGGAATACATGGAGAGTTATAAAGTTATTATCGATAAATCTACGGTTCCTGTTGGTACTGCCGATAAAGTTAATGCTGTTGTCAATGAGAGTCTGCGTCAGCGTAATCTTGATATCCCATTTGATGTGGTTTCTAATCCGGAATTCCTTAAAGAGGGGGCCGCTATTGCAGATTGTATGCGTCCTGAGCGAATCATTATCGGGTGTGATAACGAAAGAGTCATTGATCTGGTGCGTGAATTGTATCAACCATTTAACCGTAATCATGATCGTATGATTGTGATGGATATCCGTAGTGCAGAACTGACGAAATATGCCGCTAACTGTATGTTGGCAACAAAAATCAGCTTTATGAATGAGATCTCTAACTTAGCTGAAATGCTGGGAGCTGATATTGAACATGTTCGTCAAGGAATTGGTTCTGATTCTCGTATTGGTTATCATTTTATTTATCCAGGTTGTGGTTATGGTGGCTCATGTTTTCCGAAAGATGTACAGGCGTTAATTCGTACCGCGGAGCAAATTGGTTATCAGCCTAAAATTCTTCATGCGGTAGAACAAGTGAATGAACAGCAAAAGAGTAAATTACCTTCTTTCGTAAAACGTCACTTTGGTGAAGATTTATCCGGTAAGACATTTGCTGTTTGGGGATTAGCGTTCAAACCGAATACCGATGATATGCGTGAAGCATCAAGTCGTGTTTTAATGGAAACATTGTGGCAGGCCGGCGCTAAAATACAGGCTTACGATCCTGAAGCTATGCAGGAAGCCCAGCGTATTTATGGTCAACGTGATGATTTGTCATTAATGGGTACTAAAGAGGCGGCCCTTAAGGGGGCAGATGCCCTGATTATCTGTACTGAATGGCAAAGTTTCCGTGCACCAGATTTTGATGTAATCAAAGAGTCTCTTAAGACTCCGGTTATCTTTGATGGCCGAAATCTCTATGATCCTGAACGCCTGCAATCTCGAGGTTTTACTTATTATGGGATTGGTCGTGGTGCATCCATTAACCCAGTTATCTGAGTAATACGATGAAATTCTTAGTGACAGGTGCTGCTGGTTTTATTGGTTTCCATGTGAGCCAGCGGTTATTGCAAATGGGGTATGAGGTTGTAGGTATCGACAACCTTAATGGCTATTATGATGTGAATCTCAAGCAGGTACGGTTAGATCTATTACTTGGCAAGCCAGGTTTTAAATTTGAAAAACTGGATTTAGCTGACAGAATAGCTATTCCCGATCTTTTTGAGCGACATCAATTTCAGCGGGTTATCCATCTGGGGGCTCAGGCTGGTGTTCGCTATTCATTGCAGAATCCAATGGCTTACATTGATTCGAATATAATAGGGCATATCAATATACTGGAAGCTTGCCGTCATAATAATGTTGAGCATTTATTATATTCCTCTTCCAGTTCAGTTTATGGGCTAAATAGAAAGCAACCGTTTTCTACAAACGATTCTGTTGATCATCCAATCTCGTTATATGCGGCAACTAAAAAATCAGACGAATTAATGTCTCACAGTTATTCTCATCTTTATCAGTTGCCAACGACAGGTTTGCGTTTTTTCACCGTATATGGCCCATGGGGGCGTCCTGATATGGCTTTATTTAAGTTCACTAAAGCTATGTTATCAGGGCAGCCTATTGATGTGTATAACCACGGCAATATGGTTAGAGACTTTACTTATATAGATGATATCGTTGAATCAATAATCAGGTTACAAGACATTATTCCCGTGCCAAATGAGAGCTGGGTGGTTGAGGATGGGCAAATATCTACCAGTTCTGCACCTTACTGTATTTATAATATTGGTAATGGTCAACCAACTAGATTAGGTGATTTTATTGAAGCGATAGAAGAGTCATTAGGCATTCAAGCTAAGAAAAATTTTATGCCTATGCAAGATGGTGATGTTCTGTCGACCTGTGCCGATTCAAGTGACATTTTTCAAAGAATAGGATTTGCACCCAATACTTCGGTCAGGCATGGTGTAAAGCAGTTCGTAGAGTGGTATTTGAGTTTTTATCATAAATCTAAATAAGAAAAAGGAGCCAGTTGGCTCCTTTTCTATTGGATCAACGTTAGTTATCAAAAGAAGTAAATAGTTGTGCCTGTTTGATTATTATTTGCCTTGGCATTAGCTAGGTTACAACTAGCTCTGCTTTATCACAAAAGAATGATACAAAAATGCACAACTTGATTAAATCCTTGTCAATGATACTCAAACAAGTTGATATGATAGCTGTTAATTCTTTTGTTATTTAAACAATTTAAATAATAAAACACCCTTCTATTTTGAAAGGGTGTTTTTAATTAAATTAATTTAAAAACAATGAGTTACAGTAAGAAGCTTTCCAGAGTTTTTCCTTCCTCTTCAATTGCTTTTTTGATGACAGCAGGTGTACGTCCCTGGCCAGTCCAGGTTTTAGTTTCACCGTTTGTATCAACATATTGATATTTAGCTGGGCGTGCAGCACGTTTTGTTTTACCAGCAGATTTGCCAGTACTCATTGTTTGAAGCAATTCGCTTGGATCAATTCCTTGTTCAAGAATCATTTTACGAACTTCTTCCAATTTACGTGTGCGTTCTTCTAATTCAGCTTGTACTAGACTTTCTTCTTCACGGCGTTCTTCAACAACGACGGTCAGTTTCTCAAGTATTTCTTCTAAGAACTCAAGGTCACATTCTCTTGCTTGAGCTCGTAAAGTACGGATGTTATTTAAGGTTTTTAAATCGCTCATTGTCCTGGTCTCAAATTATAATGATGATGGCTGATGTGGATATAATAATAGAATGCTATTTTATTTTCTGCAATAGTCAATTTCTCATATTCCGATAAAATGACTCTTTTTTTTTAAACGTAATTTCTTTACAAAAGTTATATAGCGCTTTTTATACAGCTATTTTGATTGTCATTCGACAATAACATGTTCAGGGTACCTTTAAGAGGGTACATGATTATCTCTCTAATTTATAAACCATCTATATACTAAATCGGTAAGTAATTTTAACTGTTTCTTATCATACCTGTTAAGGAAGAATAATACCAAGTTTAAAAAAACTTATGACTAATCCATGAGTTATCCTTGATTTTCTGTTGTCATTTTCTGGCAGTAAATCACGCAGTTTATTAATTTGCATACAATATGCAACAAATGAATCAAGCTTTCATTTGCTTAATTTAAACATGAGCATTTGCCACGCAGATGAGTCTTAATTGCCCGTTTGATGTAATGATGATCATGAATGATTAAGACATCACTAAGCTAAATATTTCACGATATCAACTGATGTAGCTTACTGAGATGGATAATCACGACTAAAGTTTATGGTAAACTCATCTGACTATATGGCTTTATAAATTTTGTTAAGGGGTAGGGCCTATGGCTCAACTTTATTTTTATTACTCTGCAATGAACGCTGGAAAATCGACATCTCTGTTGCAGTCTTCATATAACTATAATGAGAGAGGGATGAGGACGCTGATTTTTACCGCAGAAATTGACACTCGATTTGGAAAAGGAAAAGTTAGTTCTCGTATTGGATTATCCGCTGGTGCACTCCTGTTTAGCCAACAGACGGATATAGGTGAGTTGATCAGAAATGAAAATAAGCGGGAGAAAGTGCATTGTGTGTTGATTGATGAATGCCAGTTTCTTACAAAAGAACAGGTTGAACAGCTGTGTAAAGTGACTGACTACGATGATATTCCTGCCCTATGTTATGGGCTGAGAACTGATTTTAGAGGGGAGCTTTTTAGCGGTAGCCAATATCTTTTGGCATGGGCTGATAAGTTAGTTGAACTGAAAACTATTTGCCATTGTGGGCGTAAAGGAAGCCGTGTATTACGTTTTGATAGTGAAGGTGTGGCCATTTATGATGGTAAGCAGATTGATATTGGGGGTAATGAAAAATATGTGTCTGTTTGCCGCAAACACTATACGGATGTTATCAGTGAAGCGAAGGAAAAACGAAAATACAGCGGTAGTTAATAATTTTTTTAAAGCTTCCAGAGGACGTTTAAGGGCTTATTAGGATTGAGTCGGCGTTTTTATAGAATGAGTTAAAGGGTACTAATATCAGCACCCTTTAAGTGATATTGAGTTAGTTAATGGCTAGTTTTTGCCCGGGTTTTGTGTTGGCTCTGCCGTTTCCTGTGTTACAGTCGTTTCTGTGAATTCACGTCCATAGTATGAATCCAACAATAGTTGTTTCAGCTCAGAAATCAGGGGATAACGAGGATTTGCGCCAGTGCATTGGTCATCGAAAGCATCTTCAGACAATTTATCAATTTTCACTAAAAAGTCCGCCTCCTGAATACCGGCTGCGCGGATAGACGCTGGAATACCCAGTTCAGATTTCATCTCTTTCAGCCATGCTAGCAGTTTTTCAATTTTTGTTGCAGTACGGTCCCCGGTAGCAGATAAGCCAAGGTGATCTGCAATTTCAGCATAACGACGACGTGCTTGTGGACGGTCATATTGGCTGAATGCAGTCTGTTTAGTTGGGTTATCGTTAGCGTTATAACGGATAACGTTACAAATCAGCAGTGCGTTAGCAAGGCCGTGCGGGATATGGAACTCAGAACCCAACTTATGTGCCATAGAGTGACATACACCCAGGAAGGCGTTAGCAAATGCAATGCCAGCAATGGTTGCAGCATTATGAACCCGTTCACGGGCAATAGGGTTAGTTGCACCTTCGTGATAGCTGGTTGGGAGGAATTCTTTGAGTAGTTTTAGGGCTTGAAGAGCTTGTCCGTCAGAGTATTCGTTTGCCAGCACAGATACATAAGCTTCTAGAGAATGGGTGATTGCATCCAGGCCACCAAAAGCACACAGTGATTTTGGTAAATCCATGACCAGATTAGCATCAACGATAGCCATATCCGGAGTCAGGGCATAGTCGGCCAATGGATATTTTTGACCAGTTGTATCATCAGTGACAACGGCAAATGGTGTCACCTCAGAGCCTGTGCCGGAAGTTGTGGTAATCGCTACCATTTTAGCTTTAATGCCCATTTTCGGGAATTTGTAGATGCGTTTACGGATATCCATAAACCGCAGGGCTAATTCTTCGAAATGCGTTTCGGGGTGTTCATACATTACCCACATGATTTTGGCGGCATCCATTGGAGAACCACCCCCTAGTGCAATAATGATATCCGGTTTGAATGAGTGCATTTGTTCAGCACCTTTACGAACGATGCTCAATGTCGGGTCGGCTTCAACTTCAAAGAAAACTTCTGTTTCTATCCCGTGGGATTTCAGCACATCAGTGACTTGATCAGCAAAACCATTATTGAATAAGAAACGGTCTGTTACGATAAAGGCCCGTTTTGCACCATCGGTTGCCACTTCCCCTAATGCGACAGGCAGGGAACCACGACGGAAGTAAATTGATTTTGGAAGTTTATGCCATAACATATTTTCTGCTCTCTTCGCCACGGTTTTGGTGTTGATGAGATGTTTTGGCCCCACATTTTCGGAGATGGAATTTCCTCCCCAGGAACCGCAACCTAGTGTCAGAGATGGAGCAAGTTTGAAGTTGTAAAGATCACCGATACCACCTTGAGATGCGGGTGTATTCACCAGGATGCGTGCTGTTTTCATTTTGTCGCCAAAGTACTTGATTCTTGCTGCTTGATTATCTTGATCGGTATACAGGCAGGAGGTGTGACCAATACCGCCCATTTCAACCAGTTTTTCTGCTTTTTCTACCGCATCTTCAAAACTGTTAGCATGATACATAGCGAGCAGTGGAGATAGTTTTTCGTGAGCAAAAGGTTCAGTTTCATCAATCTGGCTGACTTCCCCAATCAGGATCTTGGTTTTTTCAGGAACATTGATGCCTGCCATTTTGGCAATTTTAGTTGCAGGCTGGCCAACAATTGCTGCATTCAGGCTACCGTTTTTCAGGATAATATCCTGAACTGCTTTCAGCTCTTTGCCTTGTAACAAATAACCACCGTGAGTAAAGAATCGTTCACGTACCTGTTCGTAAACAGAATCCACTACGATAACGGACTGTTCTGAAGCGCAGATAACGCCGTTGTCAAACGTTTTGGACATCAGAATAGATGCAACGGCACGTTTAATATCAGCTGATTCATCAATGACGACGGGGGTGTTACCCGCACCAACGCCGATTGCGGGTTTACCTGAGCTGTATGCCGCTTTTACCATACCTGGGCCACCGGTAGCCAGGATCAGGTTGATGTCTTGGTGGTGCATCAACGCATTAGAAAGTTCAACAGAAGGTTCATCAATCCAGCCAATAATATCTTCAGGTGCGCCGGCCTCAATTGCAGCACGTAGGACCAATTCAGCAGCTTTGTTGGTTGCTTTTTTAGCTCGTGGGTGTGGTGAGAAAATAATACCGTTACGGGTTTTTAGGCTGATTAGCGCCTTAAAAATAGCTGTAGATGTTGGGTTAGTGGTTGGCACGATGCCGCAAATTAAGCCTATAGGTTCAGCAATAGTGATAGTGCCGAATGTTTTGTCTTCGGACAAAATGCCACAAGTTTTATCATCTTTATATGCGTTATAGATGTATTCGGAGGCAAAGTGATTTTTAATTACTTTGTCTTCGACAATACCCATACCAGATTCTGTCACGGCTAATTTTGCTAAAGGAATACGTGCATCAGCTGCCGCAAGAGCGGCAGCTCGGAAGATTTTGTCAACTTGTTCTTGAGAGAAGTTAGTAAATTCACGTTGCGCTTTTTTTACTCTGGCAACCATTTCATTCAGTTCAGTAGCATTAGTTACAGTCATAAAAAACGACTCCTGATAAATATTAAAAATCTTTAATATTAAGTAAATAAGCATTTTCCAGACTATTTAGTCTGGTGATTTTATGATAGCCACAGATTACCATTTGGTATTAAATATATATTGATCTTAATCACACAAATGCAAAGCTGACTCCTTTCAGCTTTGGTGGGTGATAATATGAGAGGAATGGCAAAAGAGTTAATAAAATTAAGTTATTAACCTGGTGAAAATATCGAGTAAACAACTTTTCATATAAGAAATTATTAATTAAAAAATGGGTTATAGCCGATAGAAACCAAAATCTCATCGGTATAATGTAAAGAAAAAATTAAGTTTTCCATAATCTTCTGGTGGATGACCATATGGAAACATGATTACTAATACTGCGTAGTTCAATGAGGAGTTATTTGTGAGTGACTTGCTACTGGATCTTTCTGGTTACATTAAGTTTTTTGTTGGATTGTTTGCGCTAGTTAATCCCGTTGGTATCTTGCCGGTTTTTATTAGCATGACTCATTACCAGACTCAATCTGCCCGTAATAAAACTAATTTTATCGCCAATATTTCTGTTGCCATCATTTTATGGACAGCTTTGCTGTTAGGTGATTCGATCCTGCGTATGTTTGGTATTTCCATTGATTCTTTCCGTATTGCTGGTGGGATTCTTGTTGTGACTATCGCTATGTCGATGATTAACGGTAAGCTTGGGGAAGATAAGCAAAATAAGCAGGAAAAATCAGAAACAGCGATCAGAGAGAGTGTAGGGGTTGTGCCATTGGCATTACCGTTAATGGCAGGTCCTGGGGCAATCAGTTCTTGTATTGTTTGGAGTTCTCGCTACCAGGGGTGGCAAAATTTTATTGGACTTGTGCTAACCAGCGCGTTGTTTGCTTTTTGCTGCTGGTTATTATTTCGAGCCGCTCCTTTAGTGGTCAAATACCTTGGGCAAACGGGAATTAACGTTATCACCCGTATTATGGGGCTGTTGTTGATGTCTTTGGGAATCGAACTGATTGTGACAGGGATTAGGGCATTATTTCCAGGGTTAATCTGATACGACTTGCGAGAAAAGATGTGAATTTTTTTCTAGTCAAATTATAAATTATAATATTCTTATCATTTTTATTATAAAGCTTGTTTTATCGTCTTTTCTCGCTTTTTTTATCGGTACTTCCTGAATTTTATACAAATAATCCAATATTTTTTAAATTATCCTGGTCTGTTTGTTCAATGTGTAACTAGTTGCTTCCACCATGGTTTTGTGATGAATGTAGGTTTTTAATTTGCATTGATTGCAATTTGTTAAAATTATGTTTATTTTCATTTGGGTTTACCTTTATATCCTGTTTTAGTTAATCATTTTGTGTAAAAATATTTATATATCAATGTATTGTTGTGTGATTTGGGATCTTTTGCCAATTAATGTAATAGGTTGTAATAAGTTGTTTGTAAGGCTGATCTTTGCAATATGAAAGGAATATTTTAACAACTGGTATGATAAGCAGTCTTTAATATTTAATCCGTAAGTATTTTACTTTGGGGTGAATAACGTGAAGATGCCGGTCTTTATGGGATATATGCGGAGTGAATGAGAAGATTCACCAAATCTGGAGGAAAGAAATGAAGATCAAACAATTAAAATTATATAAGTTTGTTTCCAGTATATTTTTATTATTAGCATTTCCTGTTACGGCTGTGTTCGCGGCTGAAGTACCAGAGGGGGTGAAACTTGCCGATAAACAGCAGATTACTGTTGATAATGGTGTAGAAGTTGCCTCACTTGATCCACATAAAGTCGAAGGTGTGCCGGAAACCAACATTATTCTTAATCTATTAGAAGGCTTGGTGAGTACCGGTCCGGAAGGGGAAATTGTTCCGGCAGTTGCAAGCCATTGGGAAAATCAAGGTTACACGGTATGGACTTTCTATCTGCGTGATAACGCTAAATGGAGTGATGGAACGCCGGTCACTGCACACGATTTTGAGTATAGCTGGCAACGATTGGCTGATCCAAATGTGGGATCACCTTATGCCAGTTACCTTCAATATGCTTACGTTGAAAACATTAATGATGTTCTTAGGGGTAAAAAATCTCCCGATCAGTTGGGTGTTAAAGCGCTAGATGATCATCGTTTACAAGTTACTCTGACGCATCCTGTGCCTTATTTTGTCAATATGCTCAGTCATACAGCAATGAAACCCGTGAAAAAGGATATCGTCGAGAAGTTGGGCAATAAATGGACATTGCCAGAAAATTATGTGGGAAATGGGGCATATCGGTTGAAAGAGTGGGTGGTGAATGAGCGGATAGTACTTGAGCGTAATCCACAATATTGGAATAACGAGAAGACAATTATTGAACAGGCCACTCTTTTACCTCTTCAGTCAGAAACTAGCGGTATTAACCGTTATCGTAGTGGGGAAATCAATATAACCAACAGCGCCATTCCTCCTAATCTGTATCAGAAAATGAAGAAAGAGATCCCTGATCAGGTGCGCGTTAGTTCTTATCTTTGTACGTTTTATTACGAGATTAATAATAAAAAACCCCCGTTTACTGATGTCAGAGTCCGTGAAGCAGTCAAGTTAACTCTCGACAGAGATATTATTGCGGGAAAAATTATGGGGCAGGGGCAAATACCCGCTTATGGTTTTACGCCAACGTTTATTGGTGGTGGCGATTTTTCAAAACCAGAATGGGCTGACTGGACACAGGAACAGCGTAATAAACGTGCCAGAGAATTATTGGCGCAGGCTGGTTTTAATCAAGCAAATCCGCTGAAGTTCACATTGTTATACAACACATCTGATCAAAATAAACAACAGGCTATTGCCGCCGCTTCCATGTGGAAAAAGAATCTGGGAGCCGATGTGATTTTACAAAACCAGGAGTGGAAAACCTCTCTCGAAAGCCGCCATCAGGGGAATTATGAGGTGGGTAGAGCGACCTGGTGTGCTGATTACAATGAACCTACTGCATTTTTAAATATGCTGCTCTCAAATAGCAGTAACAACACGACTTTCTATCAGAATAAAAATTTCGATGGCTATCTGGAACAGGCATTAATCGCCAAAGATGCTGTTGAACGTAAGAAGTTATACCAGCAGGCTGAGTTTCAACTCGATAAAGACTCGGTATTGATTCCCGTTTATTACCGGGTGAGTGTACGGCTTGTTAGCCCATCAGTGGGAGGGTTTTCAGGGAAAGACCCATTGGATTATATGGATATTAAGCGACTGTATATGATAAAAAACTAGACACTAGTTTTACTCAAAAGAGTTACTGGTCCTGCAAACAAAATCGTTCCTTTTGAATGCAGGTGATAATCCGTCCCTTATTTTTGGGCCGTCGACTTATAAAAGTCTGGCGATGTAAAATTGGAGTAGAAAAAGATGATAAACACAACTAAAAAGAAATTACTTATTGCCAGCATTAGCGCTGCACTGAGTATGGTAATGGCAAGTCAGGTCTTTGCTGCACAAGTGCCTGATGGTGTTCAATTAGCGGATAAACAGGTTTTAGTTCGTAATAACGGTTCTGAACCGCAATCGCTGGACCCGCATAAGATTGAAGGAGTACCAGAGTCACATTTGGCCCGTGATCTGTTTGAAGGTGTTGTCATCGTTGGCCCGAATGGCGAAATCTTGCCAGGTTCTGCGACCAGTTGGGAGAATAAAGACTTTACCGTCTGGACATTCCATATGCGTAAAGATGCTAAGTGGTCTAATGGTGACCCTGTCACTGCTCAGGATTTTGTTTACAGTTGGCAACGTCTGGCTGATCCCAATACTGCTTCTCCCTATACAAGTTTTCTCCAGTATGCTCATATCACGAATATTGATGACATCATCAGTGGTAAAAAGAAACCAGATACTCTGGGTGTAAAGGCATTAGACGACTATACATTACAGCTAACATTGAGCGAAGCGGTTCCCTATTTGGTAAAACTTTTGGCTCATTCACCCATGTCGCCGGTGCATAAAGCTACAGTGGAAAAGTATGGTGAGAAATGGACTCAGCCACAGAATTTTGTGGGCAATGGAGCTTACAAACCGAAAAACTGGATAGTCAATGAGCGTATTGTGATGGAACGTAGCCCGACATATTGGGATAACAAAAATACGATTATTGATCAGGTCACTTTCCTGCCAATTTCCTCAGAAGTAACGGATGTAAACCGTTATCGCAGTGGTGAAATTGATATGACTTATACCAACTTGCCGATTGAGCTATTCCAGAAGTTAAAAAAAGAGATCCCGGACGAATTACGCATTAGCCCACTTTTATGTACCTATTACTACGAAATTAATAACGAAAAACCCCCATTTAATGATCCCCGCGTCCGTACTGCACTGAAATTGGCTATGGATCGCGATATTGTGACCAATAAAGTAAAAGCACAGGGTGATATCCCGGCTTCCGGTTATACACCGCCGTTTACTGATGGTATGAAAGAGATGAAACCGGTGTGGTTTACTGGTTGGAGTCAGGAACAGCGCAATCAGGAAGCCAAAAAATTACTGGCTGAAGCCGGTTATAATAAAGATAATCCATTAAAATTTAACTTGCTTTATAACACTTCCGATCTGCATAAAAAAATTGCAATTGCGGTATCTTCTGTTTGGAGGAAAAATTTAGGTGCTGATGTTCGTTTAGAAAACCAAGAGTGGAAAACGTTTCTTGATACCCGACATCAGGGCAATTATGACGTAGCTCGTGCGGGCTGGTGTGCGGATTACAACGAACCTTCTTCATTCCTGAATTCCATGCTTTCTTATAGTAGTAATAACACGGCTCATTATAAGAGCAGTGAATTTGATAAACTGATGAAAGAATCTCTGCAAGTAAAAACTGACGATGAGCGTGCGGTCATCTACCAGAAAGCAGAAGAGCAACTAGATAAAGATTCGGCTATTGTTCCCCTTTACTACTATGTGAATACCCGGTTGGTGAAGCCCTATGTTGGTGGCTACACAGGGAAAGATCCTTTAGATAATTTACATACCAAAGATCTTTATATTATCAAACACTAATGGTTGTAGGGCAGCCTGGAAATGGCTGCTTTTAGTGGCAGATTATTTTAAGGCCAGGGTTCAGGGCCAACACATAGGAACGGGCAATGCTTAAATTTATTTTACGCCGTTGTTTAGAGGCGATCCCGACACTTTTTATTCTTATTACTATTTCGTTTTTCATGATGAGGTTGGCGCCAGGCAGTCCATTTACCGGTGAACGGAAGTTACCGCCAGAAGTACTGGCAAACATTGAAGCGAAATATCATTTGAATGATCCAATTTATAAACAATATTTTGATTACCTAATCCAGCTTACTAAGGGGGATTTTGGGCCTTCTTTTAAATATAAGGATTATACCGTTAACGATCTGGTCGCCGTGGCATTTCCGGTATCTGCCAGGTTAGGTGCTGCGGCATTTATTATGGCAGTTGTGTTGGGGGTCAGCGCCGGGGTGATTGCTGCACTTAATCAAAATACAAAGTGGGATTATACAGTTATGGGTTTCGCCATGACGGGGGTTGTTATCCCAAGCTTTGTCGTAGCACCGTTACTGGTGCTGGTGTTTGCTATTCATCTTAAATGGCTGCCGGGAGGAGGCTGGAATGGTGGAGCACCGAAGTACGTGATATTGCCAATGGTGGCATTGTCTTTGGCTTATATTGCCAGTATCTCCCGTATTACCCGTAGTTCAATGATAGAAGTGTTGCACTCTAACTTTATCCGTACTGCGCGTGCTAAAGGGTTGCCATTGCGCATCATTATTTTCCGCCATGCTTTAAAACCTGCATTGCTGCCGGTCATCTCTTATATGGGACCTGCTTTTGTTGGCATTATCACTGGCTCAATGGTTATTGAAACGATCTTCGGTTTGCCGGGAATAGGGCAGTTGTTTGTTAATGGAGCATTGAACCGTGACTATTCATTGGTATTAAGCCTGACTATTTTGGTTGGTGGCTTGACTATTCTGTTCAATGCGATTGTTGATGTGTTGTATGCGGTTATCGATCCGAAGATCCGTTATTAAAACTGGAGCGCGCAATGATAGTAAATAAACAAAACAGCGAAGCTCTGGAAAATTTCTCTGAGCAACTGGAAGTTGAAGGTCGTAGTTTATGGCAGGATGCACGACGTCGTTTTATTCACAACCGGGCGGCGATTGCCAGCTTGTGTCTGTTATCTTTGATTACCTTGTTTGTGATCCTGGCACCGATGTTAGCTCAATTTACTTATGATGATACTGACTGGGCTATGATGTCGATGCCACCTGATTTTGAATCAGGTCACTATTTTGGTACAGATTCTTCCGGTCGTGATTTGCTGGTGCGTGTTGCCATTGGGGGGCGAATTTCATTGATGGTTGGGGTGGCAGCCGCTTTGGTTGCGGTAGTCGTCGGAACTTTATATGGATCATTATCTGGTTATCTGGGTGGAAAAACAGATTCAGTTATGATGCGTCTGCTGGAAATTTTGAACTCATTTCCATTCATGTTTTTTGTGATCCTATTGGTGACCTTCTTTGGACAGAATATTTTTCTGATATTTGTCGCAATCGGTATGGTGTCATGGCTGGATATGGCACGTATTGTCCGCGGTCAGACGCTGAGCTTGAAACGTAAGGAGTTTATTGAAGCAGCGCTGGTGTGTGGTGTGTCAACCCGTTACATCGTATTGCGCCATATCGTCCCTAATGTATTAGGGGTAGTGGTGGTTTATGCATCTTTATTAGTACCAAGCATGATTCTGTTTGAGTCGTTTCTTAGCTTTCTGGGGTTGGGAACTCAGGAGCCATTAAGTAGTTGGGGGGCATTGTTAAGTGATGGTGCGAATTCGATGGAAGTTTCCCCATGGTTACTGTTGTTTCCTGCCGGTTTTCTGGTGGTGACACTGTTTTGTTTTAACTTTATCGGCGATGGCCTACGTGATGCCCTCGATCCGAAAGATCGTTAAGGAGGTAACATGAACAGCGTTAAAAACCAGAATAGTTCTGAGCCGTTGTTGGTTGTTAAAGATTTGAACGTGACTTTTAGCACCCCGGAAGGGAATGTTATCGCGGTGAATAAGTTAAATTTTGATTTACGGGCCGGGGAAACACTGGGGATTGTAGGGGAATCTGGTTCTGGGAAATCACAAACTGCTTTTGCTCTGATGGGATTGCTTGCCAGAAACGGGATAACCGGTGGCTCTGCTATTTTTAATGGCAGGGAAATTCTTAATTTGCAAGAGAAAGAACTAAACCGCATGAGAGCGGAAGAAATATCGATGATATTTCAGGACCCAATGACTTCTCTCAATCCCTATATGCGCGTCAGTGACCAACTGACAGAAGTATTGATGTTGCATAAACATATGAGTAAAAGTGAAGCGTATCTTGAGTCAATTCGGATGTTAGATGCGGTTAAAATGCCGGAAGCGCGTAAGCGTATGAACATGTATCCTCATGAATTTTCTGGTGGTATGCGCCAACGTGTAATGATCGCCATGGCATTGTTATGCCGGCCAAAATTACTTATTGCTGATGAACCGACAACCGCACTTGATGTAACGGTTCAGGCTCAGATTATGACCCTGCTGAATGAGCTGAAACGGGAATTTAATACCGCGATTATTATGATTACTCACGATTTGGGCGTCGTTGCAGGTATTTGTGACAAAGTGTTGGTGATGTATGCGGGGAGAACGATGGAATATGGCTCAGCACGTGAAGTGTTTTATCAACCAACTCATCCTTATTCTATTGGCCTTCTTAGTGCTGTTCCTCGTCTTGATGGTGATGAAGAATCATTGACGACGATCCCGGGGAATCCGCCTAACTTGTTGCGGCTGCCGAAAGGGTGTCCGTTCCAGCCACGCTGCCAGTTTTCAGTAGACCGTTGTGTAGATTGTGAACCAAAGTTAGAGGCATTTGGCAACGGGCGTTTGCGAGCTTGTTTTAAAGCACCGGGAGAATTGGTATGAGTCCGATTGAAGAAAGACGTGTGCTGCTGGAAGTAGCAGATTTAAAAGTTCACTTTGATATCAAAGATGGCAAACAATGGTTCTGGCACCCAGCCAAAACGCTGAAAGCGGTCGATGGCGTAACATTGAGGTTGTATGAAGGCGAAACCCTTGGTGTGGTTGGTGAATCCGGTTGTGGTAAATCGACTCTTGCCCGTGCAATTATCGGATTGGTTAAATCTTCTGGTGGTTCAGTAACCTGGCTGGGGCAAAATCTGCTGGATATGAATGATAAGCAATGGCGAGATATCCGCAGTGATATCCAGATGATATTTCAGGACCCATTAGCATCTTTGAATCCGAGAATGACGATAGGCGATATTATCGCTGAGCCATTGCGCACTTATCATCCCAAGATGAAAAAGCTGGAAATCAAAGACCGGGTAAGCGCAATGATGATGAAGGTTGGATTATTGCCTAACCTGATTAACCGTTACCCTCATGAATTTTCTGGTGGTCAGTGTCAGCGTATTGGGATTGCACGGGCGCTTATCCTTGAACCTAAACTGGTGATTTGTGATGAACCTGTATCCGCGCTCGATGTATCCATTCAGGCTCAGGTTGTTAACCTGTTGCAGGAATTACAACGTGAGATGGGGCTATCGCTGATTTTTATTGCCCATGATCTTGCTGTAGTTAAACACATATCTGACCGTGTATTGGTAATGTACCTTGGACATGCCGTGGAACTGGGAACTTATGATGAGGTTTATCATAATCCTCAGCACCCTTATACCAAAGCGTTGATGTCGGCGGTACCAGTGCCTGATCCGGATAAAGAGCGAAATAAACACATTGAATTGCTGGAAGGCGAGTTACCGTCACCCATCAATCCGCCATCAGGATGTGTTTTCCGTACTCGTTGCCCAATGGCAGATCCTGAATGCGCTAAAACACGGCCATTGATGGAGGGGAGTTTCCGTCATGCCGTGTCTTGTTTGAAGGTTGACCCATTGTGATTGTTAGTGACGTTGTCATATTAGATGGTGTTTATCATTTGATCATATATTGAAGTATCTTGTAAGTCATAAATATGAGAGTTACTTTTTGGTGTTATGTCAGGCGTTCAAACCTATATTAAAACCGGTAACTCTCACTTTTTGAGGTGCGACGTCGGATCAAAATGTAGTTTTGGTTTTTTTACTCTTTCCACAAAATATGGCAAATTTGGTGAGATTTTTCCCGACAAATCAGAATACGGGCAAAAATATCATTAATCTCTGTATCTTCAGATTCTGCTAATCCGATAATGACTTCGGCAAAGAAGTCAGGGTTCAGATCGAAATCCACATGTTCAAGCCACTCATCAGAAGGATTTAATAGTTCGGCACCGCCACGTACTTCGAATTGTAAGCTAAATAACAGAATATCAGCAGGATCAAGATTGGATGGGGCCAGCTCAAGAAAGATGTCATACGCCTTCTCAAGAGTTTCGTCTTCTGTTATTCGGTTATTGAGATCTAAATCCATAGTTTGCGGGGGCCTGTTGTCCATATTGATTTATTCGTGAGTTATGATGGAGGAATTAAAACATGATGAAGCATTGATTGGTACCCCCGTCTTTACAAGACGAGGGGATTGATCACAATAGAGGGCTAAAGAAGTAACAAATACGTTCAATAATTCGATGCCACAGAGGACGTTGCTCCCACTCATTGACTGCCAACAATGTAGAACGGGAAATGTAATCGTATTGCACCAGAGTTAGGTCATTGCCAAAGTTTTCATCATCGATAACCACGGTAATTTCAAAATTTAGCCATAGGCTACGCATATCGAGATTAACTGAACCAACCATGCTGAGCTGACCATCAACCAAAACGCTTTTGGTATGTAATAAACCATCTTCAAATTGGTAAATCTTCACTCCTGCGTTTAACAGCTCAGAAAAGAATGCCCGACTTGCCCAGCGGACAAGGAAAAAATTATTTCTACGGGGAACGATGATAATGACGTCTACACCTCGTAAGGCTGCGGTACAGATAGCGTTCATTAGGTCATCACTGGGAACAAAATAAGGGGTAGTTAGAATCAGTTGCTTACGGGCAGAGAAAATAGCAGTCATTAAAGATTGTTGAATCAATTCTTCAGGGAATCCTGGACCGGATGCAATAATCTGAGTCGTGTGCCCACTGGCCTGTTCAAATGGCATAATGTTGTTGTCTGGTGATGGCGGGAAGATACGCTGACCCGTTTCCATTTCCCAGTCACAGGCGTAAATAACCCCTATAGTCGTGGTGACAGGCCCTTCCATTCTTACCATGATGTCGATCCACTGCCCAACACCAGCATTTTGTTTAAAGAAACGTGGATCGACCATATTCATGCTGCCAGTGTAAGAAATATAATCATCAATCAAGATGATTTTGCGGTGTTGGCGCAGATCCATCCGGCGTAAAAATAAACGGAAGATATTAACCCGCAAAGCTTCAACAAATTCAATTCCTGCTTGACGCATGATGTCTGGGTATTGACTGCGACAATATAACCAACTTCCCGCTGAATCTACCATGACGCGACATCTGACCCCTCGGCGTGCAGCGGCCATGAGGGCATCAGTGACTTGTTCAACCAAGCCGCCGGATTGCCAGATATAAAACATCATCTCAATATTGTGTTTGGCGTTATCAATATCTTTGATGATGGTTTTTAATGAAGTGTCATAGGTTTTCAGCAGTTGGATCTTGTTACCTTTAACACCTTCAAGCCCTTGCCGTCGCTCGCAAAGCTGGAATAAAGGTGTTGCTACTTCACTGTTTTCTGTAGCAAAGATATGGCGAGATTTGCGCAACTCTTCAAGCCATGTGGCTGTTGATGGCCACATGGCTTTGGCCTGTTCAACTCTACGTTTCCCCAAATGCAGTTCACCAAATGACAGGTAAGCAATAATTCCAACTAAAGGCAGGATATAAATAATCAATAGCCAGGTCATAGCGGAAGTTACAGGTCGGCGCTTTATCAAAATGCGTAGGGTGATACTGGCAATAATCAGCCAATAGAAGAAAATAGCAAGCCAACTTAGGACGGAATAAAAGGTTGTCATGTTCGGCAATCAATCCTGTTTTGTTCAAACATCTTTGGTGGCGTTTAACACGTTTTCCCAGAGGCACGGGATATAAACGATCTATTAATCTGATGAATTTACCAAAAAATCCGCAAGTATACTGCAAGCATCATACTTGATATTAGTCATTTCGCATTATTGATATAAAAAGTACTATCCAGATACGTCTTGGATATCATTTTTAAAGGCTTATAATGAGCGTGATTATTTTTACGGGTATATTTTATGAGACATAGCAGGAATGAAGTAGGAAGGTGGCGAATGTTACGTCAGAGTTCCCACCGCCGCCGCCGGTGGCTGGTGGGGCAATCAAGACGTAATTTGCGAATTTATTCACTACGTAAATTAAATGGTTATAAACAACGTCGTGCTCTATTATTCGTTCAGTATGGTGAATGGATGCATTAAAAAAATAGTATTTTTGGCCTTAATATTCACGCTCATCTACAATCTTTATTGAATATGATTGCTATTTGCATTTAAACTAGCAGTTATTCGAGGATTGACTATTATGCTGCTAATAAAGAACTTTCTTATGCGCTGGATACGTTGGCCAGTATTTTTATCAGTTTGTTTACATATCTCTGTTGCCGCCGCACTTTTTGGTACTGTGATACCGGAAAGACAGCCTGATGTTGCACCTATGTCTGTAGCTATGATTCAGTTAGCTGCTGAAGAAGTTTCTGTATCAGAACCTGCTGCACCGGAACCTGTATCAGAACCAGAGGAGCCACCAGAACCTGAACCTGTTCCAGAGCCAGTGATCCCAAAACCAGAGGTGAAGAAACCGAAGCCAGAAGTAAAGAAAAAGGTTGTTAAAAAGCAATCTGAACCCGTGGAGAGGAAAGCGGAGCAATCGGAAAAACCATCGTTTAACCAGAATGCACTGGCTGACCGTATTGATAATAGTCGGAATGATACGGTAATTAAGCCGCAGAAAGGCCCAAAGGCGTTAAGTAAAGCTTTGCCTATTTACCCATCAAGAGCTTCAGCATTGGGTACCGAAGGTTACGTTAAAGTCAAATATGATATTGATGAAGACGGCAGGGTAAAAAATATAGAAGTGATTGGGGCCAATCCACCGAATGTTTTTGACCGGGAAGTAAAAAAAGCAATGAGAAAATGGCGCTATGAAAAAATACCCGCTGTTGGCTATATCACAACGGTAGAATTTAGAATTACCGGTATAACTCAATCCTGATTATTGGAAAAATATATACCCAATAGATTTCAAATTGCAGCGCGGCGGCAAGTGAACGCAGCCAACAAAGCAGCAACTTGAAAGATGAAGAGTATAGATAAAAAAGGAGCATTATTAAGATGCTCCTTTTTTTATCCGTATCAGGTTTATTCGCAAATGCTGCTGGCTAGTTGGAATTGGGTTTTGCCTTCTGGTAAACGGCGGGGAGTATTATCCTCATTAACAGCAACATAAGTGAATACAGCTTCGGTTGCACGATAGCGTTGACCTACAGGCTCAGATGCTACTTTCTTGACCCAGACTTCGATATTAATGGTAATCGAGCTGTTACCAGTTTTGAGGCAATGTGCATAACAGCATACTACATCACCAACAGCGACAGGTTTTAGGAAAGTAATACCATTTACTCTGACAGTGACAACGCGGCCTTCTGCAATTTCTTTTGCTAGAATTGCGCCCCCAATATCCATTTGTGACATTAACCATCCGCCAAAAATGTCTCCATTTGCGTTGGTATCGGCAGGCATAGCCAGTGTGCGGAGTACTAACTCTCCGTTGGGTAATTGTTGTTGTGTCATTGAAAACTTTACTTTATTTGATGAAAAGACAATACCTGCCTCAGATTACAGAAGACAGGTATTCATTTGAATATGGTTACTTCTGTTCGCGTGGCAGATGGCGGTAAATATATACTACACTGAGCACGGTGAAAACCAGAGTCAGGGCAGTTAGACCAAATACTTTAAAGTTGACCCAGACATCTTGTGGTAACCAGAATGCGACATAAATATTAGCCAGTGCACAAGCAATGAAGAATAGTGCCCACGCCATATTTAGTTTATTCCAGACAAAATCCGGTAAAATCAACTCCTTTCCTAGCATTTTCTGAATAAGTGGTTTCTTCATGAACCATTGGCTGCCTAGCAAAGCTAATGCAAATAAACCATAGATTGCTGTGACTTTCCATTTAATAAATAGATCACTGTGGAAAGCCAAAGTTAAGGTGCCGAAAACCGTAACCATGATAAAAGTAATCAGGGAAGATTTTTCTACTTTTCGGTAGATGAAATAAGTAATGGCTACAGCTAAACCCGTCGCTGCAATTAAGGCCCCGGAAGCGTAGAAAATGTCATACATTTTGTATACAACAAAAAACACGACTAAAGGTAGAAAGTCTAAAAGTTGTTTCATGTTTGAACCTATCGTAATTCCGATATCTGACTGTACCTGATGTTGGTGATTAAGTGTACCAAGCGGCAACAGTATGACTTTAGTTATCAATAAAAAAAGAATTTTATCGATCCGTTTCGCACAATTTTACCATAAAGGGCGGTGTAATTAACTTCCTGTTGTCAGTAAACATATAACACAGCATTATAACCAAGACCCGTTGAAAAATAAGAGGGCATAAACCAGATGCAGTGGAAAAAACTACAGCGTTGGATGCCAGGGTTAGGCAATTTCTCTCATTATCGTAAGGAGTGGTTTAGTCATGATCTAAGAGCCGGGCTTTCTGTGGCTGCAGTCGCTCTACCTGTTGCTATTGCTTATGCTGAATTAATGGGAATAAGTGCAATTATAGGTCTTTATGCCTGTATTTTACCTATGTTCGCTTATGCATTATTTGGTACTTCAAGACAATTGATTGTTGGGCCGGATGCGGCAACGTGTGCCGTCATTGCCGCAGCAGTGGCACCATTAGTTTTTGATAATGAAGATGTGCGGTGGCAGCTTACGATTGTGATGACTTTAATGACCGGGGTATGGTGTGTTGTTGCTAGTCATTTTCGATTAGGTGCATTTGCTGATTTTCTTTCAAGACCGATTCTTAAAGGATTAATGAATGGGGTTGCATTGACAATCATTGTGGATCAGTTGGCTAAAGTCTTCGGCTTTTCTGGTGTACCCGCTGGGTTGATTGAAAGGGTACTCGTATTGCCTGCTAAATTAATGAGTACGCATTTACCAACGTTAGCAATGTCTGTTGTAACGGTGTTGATTTTGTTGACTGTGCGTTTCTTACGTCCTGCCTGGCCCGGGCCTCTATTGGCTATGGTATTAACGACTTATATAAGTTGGCAATTTGGGCTTGAAAAATATGGTATCCAGATTGTTGGTAGTGTTAGTGGTAAGGGATTACCCATTGTACCCGTGCCAGATTTTCAGCCTGGAATTATGCGTGAGCTGGTTATTCCATCTCTGAACCTCGCTGTTATCAGTTTTGTTAGTTTTATGATGACTGCTCGTAGCTTTGCCAGTAAAAATGGCTATCAGATCGATGCGGATTCTGAGCTTAGGGCGTTGGGTATTGCGAACATTGCCTCTGCTTTATCGCAGGGGTTTGCGGTCAGTGCGGCTAGCAGCCGTACCGCAGTTAATGATGCTATTGGCGGGAAAACTCAACTGGTTTCTGTCATTGCCGCCTCTATTATTTTGTTAGTTTTGCTGTTTATGACAGATTTTCTGAATTATATTCCGTTGTCATCTCTGGGTGTGGTGCTTATTTATTCAGCATCGTCACTGTTGAGTCTGCGGGCGATTCTGTCATTGAGGAAACGAAATCGTCAGGCATTTACTCTGTCATTATTTACACTGATTGCAGTGTTGGTGGTTGGTTTGATTAATGGTGTAGGTTTTGCTGTTCTGCTTGGTTTATTGCAGTTTTTGCGAATTATATTCCGCCCGACAGATCAACTCCTAGGTGTTAATGAACAAGGGATGATCCATTCAATTAATCAGGGTAATGAGATTAAACCGATAGACGGTGTAATGTTGTACCGGTTTAACTCACCATTGACTTATTTCAATGTCAGTTATTTTAAAAAGCGGGTGTTACAGCATGTTGACAGAGTGCAAAAACGTCCAGGTTGGTTAGTTGTCGATGCTGCTGTTAGTTTCACCCATGATGATGTCAGTGTATTTGCGGCTATTGATGAATTGATTACTGAATTGAAAGTGAAAGGTATCACACTGGTGCTCGCTGGTCGTCGGACAGAACTTACTCGTTGGATAAAGCAGAATAAACTTAAAAGTAGTGACGACGATCTGATTGTGGTGCCCGATCTCTATTTTGCGGTACGAATGATTCAAAGTAAGCCTGAGTGGTACTCTAATTACATCAAAAGATAATGGTGCATGGTTATTCACTGAGCTTGAAGTTCATCGGATAAAAACATATGATTAGGTCATAATAAACAAGGAGGTTTTTAGTAATGCAATTTGATTCAGGTTTGGACGTCTTACTTGAGTTGCATGGTCAGCGAGTCAATAGGGATGATGGTTATTGGTGGAAAATTGAGGTGTGGGCTGTCCAGCCAACGAATTTCATTCCACATGGTATCCGTTATAACTTAACATTGCATGACAAATACAATACACGAGTGTTTGGAATGGATAATGCGCACGCAATTACGCCATCAAGAAAAAATCAGTACCGGGGGCGATTAGTGTATGACCATGTTCATAGAAACTCTATAGATAAGGGTGTTCCGTATGAATTTACTTCTGCATATCAGTTAATTGAGGATTTTTTTACTAAAATTGATGAAATTATCGCTGTACGCGAAAAAAGAGGGTAATACGATGAAAGCACTCATTGGCGTAATGAATGAAGAACTTATACGTAAGCGCACACTGGCTATAGTCAAAGGTGAATATGTCGTTCAGCCTGGTGAACCTAAGATTTGGTTTACCTCTATGATCGCTCTGGCCCAGGTACTTAGCAGTGATAATATTGTTCTTTTACGTCTGATCAATGAACAGAAACCGGAAACAATCGTAGAGCTGGCTAAGTTGTCAGGAAGGCAACCAAGTAACTTGTCAGCTACGTTAAAAACACTGAATCGACACGGTTTTGTGGCTTTGGAAAAGAATGGCAGAAATGTAAAACCAAAGGCGTTGTTTACTGATTTTGAAATAAAAATTGAGCAAGAAATCGTTGAAAGGGTTATGTCATCTTGTGGAACTAAGAATATAGCGGCTTGAAGTAGCACATCTAATACAATGTGAGCCAATTTATTTATGTTATGACCTGTCAGCCTCATAGTTTTTATAACTATGGGGCTTGTTCGGGTAGTGATTTTATGTTTATTTTTGCTATGAAAAGGCAATTAGCATATATAACCGGAATTGGTAAATCAGTAAAATAATGGAGATTAGATTATTCAACACGTCAATAATGATTTTTACCATCTTATTATAATTATCCATAATAATTTCATGGTCAGTTATAATGGAATTGTATAAACCAGCAAGAGAATATTGGCGAATATCTGCTATAAGGTAGATAAGTAGTAGCGGGGGCCATTTCGCGAGTTGGCTTGCTAATAAATCAATTTTCTATGATAAATAAATACGGTTTTCTACTGAAATTAACAAAATTATAGTATTTCTCTTTATTAAACGATTAATTAACAATAAACAGGATTTAGTTGTTTTCTACTAATAGTTGATAAACAATACCGGCTCGCAATTAGTTGTTTTTATAATTTATATAATATTAGGGATTTTCAATGAAAAAAACATTGGTAGCCTCAGTGGTGGCAGTAGGTTTATCTGTATTTGCAGTTGCGGCAAATGCGGGTGGTGAAAGTACTATTTCTGGTGGCTATGCTCAGGGACATGTAAAGTATGATGGTGATGAATATAAATCTAATAAGGACCCAAAAGGTTTTAACTTGAAGTATCGTTATGAGCTGGATGATCATTTCGGTGTTATTGGCTCGGCCACATATACGGGTTACGATTTCAAATATGGTGATAAAAAACTCACTAAACTTGATATGGATTATTATTCCTTGATGTCTGGCCCTTCATACCGCTTTAATGAATATGTAAGTGTATACGGTCTGGTTGGTGCGGCTCGTGGAAAAGTTAAAGGCCCTAATGATTATTCAGATAGCAAAACATCTGTTGGCTATGGCGCAGGATTACAGTTTAATCCTATGCCAAATCTGGCTATCGATGCATCCTATGAATATTCAAAACTGGGTGACCTTAAAGTAGGTACTTGGGTAGTTGGTGTTGGTTATCGATTTTAATCAAATTCGCTAATTTATATTTAACTTGGTTAGCACTATTTTGAGAAGATTCCCTGTCGTAAGACAGGGAATTTATATTTATTTTTGCTGTGAATAAGTAACTAGCATATATAAGCGGAACAAGTAGATCAGCAGAATGGCGGAGATCAAGTTATTCAATACGCCAAGCGTGATTCCTGCCACCTCATTATGAATGAATGTCAGACGGTCAGTAATAAACGCTATCAAGAGTTTTGCAGTCAGCCATAGTAGAATTGCCGGAATCAGTAAACGAATATTGGCAAATGCCAGTTTCCAGCTTGTTTTCATTGAGGCAAAAATACCACTACGCTCAACGGTCATAATAACGGGTGCCAAGGCCAGTGCGATAGATAAAATAATGCCTGGCACCAGCATTGCCATCAAACCAAGTTGAATTAGCAGGATACATATCAGCAGCAGAAGAAACAACTTCGGTAATTGGCTTGCTGATAAACCGATTGCTTGTAATGAAGAGATACGGTTTCCGGCTGAAATTGCAGCGACCAATGTCAGCACACCACCAGCGAGCAGTACATTACCAATCATACTTGAGAAAATAGTTCCTATTCCCGCACGCATAATCATTGACTGTTGTTCTGGTGTCATCTGAGACACTAAATCCTGAATACCTGCCTTACCCGATGTTGCAAAAGTGAATTCTGCTTCTGTTAGCAGCTTCATCTGTTCGCTATCAGGGATAAACAGGTGCCCTAATAGGGTAGTAACCAGGGCCGCAAGAATGGCTAGAGTCAGAATACTTAACAGTTGATTCTTGAAAAAGTTAAAACTGTCACGGTACAGGGTATTCGCCGTGATTGGCATGAAGACAGCTCCCATCAGGTTAAACAATGATACACAATGGTCAATTGTACTCTGTATGGACAAATGTGGATAGTTGAAAGGAGATTATACGGATAAATTAATAGCTGATAGTCATGGTTGATGAGAGAAAAAAGTTCTTCATATGATATTTTCAATATAAAAATAAACATAAATTTAACTTTGTTAAAACATAATGGAAATATAATTAGATAAAATGTAAAATATTGGAATTGGTATATAAGTATGAAAAAACTCTAATTAATAATAAACATTGATTTGTATCAATTTAAAATAATTCATTTTTGAAATAATAATATTGCAAGTGTGCGATCTTACTTAAATTATTTAAAAGATGTGATCTGTCTTGGATCATAATTTAAAATATATCGGTATATTTTGGTCTACTTTAAATAACAGGAATGGGATGAATAATGAAAAAACTTTCTGCATTTGTATTGGCAGCGGCAACTTTAGCACCATCGTTTGTTCTTGCTCATGAAGCAGGTGATTTTATTTTCCGCACGGGTACTGCGACGTTAAGACCTAATACTGGTTCTGATAATGTATTAGGGGTAGGCTCTTTTAGTACGGATAATAATACTCAGATGGGTTTAACCTTCAGTTATATGATTACCGATAATATAGGTGTTGAATTACTGGCAGCGACACCTTTCCAACATCAGGTAAGTTTACCGGGTGTTGGTGATATTGCTAAAGTAAAACATCTGCCGCCGACATTAATGGCACAATACTATTTCGGCTCTAAAGAAAGTCAATTTCGCCCCTATGTTGGTATCGGTCTGAACTATACCACTTTCTTTAACGAAAAATTTAATGGTAATTCAGCTGTTAGAGATAACAACTTACATAGTCTGGATTTAAAAGATTCTTGGGGTGTTGCGGGACACGTTGGTCTGGATTATGAGTTAGATCAGAACTGGATGTTAAACGCCTCTGTATGGTGGGTAAACGTTGAAACGGATGTAAAATTCAAGGCAGGTGGCCAACAATATAAGATTGACACCCGGCTTGATCCGTGGGTATTTATGTTTGGTGTGGGTTATCACTTCTGATGAGAACAGAGTTTGTTTGATATGAAAATTATGGGGCAAATTTTGCCCCATTTTTTGCCCTAAACTTGGGTGGCAGATTTCATGTTTGATACAAATTCAGTCAATTTTTTCAGCATTATTTCTGGCTGAGAAAGATTTTCTTCAATAATTCTGACTATTGCAGATCCAGAAATTGCTCCTGCCGCTCCGTTTGTTAATGTTTCTTTTACCTGCGCTGGCTCTGAAATACCAAATCCCTGTAATGGTGGTGCAGCATGATATTCTCGTAGCTTATTGACTAGATGATTTAAAGGCTGTTCAGCGCGTCTTTCTGTACCGGTAACCCCTGGTCTGGATAATAGATAGGTATATCCCCGGCCATGAGAAGCGATTTCACGTAATAATTCATCTTCTGCATTGGGTGGGCAGATAAAAATAGGGGCAATTCCATGTTTCATTGCTGCGGTACGGAATGGTCGTGATTCTGAGATAGGAACATCTGCAACTAATACCGAGTCAATATCTGCATCTTTGCAGCGGCGATAAAATTCGTCTATCCCATTGTGAAAAACCAGATTCGCGTACATTAATAAACCAATTGGTATATCAGGATGTTTTACTCGGATTTTTGCGAGTAGTTCAAAACAAAGAGTGGGGGTGACGTTTGAGGAGAAAGCGCGCAGATTGGCATTCTGAATTGTCGGGCCATCAGCCAATGGATCAGAAAAAGGAATGCCCAACTCAAGTGCATCAGCACCTCCGGCAATCAATGCATCAATAATTTCCAACGATAATTCTGGATTTGGATCGCCCAGTGTGACAAAGGGGATAAAAGCACCTTGATTGCGGCTTTTCAGTGTCTTAAATAGCTGCCCGTAACGTTCCATCAGATTTCCCCCCTTGATTTTAAAATATCATGAACAATAAATATGTCTTTATCACCACGACCGGATAGATTAACAATCAATAATTGCTCTTTATCTGGAGATTGATGGATCATTTTCAAAGCATAAGCCAGTGCATGAGAGGATTCGAGAGCTGGAATAATGCCTTCCTCGCGAGAAAGGGTTTTGAATGCCTCTAATGCTTCATCATCAGTGATAGAAACATAGTCAGCTCGCCCGATACTATTTAAATAGGCGTGTTGAGGACCAACTGAAGGGAAATCCAAGCCTGCTGAAATAGAATAAGATTCTTCAATCTGGCCTTCACCTGTCTGCATCATTGGGGATTTCATACCAAAATAGATACCCAGCTTACCATGTTTCAGCGGGGCGCCATGTTTACCTGTTTCAATACCGTGTCCGGCGGGTTCAACACCAATCAGCCGTACTGAGGTTTCTGGAATAAATTCCGCAAACATGCCAATAGCGTTGGAGCCACCACCAACACAGGCCAACACGGCATCGGGCAGACGCCCCTCTTTTGCCAGAATTTGGGATTTGGCTTCTTCGCCAATCATACGCTGAAACTCTCGAACCATCGTTGGATAAGGATGAGGTCCTGCGGCAGTCCCTAACAAATAGTGGGCTTTATCATAGCTGCCAGACCAGTCACGCAGTGCTTCATTACAGGCATCTTTCAGGGTTGCAGAGCCACTGTAAACCGGGATAACTTTGGCTCCCATCAGACGCATGCGGAAGACATTAGGGGATTGGCGCTCGACATCTTTAGCCCCCATATAAATACGGCATTTCATATTTAAAAGTGCGCAGGCAAGGGCGGTTGCTACGCCATGCTGGCCGGCACCGGTTTCTGCAATAATTTCATCTTTACCCATACGTTTGGCCAGTAACGCTTGACCAAGTACTTGATTGGTTTTATGAGCGCCGCCATGTAATAAATCTTCACGTTTCAGATAAAGGCGAGCCTTAGTGCCGCTGGTCAGATTACAGCATAAAGTTAATGCAGTGGGTCTACCCGCATAGTTTTTCAGGAGATTCTGAAACTCTTGTTGGAATTCAGGATCTTTCTGAGCAGTAATAAATGCTGATTCTAATTGATCAAGGGCTGGAATAAGGATCTGTGGGACAAATTGTCCACCGAAATCACCAAAATAGGGGTTAAGTTTACTCATTATTCTATTTGTCCATGTAATTAATCGGAAAATTGTTGCTACTTAGTAACAGCGCAAACGTTGAAAAACTTTATTCAATTTATGACTGCTTTTGATGCCAGGTGAGCTTTCGACACCAGAGTTAAAATCAAGTCCGAGACAGCCATATTTTGCTGCTTGCTGGCAATTTTCCTCATTTAATCCACCTGCCAGAATGATGTTATTGAGTGATTGTTTGTCAATTAATTGCCAGTCAAAAGTCTTGCCGGTTCCACCTTTGCCGTTATCAAGCAGATAACAATCAATGTTTCCGATTTTGGTGTGGAATGTATCTTTTGACATATCAATTGCTTTCCATATTTGGCAATTTTCAGGCAATATTTTTCGAAGTTCTTGAATATAAATTTCGCCTTCTGCCCCATGCAATTGCACCGCCGTCAGAGAAAGGGTATGGGCGGTATGGCTGACGAATGCAGATGATTGATTTTGAAACACGCCTACATATTTGAGAGCAGCTGCATTGATGATTTGCTGTGCCTGTTTGATATTAATTTTACGCGGGGAGTGTTCAACAAATATCAAACCGCCATATACAGCACCGGCTTGTAACGCGGCTTTGGCGTCTTGTGGGCGGGTTAACCCACAGACTTTATTTTCACCCAGAATTAATTGGCGTAATGCCAGATCTAAATCGGATTGAGCCATCAAAGCGCTGCCAATTAGAAAACCATTGACATAATGGCTGAGTTCACGAATTTGTTGATGCTGGTGGATGCCTGACTCGCTAATAACAATGGTTCCTTGCGGTAATTGTGGTGCAAGTTGTTTGGTACGGTTCAAATCGATAGAAAGATCTCTCAGATCACGATTATTGATACCAATCACTTTGGCTTTTAGTGTAACAGCTCTGCTTCGTTCTTCTTCTGAGCTGACTTCAGTCAGTACGCCCATATTCAGGCTATGCGCAAGTTCAGACAGCGTAATATATTGTTCATCATCAAGGACAGAAAGCATCAATAAAACTGCATCTGCCTGATAATAACGAGCGAGATAAATCTGATAAGGATCGATAATAAAATCTTTACACAATACCGGCTGAGGAACAGCATCACTCACCAGCCGAAGGAAATCGTAGCTACCCTGAAAATATTTTTCATCAGTTAATACTGAGATTGCGGCGGCATAAGGCTGATAAGTTTTTGCTATCTGGATTGGATCGAAATTCTGGCGAATGAGTCCTTTTGAAGGAGATGCCTTTTTGCATTCCAGAATAAAAACGGTCTGTTTATTGCTTAGTGCCTGATAAAAACTGCGGTTGCTGGCAACAATGGAATCAATAAAACTTTCCAGTGGTTGTTGTCGCTTACGTCCAATAAGATATTCTGCTTTATCATTAACAATTTTCTGTAAAACGGTAGCTTGCATTGTTAACTCCTTGCTGCAAGTGCAGTGACTCGTTCATAAGCTCGGCCACTATAGATAGTTTCAAGAGCTTGTTGTGTGTTGTGACGTAAATTTTCCTGTCCATGAATTTTCATCAGAAGGGCAACGTTAGCGGCAACAGCATCAGCATGTGCTTTCTCACCTCGGCCCTGTAGCAATAGACTGAGCATTTCGCGGTTATCTTCTGGTGAACCTCCTTTTAATGCATCCATTGGATGACTTTGTAAACCAAAATCTTCAGCATTTAATTGGTAACGGGTGATTTCTCCACCATTAAGCTCTGCAACTTTTGTTGGTGCATGTAGGGCAACTTCATCCATTCCACCACTGTGAACAACGGCTGCTCGTTGATAACCCAGAACTTGCAAGGTGCGGGCAATGGGGTCAACCAAATCGGGGCTGTAAACGCCAATTAATGCTAACGGCGGACGTGCCGGATTGATCAGAGGACCTAACACATTGAATAGAGTCCGGGTTTTTAGTTGCTGGCGTACAGGCATTGCGTGACGGAATCCAATGTGATATTGGGGAGCAAAAAGAAAACAGACGCCGATTTCATCCAGCGCGTTGCGTGCACATTCTGCACTGATATCAAGTGCGATACCAAATGCAGACAGCAAATCAGATGAACCTGAACGGCTGGAAACACTGCGGTTACCATGCTTAGCAACTTTGATATTACACGCAGCTGCGACAAATGCACTGGCGGTCGATATATTGATACTGTTGGTGCCATCACCACCTGTTCCGACAATATCGCAAAAAATGTAGTCTGGCCGTGGAAATGGCAGGGCATTTTCCAGCAACGCTTGAGCTGCCCCCGCGATCTCTTCTGGCTGTTCGCCCCGTAATTTCATGCTGATAAGTACAGCCGCGAGTTGTGATTCGCTTAATTTTCCTTGGATTATGGCTGAAAACAGTTGCTGGCTTTCTTGTTGTGTCAGTATCTGTGCACTGAACAATTTATCGAAAATAAACTGCATTTTCACACTCCTTTTAATTCAGTGCCCAGGTCAGAGTTTGTTCAAGTAATCTAGCCCCATGTGTTGTGAGAATAGATTCTGGGTGGAACTGGAATCCACAAACCTTATGTTTGTCGTGGCGAACAGCCATAATAGTGTTGCCACAACGTGCCGAAATAGTCAGTTCAGATGGAATTCTGCTACCTGTCAACGAGTGGTAACGTGCAACGGGCAAAGGATTTTCCAGATTAGCGAACATGGCCTGATTATCATGTTCTGCCAGAGAGGCTTTACCATGTAGGATTTCATCAGCAGCGCCAATTTTTCCACCATATGCTTCAATAATTGCCTGATGTCCAAGACAGATGCCAATCACCGGAATTTTGCCGATTATTTGCTGGAGTAATTGAGGCATACATCCTGCATCAGACGGTTTGCCTGGTCCCGGTGAAAGCATCAGTAACGGAGATGGCAGTATTCTGAACTGTTCCATAATGATTTCGGTTGCAACGGTATTGCGATAGATAACAACCTGATGATTATTACTGCGTAATTGATCGACGAGGTTATAGGTGAATGAATCCACGTTATCGAGCAGAAGAATATTTGCCATCAGAAAATCTCCTCTGCTTGATGAGCTTCAGCAATTGCACGAATGACGGCTCTGGCTTTATTGCGGGTCTCTTCAGCTTCTGCCAAAGGTACAGAATCCAGTACTACACCAGCGCCAGCCTGAATTGTCGCTATGCCATCTTCCACGTAGGCAGAGCGGATGACGATGCAAGTATCCATATCACCTTTGCTGGTGAAATAGCCGACAGCACCACCATAGCTGCCCCGACGTTCATTTTCGTAATGGGCGATAAGTTGCATGGCTCGTACTTTTGGTGCACCGGTGAGAGTTCCCATATTCATACAGGCTTGATAAGCATGAAAAATATCCAGGTCATGGCGTAGTGTTCCCACGACGCGGGAAACCATATGCATAACAAAGGAATAGCGATCCACTTTTGTCAGGTCGGCGACATAGCGGCTGCCAGGTTCACAAATACGGGCCAAATCATTGCGAGCTAAGTCAACCAGCATCAAGTGCTCAGCTAATTCTTTGTGATCTGTACGCATCTCTAGTTCTGTCCGGCAGTCCAGATCTGCATCTAATTCTCCGGTGGCATCGCGTCCACGAGGGCGTGTGCCGGCAATAGGATAAATTTCAATTTGGCGGTTGGATGCATCGTATTTAAGCGCGCTTTCAGGGGAAGCACCAAACAGGCAAAAATCTTTGTCTTGCATGAAAAACATGTAGGGGCTTGGATTACGATGTTTAAGCTTTTGATAAGCATTAAGCGGTGCTGGACAGGGTAGAGAAAAGCGTCGTGATGGAACTACCTGAAAAATATCGCCTTGATGGATAGATTGTTGTAACCGTGCGACTATTTCTGCATATATCTTGTCATCCTGATTACACGAAACTTTCATTGCAGGTACAGCGATTTGTTTTATGGGTTGAGCGGGTTTTGTGATCAGTTCTGTGAGTATTTTCAAGCGCTGTTTAAGGCGTTGATTTTCTTCTTGAGAATCACTAAAGAGACTGATTTGCAGACGGGAATTTTTATTCTGGTGGTCGATCACCAGTAAAGTTTCTGCTAAATAAAAGCAAAAATCAGGACAGCGCTGAACCGTTTTTACTGTTGGTAACGGTTCAAACCCGGCCACCAGATCGTAGGAAAAAAGACCGCCAACGAATATAGCCTCTGCATTATATTGTGATGGCACTTCCATTAGAGAAAGAAGGGCGCGTAATGCATCAAATACTGACATAGCTTTCAGTCGATTATCTTCATCCATCATATTGTGGTTGGTCTTAGGAAAGATTAATTGAAGAGAATCGCGCGTAATTTCGGCTTGAATGTTTTTGGTAAATTTTTGGGCTAGAAAAGGTAATAAATTTCGACCATTTTCTGTCAGAGCATCAAAAGTGACCGTATTGCCATTTGCACTGACACGCAAGGCACTGTCGATGATGATTAGGCTTTTCAGGCTTTTTTTACTGTTAATTTCCGCAGATTCCAGCAATAACGTTGCTGGACGCTCACCGCAGAGTTGATTGAATAGTTGCGCAGGATCGGGCTGATAAGCGGTTTCCTGCTCAATGATGATTAGTTTTGGTTGTTTATCCGTCATTTTTATGTCCTGATAATGAATTACGCATACAAAAAACCCGCCTTGTGGCGGGTTTTGGTAATTTGGCACTGATGATTTATGTGCGTGACCATACCGCCCTTAATGGGAAGTTGTGCCACCAACGGATAGACATCATAAATGCAGTCATTTTCAGTGCCTCTTTAGTATTGAGATAGTCTATAAGACGACATTGTCTTAACCTTGTGTACTAGTAAACTGGTTCGGTATTGATATGTCAAGCGCTTTATGAAGTATTTATACCTTTCATCTTTCAAGCTGCTGCTTTGTTGGCTGCTTTCACTTACCCCAGTCACATCGTTATCTATGCTCCTGGGGATGCGTTCACTTGCTGCCGCCCTGCAACTTGAAATCTATTGGGTATATATTTGTTCAGTTATGTTTTTCAGAGTGAAGCTTAAAAATTGGGTTCTCGCACGATTTTGATGTCAGGATTTTTTCGTCATTCCTCAAAGAGAAGATCTAAATCTTTGCCAGATGGCAACATAATACCGAACTCGGATAACCGTGAGGTGGCACTGGCTCTGTTCCACCTGTACGAGATCAAGGGAAATACATTAGGAACGATAGAAAGCCCCGTCTAAATTTTTTGATATTGTTAATAATTATCTGAATATCGAACACTCCCTTTCTTTAATCTGTAAAACATCACCATTTACCGTTAAGCTTATTCTTAATCTATTTGGTCAGGGAAAGAGATAATGACAAATTCAGTCACTGAGTTGGTGACAATTTATGATCTTCATAGCCATACGACAGTATCGGATGGTTCACTTTCACCGTCGGAGTTGGTCGAACGTGCGGTGACAATGGGCGTTAATGTATTGGCTGTGACTGATCATGATACAACGGATGCCATTCCGTTAGCTCATGAACATATCAGCCAACACAATTTGCCATTGAAACTCATATCAGGCGTTGAGATATCGACTTTGTGGCAAAATATAGAGATTCACATTGTGGGGTTGAACATTGATATTCGGTCAGATGCAATGATTGAATTACTTAATAGACAATCTGAACTCAGGAAAGAACGAGGAATTGAAATAGGCCGCAGACTAGCAAAGGTCGGTATTCCCGATGCCTGGGCAGGGGCAAGCCGGTTAGCGGATGGTGGACAAGTGACTCGAGGCCATTTTGCCCGCTATTTAATCGAAATAGGTAAAGAGCCAACGATTGCGAAAATATTTAAAAAATATCTGGCAAAGGGAAAAATCGGATACGTTTCACCGCAATGGTGTACAATTGAACAAGCTATTGATGTCATTCATCAATCAGGTGGACAGGCAGTCATTGCTCATCCGGGGCGGTATGATTTATCTACTAAGTGGTTGAAACGTTTGATTGTCTGGTTTAAGCAACATGGTGGTGATGCGATGGAAGTTGCACAGTGCCAGCAGGCACCTAACGAGCGGCAATATCTCGGCCAATTGTCACGGGAATATGATTTGATGGCTTCGTTAGGTTCTGATTTTCACCAGCCTTGCGCATGGATAGAATTAGGGCGTAAATTGTGGTTACCCGGTGATGTGGTACCAATATGGCGCAACTGGTCACTGTAGGGGCTGCATAAAATTAAGAGGTAATTTATGAGCCAGTTTTTTTATATTCATCCAGATAATCCGCAGCCACGCCTAATAGGGCAAAGTGTGGATGTGCTTAAGAAAGGTGGAGTAGTTGTTTACCCGACTGATTCTGGTTATGCGATTGGTTGCCGTTTGGAAGATAAAGATGCGATGACACGGATATGTCGTATTCGTCAGTTGGATAGTCATCATAATTTTACCTTGATGTGTCGGGATTTATCAGAGATATCGACCTATGCCTACGTCGATAATTCGGCTTTCCGTTTGATTAAGAATAATACACCGGGCAATTACACTTTTATTTTGCGTGCGACTAAAGAAGTTCCTCGTCGCTTGATGAATGATAAACGGAAAACAATAGGGTTACGTGTTCCATCCAATCCCATTGCTCTGGCTCTGCTTGAACAAGTGGGTGAACCATTGATGTCAACCAGTCTGATTTTACCGGGTAATGATTTTGCTGAATCTGATCCCGAAGAAATTAAAGATAATTTGGGGAAACTGGTTGATCTGATTATTCATGGTGGTTATTTAGGGCAACAACCTACAACTGTAATTGATTTAACTGATGATACGCCGGTTATAATACGCGAAGGAGCAGGGAATATAACTCCATTTTTATAAGTTAAGCAGTAATTATTTTCAGAATCTATATAAAGCCTGTGCATTATACACGGGCTTTATATTTTTGGCTTTTTAATTTAATCGAAATGGTTATTGTTAATTTTGAATTATTAATCTCAGAGAAACAGTCCCTGATTCACTGAAAAGTATTGCAAATTTGTCATCAATTCAGGAATGATAAAGATTAGAGTTTAATAAAGTGTGGCTGGTGGGGTGGATTAATATCTCATGACCACTTTCATCTTGGTTTTGATATTTCAACGTGAATTTGTTTTGAAAGAATGCTGGCTGGAATATCGATAATTAACAGCTGTCGGTCGTTGGTTATTTTATCGCATTTAGGAATTTTATTATCTTTTGAATATCATGGATATTCATATCTTTAAGTAATCATGTTTCAACTGATTACCACAATAATATGTTTGTATTTTTACCATGAATTTAAGCACATTCAGCTGACTGAGTGATTTATTGGAATCATTGATTATAAAATTAGTGTAGAATGTTCGGCCACGAACTAGAGTGTATGACCTGTTTTCTAACATTCTATGTTATAAAATGTATTAAAATCAGTTTGTTATAAGAAGATTTTATTATAACGTATTGATCGATATATAACACGACGCCTGTGAAGGCGACAACAGAGGTTGCTCAATGAGCGGTAAGACACAAAAATCTGAAAAGTTACAGAAAATTCTCGCGCGTTCCGGCCACGGTTCCCGCCGCGAAATAGAAGGTTATATTCAACAAGGGCGCGTCAGTGTTGACGGCAAGATTGCGACTTTAGGTGATCGTATTGCAGTGCAGCCCGCGACAAAAATCCGCCTTGATGGCCGGATATTAAATATCAAAGAATCACAAAAAGCGATTTGCCGTGTTCTGGCGTATTACAAACCAGAAGGTGAGCTTTGTACCCGCCACGATCCGGAAGGACGGCCAACCGTTTTTGATCGTCTGCCTAAATTACTGGGGTCCCGTTGGATAGCTGTAGGGCGTCTGGATGTAAATACTTGTGGTTTGTTGCTATTTACTACGGATGGGGAGTTAGCTAATCGTTTAATGCATCCAAGCCGTGAAGTGGAACGCGAATATGCCGTCCGTGTTTTTGGTGCAGTTGATGATGCCAAATTGAAGCAACTCGCTAAAGGTATCCAGCTGGAAGATGGTCCAGCAGCATTCCGCACCGTCGCTTTTAAAGGCGGTGAGGGGATGAACCAATGGTATAATGTGACGCTGACAGAAGGGCGTAACCGTGAAGTTCGTCGTCTTTGGGAGGCTGTTGGTGTACAAGTAAGCCGTCTTATTCGTGTGCGTTATGGTGATATTGGTTTGCCAAAAGGCTTACCACGTGGAGGTTGGACAGAGCTTGGTCTGGAACAAACTAACTATCTGCGTCAATTAGTTGGTTTAAACGAAGAGACAGTTTCCAAAGTGGCGGTCGAACGTGATCAACGTCGTATGAAAGCCAACCAGATCCGCCGTGCGGTTAAACGTCATGCTCGAGTGGCATCACGTCCATCGGCAGGAAAACGTCCGGGTAGTTCCCGCCAGAATGCAGGTCGTACAACTGCATCAAAGGGTCGTTAATTTCTATTTCTGGTTAATTGCTATTCCTGTGGGCCTCGTGTAATAACGGGGCCTTTTTCCTACCAGTCAATACCTTTTTGTGCCTTAATGCCGGCATCAAAGGCATGTTTTACCGGGCGCATCTCTGTGACGGTATCCGCCATTTCCAATAATTCGCGATGACAACCGCGGCCAGTAATAATGACGGATTGGTGCTCTGGTCGGTGGTTTAGGGCGGTTATAACATCTTCGAGAGGAAGATAGCCATAACTCACCATATAAGTCAGCTCATCCAGTACAACCAGATCCAAATTAGGATCAGATAACATATCCAGAGCATGCTGCCATACCTGGTGGCAGGCGGTAGTATCCGTTTCCCGGCTTTGGGTTTCCCAGGTAAAACCGGTAGCCATAACATGGAAATTTACACCATGCTGCTCCAGTAGATTTTTTTCACCATTCTCCCATTTACCTTTTATAAATTGGATAACACCGGCACGTAGTCCATGACCTACTGCGCGGGTGACAGTACCGAAAGCCGCGGTGGTTTTACCTTTACCGTTGCCAGTAAAAATAATGAGAATTCCCCGTTCCAACTGTGCGGCTTCAATACGGGAATCTACTTTTTCTTTCAGACGTTGTTGCCTTTTTTGGTGCTGGTTGTCATTTATTGTCATTATTCGGCTGGCCCTGCTTTGCGTCCGGGTTGCGCATCAAAACTGATGCCTGTTTTATGCAGACTGTCGCTGCCCATTAAATAAAGGTACAGTGGCATAATCTCTGCTGGAGTTTTCAGTTTAGCAGAATTTTCGTTAGGGAATGCGTTGGCACGCATATTTGTTCGTGTTCCGCCGGGGTTGATACAGTTAACACGCAGGGAACTGTTTTTATATTCTTCTGCTAAAACTTGCATCATGCCTTCGGTGGCAAATTTAGATACAGAATAAGCTCCCCAGCCACTGCGACCTTCTCGGCCAACACTTGAACTGGTAAAGATGAGTGAGCTGTCAGGGGATTTCAGTAACAGTGGAAGTAGTGCTTGAGTCAACATGAAAGTCGCATTGACGTTGACTTGCATAACATCATGCCATAACTGAGCTGGCTGTTCTGCCATTGGGGCAACAGCGCCCAGTAATCCGGCGTTATGTAAAATCCCATCCAGACGTGGATAATATTTTGCTAAATCGTCAGCCAATTCTTTGCATTCTTTGGCTGTGACAGTGAGTAGATCCAGGGTGTAGATAGTTGCAGGGGTTCCGCCTGCTTGCTCGATCTCTTTTTTGACGGCTTCCAGTTTAGATGCAGTTCTTCCAAGCAAGATCACTTGCGCACCATAACGGGCATAAGTCAAAGCCACTTCACGACCAATACCATCTCCAGCGCCTGTAACCAGAATAATACGTTGCTGTAGGAGGTCGTGTTTGGGTTGGTAATGTAACATTTGAAGATTTCCTGTTATTGATGGGGCAGGTTGTTGCCGTCAGTGGCAGCTCTGATTATCAAAACAGAAGTTTGTATGCTGAGTCAAATTTGCAAAGGTTGATTGCTCAGGAGATAAACGGTGAAACATTGAAGGCGCTGGTGTTTGTTTTTAGTTAAATCTGTTTAATTACTCATACCATCATCAAATAGATGGAATTACAGGAAAAGAGAGATAAATATAGTTTCTACATGTTAAGTACAAGTATGTTGGCTATATTTTCGGTTCAAAAATGTTGAACTATTTATTGCTGCCAATTATACAAAAATAGTTAACCTTATAAGTAATAAGAACACTGCATTATTCTTTTTCTAAACTAGACTTTGATTGGCGTGAGTGGCAAGGGGATTATTCTTACAATGATTTAAATATGTTGATTATGAAATGGTATTATTTAATTTAAGGAAGATATATGAACCAAAGAAATGATTTTAAAGCCTTTTCTATTAGTAATGATGCTAATGTAGTGAGTCAAGAAAAATATGAAGAAAGTCAGAGTTTACAGATGGGATTTCCACCAGAGAATGCTTCTACTCATGTATTAAATAAGGTATTACGCCAATCCTCAATAATATCATCTGTTGTAGCTAATTTTATTGCGGAACAATCTGGCGGGGATGTTTTGGATAATGGTGATATAGCTAAACTCACTGCTCAATTAAATGAAGCATTAGAGCAGAAAATTTCAAATATTCCTAACATTCCTGTAGGTGTTCCTGTGCCTTGGCCGACTACCATACCACCGGCTGGGTGGTTGCAGTGTAATGGTTCGGTCTTTGATAAGTCGAAATTTCCGAAATTAGCAGAAGCTTATCCTGATGGTAGATTACCCGATTTAAGAGGGGAATTTATTCGAGGTTGGGATGATGGCCGGGGTGTTGATAATAACCGTAGAATTCTAACTCATCAGGGGGATGCCATCAGAAATATTCAGGGTTCATTCGCCAGCACGATAGCACCAAACTATCATTTGGCAACAAGAGGGGCTTTTTATGCTAGTCAAGTTGTTGGAATAGGGACAGATGGCAGTTTTAAATCGGTAAATAATTTTAACCCTGATACTCCATACGGCTTTGGATTCGAGGCGTCAAGGGTTGTTCCTGTGGCTTCAGAGAATCGCCCTCGCAATATCGCATTTAACTATATTGTAAGGGCAGCATAATGATGGGGCCGTTTGGCCCTTATTGTTTACAGCAATAATAATTTGCTTTCTCACTGCTAAATGATTTCTCTCATTTTTGAACTGATCCCCATTTCTCTGTCTAATGGTGTAGAATTAGTTACTAAGCCCGATATACTGGATGTTTTTTATTTGTACATATTTGTTTTGATTGAATACGGGTTTATTATAATATTTTGTTTTTAAATGAAAATAATGAAATATATTTATTTTTAGTATTGTGAAGAAAAAAGGTGGATTTGTGGAGTATTTATCTCTTTATGGGTTGTTTTTAGCCAAAGTGGTAACGCTAGTGTTGGCTGTGATTGTTCTGGCTATATTTGGTATTGGCATAGGAATGCGTAAATCCTCGCCAAAAGGAGAGTTGAAGCTAACAGATCTTGGTGAGGTGTACCGGGATAAACAGCGTCAAATGCAGCGAGCACGTATGACGGAAGCTGAGAGAAAAATCTGGCAGAAAGAGTTTAATAAGCAGCAAAAGCTCGAATTTAAGCAGAAGAAGAGTCAAGCTAAAACGGGTCAGAAAGGGTTACAGAAACCTTGTCTTTATGTACTGGATTTTAAAGGCAGCATGGATGCACATGAGGTCGATTCATTACGTGAAGAGATTAGCGCGATTTTAGCCGTTGCTGATGCAAAAGATGAAGTGTTGTTGCGTCTTGAAAGCCCTGGAGGAATGGTTCATGGCTATGGACTTGCTGCCTCTCAGCTTGCCCGTTTGCGTCAGAAAGGGATTCGCTTGACTATTGCTGTGGACAAAGTTGCCGCCAGTGGTGGTTATATGATGGCTTGTGTTGCTGATCGCATTATTGCTGCACCATTTGCCATTATTGGTTCCATTGGGGTGGTTGCTCAGATCCCAAATATTCATAAGCTATTGAAAAAGAATGATATCGATGTAGAACTGCATACGGCGGGTGAATATAAACGCACGCTGACTTTTTTGGGTGAAAATACAGAGCAAGGCCGGAAAAAGTTTCAGGAAGATCTCAACCAGACTCACGAATTATTCAAAGAGTTTATTCATACACATCGTCCATTACTTGATGTGGAAAATGTGGCTACAGGAGAATATTGGTATGGCACTCAGGCAAAAGAGAAAGGACTGATTGACGAAATTGGTGTCAGTGATGATCTGTTAATTGCTCAAATAGATAATTGTGAAGTGATTGGTGTCAATTATTCACGTCGTAAGCGCATGGTAGAGCGTTTCACCGGCAGCACAATGGAAAGTATTGATAAGTTATTATTACGCTGGTGGCAAAGAGGAGAAAAACCTCTGTTTTGATGAATAATAGCATCTTGGCATACCTCAAATGGTGTTTTATTTCGACGCTAAGAAGTGCCTTGATATTATTCCCAATAACTTGCCCTGTTGATGTTTTAATTGAACAGGGCGATTGACATTCCCCTGAAAATTTTGGCCCTTTCAAAATATTACAGTCATTACATAATTTGCTTCACGTCCCCTTCTCCTGTGTGATGAAAAGCAGGCTTTTCTACACCAATAATTGATACTCTGACTTCGCGTTTATGTGTTTTATTTGGTGGATCTTCAAAACAAATACCAATCACTTTTGCATAGCGCTATTGGCCGGCGCATTTAAACGCATTATGTAACTCCAAGAAAAATTTTGACTTATAATAAATATTCATAAGGAAATAAAGTATTATGGCTATTTCGCAATACGATATTCAGACCAGTCATGCGGTCATCTCTGTTGCTGATACTGGTGGTGACGGGTTACCGGTGCTCCTTATACATGGTAATTCAAGTTGTAAAGACATTTTTCGCCATCAAGTTAACTGCTTTGGCGACGAATATCGGGTTTTGACTATCGATTTACCGGGGCATGGTGCTTCATCGAATGCAGTGGACCCACGCCGGACTTATTCGATACCCGGTTATGCTCTCTGTATTATTGAAGTATTGGAAAAATTAGGCATCAACAAAGTTGCTGTTTTCGGCTGGTCACTGGGTGGTCATATTGGTTTGGAAATGATCCCGAGGTTCCCAGGTATTGTAGGGTTGATGATTTGTGGTACGCCTCCGGTTAGCCCAGGCCCAGAAAATGTCAGCCTTGGATTTAAATCAAACCGGTTTATGGCAATATCTGGTAAAGCTTCACTAACTGAAGAAGAAATTACCGATTATACCCTTGCGTTGTATGGAGAAAATGCGCTTTGTGAACCATTTCTTAGAGCCGCAGTTGCACGGACTGATGGTTTAGCTCGGCAATATATGTCTGAAGCATCTATTTCACTGGATGTCATGGATCAGCGATTGTTAGTTGAAACCAATCCAACTCCACTGGCGATTGTCAATGGTGTAGAAGATTTATTTGTCAACATCGACTACATAAATGGAATTACTTACAAAAATCTTTGGACGGGTCAAGTATATAATTTGCTCAATCTTGGTCACGGACCATTTTGGGAAGCGCCGGAGTTGTTTAATCCCCTGATGGCAGGTTTTTTCTCCGATCTCACCCTGGAAGTGTAAGGGATATCTGAGGTTTCTAGTCTAAAGTGTTTCATATGTTCGGCAGATATATTCTTATATGAATTTCATATATCTGCCTGTTCGTTGCCTGATAGGTTTTTATTATTAATTTTCGAGATGATATTGTCCTGACAGGAGTATGTGTCAGATACTTGAACATATTGAAAGCAGCTGGACTTTTGGTTGTTGGTAAACCATGTTCATTCAGAAAAAACTTACCACTAAACACTAATATTTCTCCTTTTTGTTTTGCACTGTTTGTATACATACCATCAATAAAATCCTCATGTTGGCGGATAATACAGTTGGCTTTTTCCAATAATTGCTCACGTTTAATCGGTGTCGTTCTCTTTTGCATTTGTCTGTCCTTGTCAAAAATAATTTGTTGCGCATCATTTTTTATCAGGTAGAGTGTGGACTTTTCGTAATGCAGATGGAAGATTTTGTTTACGATGATCGTTTTATTCATTTGCATAGCCCATGGGCGGTATCTAAAATACCTTAGATAATTCAACGTGTTTTGAGTTCTGGCAAATCAACTGGATAAAAATAAGTTGATATATTGAGAATCTATCGCAATATAAAAAGAGGTTTTAAATACCGTGATATGGCTCTGTGAATTCCATCATCTGAAAAGATAACTAGGTAAAGATAACTATGGGTAAAGCTCTTGTAATAGTGGAGTCCCCGGCAAAAGCCAAAACAATCAATAAATATCTGGGAAGTGACTACGTGGTGAAATCCAGCGTTGGTCATATCCGTGATTTACCGACCAGTGGCTCAGCCAGCCAAAAGAGTTCAAACTCATCTAGCGATAAGCCTAAGAAGAAAGTTAAAAAGGATGAGAAAGCGGCGTTAGTCAACCGTATGGGGGTTGATCCATACCGCGGCTGGGAAGCTAATTATCAGATTTTGCCAGGTAAAGAGAAGGTTGTGGCGGAGCTGAAATCACTAGCTGAAAAAGCAGATCATGTTTATCTCGCAACGGATCTTGACCGTGAAGGAGAAGCCATTGCATGGCACTTGCGGGAGGTGATTGGTGGCGATAGTGATCGTTTTAGCCGGGTTGTTTTTAACGAAATTACTAAAAACGCTATTAAGCAGGCGTTTGATAAGCCGGGTGAATTGAATATTGACCGGATAAATGCCCAACAAGCCCGTCGTTTTATGGATCGGGTTGTCGGTTATATGGTTTCTCCACTGCTGTGGAAAAAAGTTGCGAGAGGGCTTTCTGCTGGTCGTGTGCAATCCGTAGCAGTGCGTCTTGTTGTAGAAAGAGAGCGTGAAATTAAAGCGTTTGTACCAGAAGAATATTGGCAGTTACATGCTGATTTGCTGGCAAAAGGTGAAATTTCACTGCATATGGAAGTGACTCATAAACGGGGTAAACCGTTTAAGCCAGTTAATAGTGAACAAACTCAAGCCGCTGTATCTTTGCTGGAAAAAGCCCGTTATAAGGTTATTGATCGTGAAGATCGACCAACATCCAGTAAACCCGGGGCGCCGTTTATCACATCCACATTGCAACAAGCTGCCAGCACCCGTTTAGGATTTGGTGTTAAAAAGACCATGATGATGGCTCAGCGTTTGTATGAAGCTGGACATATTACCTATATGCGTACTGACTCAACTAACCTGAGTCAGGATGCGCTGGATATGGTTCGTGGTTATATCAGTGATAATTTTGGTGGCAAATACCTACCGAAAGCAGCGAATACCTACAGCAGTAAAGAAAATTCACAAGAAGCGCACGAAGCGATTCGCCCTTCCAGTGTTGATGTCATGGCTGAACAACTGAAAGATATGGATGCTGATGCTCAAAAACTCTATCAGCTTATCTGGCGTCAGTTTGTTGCTTGTCAAATGACACCAGCGAAATATGATTCCACAACGCTGACTGTACAGGCTGGTGATTTTGAGTTGCGAGCCAAAGGCCGTACATTACGTTTTGACGGTTGGACAAAAGTGATGCCTGCGCTGCGTAAAGGTGATGAAGATCACACGTTGCCTATTGTTGAGGTTGGTACTGAACTTGACTTACAACAACTGATTCCGAGCCAGCACTTTACCAAACCACCAGCACGTTACAGTGAGGCATCTTTGGTTAAAGAGTTGGAAAAACGCGGTATTGGTCGTCCATCTACCTATGCTTCCATTATCTCTACGATTCAAGATCGTGGTTATGTTCGGGTGGAAAGCCGTCGTTTTTACTCGGAGAAAATGGGTGAGATTGTTACTGATCGGCTGGAGGAAAATTTCAACGAGCTGATGAGTTATGATTTTACCGCACGGATGGAAGATCAGCTTGATCAGGTTGCAAGTAATAAAGCTGAATGGAAAGGGGTTCTGGATGAGTTTTTCACTGATTTCAGTGAACAGCTAGAAGTTGCAAATAAAGACCCGGAAGATGGGGGGATGCGGCCTAATCCTATGGTGATAACGTCCATTGCGTGCCCGACTTGTGATCGTCCTATGGGAATTCGAACTGCAACTACGGGTGTTTTCTTGGGCTGTTCGGGTTATGCGCTATCACCGAAAGAACGTTGCAAACAGACGATTAACCTTATTCCTGAAAATGAAATTCTCAACATTTTAGAAGGGGATGAAGCGGAAACAAATGCGTTGCGTGCTCGTCGCCGTTGTAAAAAATGTGGCACAGCAATGGACAGTTATCTCATCGATAACCAACGTAAATTGCATGTCTGTGGTAATAACCCTGCTTGTGATAGCTATGAAGTGGAAGAAGGTGAGTTTCGCATTAAAGGGTATGACGGCCCGATTATTGAATGTGATAAATGTAGTTCTGAAATGCACCTGAAAATGGGGCGTTTTGGTAAATACATGGGTTGTACCAACGAAACTTGTAAAAATACCCGTAAGATCCTGCGTAGTGGAGAAGTCGCGCCACCAAAAGAAGATCCAGTACCATTACCAGAGCTGCCTTGTGAAAAGTCTGATGCATATTTTGTATTGCGTGATGGCGCTGCCGGTGTATTTTTAGCGGCTAATACTTTCCCTAAATCCAGGGAAACGAGGGCACCATTGGTAGAAGAGTTGGTTCTCTTTAAAGACCGCCTGCCGGAAAAATTACGTTATCTGGCTGATGCGCCTGTGGCAGATGCTGAGGGTAATAAAACTGTTATCCGTTTCAGTCGTAAAACTAAACAGCAATATGCTGCTTCAGAGAAAAATGGCAAGGCAACGGGGTGGAGCGTGTTCTATGTTGATGGAAAATGGATTGAGAAAGATAAAAAGTAACAATTATTGAGAGAATTAACCCTCTCTTTTTTCTCAAAAAGAAGTCATTTTCTTCTATTAGCCAACCTTATTAGGTTGGCTTTTTTCATCTATCAACAGAATCTTAAAATATTTGAATTGAAATACAGCTATAACTTTCATTATGATTTTTCAATTATTCGTTATATAAATATATAATCGTGTTATAGTGGTTATATGCGACGATAAAATTATTTCTATTAGTTATAATAAATAGCAAACAGCAATATCAGGCTAAATTTTAAGTCATAATTGTTCACAGCGTTTATTCTGGGATGGTACTTATATGAAATTACAACAACTTCGTTATATTGTGGAGGTGGTAAACCACAACCTTAATGTTTCATCTACAGCTGAAGGGCTGTATACGTCTCAACCAGGGATCAGTAAACAGGTTAGGATGCTTGAAGATGAGTTAGGTATTCAGATTTTTTCCCGTAGTGGTAAACACCTGACGCACGTTACTCCCGCAGGTGAAGAGGTTGTCCGAATTTCCCGTGAAGTATTGTCCAAAATTGATGCAATACGGTCAGTTGCTAGTGAACATACTTATCCGAATCGTGGTTCACTATATATTGCCACTACCCATACACAGGCTCGTTATGCATTACCTCCGGTGATTAAAGGATTTATTGAACGTTATCCGCAGGTCTCTTTGCATATGCATCAGGGATCGCCGACGCAAATTGCTGAAGCTGTATGTAAAGGGAACGCTGATTTTGCTATCGCAACTGAAGCGCTGCATTTGTACGAAGATCTGATAATGTTGCCTTGCTACCATTGGAATAGGACATTAGTTGTTACACCAGATCATCCGTTGGCGGGTAAAGAGAATGTTTCAATTGAAGAATTAGCTAATTATCAATTGGTCACTTATACATTTGGTTTTACTGGCCGCTCTGAATTAGATGTTGCATTCGATAAAGTATGCTTAAAGCCTAAAATTGTTTTCACAGCTACTGATGCCGACGTCATTAAAACTTATGTCCGATTGGGATTAGGTGTGGGGGTTATTGCTAGTATGGCAGTTGATCCGATACAGGATAAAGATCTTATTTGCATTGATATGCGTGAGAAATTTGGCTACAGCACGACGAAGATAGGTTTTCGTCGCAGTAGTTTCTTGCGCAGTTATATGTATGATTTTATGTGGCGTTTTGCACCTCACTTGACGCGAGATGTTGTTGATCAGGCTGTTGCTTTGCGTTCAAATGAAGATATTGAAGCAATGTTCAAAGATATCCAGTTACCAATCGTGTAGTAAAATGGTGAGGGAGATAATGATAGCCATTATCTCCCGGAATTTATTTATTAGAGTGCGTCAAATTCACCACTGAAGAAATCATCTGATTCTTCTATTGATGTTTTTCTTTGCTTATTAATGAAATTATCAAAACTGGCTTTAACATCGGGATGATCAAGAGCTTCATAGTCGAATACTGATATTAAAGATGAATATTTGAAATCAATATTAACATTTTCATTAGAAGCACAACTTGATAAAAAGTTTGCATTACTGCTATCAAAATTAACTTGGTAAAGCTTCAGTTTAGGAATATATACGGTTTTCTCTCCTACAACTAAGGTATCGATGGCAATCGCCAGCGTTACAGTAGAATAGAAGCCTTTGTTTTTCCGTATACCTAAACGAATCGTTTCCCCTTGTTTTGTAAGAAAATGGGCGAAATCTGTCAGCATATCTGTATTTTCAAATACAACAACATTCATAATAAAATGAAGGAAACTTTTTGAAATACTTAGACCATTTAATGAATCTGTATAGTTTTTAGACTCAACTTTGCTAGTACCCATTAAAGGCAGTTTGCTTACTGCTTTACTCCAGAATGCCATATCTGTCTTATATTGCTCTCCATGCTTTTCTGCATATTTATTTACATAATTAGTGACGATGGAGGATAAGGCAATCAATGTCTGACTTAAGCTATTGGTTTTTTCTAAAACGTCTTTTTGATCAGATAATTGTGTTGCTACAATGAATTGTACTAAACCATCTTTTTCATTGTATTTGTTTGTATTTTCTATATTAAAATAAGCTTCATCGATGTGAAAGAACTTATTGGCTTCATTGATTTTTTCGATATGTTCCTGGTGATTCATAATTGAGTTTTTCATATCCATGATTTATCCTTATTCTTTTGATTAATTATTTAAATCCAATTGATGGAAAACTAATTCTATCCGATTATCATTCGATTGTTTACCCGACTAAATTATCAAAATTTATTACTGAAATTCTGATAGATACACTGAATTAGCAAATTGTGTGGCAATAAAAAACAAATACCTGCTTATATGTTATGTTTAACTTGTGCCATTATCATTAAGATGGCTTTAAGTTACGCCAAGATAATAAGAAGGAGGAGTTATGTCGTTTGATTTGAAAAAGGTTTGTGTTTCAACACTTTCCGCTGCAAGTAAAGAGTATGATTATTACAGTTTACCACTGGTTGCTAAACATTTAGGCGATATTTCCCGCTTGCCTAAATCAATGAAAGTTCTTCTGGAAAATCTACTACGCAATATTGATGGCAACTCTGTTGTTGTTGATGATTTAAAGGCCATTATTGATTGGCAAAATACAGGCCATGCAAACAGGGAAATTGCTTACCGGCCAGCACGGGTATTGATGCAGGATTTTACCGGAGTTCCGGCCGTCGTTGATTTAGCGGCGATGAGGGACGCGGTTCAGCGCCTTGGTGGAGATGTTGAACAGGTTAATCCATTGTCACCGGTTGATCTGGTCATTGATCATTCAGTCATGGTGGATAAATTTGGCACGGAAAATGCCTTTGAACAAAATGTTCAATTAGAAATGGAACGTAACTATGAACGTTACCTGTTTCTGCGTTGGGGACAACATGCATTTAACCGTTTTCGCGTAGTACCGCCAGGAACAGGAATTTGCCATCAGGTAAACCTGGAATACCTGGGTAAAACGGTTTGGCATGAAACGTATAACGGGCGGGAGTTGGCTTATCCTGATACCCTGGTTGGCACTGATTCTCATACCACCATGATCAATGGCCTCGGTGTTCTGGGGTGGGGGGTTGGTGGTATTGAAGCGGAAGCGGCTATGTTAGGACAACCTGTTTCCATGCTTATCCCTGATGTGGTTGGTTTTAAACTCACCGGCAAGTTACGCGAAGGGATTACTGCGACAGATCTTGTGCTGACAGTGACTCAGATGCTGCGTAAACAGGGTGTGGTTGGGAAATTTGTTGAATTTTATGGTGATGGATTAGCTGATTTGCCGCTGGCAGACCGGGCAACCATTGCCAATATGTCACCGGAATATGGTGCGACTTGTGGCTTCTTCCCGGTAGATGATATTACGCTGAGTTATATGCGGTTGACAGGGCGCACAGAACAGCAGATTGCTCTGGTTGAAACATATTGTAAAATCCAGGGGTTATGGCGAAATCCGGGTGATGAACCGGTATTCACCAGCAGTCTTGAACTGGATATGTCGACGGTGGAGGCCAGTCTCGCCGGGCCGAAACGTCCACAGGATAGAGTTGCTTTAGCGCGGGTACCACAGGCATTTCAGTCAGCCATTGATCTGGAGATGAATAAAGCCCAGGGAAAAGTAGCCTCAGCGCCGGTTAATCTGGATAACCAGACCTATGAGTTAGAAGATGGTGCTGTTGTCATTGCCGCGATTACTTCTTGTACCAACACATCTAACCCCAGTGTGATGATGGCCGCGGGTTTACTGGCGCAAAAAGCGGTTGAGAAAGGGCTTAAACGCCAGCCATGGGTAAAAACCTCACTGGCACCCGGCTCGAAAGTGGTAACGGATTATCTTGAACTTGCCGGCTTTACGCCATATCTGGAGAAACTTGGCTTTAATCTGGTGGGGTACGGCTGTACAACTTGCATCGGTAACTCCGGGCCATTGCCTGAACCGATTGAAACTGCGATTAAGCAAGCTGATCTTACCGTCGGTGCGGTCCTGTCTGGTAACCGGAACTTTGAAGGTCGGATTCATCCTCTGATAAAGACTAACTGGCTGGCATCCCCACCGTTAGTTGTGGCATATGCTTTATCTGGCAGCATGAAAAAGGATCTGACCAAAGATCCTCTTGGTCAGGATCAGCAAGGCAATGATGTCTATTTGAAAGACATATGGCCTGACAGGAAAGAAATTGCCGAAGCGGTTGATAAAGTTAAGGTTGACATGTTTCACAAAGAGTACGCCGAAGTATTTGATGGTGATGAGACATGGCAGTCGCTGGATGTCGCCAGTTCTGTAACTTATGACTTCCAGCCTGATTCTACCTACATTCGCCACCCGCCATTCTTTAGTGAGATGACAGTAGAGCCGGAGGCCATAACGGATATTCATGGCGCAAATATATTGGCTATTCTTGGGGATTCTGTAACGACAGACCATATTTCTCCTGCGGGAAATATCAAAACTGACAGCCCAGCAGGGCGCTATCTTCAGGAGCATGGCGTTGCTCCTAAAGATTTTAACTCTTATGGATCAAGACGTGGTAACCATGAAGTTATGATGCGTGGCACTTTCGCTAATATCCGTATCCGTAATGAGATGATTTCTGGCGTAGAAGGAGGATATACCCGTCATATACCATCACAGACACAATTAGCGATTTATGATGCGGCCATGCGTTATCAGCAAGAAAAAATACCCTTAGCTGTGATTGCGGGTAAAGAATATGGTTCTGGTTCGAGCCGAGACTGGGCCGCGAAAGGAACCCGGTTATTGGGGGTTCGGGTGGTTATTGCGGAATCATTTGAACGTATTCACCGTTCGAACCTGATTGGTATGGGGGTATTACCGTTAGAGTTTCCCCAGGGAATAAACCGTAAGACGTTGAATCTGAAAGGTGATGAAACGATTGATATTGGAGGGATGAATAATCTCAAGCCTGGTCAAACCGTATCGGTAAAAATGACTTATGCTGATGGACGCAAGGAAATTGTTAATGCTCGGTGTCGTATTGATACCGGGACTGAATTGGATTATTTTCGTAATGGCGGTATCTTGCATTATGTTATCCGTCATATGTTGAAATAATTTTTATATGGTATAAAGACGGCGCTGATATTGGCGTCGTCTTTGCTTGTTTAAGTGGGTGAAAAAATAACTTGAGGTTCTTAGGTAATATCTTTAGGTAATAAATGTCCCATTTTGTTGGCTTTGGTATCCAGATAATAAGCATTTTTAGGGTTGCGACCGGTAATTAGCGGAACGCGTTCCACAATGTTAATACCTGCTTCGTTCATAATTTCTACTTTTTTAGGGTTGTTTGTCAGTAAACGGATAGCATTAACTCCCAACAATTTATACATGTCTGCGCATAAAGTGAAATCACGTTCATCGGCGGCGAAACCTAACTGATGGTTAGCTTCGACTGTATCTATTCCTTGATCCTGTAACGCATAGGCCCGAATTTTGTTTATCAGACCAATATTACGGCCTTCCTGTCGGTGATAAAGTAATATACCGCTCCCTTCTTTAGCGATCTGAGCAAGGGCTGATTCAAGTTGAAAGCCACAATCACAACGTAAACTGAATAGGGCATCACCTGTCAGACATTCTGAATGGATTCTGGAGAGAACAGGTTCATTATCAGAAATATTACCGTATACCAAGGCGACATGATCTCGGCCGGTGACAATTTCTTCAAAACCGACCATTAAAAAGTCACCCCATGGCGTGGGTAATTTAGCTTCAGATACTCGTTTTAATTGCATTTTATTTTTCATATGTTGATTCAGACTCATTGTAAGAATAGATAAAGAAAAACAATACCGGTCTGGGAAATCAGCTGAAACTGCATAGGAGGTTTTCTCTGGTTATAACGTGTATATATTTTGCCATATTTGCAAAAAATTATCTGTGAAAATTTTTAAATAATTATATGTAAGCAAGAGTTATAGCATCAGTATGTTAAGCTATAAGCAGATTTCTAAAATGTACATAAAAGTATTTCGTATCAGACATGAATCAATTCATCAAGCCTATTGTTGTAGTAACATTGATTTTATTGCTGCCATCTGTAGCGGTGTTGGTAGAAGGGTGGCAATGGCAACCGATGGGGGGAGCTTGTGGCTTGAAATACTGTATTGGATAACGGATACCTTTGCTGAGCCATGGGGGTTATCTGATTTCTCTATTTTTTATTTTCTGGTTATTATTATCCCGTACTCCGGCCAAACAGGGAATAATATTGGTTGCGGTTGTTGTAGGGGAGCTTTTAGTGGGACAGAGAATAAAGATATTAATTAAAAAATACGGTTAAGGAGCCTCGCCCCTATGTCGTCTGGTTAGCAAAAAATTATCAAGTACCAACAAGTGAGTTTTATCAGCATCAGAGAAAACAGCGAGCTAAGTTACTGAAACAATATCTGAGAACCGATCATCGTATTTCTCACTGGCAACTCATTCACTGGAAAAATGAAACGGGGTATGCATTTCCTTCGGGACATATACCTTATGGATTTCAAGATGCAGCGCGGCGGCAAGTGAACGCATCCTCGGGAGCATAGATAACGATGTGACTGGGGTAAGTGAAAGCAGCCAACAAAGTAGCAACTTGAAAGATGAAGGGTATAAACGTCCTCACTTCAAATAAGGTTTTAATATGTAATTGCTTCCTATTTACACTAAGTTAATGAGAAGACATTAAGAAAGCGCTGAAAGGAGCATTTATCGTAATAAATTGCTTCCTTTGTCCAGACTGGAAATGCTAATTTAACGAGTCGTTATGCCGGTTATTTGGCATAATACCCAAGCAACGATAGATAACAGGAAAAAATGTGAAATATTTTCTGATTTTATTACTGGTATTGGTGATCTTTGTCATCTCTGTGACCCTTGGATCAAATAATGATCAGGTTGTTACTTTTAACTATCTGATTGCTAAAGGGGATTACTCGGTATCTACACTTTTGGCCGTATTGTTTGCGAGTGGTTTAGTGTTAGGCTGGGTTATCTGTGGATTATTCTATCTTCGTGTTCGTTTGTCATTAGGAAGAGCAGAACGCAAGATTAAGAGATTGGAAGCACAACTGGAGCTTCCAGTTGTTCATTCATCACCTATACTTAACAGGGAATAAACTCCTATGTTAGAGCTGCTGTTTCTGTTGCTTCCCGTGGCCGCTGCTTATGGTTGGTATATGGGGCGCAGAAGTGCTCAACAGGATAAGCAACAAAATGCTGATCGTTTGTCACGGGAGTATGTAGCCGGGGTTAACTTTCTCCTTTCAAACCAGCAGGATAAAGCCGTGGATCTGTTCCTTGAAATGCTAAAAGAGGACAGTTCCGCTTTTGAAGCTCACCTGACTTTGGGGAATCTGTTCCGTTCCAGAGGGGAAGTAGAGCGGGCTATCCGTATTCACCAATCGCTTATAGAAAGTGCTTCTCTGACGTTTGAGCAGCGTCTACTCGCAGTTCAACAACTAGGTCGTGATTATATGTCAGCGGGTTTATATGATCGCGCTGAAAATATGTTTTCTCAGTTGGTGGATGAAAAAGAATTTCGGCAAAATGCTTTTCAATCGCTTCTAGTTATTTATCAGGCAACCAGTGATTGGAAAAAAGCGATTGATGTTGCTGAAAGATTAGTTAAATCCGGTAAACATGAGTTACGGCAAAAAATTGCCCATTTTTATTGTGAGCTGGCTTTGCAAGAAATGAGCGGTGATGATCTTGATGAAGCAATTGATTATCTCAATAAAGCTGTTCAGGCCGATAAAAATTGCGCCAGAGTTTCTATTATGCTGGGACGTCTGTTTATGGCCCGGCAGGAATACACCAAAGCGGCAGATTCTTTGAAATCTGTTCTTGAGCAGGATAAAGAGCTCGTCAGTGAATCATTGCCCATGCTCCAGGAGTGCTATCAGCACCTGAATCAGAATGATGAATGGGAAAATTTCCTGAAACGTTGTGTGGAAGAGAATAGTGGTGCAACGGCTGAACTTCTGTTGGCTGATATTATTGAGCAGAAAGAAGGGCATGAAGTCGCGCAAATCTATATCAACCATCAACTGAAACGCCATCCGACCATGCGCTTATTTTGTCGTCTGATGGATTACCATCTGGCTGAAGCAGAAGAGGGCCGAGCGAAAGAAAGTATTATTTTGCTGCGGGACATGGTTGGTGAACAAATTCGTACCAAGCCCGATTATCGTTGCCATAAATGCGGCTTTACTTCTCATTCACTTTATTGGCACTGCCCATCATGTCGTTTATGGGATTCTATTAAACCTATTCGTGGATTGGATGGTCAGTGACAGTGTCACAGTAATATTTCTTTGTTGGTCAAAAAGGTTAAAAAATGACATCGCATACCTTAACATCATTCGGTAAACAGATTAACTCGCCTGTAATTGTGGCTTTAGATTACGACAATCAAGATTCTGCACTGGCGTTTGCCGACAAAATTGATCCGCAGGATTGCCGTTTGAAAGTGGGTAAAGAGATGTTTACCCTTAATGGTCCTCAGTTTGTTAAATCACTACACCAACGTGGTTTTGAAGTATTTCTGGACTTAAAATTCCATGATATTCCTAATACTACAGCCAGAGCGGTGGCGGTGGCGGCTGAAATGGGGGTTTGGATGGTCAATGTACATGCCAGTGGTGGGGCCAGAATGATGACTGCTGCGAAAGAAGCGCTGCTACCTTATGGTAGTGATGCTCCGTTATTAATTGCCGTCACTGTATTAACCAGCATGGAACAATCGGATCTGCAAGACATTGGTATGAATATTACGCCAGCGCAACAGGCTGAAAGATTGGCAAAACTGACTCAGGAATGTGGGCTGAATGGGGTAGTGTGTTCTGCTCATGAAGCTCAACAATTGAAAAAGGTTTGCGGTCAGGATTTCCAATTAGTCACTCCGGGAATTCGTCCGGCAGGCAGTGATGCGGGTGATCAGCGCCGTATCATGACCCCAGAACAAGCGGTATTGTCTGGGGTTGATTATATGGTGATCGGGCGCCCGATTACTCGTGCAGCTGATCCTGCGGCAGCATTGCGTCAGATTAATCAATCTATTGCAGGAGCTTGTTAATGCAAGATAATAATTCGCGCTTGGTCTATTCCACGGACGGAGGCCGTATTCAGGAAGAAGCCGTTAAACCTCAGCGCCCAAAAGGTGATGGTATTGTCCGTATTCAGCGCCAAACCAGTGGTCGTAAAGGAAAGGGGGTCTGCGTAATTACTGGGATTGATGTTGATGATCAGGCACTAAGAAAACTGGCGGCTGAATTAAAGAAAAAATGTGGTTGTGGTGGTTCAGTAAAGGATGGCGAAATAGAAATTCAAGGCGATAAAAGAGACTTATTAAAACAATTACTTGAAGCCAAAGGTATGACAGTTAAATTGGCTGGTGGCTGACAGAAGGGCGGGTATTCGCCCTTCATTTTATTTCCCAGTCTGATTATTGATAGCGTTTTAAGATATTAATTAATAATATTACCAAATATTTAAATTAAAAATTATTTACAATAAAGAGATGAGATAAATTATTATAAATTTCCATGAAAATAATTTAATGATATTATTTACCTATGCTTAAAAAATAATTCTATTTTTTTATTGATATATCTTAGTAAGAAACGGCAATAAGAAAATTAATATTATTCTTTGATTTCTCTTTATTTAATGTCGTTCTTATGTGGAAATGAGTACCTTTGATGAAAAAGGTAATAAGTATTATAATTACTTTTTAAATCATAGAGATAACAATTTAAATCTATTTTTTTAGTAAAGAGGTTGACTATGGAGAACGATCGTTCTACCCTAAAAGGCATGGAAGGTGAGCAGGTGCCCAACATCAGGGAAAACATGTTGGATGCTGTAGAGGCATTGATTTACACAAGGGGGATTGCTGCTACAGGTATTGATCTTATAACGCGCACCACAGGTTCTTCACGTAAGACAATTTATCGTTATTTTGGTACGAAAGATGGGTTGGTTGAAGAGGTTCTTCGCCGGCGAGATGAGCGTTGGATGCGGTGGTTTACCTCATCAATCGCCGAATATAAAACGCCTGAAGAAAAATTATTAAATATTTTTCTGGTATTACAAACATGGTTCGAAAGTGATGATTTTAGAGGATGTGCATTTATCAATACATCTGGTGAACGCCTTAATCCTGATGATCCGGTGAGAATAATTGCTAAGGAGCATAAAGATAAAGTTTTTACTTATGTTCTCTCTATTTGTGAAGAAATATCGCCAGATTTAGCGGTAGATTTAGCGAGGAAATTTCTACTTTTGATAGAAGGTGCGATTACCATGGCTCATGTAATGAGTGATAAGAATTGTGTTTTAGATGCGATGAATATTGCGAAAGTATTATTAAATGAATGCAATGTGAATTAATGGAAAATTTAATGAGGAGATAACATGTCTGATATAAAAGAAATTCGCCAACCGGTACCACCATTTACCCGGGAAACCGCTATTCAAAAAATTCGTTTGGCTGAAGATGGCTGGAATAGCCGCGACCCTGAGAAGGTATCATTGGCTTATTCATTGGATACCCATTGGCGTAATCGTTCTGAATTCGTTCATAGCCGTAAGGAGGCTCAAGAATTTTTAACCAGAAAATGGGAAAAAGAGCATGAATATCGACTGATCAAAGAGCTGTGGGCTTTTACTGATAATAGAATAGCGGTTCGTTATGCTTATGAATGGTGTGATGGTTCCGGCAATTGGTTTCGCTCATATGGTAATGAGAACTGGGAATTTAATGAAGATGGTTTGATGTACAACCGCTATGCTTGTATTAACGATCTTCCAATAAAAGAGTCTGAACGAAAATTTCATTGGCCTTTAGGACGTCGCCCTGACGATCATCCCGGATTATCTGAATTAGGGTTGTGATTTAATCGTCGTATAAAACCGTAGGTTTGGCGGCCACTCTTTTCAGGCGACGGCAAGGACACTGCCGATGTGCGGTACTCTCTGCCGTCGGATTCTGATTAACAGAAGAATCTAATAAGGTTCGTACCCTGAATCTATCGTTTGAGGCAGGACAGATTTCGGTTAATGCAGTCCGTGACCTGATGAAGTTCGTCAGCGGGAATATCATCAGTTACATTCCGTGCAGTATGAGCGAAATTGGCGGCGATATCCGCTACTTCATCAATAATGCTGTTCATTCTGGCCGGTGAGATGACTGCATTATCGGCAACCTTCAACAACATGGTGCGGGTGATATCCGTTCCGTGGCCGGTCACCGAGGTTTGATGTTGTCCGCCGGGGCCGTCCGCAAAGGTCAAATCATAGGCGGGGGACACTACCCACTCATTGCTTTCATTCAAAATGAAGGAGAAATTCTTCACATGATCATCACGATTATGCATCAACACGTTGAACACCATACGCCGGGCTTGGATTTCCCGCTCAACAACAGAGCGCGTGATGGAGCCAGTCGCCCGTAAGATATCTATGTAATCCATACAGGGTAATCGAAAGTCGGCATGTAGGGCGCCGGCCATACTCAGTACTGGCATTCGCATTCCATTCTCGCGATCAAATCGCTGGACACCGAATGCGGCTAGTCCTCCTTCAAGGCGGAAATAGCGACTTGTGGGGAAATTAATGCCCGCCATTCTGGCAGTACAGGCATACGCTTCTTCAAGGGCACAGACCCAAGGATTTTCCTCTGCTGCGGGGAATTTGACCAACCAAGGCTCACTCCCTGGGAACGCCGTCGTTTTCATTTGGCCGGTGGAGGGATTATATTCTACTTGTGCTTTTGGTCTGGCTCCGTGAGGCGAGCCGCCAAGCAGGAAAAGTTCACGCAGTGCTTCCGAGTCCTGACCAGTGACTTCCTTACGGATTTGCTTGGCCAGCCCGGTCAAGTTCAGAATACTATATTTGTCTTCCTGGTCGTCTGGTAAAGGTAGAGCCGGTTGATAGGTCAGAGCTCCCATCGTGTTATCGCCTAGCAATGCAAGACGTTCCAGAACGGAAATTCGCCCAGGATCGACATGATTACGGCGAAGGAACCGGTCCATAAGCAGCCGTCCCCATCCATCCGGCAGGGAATCTGCAATGAAGCCAGGGAGCCAGTCCTGAAAGTGTTCAAAATTCGCGTAAGTATTAGTGGAAAGCGGTAGTTGCAGAGGCGAGAATTCGATGCCGCTATCAAGAGCTTTGTGGGTGTACTCAAATAAATAGCGGGAATGCACGGTACTTTCGGCCAGATGACCCAATACCCACTGTTCTCCATGACCGTTGTAGATCACCTGTAGTCGGTCCAGTGACCGGTATTGAAAGTTTCGCGTCGTCATTTTTTTGAGTCCCCTGATTGATGAGCGCGGCCATTGCCGGAGAGTTTCCGAGACGAACGTTGGGTTCGAGCGCGCTGGCGAACCGGTACCTTCATGGCTTCGAGCTGTGCAATGCTGATCTGTTGTGGCATAAACAGGGACTTCACTTCATTCTCCAGCCGCAGAGCAAAGACGACCTTCATGAAATTTTCAAGCGTACCCCGCCCGCTGCCTTCAAGTTTTTTGAGCGCTGAGACGGAAATACCGCTTCGGAGCGCTAGTTCTGTTTGGAGCATGTTACGCCGCAGCCGATGTTCCCGGAGGCGGTGCCCAAGTTCTTCTAGCAACTCCGATTCGGTATAAAGCATTAGAGCCACAAATACACCTCTTAAGTTTAAATTTTATGGTTAAGAGATTTTATCATATCTCTTATTTTACCAAAATTTGATATGAAAGGAGAATGGTTTAATAGTTCTATTTGAAGCTTATAAAGATATTTAAGATACTTTAAAGTTTTATATGAGTCCTTTATTGAAGAAATATCAGCGATATACCAGCCTGCTGGTAGGTTCATCAGCTAAATTTTCAGCCGATCGGAACTGAGCAAAAAAATTTTCTGAGTGACGAGCCAAATGGGGGACTCGGCTACTGGTTGGTACGTTAAACGCGCCGATCGTTTTTTAATCGCCTCTCTTAAAGAGGGTAGCCTCTGAGATTGAGAACTCTTTAATCTCAATAAATCCCTGGACTTCATTTTCACTGCCTCCGTTTCAAACAGTTCATGAATCGGGTTTATTCGTGTTGATCTCCTTAAGGATTTATTGTCATACTTACCTATACATCAAGTTTTGAAATGTGAGGTAATGTGGCAAAACATCCTGTAGAACAATTACCTAGACTTGATTTCTCAAATTTAGATTTTGTTAAATTCGGGGAATACCTCAGTGAATATAGTATTGTTGATAAACAAGGAAGATACCTTATATTGCCCCCGCAGATCTACGTAGCAGGCTAAATAAGATATCAAAATCGTAGGATGCTTTTTCTTACTCCTCACGGCGCGAGGAGTGAGGCTGGATTCTAGTACAGTTTAAAATAAATAAGGCGAGAAAACATTCCTCGCCTCAATTTAGTGTTTCAAGTAATACAAAAAGACCTTTTAATTATCTATAAACAGGAAAGGGGCTATGCCGACGATTTTTTCTGTTATGAAATTATGATGCAGATTTACCGCAATAACCGAATAGATTACTGCTCCATCGGGGGTGAATGTCGCTTCCCGTCGCCGACGTGAAAGAATGACAGTTGGTTCCAGCTTGGGTTCATAACCGCCGCCAAGGCCGGTATCATGAACTGATTTCATGTTTATTCTGTTCAATTCTTCACGACAAGCAACAAAGGTTATTTCGTCGTACTTTGACATCCTTTCGTCTGTTTTCATCAGAGCAAAAATATCGGACAATTTTTTACGGTTTCCTGCTTCAGGGCTAACCACCAGTGCATCATATTTATTGATTGCCGTATCGTCTGCTCTGTTTTTCCATATTGCCGCCTTAACTTCTTCATCAGGCATTCTTTCGTAATATTTAATACCATAATTTCTTACCCTGCCATGATTTGAGCTATTAGCTTCTACTCCGGTAGCAAGTAGATAGTTTTCAACATCATTGGCAGTCATATTTTGAATATCGTTTACGGTAAAAGTTTTGTCACCTATTTTTACATTAGCCAGACTTGCTGTGTTGCCTGCTTTAATTGTTGCATAAGGTTGTACAGTCAAGCCGCTATTACCCAATGTAACATCAAAGGGAGAATTCAATGGATTTTCCGGTGCTTCCAATAATGTCTTGTCGTGAGGACCAAGAAACTGGATCGTTTTTCCTGCGGGGACTTTTGTCGCTGCACTATCAGAGAAAAAATATCCGTGTGAACTCAGCATCAATTTATTCGCAGGTTCATTCGGTACCGTCCATAATTGGAATGCACCCCCAAGCTCAATTTTTTGTGGTTCAAATTGAGGATGACTTTCTTTCAAAAGTTTAATCCTGGTTTCCGCTTTTGTTTTTCTAATATCGCCCGTTCCAATATCTGTTTCTGGTTTCTTATTGCCTTTCCTCCATTCTCTCACTCTGTTTCGGTAATCGGTTGCCGACTCATCGGGCATTTTTTCAGGTTTTCCATCACCCACGCCCATGACATTTCGGTGTGATTCATTTATGTTTATTTTGATATTTGTCAGCGGAATTTGACTATCGCCCTTGCCAGAATAAGGTCGGATAATATACTCACTTTTTCCTTTAAATATGGCATATTCTGCTCTGAATCTATTTTCCGTTAACAGGGCTGAATTATTCTCCAATAAATAATCAGAATTACTGAAATCGAATAACGTATTTTCATCATTGACGTAATATCTTGTTCCCACAATACGTGATTCTTCTAGTGCAGAAAAACCACCACTGATTTTCTTATCAATCATTTTATTATCGATAGAAGTAAACCATGTTGGGTAACGATTATAATAGATATGTAGCATCTCATGATATAAAGCAATCGCGGGTTCACGAGAACGCCAAGGTTCCTCGGTAATCTTTTCTTCCATGCCAATCAGATGGTTATCTGGATCAAATGTGATACTGCTGCCGGCGCTGTTTTTGGCATAAAATTGCCCATCTTTTTCGCGTACAATGGCACTCATGGTAGGTGGCTGGATATTTATACCTTGTTTCTCAATCTCTTGAATAATAATATTTCCGGATGGTATCTCCTCTATTTCATTGAGTATACGAGTGACCTGATTGATGAATATATTATTACCTGTTATTGTGATCCCGACAGGAGGAATATCTACATGGTTACTCTCTAACGATGTATATCGTACCGTTTTTGAGATATTACCTGAACTATATTTTGGCATCAGTGTGGTAGGTATTTCCTCGATAGAAAACGCAATTTTATTTACCACTGATTCGTTATCAAAGGGAAAGGATTTTCTCAATAAATAGGGAAGTTCTGTTTTTATTGCATTAATTTTTTCAACCGAAATATTCAGGTTGTTTTGCAATGGTAAGATGATTTCACGTATCCAGGTCTGTTGGATATCTACTATTTCTGTGCTGAGTAGAGCTGTCTTATCTCCAAGTTTTAGTGATTTTTCGAAGAAATGGGTTAATGTGTCAGTAATATCTGATAGTTTATCAATATCATATCTTTCACAATCTTTGAATGCGGTGTTGATATGAATAAATGCATCCAATATATTATCGTTATTAATATTACTGTATGCTGCTTCAAGTTCCTGATCTATTTTTTTACTTTGCTCCAGAATAAGAAATTTATTAGATACATCGGCATGAGTAATCCAATGTCCATTTTTATCTAATTTAACCGCAGGCCAGTAACTAAATTGTTTGGGGTAAGCCGGGTTGACGACACGCCAGGTATGATTTGCATCATCCCATTTAACTTGATAGTTAGTACCAGATTCCTTTATATAGTAGTTCTGTTTAACCGCTGCTTCTACATTAGCAGGGCGTATTGAATAAATCCCTTTATATATTCCTTCATTTGTATGAGGTACCATCCTATCGAGTGAAATATTTCTGACTTGCCATTCATTTTTAAGTTTACCTAATCCTCTGGTACTTTTTCCGAAAATATCAACGAAACTTTTCTCAAGTTTAATGCTATTTCTCATTGCACCGACTGCGCTGATCACTCCCCGATAAGTTAAGGTTAGTGTTGATCTGATAGGTAAAGGTTCGATTAAATCAATTAACCCACCGAGTATAATTCCAGAGGATTGACGTAAGGTTATGATTCCATGCTCTGGTAGTGTCCTGACAACCGCTGTAATTAAAGCTCTCCCGGTCAGACCAGCTTGTCTGAGGCGCAATGTAGTTTGTGTTACTTTTGCGGCCATTGATTCAGTCAATGACATACCCAGGGTAGCAACAACCAAAAGCACATTTGCTGTATCAAAGACAATGGAACCAATATCTTCTCCCGTTAATTTATATTCACTATCGGTCGTTGATTTATAGATAACATTATAGAAAGGAATAAGAATGGTTGCTGCTATATGCCACCCAGAGGTAATATCCAGCGCCTGTTTACTTTTTATTGCAATATCGTTTAAACCTTGTTGTATTACCGTTGCCGTAACAGAAAGTAAGTTCTCTTCTTTATAAAAATTAAATTTAGGTGAACCAGTGAAACTAATTCTTACATTCATTCCTGAAGTTATACCATAATAATCATTCCAAAATGTATCGTAAGAATATTTATATCTGCTTGTTTCTGCGAAGCCGCTCAAGGTTTGGGCTCGTTCATAACCCGTTGGGAAAAGTCTTTTTCCGGTGTTGACCATCATATTTGGCATTAATATTCCCATGCCTATCTCAATTTTTCTTTCAATGAAAAATAATGCATTGGGCTTAGACATGGCACGTAAGGTCGGATTGCTATCAACTTGTTGCTGGGAATATTTTTTTGCTTTCACACCGCCTTGGATCGTTGAAATAACCAACCAATTACCCTGATACATTTTTATCATGGCGACATTTCCCATACCCTGTTCGACTGAATAGAGAAAAGCTTCTTCTGGTGGGTTAATAATCTCTTCGACAGTTAATTTTGCAGCCGGAGATGAGAGTATTAATTTACTGAGTGAAATGGATTCGTAATGACTGTATTGGTTTTTATAAACATTAAATTGCTCATTAAAATTGTATTGTGAGTCAAATTTATCTCTCTTTTTGAAATCGATAAAAGAAAAGTACCCTGCCGGCTTTACATTTTTTTTATTGAAAGGGGTAAGTTTTATCTTGTCATTTTCAAATAATTTTATTGTTTCTAATGTGGAGTAATTAAGTGCCTGTTCCACATTAGCATTTTCTTTTCTCATTCGATAAATGATTGCTGCTGTTAAAATAATACAGCCTTCCATATCAATATGTTTTGATTCCTGGGTAAGAACATGATCAGTATCATATTGAATATTATTTTTTTTAAATAATAACTTAGCCTGATTTTGGGCGAAAATAACATCGCGATAATCACCATGACCTTTAGTCATTTTTCCGACTTTAGGGGCAATTTGATAGAGTAGAGCACCTAACGAAGATAAGACTAATAAATGATATTTAGCAGCTTGTAGTGTTTGCAGGTCAAAGATATCTTTCTGATTATATTCGCCCCGGTTTTGTTTTTTTATTGCTATCTCTTCTTTAGCTAATTGGGCTAATAGTATGTCATCGCCAATGTTAATAGTTTGATTTGTCTCCGGATGAATAATGGGTATACCTGGATTAATATTGTTTGAGGTAATTAAGTCCGTTATTTTTTTAATTCCTTTTTTATAGGATTTGAAAAGATTTGCTTTATCATTAATTCGTTGGTTATAATCTGATTTCTCTTTATCACTTAACTCTATATTGCCATCTGACATAAAAGTTAGTAATGCATCTGAATAGATCTCATCATCAATATCGCCTGTAGAGAATGCTTCGCGATATATTTTCAGTAAAGGCTCTTCGGCATTGATACCTAGCTCCTCCCATATATCCACTTTAGTATTATTTGAATCTATTTTATCTTGATTGATTTTTTCCAGTTTGTCATAAATTTCTATTTTTGCTGTTAAAATATTTATTGCTGCATCGATATCGCTTGTATTATAATTTTTTATAAAAAATAGGTTGAATATATTATTAATGTTATGCAGTAACTCAGAGTGTTTTATTTCAGAATACTCATTGAAAACAGCGTTCACTGCTTTTTTCAAAGTATGTTGTAATTCGGATGAAAATTTGTGATAAGAAAATAAGCTTTCTATTATATATAGACTCGTTTCTTTAATGTCAGAGGTTATCCAGATTGGGTCATTTTGATTGTCTTTCATTAAGGAAACAAAAACCTTATTGTTATTTTTGTTTCCTTTTTGCTCATATTGCCAATATTTCCCATTGACTACAGTATATTCCTTTTCTTTTTCCTGATAAGCATTGTTTTTATTTGCGATATCGTATTCAGAATTTGACATATAATCCTCCAGGTTGATTAATTTTATTATTTATATAGCTATCAGTATTAAACTGATTCACAGAGTTTGCTATTCATGCCAACATATTATGTTGTAATTTCTCATCATAATCGTAAGGCAGAGTAATTATAATAAAACTGATGTAATATCAAATATCAATTAATAACATTATAAAACTATTAATTAGTCCAATTATATATAAATGTTTATCTATTGTTTTTTATATACGGATGGCAGCAAATCAGTACAGCCGTTGAGAAAGGGAATGGAAAGGTATTCCTGGGTGATAGGAATATTTGGTGAAGGCTCCCTGTGATAAGCTGTAAACAGGATAAATGATAAATATTTTTAAATAAATAACGGGGGATGTTCTTACTGAAAGAAGGGGTGAAGGATTAAGTAAAGGATGAGCGATGTGTGACGCAGCCGTGTATTCAGGGAATAACACAATTAAATCACGACTGCGCAATTGAAAATGAATTTATAAGATTACTTTATGCTTTTCTATTTAGTGTTGGTATTAATGGTATCAGATTCTTTTTCTGAGTTTCCTCTAATATTCTCTTTTTCGGCGCCAGTTTCGCTACTACAGCAATAGTCTTGTTTCATAATAACAGGTTGATGTTGGGTTTTATCTAAGAGCAGGCAGGTGACATCTGGTCGTGAATAATGTCCGACGGGGTCTGCAACCCCTTTTGCTAAGGTAATCGCACTGAGATCGATATCTGCATACAATAACCCTTCTTCATTAGGGGGTAATGGTTTGGCAATCTGTTTACCATCTGGTCCGTAAATACAGGCATAACCTCCACCTGTCTCTAATAGAGCTTTATGTTCTTCGGTTTGGCATATCATATCAATCATTTCTTGAGAAACCAGAGCGCAGGCACCAATGAAGAAACATTGGCCTTCCAGTGCATATACACTACTGACAGCGGTATTCATTTCTCCTGTCAGGCCATGAACTTTCCCTTTATAAATTGAAAAGCTTGGCCAGGCACCAACATGTACTTGTTCATCCTGAGCAAACATAGCGTATTTTGATAAAGGTTGAATATGTTCCCAGCAATTTAGAGCGCCAACCTTACCAAGAGGCGTCTCAACAATGCTCAGATCGCTGCCATCACCCTCCCCAAAAATTGTTCTTTCTACATGAGTAGGCTTTAATTTTCTTCTTGTTAACAATGTGTTACCAGTCTGATCGATGATAGATTGAGACATGTAAAGACTGCCTTTATCTCTTTCACTGAAACCAAGTACCACCATAATATTATTATCTGCTGCTGCCTGTTCAATGCGTTGGTATTGCTTGCTATCTATAACCAATGAATTGTTGTGATACTGTTTAAGGAATTGCATGCTCCAGAGAGGGGAATCCAACCAGATAAACCACGGATAGCCCGGTATCCAGGTTTCAGAGAAAGCAATCAACTTAGCACCATTATTGGCTGCTGATTCAATTAATGTGATAGTTTTTGCAACGGTAGCTTCAAGATCAAGAAAAACAGGTGCCGCTTGAACGGCGGCGACACGATATGTTGTATTTGTTGACATGATTAGTTTTTCTCTTTGGTATAGGGACAACTATCATAATGTGGATTTTAAACCAAATAGTATAGGATTTGCGCTTTATTTTAGAATATATAACTGTGGCCACATTTTTTTAGCAAAAAATACCTTTGTTTTATATTATGCTATTTTTCTGTGTAATAATTGTCATTTATTCATATAAAAAACTTATTTATATATGAAGTTTAACGTATCGATCTGTTAATGTTGGTTTGATGTCGATCACATATCGAACTGAATCGGGATTGTAATGATGTTTTTATGCTCATTGAAATCAGGAAAATCCCTGACAATATTTGCCAGAGATTTTTTTATAAAGTACTATTTTTATGTTTGATTAATGGAGATTCGTTCTTGCTTTCTGAGTTCTGGTCCATTCAGGGGGCCTGATAATCAACCGATCAGCTTTATGGTTCTTTAGGTTCGTAGTTGAAGACTTCAAATTGTTGTCCCAGACCGATTTCTAGGTTGTACCAGGATTTTGGCCAGAAATCGTCAGTGAACCAGTGAGAAAATGAAGTTGTGTTCGGGAAGCTGAACTCGCCGAAGTTGGGATCGAAAAAAATGACACCTTTCTGGTCATCTACATAGGCAGCTACAGTATGTCCAGCCATTTTTCCGAGAAAACTGATCTTCTTGTAGCCTGATCCTTTATCACCTGTATCCAGAATAGCGTGTAATAGGTCTTTTGTACCTCTGGCACCGGTTTGACCCATTATCTTGGATGAGTGTTCGCCCATGTCGTCGTTTTCTTGCATGCTTGGTTGAATGCCTTGTGTACCAAGCCAGTACTCGGTCATTGTACTTTGTTCATCATCCAGATAGCCATCCATCTGTAATTGCTTAATGGAAAATAAAGTGTCGATATGAAATTTTCCTTTTTGGCCCCCGACATAGAGTTGGTCAAAGAGGTTTTCATCTTTGGCATGGGCGCTTATCCAGTGAGCAGATATAGACTCACAGACGCCGCCTGAGGTGTCTTTGTGTTTCATGATTTGGTCCAGGAAGGTACCTTTGGTTTGGGCAAATTTGAAGGTGACTTGACCACCGTACTTACTTGCAGAATTTCGAACTTTGCCTAATCTGGTTCTGACCCCGAAATGCATCATTCTGTCCATTATCATGCCGGGAGAAAATCGACTTTCTTGGTTTTTTTTGCCATCGGTAGTTAGCTCACGATCGAGCATAGAATGGCCTGGCAGGTTGCGTTGCAAAGTGTCTGAGAAACGCTCACGTAGCCCGGGCCTTTTTCTGTTAGTGTTTTGAGAATTAAGTTCCAATGGAGTCGTGGTATTTATATCCTCCTGATCATGTTCAATAGAATCCCTTAGTTGTATTGGGCATTTTTTTTGTTTTTCTTTTTTACTGTATTCGTGTTCCATATATATTACCTTTAAGTTAATTCTTTGCTAATAATTTAAATTTACTTTTTTATAAATAATTATAATTCTCATATAAAAATCTCAGAAAATATAATCAGCTTCTTTTCTTTGAAGAAGAAAATATTCTCCCGAAGAATGTATTTAATCTAGATAGTCTTTCACTATTTCTTTGAGTAGCTACGTTTCTTTTATTACTCTTAGGAGCATAATTCTGCCATAGCTCTGGATCTTCATCCCACGGTGCAATAGTTTCTTTATCGTCCTTGTAAAAATGAACTCTATCTCCGAGCCTTTCTCTATTTCGATAAGCATAACGTAATTCAGAAGCGGTAATTGACTCACCGGGGCCGGCTTCAAAAGAATCAGAACCTTTTGTTTTATTAACAACTTGTTCGATATTCAGACCATCAAGAACAAAATGTATCTTTGTTTTTCCATTCTTGGCGGCCATTTCTATACCTAATTTGCTGCCTCTTTTCCAAAGCAATTTAGGTGCTAATGAGGAAAGAGCCCATGAGTGATAGTAATCAGAATCATACTTACTGGCTGTTTTTTCATATATCTTAGAAAGACTAAATTTAGGATTTTCCTTTCCAGTATTAAAATAATCATTCCATAGAGGATACCATCCCCTTTCATCTGAAATAACGTCATTCTGTAATTTCTTTGATACCTTAATATTTCTGGAATATTTTTTTGGATCATCAAATAATTTTTCTAATTTTTTATTATTATCGTCTGGATTTTTCCCTGAATGCCTATCCCAAACATTCTTAGAAATACTATTATTATAAACATCTATAATCATTGGAACACTATTAGCATCTTTTGAATCAAAATCAGGATTAGCGCTTCTTATATAGCGTCCCCTTTTAGCGGCAAGACCATAAAATAGGTCACCATTTTCTTGGTTATAATGGGTTATTTTAGGAGTCAATTCCAATGGGCTAGTCATATCCATATTTTTCTCATTATTTCCAATGGCATCATTAAACTTAATGGCTGACTTTCTCTGTTTTTCTTTCTCATTATATTCACGTTCCATATTATCACCTTTATATTAGCTATCTGTTAGTTATTCGGATTTATACCCGTTATCTTTCAAATTGCCTCTTTGTTGGCTGCACTCACTCACCCCAGTCACAGAGTTATCTATGTTCCCGGGGATTTGCTCCCTTGCCGTCGCGATCCATCTTGAAATCCATTGGGTATATAATGACTAAAATCTGATTTTATTATGTTTTGAGGTCATTGTAATAAGTGTTTGTGTTTTTAAACTATAATTGGAAAATTAATTTTAATTTTCCAATTATTGAATGTGGTTATTTGCTTTTATCAACTATCAGTACGAGCTCTTATATTTCTCGGTTTCTTGCGTTTTGGAAAGGTAAATGATGATGGCGGTATGTCGGCGTCACTGTCATGCATAGGAACAGATTTTTTTTCTTCAAAAATTATTTTTTCTTCAGGAATGGTGTTTTTTTTCTCTATAGGCGATTGGCTTGGATTAAGATTAGCAATCTGTTTGATCTCTTTTGGATCATTAATTACGCGTGTGATAGCGTGGCCTGGAATTTCTGGTGAAATTAACACTTCTTTATCGGAAAAAGCGTTTTGAGAAATGTCGCTATTTTCGGTACTAAAGAAGATATTACTCGGTTTATTCAGATCGAAGATTTTAGTCGTATCAGGCAGCTTATTCACGTCGATCTCTATTATTGGCGACCAATCTTTTTCTGGTCTTATCCTTCTTTCTGATGCGGGTCCAGCCTGATTCCAACTTCTTACAGTATTCTGCGCGGCTCCTAGTTCGTCACCTGTAGAGATATAAGGGCTTAATATATTATCACCGGAAACATGTTGTGCAATAGGGATATTAGCACTGGGAGAGGTTGCTATAATTGAAGCATGTGTCGGCCATTCTTTTAATTTCTTATATTCATCTGCTCTATTCAAATGTTTATCTTTAAGTTCCGTAAATAGATTACCATCCGGTGGAACTGATACTTGATATTTTGTAATGGGATCTTGTTTATCCGAGGCTATCATACGAATTGCACGGAATAGTTTTTCTCGACCCGTTCTATTAATAAAATCCTTCGGTGTTTCATATTCATCTTCCATATCAGGCGTATTTTGATTGTTTCTGGGTAAATCTAATACGGGTGAAAATGATTTTTTTCCATAATTATCTGGCTGTGTTGAGCATTTTCTTTTTCTATCATCGGTTTTATCGTATTCGTACACCATAATTATCACCTATAAGTTTTTTTGGTTTTGTTATATTAGCGATTGTATTGTAGCTAAGATGTTAATTGAATACGGGGTACTTCAACCACATCATCATAACGTTTGCGTTGGTTGATATCGTCGGCCTGAGCTGTAAAACGATTATTTTCATCTACCTTGAGAGCTGGCAAACCAAGACGATGGGTAATGCCGGGCAAAAAGTGATCAATACCTTCATGGGATTGCAGATGAGCATTACCATAGATGGCAACGAACTTCTCTCCCGCAGGTAATTGTCGTAAACGCTCAACTGCTACATTATTAGCCGCACCGGCACGATACATCAGGCCATGCTTTCCTTCGGTAGGGCGAGTTGTGCTGTTGTTATCTAGTGCAATGATTTTCATCTGCTTGCTTCTGGCCTGTCCAAACAAATTCGTAGATAAATGTTTGGTCTTAAGCATTGCAGCCAGCTCAGCAGGCATGGGTTCATTCCCACTTGTCAGGAATTTATCTATCAACGGTTGAGTTAAATCTGAGCGTAAGTGTTCCAGGCCAATGACCGTCACGCCATGCGCTTTTAATACATCCATCTGCTCTTCGACAAAACGTAACCCGTTTAAATCTGAGCCATGATTTTCACCGATCAGTAGCCCTTGACGATCTTTAAGTAAGAGAGACAACTGGCTGTTCAGATCCACGCTGTTATTCAGTTGATGATTAAATTGCGTCAGTGTATCTGAGGAAAATTGCTTATCCCAGGCAGCCACATCCGTGTTATGCGAGCTGTGATATATTGCTTCCATTTGTGCCAATCTGCCTTGTTCCAGTTGGGTCAGATAGGCAGGATTAGCAAACCGGTTAAGTAAAATGGTCTCTTGTGATTTAGCAGAACCTGGTTCGGCTTGCTTGGCTGCTTCCTTAAGGAAATAGACCGCCATCTTCACGCTTTCAACTCCTCCGGCCATATCCAGCAGCTCGTTATAGCTGTAGCCAAGATGGGCCTGTTTATTCTGTTCATCAAGCCGGGTATGAGTCAGTAACCCTTGACTCTGGGCAATATCCAACCACTTTTTGAAGTCATCAAATTGATCGCCTAGCTCCACGTGGAATTTAGGTTCAAAAGGCAGATTGTTGGGAATTTTTCCCTGATAGCCTGTTTTGGCCGCAAGATAGGGATCTTCTTTCACCCAGCGTACCATCAGATCGGTCAGCCCAGGTGTATTACCTTTGGTCTCATCACGGGCAATCTGGTAGATCTGTGATGCCATTGCAGGACGGGTTTCCGCCATTTCCAACAACGGGTTGCGTACTTCCTGCAAAGCACCGGTAAACATCAAGTCTTCCAACTGTGTTTGTGTTCTTCTTAGGGCAGTATTACGTTTAGAATCAGGATGTTCCTCAAGATAACGGGTAATGCGTCGATGCAATTCGAAACTTGCCGTGAATTGTTCATTTCCACTCAGATTATGGAGATGCTCAAGTCCATCCAGAATTCCCTGATAGGAGGGACCAATCCGTTTGGCAAAGACAGCAGCCTCTTTACGTAAATTATTGCTGGTGATGAGGTTATGGAGTAATGGATTATTCTGCTTACTTTGAGGCAATTCTAGTGCCTGTTCAGATGATTTCTCTTTATCATTGTCTAATTGTATCGACGGTTTTCTTTTTCTTTCGACGGTTTTATCGTGCTCAAATACCATATTATCACCTGTTAATTTTCGGTAAGAGGTATGTTTGGAAATAAATACTATATGGATTGACTATTGTCATTTTATTTTTTAAAAATAAAGTTAAGTATATTTTAATATATAAATAAAGTGATTGTATGAAATAATATTAATTGGTGTTGAAATGGTTGTTTTTATATAAATATAAATTAAAGATTTTGAACTCCTGTTAGTTTGTCAGATTTATCTTCTGGGACAGTAATACCTATATTATTTATCGTGACAACAGCACTATGGCTATTTTTCCATCTTGAAAGAATATCCTTTATTTTGGGTAAATAATCCGAATGGGTAATACCAGAAACTTCAAGAATGACGTTTTGATTATTCTGATCTTCATTATTTTCCTTAGCAGGCTTGGTTGTCAGATTCACTTTTGCAAGGGCAAGGCGGACATCTTCTGTGCCACCTAAATCGGCACACAATTTGCTAAATAAGGCTTGGTTGATTTGCGAATTATCCAGATTTGATTTTTGATCTACAGAAGTGGAAATTTGACTAACGGGTTTTATGGTCTCTTTAATATCTTGCAGTTTTACCGGTGCGGTAATTGAATATAATAAAGAGAGGCGAGGGCGATTACCAAGCGCTTGCCAAAAGTTACCTAGGCTATTTAAATTTTCTTGTGGTGGGATCACTCTGGTATAGGCTCCAGGAATTTTAGGTAATTGTCGGTTGTTAACCAATGCATTTAAAATAGTTGTCATGACTTGTGCAGCTTGATTATCTGGCTTACTGTCAGGGCAATCGCTGCCCCCTGGTTTACATGAATGCCAATAAGTAATTAAATAGTTGTAACTAATATTTACCCATCCAGACAATAAGAAGCCATTGGTAGGATTATAGCTCTTTGGTTCAGCAGAGCGTAATTGTAGGTCTTCATGTATATCATAAAGAAATACACTGACTGTAGGGTCTGATGGGGTTGAATCCATTTCGGGTAGATCAAAGCGGATATCAATATCATTTAAATGCTGAGATAAAATTTCATTTAATGCGTTATTAACTTCAACAATAGCATTATTAGGATTAATGATATTTGTCATATTAACTCCAATTCTATTAAATATTTAGAAAACCAATCGACCAGTTTTATTTAATTCAAGTATCACTGCTCGCTCTATGTGTTTATTTTCAATTTGATTACCATTATCATCCGCGGCTAATATTGATGATAATAAGGCAATATTTCTGATATTAGCACCGGTTAGATTTTTCTGTTTAGCCAAATGCGCAAAATCAAGTTTATCTGATAAATTAAGCTGTTCAGGCCAAATAGCTTGCCACATTGCTTTGCGTAATACTTCATCGGGGTAAGTAAAGCGGGTAATAAAGGTAAAACGGCGATTAAATGCACTATCCAAATGGCTGCGATTGTTGGTAGCTAAAATCACCAATCCCGGATAATTTTCTAATCGCTGTAATAAGTAAGAAACTTCAATATTGGCATGTCTGTCTTGAGCGTCTTTGGTTTCACTGCGTTTGCCGAACAGTGCATCGGCTTCATCAAAAAACAACACCCCGGAATCTGCTTCGGCTAGATCGAAAATACGGGAAATATTTTTTTCCGTTTCACCGATATATTTGTTCACCACGGTAGAGAGATCGACTTTAATCAGATCTACGCCAAGATGCCCGGCAATCACTTCTGCGGCCATCGTTTTTCCGGTCCCTGATTCACCGTAAAATAGGGCGCTAATACCGGTACCATAACCTATTTTTTCCTGAAAACCCGCGTTTAATATTTGGTCACGGTAATTAATAGCGGCAATAATTTCTCTCAGTTGTTGAGTTAATGTGTCTGAAATGACTAAATCATTAAAACTGCGTTTGGGTGTTATCCGTTGGGCTAATTTACCGAAATTCTGTTGAGCACGGAAACTTAATGCTTTACGCAAATCTATCTCCTTCAATTGGCCTTCCGGTTGACGGAGTATTTGATATTGACTAGCTTCTTTAAGAATTAACGGTAACGTTTCGGGAGTAAATGAAAAGCGCTGACATAACTGAGTAAGATTAATGTCACGATCGGCATTATCTGGCAGATTTTCTATCAGCATCGATTTTTTCTCTGCCAGCGTGGCTATAGGCATCTCAATTTGTACCATTGGCAAGTGTTGAATCCATACGAATGAATCTCCCGGTTCTACCAGACAGACTACACGTAATTTGGGTTGATTTAACAGGGTAGATAATTCGCTTTGCCATATTTTCTTTTCCCCTGCAAGTAAAGAAAAATTACGGATTAATAAGCAGGCATCGTGTAGCTGGGCTTCCCGTATTGCGTCTGTTAACAGGCCAGATTTAGTGTTGGTATTCTCTTCGTCCGGTAGATGGGCTAAATCGAGAATTAAGGTACTGATATTATGAGATGCCATAATATTGCTGACTGCTAATTCTCTGGCGCTGTCCTGTTTTCCTTTGAGGAGCACTAGTGGGCGTACTTCATCTATTTCATTTAACAATATCTTTTTAAATGAATGACAAAGGGTTTGTGGATACCAAGTCTGTGAGGTTGGAGTATGCCAGTAAGCGCAGGATATCAAGGGAGGTAAAATGACTCGCTGACCGGATAAAAAATACCAGACTGCATTGTGAGTTAAAAATTGCGTTTGTAGCCAAATGGGTTCCTCTTGGTTGTTGAGCCGTAATAAATGGTTACTGATTAATGGAGCTTGCGGTAAAAAGTGGTTTTGAAATAATGGCCAGTCACTTTGGGGCTGACTAAATAATTCAATCGCTAAAGCGAAACTGGGCCACTGTTTTTTACTGTTACCGTGCAGAGCAGCAAATAGCGCATGATAACGGTTGTCAAAATGCGGCAATAAACCTAACAATAAGGCATCACGTTCAAATTCCGTGAGTTTAAAACGAGTGACCAATAGCGATAATGCACCGGAGGCAGAATGACCTTCTGTTTCGGCATCAGCAACGACGATATTCTCTGTTAGCCAATGAGGAATACCTAACGGTTTTTCCAAACGTTGTTCTAATTCGTTTTCTTCAAGTAAAAAACTTTCTGGCAATGAATCGTATCTGCTTCTCTTTTGGTAATAGTGACGTTGTAACAGTAGATCGATACGCTCCAGATGGGGATAAATCCAGCGTAGATCGGCTATTCTATATTGATGTTCTTTCATATAAACCTTGTCAATGTTTTACCAGTTGATTAATAAAGGGCGATCCAGCCAGGGAAGTTTGGCGATATTTAATGGCCAGGGCCAGTTGTTTAACAGTGCATCGAATGGTTGAGGTTGCACCGTGATTTTGATTTCTTGCTCATTTGTCAGCAATTCCCCCGGTCGTTGTAAAAACAATTGTCGGGTATCATTGCGGCTTAATTTTTTCCAGGCAGGAAGTTGACTGATAACCGCATCTAGCCATTGTTCTGTTACCAACTGTTTTTCTGGCTCAATAGGGATTGATTCTGTGTCCTCATCGGCAATTAGCCCACACAGAACGCGGTTCAGTATTTTTCGTTCTGTCTGTGCTTCTTCGTTTCCCCAAATGAGATAATCAAGCAGATCAACAGCACTAAACTGAGCTTGACGATGAATAAATTTTTGTTTTTTAAACAGGCCGAGTTGGTTAAATAGAGTAGGTAACATCGGCCATAAAACCAATATTCCAGCATTATTGATCTGACGGGGAGGCGGGTGTTCAGGTAATAACACCGGTTCAGAAGTCATGGATGATTTGTTATCAGATTTATTGTTATCCCCGCGTTTGGCAATAAAGCGTTCCGATAAATGTTGGTATTCTTCAATTGATAGATGTTTTTTACAGCATTGTGAAATTAGCTTGGTTTGCCACAGTTGTTCCAGCCACTTATTTAGTGGAGAATTATTAGCGATAACTTGGCGAAATAATGCAATAATAGGCGCTGTATTAATAGCATTGTCATTGAGTTCAGTTGTAATAAGTGATATGACCTTTGCATCGGGTTCAGTTATTTCCTGTCTATTATGCCGCTGGATATATTTTAATGCATTCAGTATCAGTTGCCAAGAGGAGACAGGCTCTTCTTGGTATGGTGATATATTTATATTTTCAGATAATTTACGATTAATGGCAGTTAATAAAGTGGGTTCTCTGATAGCTAGAAGTTTTTGCAGGCTATGTTCGGATAAACAGCTTTTTGCTAATAATAGTGTCCAATTGTTTTGTATCTGGGGTAATTGGTTAATTAATTTATTAATATAGATATCAGCAATTTCACGATTATTTATTTCCTCTGTTGGGTTTAATATGGAATCTTTCCGATATAAGTAATGAATAAATTTCTCAATATCAGATTGATTGTTTACCTGATATTGGCTCAATGCTTGACTTAGAGTAGCATTAAGCCGAACAGAAAACAGTGAATTAAAATCATCTAATATTATTTCGCCAAGATTCAGGGTGAGTGTCTCCAGGTAGATATTCTGATTAACAGCATATTGGTTAAAATATGAATTAAAGAGTTTGTTTATACTGGATTGATTAAGCAGGGAGCCATGCAATACTTTTTTAGCTGCCTGTGTGTTATTAGCGTCAATAGTAATGATAATCTGATTTAATAGATTTGGCTCCGAGACCATATTTATATTTCCTTTTTGATTGATAAATATAATTATTAATATAAATATTTAATAATTACCTCAATACGTTGATTTTCGGTGAAAATTTTTTATTATTATACTGCCTTAACAATGAATTGAGATTCCTCTTTTGATGAAGTGGAAGGTAATTTTCCTAGTGTTAGCGTTTTTAAAATTTCGTATGCTGTGTCCCCTAAGGGAGCCCCACTGTTTTGCCAATGCTTATAGATATTGGCAAAGTTCTTGAAATACTTTGGTGACAGCCAGTGAATAACAAGTGAAATATGAGCGGGTAACTCAGCTAAAATCTCAGCTTTCACCCAGGACTCCAGTTTGTAAAGATCGACTTCGCCACTCCCAATAAGTTCGCGATTTAGTACTACGCTGACCACAAATGAAAAATAGTCAGTTTTGGCATGTTTTTCACCAGAGAAATACCAGTACCAAGGTGATGAATCTTGTGGAAATTTATCTGTTGAGGTTGTATCTTTCTCAATTAATATATGTTTCTTAATATGATCAAATTCTACCACATGAGCTTTAAATTCGTAATCAGGATTAGTTTTGAGTGTGATTTCGGTTCCTGCACTAAAATGATTATGCAGAAAAAGGGCATCGCTGTTACTGTCTACGGTAATCCAGCGTTCATTTTGTGGATCGTCTGGTGAAACATCACTGGCATAAACCAGTTTATATTCTATATCGTAATTTGATAAATACCAGCAATAGCGTGATGCCATTTCCTTTGGTGGAAAATCATCTTTTGAATTTTCATCTTTTCTAAGTAATATCCGTTTTTTACCTCTATCAGATGCTGCTATGTGTACTTTAAATTCGTAATCGGACTTAATTTTTAGTGTGATTTCATTATCCTTTGCTATCATTGCAGGGAAGTGGTTTTCGTCACTGACAGTAATCCAGCGTTTATTTTCTGCATCACTTGATGGAATTTTATCGGTATAAACCAGTTGATAATCTATATCTTCCATCCACACTGAGCTATTTTTCCAGTGCAGATTATTAGGTTTTTTAAATGCATTTTTTATTTTTTCCAGATTGATTTTTAACTCGCTGCTATTATTAGCGTTTATAGTGAATGTATTTTCTGTCACTTCAGTGATCATTAGGTTCATCAATCTAACTATATTAAAATTATCGTCTTCACTAAATTCCAGATTAATAACCTGACCTTGTTTTAGGTGGCCTGCTGTATTATTCTGTGTGATCTTAATTTGGTCATCTTGAAGTTCTATATTATCAGGAGTTTGGTTGCTATTGAATTTTTTATTAGGTTTTATTGGTAAGAGTTGCCGATGTTCAATTAAATAAAAAGGGAGTTCATCCAGCTTTGGTGTTTCTTTAAAACATTCTCCTCCCAGACCTAACCGGGCAGCGATACGTTTTTGCAGTGCTGACACTTTATCAATACGAATATTATTACGCTGATAGGCTAGATCAGGTTGTTGAGATAAATATTCGCGCTGGGTGGATAGAAAATCTTTATCTTGAGATTTCTCTAATTCTGATTGTTGTGAATTTGACAGTAGGAGAGGGGTTGCACATTGAGCTCCGAAATATCTCAACAGATAATCTAGAATTACCAATTCCTTAGCGTAGTTTTTATCATTGTTATCAAATTTCACCTCATTATTTACCTTATTAATTAAGTCAGATTTTATGCTTTGGTGAATATTATGACTGACAGTATTTTCTTTAAAAGGCCATTGAATACCACGTACAGTATTTTCTCGTTGTTTAAATGCCAATAATTTTGGTAACAGGTCGAGTTCAGCGCAACCATTAGCTAGCACTTGTTCAAAAGGCAGCATAAATTGATGTAACTGTATCTGCTGTTGAGTATGAGTTTGTAATCCATAGCAAGCAGGTAATTTATTGCTTACCGGATAGTAATTCAGAACCTTACGATGTTTACCCCAATTTAGTAGTTCAGGTTGTGTATTAATCAGAGGTTCTGAAATTATTTTTTCTGCTAGCTGTTGTTTAGTTACGGTAGTTTTAATTCCGCCCTTGGCGGTAATAATGATTGGGCTTGCTTGTGAGGTAATTAATGCTAATGGATCGTTGCCCCATAGTCTGGGGTAGCACCCCTGATCGATTTTCCAGGACCAATTATCATTTGGTAGTTTAGAAATTTTTTCATTATTATCATCTAACGTGAATCGGGTAACGCTTTGAACACCTTTGATTGCCAATAATTGGTTAACCAGAGGGCTTAGATTTAATACCATAGGGTCGTTATAATCTTTAACCGGAGGGAGTGCTGGTATCCAGCCGTGATGCAAATAAGGTCCATCAAAAATTTCTTCATGACTGTAACCCATTTCTTTCATCTCTTGGGTGGTATAACGTAGCGGTTTTTCTGCAATCGCTCGTTCCGTTGTTATATAGATTTGGGCAAAGATGTCAGCGATATCTTTGACATCATTATCAAGTTGAATATCAATCCTTAATGGCAGATCGACAGGTTCCAACCAAATAATTTTACTGACAGATTCCCCCAAATTGCGGTTGTTTTTCAGGAAGTCCTCTAGGTTTTTTTGGGCTTGATTTTTATTTGCTTCCGTTTCTATCGTTTTCCGATCAGGGAGAAAATAAAGCCAGTAATTTCCTCTCAATGTTAACTGTTCGCTGCTTGATCCTGTTTCTGAGGATTGGGTAAAACTGTATTCACGTTTCTTTTTATCGTACCAATAGGTATAGCGTTGATTTTCAGGTTCACGAATAAGCTGTATATCGTTAAAGAAAAAATAACCGTCACTTTCGTCGTTGCTATGTAAATCCAATAAAGCCCGGCGATAATCCTCTTCGTTGATGGGGCCACAGGTCAATATTTTTTGTGGGCCAAACTCCTTAGGGAAAATACCGTCATCGGGTGCCCGTTCTTCTTGTTTAGGTGTAAGAAGATCTTTCAGAGGTAATGAATGGCGGTAAGCTAAATCAGATGTACCATAACAACAAGCTTCTAATAAAGTAATTCCGGGATCATTTTCGCCCATATCATTCCAATATTGACCGGATTGTTGCTCAATAACGGTTTTTGCCTGGGTAAGTAAGGTATCAAAGGCAATATCGTCTTTAATAATGGGAAACAGCATATCTCGATTATTCATTTGTTAATTCCTTAGTTGGGGACGTGTTTATGACCAGACTAAAATCAATACTTCATCATCGGCGGCTTCTATACTTTCATTTACGGTAGGTTGGTTGTCTTTTGTTAAAGTTAAGTTGGTGACCCGTTCAACCAGAGGTGATTGCTGAATCGTGGCTAATAATTGGAAGTAGTCAATACGATTACCTGGTGTTACGCCAATAGCCGTATTTTCTCCCCATGGCATATATTTTCGACTTAGTTCCTGTTTTAGCTGATGAAGGCCATAATCGGGATTAACATCCGAGGAAAATATCAGTTCATAGTGGATCAGAACGTTAACATATGTGGGATTTTTAATTTCAATGGTTGTCCAGGGGCTGCTTAATCGATCTGACCATTCGACCATTTCGCTCAACCGGGCTTGGTTCAATACTGGGCGTAGTGAATCATCATTATCTTTATAGCGGTTGTCAGGGATGATGATTAATTGTCGTTTTTCTGGTGCTGGAATTTTGGTTAATTCACTGGCAGAGGGGTATTTGACATCAAATAAGTTAATAAAATTTTCTTTTAGTAAAGTGACAATATCTTTCCAGCTCAACACGCGATTACGATGGGATAAGCGGGTAGAAACCCGTGTCAGGAATCCTTGCTCAGTTTCTTTCGGGCGACCATTCCAGGAGGTCCAGGGTTGAGTTACGTCATTGATGGCAACAGATGCGTTGACTGGTTGTTTAATGTTATTGGCGGTCAAGCCGTTGATAAAATGATCCTGTTCGACGGTTTCTTTGTTGATTAAGGTTGCGGTCGTGGCGTTATATAACAAGTCCTTAATTTGGGGATAATCCAGAGGTTCAATTTTATTGATTATCTTTATTGGTACTTCTTGTTCCTCGTTTAGTTCTGCTTTTAGCCAATAACGTCCTTTTGGCATTTGAGATTTTGTACTTGATGCTTGCCACGGTAGTAAAGTGCTCCAGACTTCTTGATTAGATAAACTTTGGGGTAGTTCAGTTAGTGGCTCCCAGGTATTACTGTGAGATAAATAAGACCAAGACAAAGCGGGTTTTTTAGTACCTTTCAACTGCCAGTACAGGGATAAAGTATCCTCTGGTGATATGCCAGTAAAACCCAAATAAAATGCTTCATTGGTTAATGAGGATATTTCTGAATCTGCATAACCCCAGCCAAAAGGGGTCAGAGGATAGATAGAGAAGTGCTCGGCTTTAACTTTAGCGTTGAATTGAACCTGTAGTGCGCTAATTTGTGGCGTATAAGGTGGATTTTTGCTAGTGGCGTCTTGTTTATATTGGGTGTGCATAAAATCTTGTTCGACCAATTCTATACGCACTGATGCGTTGTCATAATAGCCATAGTCATAGTCAATTTCAGGCAAGGTAAAATTTAGGTTTTTTCCTTGTGGTCTTTCGTCTCCATCGAATAGTGCTTGAGCGTTACCCTCATTTAGTTTGGACTCCGAGTAGGAATCAGATAAATAGCCCTTCACTTTAAATGCGCTATTATTTTCAGGTTTAGGACTATATTTTTCATACCATGTTGAAAAATTCTCTGTAGGCAAATTAATCCATTGAGGGGTAATTGTTAGAGCCGTGTTTTCAGAGCCATACCATTTTGGAACAGCCAGGTTAAAACTGGCACCAATAGATGGTGACTGACCAAAGGGAAAAAGAGTTGTATCTATTGGCTCAATTTGTTTATCAAGGCTTTCAGAGGCATAGAGTATATTGTGATTGCAGTTAATGTTGCTCTCAATACCTGTAATCTTAGGTAGAATCGACCCTTGAATGGTGGTTAGTTTCAATACGGGGTCATCAAATGCCATATTATCCAAGGCATCAGGGGGGCTAATGGGATCATCATTAGCGGATAAGAAAAATGTAAGATAATGGGTATTATCGACCTTTTCTTTTTTTACTGATAGTGAAAGCCAGCGATCTCCTGAGCTAATTTGAGCGGTGATGTGTGCAAGATCACCTGTCCACTCGCTCTCTAATGTGGCTTTAATTGTGCGTTCTCCTGCCGGCATAGCAAATAAAGACGCGGTAATCAGATAGCCGGATAAAACCGAGGCATCATTAGAGGTTGGACTAAAAATCTGAATACCATTTGCGGGTAATTTAATGCCATTGGACAAGTTAAGAGGCATTGCCGATTGCCAACTACCATTATCTTTCCGATACCAGTACAGATCAGTCAGTTTTCCCTTATTCGTCTTCGCTAGTAAATGTCTTATTGGTGGCGTTTGTGCTTTCAACCAGTATCGCCCCTTTGGCATTTGAGAGGTTTGATTTGAAGCATCATGGGGTAACAAGGTACGCCAGGTTCCTCGGTCAAACAGGTTACGAGTTTTATCGTCAATCAACTTATCCAGTGGACTCCAATTGTTGTTTTTATTGAGGTAAAACCAGGATAAAGGGAGTTTTCTAGAACCTTCTAACTGCCAGTACAGGGATAAAGTTTGTCCTGGTAATACATCGGTAAAACCTAAATAGAATGTGTGGTGAGTTAATGATGTTCTATTTTCTCCTGCTTTTCCCCAACCAAAAGGCGTGAGAGGGTAAACGGAAAATTGTTCGGGTTTAACTTTGGCACTGAACTGAATCTGTAATGCACTAATTTTCGGGGTGTAGGGCTGATTTTTACCGGTAGGATTTTGCCAATATTGAGCATGCATAAAATCCTGCTCGGTCAGTTCCAGGCGTATTGATGCAGGCCAGTTATTAGACGATGGGCTGTCTGCAACGGAATAATCCATTGTAGGTAAGGTAAAAGTTAGGCTTTTTCCTTGTAGTTCATTGCTTTTACTTTCATTAAATAATGATTGAGCCTCATTAAATTTTTCTCTTTTTTGAGGTGTGATTAAATAAGCCTGCACTTTAAATGCATTATTTTCGGGTGGAGAACTATACTCTTGGTACCACTTTTTAAATCCCTCTTTGGGTAATCCAGTCCATTGAGGAGTAATAGTTAGTTTGGCGCTTTCTGTTCCATACCATTCAGGGGCAATCAAGTTAAAACCAGAACCTGACGACGGTGATTGCCCAAAGGGAAAACTCGTTGCATCTGTTTTTTCAATACTGCTATCAGAGGAATAACGTACATTACTGTTGCCGTTAATGCTAATTTCAATATCCGTAATCTTGGGTAGTACCGGTCCCTGAATGGTACCCATCTTTAATACCGGTACATCAAACATCATATTATCAAGGTTGTCAGGCGGGCTGATGGGATCATCATTGGTTGATAAATAAAGTTTAAGATAATGGATACTCTCAGCACTTTCTTTTTTTGCTGATAGTGAAAGCCAATGATCTCCTGAACTGATTTTAGCGGTGATGTGATCAGGATTACCTGTCCACTCGTTTGCCAGTGTGATTTTAATTACGCGCTCTCCTTTTGACATAGCAAATAAAGGCGAGGTAATCAGATAACCGGATAAAACCGGAGCATCATTAGGTGTTGGGCTAAAAAGTCGAATACCGTTTTCAGGTAATTCAATATTATCTGAGTGGTTTAGTAGTATTGCCGATTGCCAGCTATCGTTATCTTTCCGACACCAACGCAGATCGGTCAATTTTCCTTGATTCGCCAGTAGATCAGCATCTGATGCATATTGTAATGGATTTCCAGCGCTATCCTGCCCGGCATCAAACAAGGTTCCTTTAGGGATAAGATATTCTGCATTATCTGTATTTAAGGTAATGCCTAGAGCCACGCTATCTGCTTGAGCATTTCTGGGTTTTAGACCTAATAATTCCCGATAATAAAGATCACGATGTCGTGCTGGAAAAGTATTAAATAAAACTTTGGAGGTTTCTAAGAGTTTTAAAAAAGCTAAAACAAAAGCTTGATGGGCCGGTAAACGGCCATCTGCTTTATTAACATTTTGGTAAAGATCGGCTAATTTCTCAGGATTATTTTCCTGAATAAAATAGAAACTATCCCAGAATTGTTTTTTTTCTTGATCGAAAGGGATGTTTTTAGCGTATTCTTGTAGCCAGTTTAAAATATCCAGCGTACTTCTTTCATCAAGTTTAAAATCTGTCTCTGGTACGATAGCGGCGAGTTTGTTTTTTAATTCGGTGAGTCCCATATTATACCACCTGTTATTTAAATATATGGCTGATAGCTATTGCGGAATTGAAACGTTATTTAATAATGAATTTTGAGACGTGATTTATCCGGCACTGACAGTATATTGACTGGCAATAAAACGGCCTTTTCCCATGCTTGGTGTTGTGACATCTGGCCCGGTTGATGGATTAACTGCCGGTTGTGATGGGGTAAAACGGGCGGTAAATTGCTGCCCGACAATAATCACCGTGGCGGGGCTGCGGCAAAAGTTTATTTGTTGACTGGCATCCAATTGAGCAATGGTGACCATCCCCATGCCGGGTACCGGGTGGCTTGGAGTAATATATTGCGCTTGAAGTTGTACCTTTTTTTCATCACCCAAAATGGCGATCTTTTTACCTTGAATTTGCGCATGTCCGCTGCCTCTGATGGTCGCTAATCCCAAAATGGTGACCTGTCGGTTGCCGAAGAATGGTTCAAATAGCAGACTATCGCCATCGACGATCAATTGTTTGCTCATAAACTCACCTTTGCCTGCCCCTCGTTAACTTCAAGAATGCCTTCAAGCTGTTGACTAATTTCACTGCCTCTTAGGGCATAGGTTACTTGAATATGTAAGGTATTCGGTGAATCTGTTTTCTGAGTTACCTGAATATCGGTGATTTCTGCGCGGGGTTCATAGCGCAATACGCGTTCTTCAATGCGGGTTTGAATCTCCGACAATAATTCATCACTGATATTTTCAAACATATAATCATTCAGACCACAGCCATAATCCTCACGCATAATCCGTTCACCGGGTTCAGTTAAAAAAAGGATTTTCATACTTTGGCGAACATTTTCGGCGCCTTCGGCCATTGCTATTCCAGTCTCAAGAGAAAACTGTGGCGGAAATTTCCAACCGCAACCATAAATATCGGCTAATATTTGGCTTGTCATTTCAATACCTCATTACTGTGTTAAGTTGATTTTCGCGCCTTTAATATCGACGCCGGATTTTCCTGTGGCCGACAGAGATTTTTCCGCTTGTAGGTTAATTTCCTGGGCCTGAGTGATGAGATTTTTAGTTGAATTGAGCGTAATATCTTTATCCTGTTGCAGAGAGACTTTATTTTCTCCGCTATTAAGTGCCACTGTATTTTCTTTATTATCGAATATTAATGCCTGTTGTTTATCTCCTTGTTTGATCACTAAGGTTTTCACCGGATTTTTTTCACTGGGTTCTAATGGTGGTTTATTTTTCGGATTATGCATGGAACCTAATATCACTGGAAAACGGGGATCACATTCAAAGAATCCGATAATTACTTCATCTCCCGGTTCTGGATAAAAGCAAAATCCGCTTTCATGACTGGCATAAGGTTTACCTAGCCGGGCAAAAAGGACACCTTTGGTCAGGTTTAATGCGGGTATTTTGACCGGGATACGCCCCAGCGATTGGCTGTCTTGCTGGTATTTTTCCACGATACCGATATGCAACTCTTTCACCTGAGGCACCGGAGGTTCCACATCGGGTAGGCTGCCTAAGGTTAATCGGGTACGCCAGCCTTGCCGCTGATTAACTATTTGACTTACTCCGGTGATAATCCCTTGACCATCCATCCCCTGACCAAAGCCATTTAACGCCAGAACATCCCCAGGTTGATAACGGTGATTGCCTTCGATTTCAAAACTACCGGATATATTATGACTGCGTAGGTTATCCATAATGCCTTGAGCAAGGTGTTTGGCTTGTTCATTATCCAGTGGATAGCTGTAAACCCATTGCCAGTTTTTATCAGTTAGTGCGGTGATATTGTCCACCGCCAATTTATTACCGCCAAGCCTGCTGTTTTGGGTATTGATTGCCTGAGAAAGCTTTTGTTGAGCAATATCCCAGGCACGGACACTCACTGTCTTAGGGCTGTATTGGTTATTCCATTGGAGATCCGCTTCAAATAGCACAATATCTTGAGCACTACTGGTATGCCGATGAAGGGTATGTACCGTTGATTGATTTAGGGCCTTGGGTGTTATCAAGGTAACTGACTCATTGCCGGGCAGCAGCCAGGTGTTAGTGGCAGTCAATCGGCTTTTTAAGAATGCCCAATCATTACAACGAAATTGCACCATTTGTTCATGAACGGTTTTGAGTTGAGGTGCCTGCTTTATTGTCGTTTGGATACCATTCTGATTGAATAGTTTTTTGATAATTGCCTCATCACTCTGTTTATTGAATAGCTGTGAGTGAAAGCTATGGGTTAATTTTTGCAGGTGATGTTTTGCTGTCAGGGTAATGATGCTGTCCTGACCTTTAAGCCCTAGTGTTTGCCGAATGATGACCCCCTTAAACAACACGTTTTTTTGCATTTGCACGATAACTTCATGGTTCGGGCGGCAGCTTGCCAATTCAGCCTGTGTCTTGGTGTCAAAAATATGGTTGGCATCACCGGCGATACCCAAAGTGATATTGGCCGAAGGGATGCCATTGATGTGATGGTTGGTTGTCAAGCTGATTACGGTAAATTGATTAAGGGTCTTACCACCTATTTTGATGGTTACTGTGGGTATTTTCATGAATCCCCCCGAGCTTGTAGGGTTTGTCCGGGGGTAAAGTCATCAAGATTATCCAGATCGTTTTGCCAGGCCAGCAAGAGATAATCGATACCACCGGCCAGAGACGCTCCAGCACCTAAAGCAATCAAGGGTAGGGAAAGCATATCAGTTACGCTAACCGCAGTAGCTGGCGGTGATTTTAACTGCCGCTCGGTAGCTTGAATAATAAAGCTTTCGTCCGCTACCAGAGATAGTGTGGCGCTGGCCCGCAGTGGCGTGGCATCCCGGTCAAACAAGGTATAGTTGACGGTCAGACTACTGGCTCGGCAAGCGAAATAACCTTTGTTTTCCCAGCGCATTTTGCCCCATTTGATTTTGAGGAAGTGGGGCACTTTGGTGCTGGCGTCAACAGCACACAGGGATTTCAGGGTCGCAAGCTGCGTTTCTATCGGTGTGTTATTGCCGGGCATCGAGGCATCAAACAGCAGGACTAAGGATAATCCGGCGGGCTGAGATAATACATAACGGCTGCTTTGGCTGGCACGATTAACACTTTCATCCTGTTGGTAACGGGTTTGGTAATCAAGCTGGATCGTATCGGGGTTATACATGGCTTGTAAGCTACCCACGGAAACTTTTCCTTCCCGGTCTTTGAAGGCGGAAAGGGTGAGTCTGGATAAACCGCGTTCAATTAAGCTCATAATCGCCTCCTGTTTCACGTAATGCCTCTAATACCTCCCGTTTCACCATGTCAATCAAACGGGCGTTATCCAGTTTTTCCTGAGCTAATGTTCGTGGGGCGAGTTGATCACTCGTTGGATCGGTGACTTTCGCCTGAATAATCAGTTCCTTAATTTCGACAGTCATGCTTTTACTCCTAACCAGCGCATATCCTGATAACGTAGTTCTAGTGAGCTCACCAGCACGGTGTTGCTATTAGCATCAAAGTCGCTGGTGGACCAACGAACGGGGAGTGCGTTACTGACCGTCCAACTCGCCACGGGTAACGTATTTTCGTTCAGCAGCATGATGACGACATCGGCATACACCGCTTTCTCACCACGCAGCACGCGATCAAATATCAAAGTAAGTGGGGTGATGGTCATGACACCACGCTCCAGCGTCAGGCTGCCATGTTGGATCTTCTCGGTCAGCCAGACGTTTCTGGCGTTTTCTCCACCTTGGCTGTGTTGGGTGGTTTGCATCTCCCGGCTCAGGCCAGATATACGCTGAAAGGCGATATCAAGTGGGCTGGGAATGTTGTTAAACAGAAAACTGGCGATAAAACGGTGTGATACTGACGGGGTGTATAAGTTGTGCATGTTTTTCCCCTGTTGAGATTAGCTAGGTACGGTATTGTTATGGATATCAAATGTCAGACTTAGCTCAATAAATTCCGCCGGAATTAATAGGGCCAGCCTGATTTTCATGATCATTTTTCCGGCCAAGATATCGGTTTCACTCATTGATTCATTAACACCCAGTAACACCTCAAATGCTTGATCTTCCTGAGTGCCGCGCAATCCACCTTTTAACCATAACTGACGTAACCAGTTGTGGGCCTGACCTTTAAATTTCATCCAGGTAATGGCGTTATTGGGTTCAAAGACAAAGGCTCGGCCAAGTTGGGTCATGTGGGTTTCGATATAGGAAACCAGTCGGCGAATTTGGATATAGCACCAAGGGGAACCCGGCGTATTGTCTAGCGTGCGGCATCCCCAGATTTTAATCCCCTTGCCCGGGAAGCTGCGAACCAGATTCAGCGAAGTGCCTTCTTGGTTAAGATTAAGGAGGGCACCTGCTTCAATGTAAGAGCGTACCGGGCTGATCACTTTGGCTAAAGCGACATTGGCAGGGGCTGTCCATACGCCTTTTTGGTTGTCATTGCGTTGTATAACAGCGGCGACCGCAGCAGTAGGCGAAAGGATGATATGTTTACCATTTTCTTGGTATGTGCTTTTCAATCCTGGCCAGTATACGGCACCCCATTGACGATCAGTGGAAGAGAATTGTTTTAAATACTCAGTTGCTAATGTCGGATCGTCCGGAGCATCCAGTAATCCCATAATTCCGCGTCGACTTTTGCAAAGATTGAGAACTGATTGCCAGAATTGTAGCCAAAGGTCTTTTTGAGCACTGGGATCATAAAAACGGGCAATATCAGGCGCAACAATCAGTGTGATTTCGTTTTCTGCGGAAACGGCTTGTTTCACCCAGTTCCATTGCAGGGCGGTAATCAATGATTGAAAATCTTTTAGCTGTTCATTGGTTCCCAGTGACAATATATAAGCTTGTTGTCCGCCGTTTTCAAAGAAGTGGCGTATTGAATAATGCGTTAATCCTGATTCACCGAAAGCTTGGGTAAAGTCCATCAAGCTATTTAGTTTTACAGCCGTTTTATTGCTTGAATTTTTTTCGGTATAGCCAATAAAAACGGGTACGCCGATAAATTCATTATCTGATTTCAGGGATATCGAATTTTCCGTTATTGTGACGCCCGGTTGTTTCATCTCCGTTATCATTATTGTCTCCTCTTATTCAACTCTGGACTGAATGGACGCGGCGTTAAACCGCGCCTCAGTACGATTACTGTGCTACGTTTTGTGAAAATTGAAGGATGATAAATTCAGCCGGGCGTACTGCGGCCATACCCACTTTGACAATCATTTTGCCTTGCTGAATGTCAGTGTCGGACATGGTGATATCTTTATCAATCTGGACAAAGTAGGCTTCTTGCGGTTTATTTCCCGCTAGTGCCCCTTGTAGCCAAAGGGCGTAGAGATAGTTATCAATAGCTCGGTGTACGGCTTTCCAGGTGGGTTGGCTGTTAGGTTCAAAGACGGCAAATTGCATTGCCTTTTTGATATCCCGTTCCGCTGCATTAAATAAACGTCGAACCGGGATGTAGCGCCAATTGTCCGTTTGATCTAATGTGCGGGCGCCCCAAATTAGCGTGCCTTTGCCGGTAAAGGCACGGATGACATTAATACCCGCATTATTCATGGCTCCTTGAGCGGTATCTGTGATTGCTACAGATGGTTTAGCATTATTCAATGCCAGGTTAGCGGGAGCTTTCCAGACACCACGGCTGGCATCAGTTGCTGCATAGGCACCCGCAACTGCGGCACTTGGGGGTAAGGTAATTTTAGCGGCTTTTAATGCATCATCGACAGTTTTTTTAGCTTTAGCATATTCCTCTGGTGAAGACTCTTTCAGCTTTGCCAGATTAGTCGAACCTTCATAACCGTTCAGCGCAATGTCAGCATCCGCAGGTCGGCTATAAGTAAAAGAGGTCTCTAGATTAGGGTAATAGACAGCGGTTTTATCCTTTTGGGTACTTGGCTTATTTGTTCCGTCTTCACTATCAGCAATTAGGAAGTAACCCACTTTGTTTTGTAATAGCAAGTTCACTGCTTCGTAAGCTTGCTGTTTTAATGCTGTATCCGTTTCAGGACAGACTAGTAAGGTAATCTCCTGTTGTTTTTCAATCAGGTCTGGCAGCGTTGCTAATTCTGCTGTCACAGCATTTGACTCAGTTTCTACCAACGGCAACAGATAACAGGCTCCACCACCATTACTAAAATAGTGCTGTACAGCAAAGGCACTGAGAGAAGTGGCTGTGACGGTGGCGGTATAGGTTTTTGGGGAATTTTCATCACTTGTAGCCTTCACTGATACGGTAGGTGAAAGTGAAAACTGTGAGATAAAATCCAACCAGTTAGCGATTCTAATACAGCTCCCTTTTTCCAGTTGGCTCCCGTTTTTTTTGAAAAACTTACCAATAAAAACGGGAATCGCTGTTGGGCTGGAGTTAATTGATAGTGATAGCGAGGCATCTTCATCAATATAGACGCCCGGTGTGGCATAGGTTGCAGAAGCCATGAGGTTTTCCTTAAATAGGGTAAATATGCGGTGATCCTGAGTCAGTTACCGCTCCATTAAGACTGGGCAACGTTTTGGGTAAATTGCAGAATAATGAATTCAGCCGGACGAACTGCCGCCATACCCACTTTGACGATCATTCTTCCCTGTTTGATATCGTCTTCGGTCATGGTGGTGCCTTTACCGATTTGAACAAAGTAAGCCTGTTCAGCTTTGTTGCCGGCCAGTCCTCCTTGTTGCCAGAGGGCATAGAGATAGTTATCGATAGCCCGATGGACGGCTTTCCAGGTGGGTTGGCTGTTGGGTTCAAATACTGCGAAACTCATGGCATTTTTAATATCCCGCTCCGCGCTGTTGAATAGACGGCGAACCGGGATATAACGCCAGTTATCGCTATCTTCAAGTGTTCTGGCTCCCCAAACCAACGTGCCGCTCTTAGGAAAGGTACGGATCATATTTAGTGCTTTACCTTTGTTATATTCCCCTTGCAAATCATCAGTCACCGGGTATTTAGGTTGTAATCCGCCTTGAATAGGGATGTTAGCCGGTGCTTTCCAAACGCCACGACTGTTATCGACACTGGCATAAATACCGGCTATCACTGCGCTAGGCGGAATATCAACGGGGGTTTTATTTTCTCCCCATTCGGCGGTTAGCCAAGGGTAATAAACTGCGCCATGGTGGGTAGAAGGATAAGGTGTGAGTATACTTTTGTCTGAGGTTATCTGAACTGTTGGGCCATCGAAAATAGCAAATAATCCTTTGCCTGATATACAAAGTTCAGCTGCGGCAGTGGTAATATTTTCTCCAGCAGCAACCAGTAATGTTACATCGTCAAGCTTTGGAACTTGATTTGTTAATTCACTCGTTTTTACGAGATAGGTATATCCGCCGCCGTTAATAAAATAGGCACGTAATGAAACATCAAGCTTATTGGAAGGAGCAAATTCCTCTTCTTTTAATTTCAAATATTCCAGCCAGCTATTAATACGGGCATAGTCATTTATAAATGAGTTGCTATCTGCCACGGCAAAAACAGGCACTGCCGTTGCACTGGAACGAACAGAGAGTGACAGTGAAGCGTCTTCTTCAATATAAACGCCGGGATAAGTTGTTGTTGTTGGCATATTGCCTCCAATTATTAAGCGATATGTTGAGTAAACTACAGGATGATGAATTCAGCTAGACTGGTGGCATCTATCCAATTTTTGATAATTATTTTATCTTGACTGATATCGTCATCAGCTATTTTGGCTTGGCACTTTAAGCTGCCTGAATGGTTACCCGATCCGCGGTAAGTTTTATTTCTTGAACCGCAATATCATTGCTGGTGGCATCAAAAGAAGGGGAAGTTAATGAAGTTGGGAACGCATTTGCCACACTCCAGGTCATTAAAATCTCGGTACCGGCTTCATTGGTCAGGTTAATTGCAACGTCTTTTTTCTCAACCTGATTCAGCTGAATAGAATTAAGCCAATCAAAAAGTTTAGTATCGCCAGGGAATACACCTTTACGCAGCGTAATATTGATCAACTGACGTTGACCCGGCATTTTATAATAATTACCAGTGCCATCTTTATACTCAATGACATCATAAGTAATATCCAGTCCTGAAACGCTGTTGAAAGGGATTTGTTCATCACCAACGGAGACAACAAATCGATAGGTAGGTATTGGATATTCAACAGCAATTTGTTCTGTAGTTATGGTCATAATTATTTCCTTTATTTTTCATTTATATTGCGAATTAAAAGCGATTATCGCTTTGCTTTTATTAGTGCGGTAGCTATAGACAATAGCTACCGCACTAACCTGGTTTTTCTTGGCTACTCTTTATATAAAAACATGACTCGGTGAATTTTAGATCACATTGATGATCACGTTGGATTATAGTCAACTAAAATCAATTTAAAATATCAATTATTAATATTTAAAATTATCAATCAATAAAACAATTTCAGTATAAATCATTTTGTAATCACATTGTTATATTTTTCTATGAAAGGATGAATAAATAATGTGTTATAAATTTTGATATATAAATGATGACGAATTTCATAAAATCTGATTTGTTAACATAAGGTTATGTGTGATTTTTTTATCGGGTTTAATATGTCAGATTATTAAGTTTTAATAACGAAGAATAGAGATTAATGTTGTTATTTATAGTTTTTATATAATAGAAAATATTTTTTGTTGTAATGTTAACAGAGATAATCTGGATTTATTTTCTTTACTTATTTTTATATTACTATCTATTATTGTCAGGCTATGGTTTATATTGTTTTGGTTTTTATGGATAAAGTTATTTCTGGTTTTAATAACCTAATCTGTCTAAAGGAATATTATCTTATGAATTACAAATGCTTATTAACCATTTCAACTGCAATATCGTTTGCCATTTTTAGTCCTTCATCATTGAGTCACGATAAACTTTCTCTTCCTGCTACAGAAATCACTAAACAAGTTAATGCCACGATGGCAGCAACTTTACCATTCAATGATAAATCTGATTTTGATGATGCAAAACGAGGTCTTATTGCCAGACCCGATTCTGTAATCATTCGTAATGATGAAGGCAAGGTTATATTAGATCTCGATAGGTATCGTGAGTTTATTACCGATCAAATGCCGGCTCCGGACACTGTTAACCCTAGCTTGTGGCGTAATGCGCAACTTAATATGGAATATGGGCTTTATAAAGTGAACGATCATATTTATCAAGTGCGTGGTTATGATCTGGCTAATATTACTTTTGTTGCAGGAAATACCGGGTGGATTGTTTTAGATCCGGCTACATCTACGGAAACGGCAAAAGCGGCTTACGATCTGGTCAGTAAACACTTGGGTAAAAAGCCGGTGGTGAGTGTGATTTATAGCCATTCTCACGTTGATCATTACGGTGGTGTGCGCGGTATTGTTAACGAGGACGATGTTAAAGCCGGAAAAGTGCAAATTATTGCGCCAGAGGGTTTTATGGAACAGGCAGCGAGTGAGAAGGTGATTGCCGGTAATGCCATGAGCCGTCGGGCTGTTTATATGTTTGGTACTTTATTGCCGCGTACTCCAGAGGGGCATGTAGGGACAGGTTTAAGCGCAGAATCTGCGACTGGAACAGTAACGTTAATCCCGCCAACACGTACTATCAAACTCACGGGTGAAAAAATGACGGTTGATGGTGTGGATATGGTATTCCAGGTGACACCTGGCACGGAAGCGCCCGCTGAGATGAATACCTGGTTTCCACAGTGGAAAGCGATGTGGATGGCGGAAAATACCACCAATACCATGCATAATATTTTGTCGTTGCGTGGTGTTCAGGTACGCAATGCTTTAGCTTGGTCGAAATATATTGATCAAGTTATTGAATTATACAGAGATCAGGTAGAGATAAAATTTCAGAGCCACCAATGGCCGATGTGGGGTAAAGCGCGGGTGGTAGATTATTTCAAAAAGCAACGCGATTTATACAAATATATTCACGACCAGACAGTGAATCTTATGAATAAAGGTTACACGGGTGAAGAAATTTCTGAGATGCTCAGATTGCCATCAGAGCTTGCATATTATTTTCCAAACCGTGGCTATCATGGCGCACTAAGTCATAACGTTCGTGCGGTTTATCAGTTCTATATGGGGTGGTACAGCGGAAATCCTTCTGATTTAAATAACCTGCCTCCGAAACCTGCTGCGATTAAATATGTGGAATATATGGGAGGTGAAGATGCATTGATCAAACGTGCGCAGGCTGATTTTGATAAAGGAGAATACCGTTGGGTAGCGCAAGTACTTAAGCATGTTGTTTTTGCTAACCCCGATAGTGTAGCGGGAAAAGCCTTGTTGGCTAAAACTTATGAGCAATTAGGTTATCAATCTGAATCGAACTCTTGGCGTTCGATCTATTTGCAGGGCGCAGCGGAATTGCGTCATGGCGTCCCTAAATCTGGCGGCCTGAATAGTAGTAGCCCGGATACTATTCGTGCCATATCACCGGAGATGTTATTTGATTATCTAGCAGTGCGGTTGAATGGACCTAAGGCTGCTGGTAAGAAATTGGTGATGAACATTAATCTCACCGATCTCAATAAGCGTTATACGCTGACTGTGGAAAATGGGGTGCTGAATTATACGGATAAGCATGTGGCACAGGCCGATGTTACATTGACGTTAACCAAAGCTATTCTGGATAAAATTCACTTGGGTGAAGAAGAATTTGATAATGAGGTAAAAAAACGGAATGTGAAAATTAAGGGAGAGCGTGCTAAGTTTAATGAGTTCCTTGGTATGCTGGATAATTTTCCATTCTGGTTCAACATTGTGACACCCCGTTCAGAGCAGAATATGATGTAATTTCTGACATCTGATGAAAGATTTTTTTAAATACAAACTACAGCGATCATGCTGTAGTTTGATATAGATAGATTCTATGAGAGAAATCAGGCAACGGGGCGAGCAACAATATTGCGGGTTTCCATTCTTACCTCTTCAATACGGACACTGATAATGTCATTTAATCGGTAAATAGCTTCACCTTTGATAAGCACGGTACCGGTTTCTTGACTACATTGTAGTTCATCACGCACGGCATGCAAGAATGGGGCAGGTATGAAGGCGACTGCACCGTTATCTACCAAACGGACACGTAAACCGCCACGGGTAATATCAATGACTTCTGCGGTAAATTGTTGCTCTGTTCCTGCATGTGGTTGCAGGAAACGTGCATACAACCAATCTCCTACATCACGTTCAGCCATCCGGTTCAATCGGCGGCGTTCTGCCAGTTGTAGACAGGTTTCTTCTGCTGGTTTTCCTGCATCCGTTTTTTGAATAATTGCTTTCAGTAAACGATGGTTAATCATGTCGCTGTATTTACGGATTGGGGATGTCCAGGTGGCGTAAGCATCAAAACCAAGGCCAAAATGAGGACCAGGCTCAGGTTTAATTTCTGCAAAAGTTTGGAAACGGCGAATACGGCTATCAAGGAATTGGGTTGGTTGTCTATCTAATTCACGACGTAATTTGCAGAAGCCATCCAGTGTCAATAATTCTTCTGCATTTGCATCAATATTGTTTTCTTTTAGTAATTCAATCACTTGTTCAATTTGGAGTGGTTCAAAACCTGTATGAACATTGTAGATACCGAAACCAAACTTATCACATAGTATTTTTGCTGCGCATAGGTTGGCTGTGATCATGGCTTCTTCGACAATGCGGTTGGCTGCCCGACGTTGTTCTACAACGATATCCAGTACATAACCATTTTCGTCAAGGACAAAACGGTAATCAGGGCGATCTTTGAAAATAAGTGCATGCTGATGGCGCCATTGATTACGGCGATCGCTCACTTCTTTCAGAAGAGTAATTTGAGTGGCAATGGATTCAGAAGAAGGTTTCCAGTTACCTTTTTCTTCCAGCCAGTCAGAAACTTCGTCGTAAACCAGCTTCGCTTTTGATTCAACCCAGGTGGAGAAAAACGCAATATCATCACCAAGTTGCCCGTCTTCGAGAATGGAAACCTGACAAACCAGTGCCGGGCGGCGAAGATTGGGGCGCAACGAACATAGATTTTCTGACAGATCGCGCGGTAACATTGGAATGTTGAAACCTGGCAGATAGTTAGTGAAAGCCCGCTGGTGGGCGATCTTATCTAGTTCGCTGTCAACGGCGATATAAGCTGTTGGGTCAGCGATAGCGATGCTGAGTTTCAGGCTACCGTCGTCTTGCTTAGCAACATGCAAAGCATCATCCATGTCTTCTGTGGTTGCACTGTCGATAGTGACAAAATCCAGAGAAGTTAAGTCTATACGCTCAAGAGTTCCATCATTCATCTGGCAATCAGCCGTCATGGCTGGAGCATTGCGTTCCAGATTATGGCGGGTGAGTGTTACCCACCACGGAGCATAATGATCGTTGCTTTCAGTAATGTAGCCGGTAACTTCTGCATGAAAGCCACGACTTCCTTTTAATGGATGGTGGCGCATTTCAGCAACGGCCCAGTCACCATTCTGAAACGAATGAGTAACCTGATTGGTTGGGCGGCAAGGGATAGTATCTTTTATCAGCGGGTGGTCAGGAATGATCCACAGTCGATTGTCATTTTCTTTTTTCTGGATACGGCCGACGAAGCGATTTAGAAATGGTTCGATCAATGATTCTGGTTCAGCGATCTCTCTTTCTTTATCAGTATGAATAGCAGCCGTAACCCGATCGCCATGCATAACTTTTTTCATTTGTGGAGGAGGAATGAAATAGCTTTTCTGCCCGTCGACTTCCAGAAAGCCGAAACCTTTTTCGGTGCCTTTAACCAAACCTTCCACACGAAGAGTTTGAGAATGAAGTTGCTGTTTTAGCTGCGCAAGCAGCGGGTTGTTTTGAAACATAATATCCGGAGAAAGTTGAGGGTTATTATCAGATAGTTTTGGAACAACATTTTTACGCGAATCAGCGGTGTCGAGCAAGCAACATCTGCAAAATAGCATAAAACAGTATGGATTTTGCAATGAAAATTATAATAGTTACTCTGGGTAAATTTTTTCTTTAAGCTTAAAAGCAAATATAACATAGTCAAAGTTGAAAATCGCATTTGCCAAATAAATCACCTGACAGTCTAAATTTTTACAATCTGGCATTCAGGAGGACTACCATTATGTGGTAATACGGTACAATTTTTCGTTGGAGTGGCTTATGAACAAAGTAAATTCAAACTTTACCTCGATGGCAGTAAAGCGTGCTGCGCGAGGTGTTTTAAGGCGCCAAGTGGAACTTTCAAATCGTGCCAGTACTGTTTATGGGTTTAGTAATCATGCTCTGAAGAAATCTGGTGAAGAGCTGAAAGCGGCATGGCGCTCTGCTTCTCAGTCTGTTAGGCATCCTAAAGGTTAGTGTGGTGTTGTGGCTAAAGAATATAATTATATCTATGAACTGTTGGTAGACTCGGATGATGATATCCATGGGATAATTTCCTATTCTGTCTATAAACGCCAAAAAATTCAGTTCATTAAGGATTTTAAACAAAAACATCAAAGGTGCTGCTGGTTCATTGTCATTTGTTCTTTGTTCTTTGTTCTTTTGACAGGTGTATTGTACTTTTCTGTTTGGTCTTTATCGACATCATCAAAGATGGTTGTCGAGCAAATATTTGATGTGAAGATTATATCTGCCGAAGACTGACAGCATGAGAAATAAGCTAACTGGAAATTGAATATTCTTGATAGCGTGCAGAATTTCTGGTTCTAATTGGGTGTAAGGGGAGGGTGAGTGCAATCATCTTTTTCCCGATCATTCGTCTCACCGCAACGGCCCTTAGCCCTTTATAGATCTTGTTTGCAATCGTACTCGCATAAATCTTCAATAATGCAAGAACCACAGCGAGGTTTACGGGCTATACAAGTATAACGACCATGTAAAATAAGCCAGTGATGACAATCCACTTTAAATTCAGCCGGAACGACTTGCAGTAATTTATTTTCGACTTCATTGACATTCTTACCGGGAGCGAAGTGGGTGCGATTACAAACCCGGAAGATATGTGTATCGACAGCAATCGTTGGCCAGCCAAAAGCGGTGTTTAATACCACATTGGCTGTTTTGCGGCCAACACCCGGCAATGCTTCTAACGCTGCGCGATCTTCAGGAACTTCGCCAGCATGTTTTTCCAGTAAGATCCGGCAGGTTTTAATGGTGTTTTCCGCTTTCGTGTTATACAGGCCGATGGTTTTTATGTACTCTTTCAGCCCATCTACACCCAGATTAAGTATTGCCTGAGGGGTGTTGGCAACGGGATAGAGCTTTGCTGTGGCTTTGTTAACACTCACATCGGTAGCTTGGGCTGAAAGCAATACTGAAATAAGTAGTTCGAATGGTGTTGTAAAAACCAACTCAGTCGTTGGTTTTGGGTTGTTATCGCGTAAACGCGTTAAAATTTCGATCCGTTTTTGTTTGTTCATATTAAATGGAACTCTCTGGTCCTGATGACATTGCTACTGCATTGCTTTTTTCTTTTATTGCTCTGGTTTTCATTTTTTCATCAATAAGGTATTTCGCTGCCAGCATTAATCCAAGGCCAATAAAAGCACCGGGCGGTAGGATGGCTAGCAAGAAAGGGGAATCCATATGGACGATTTCTATCCGTAATGCTTTAGCCCAATTGCCCAGCAGCAGATCAGCGCCATCAAATAAGGTTCCGTTGCCGAGAATTTCCCTCATGGCACCGAGAACAAACAGCGCAAAAGTAGCGCCTAATCCCATTGCCAAGCCATCAATGGCAGAAGGCATGACCGGATTTTTGGCAGCATAGGCTTCCGCGCGACCAATAACAATACAGTTAGTAACAATCAGCGGAATGAAAATCCCCAGTGATTCATACAGGCCAAAAGCGTAGGCGTTAATCAGCATCTGTACGGTACTGACAACCGAAGCGATTATCATAACATAAATCGGGATACGGATTTCATTGGGAACCCAACGACGCAGGCTGGAAACCGCAATGTTGGTACAGACCAGAACCAGTGTGGTTGCCAGCCCTAAACCAAGGGCGTTGGTTGCAGTAGAAGACACTGCCAGCAGTGGACATAATCCCAGCAGCTGTACTAAAGCAGAGTTATTTTTCCACAGTCCTTGGGTAAATAAGTTTTTGGTTTCACTCATGATTTTTCTCCACAGGGTTCCAGAGAAGAGAGATGCTCAGGTAGGGTTTTTAAATAAAGTGTGGTCCGTTTGACAGAGTTTACCACAGCACGCGGGGTAATAGTGGCACCGGTAAATTGATCAAACTCACCGCCATCTTTCTTCACTGCCCAATGTTGGTCATGATCTGATTTTATGATTTTCCCTGAGAATACCTTGATCCAGTCAGAAATCCGGGTTTCGATTTTATCTCCTAAACCGGGGGTTTCATGATGTTCTGTTACTCGCACACCGAACACTTTTCCTGAAAAATCTGCACCAACCAGCAACTGAATGGCACCTGAATAGCCATCCGGTGCTGTACTTTCCAGCGCAGCTGCCACTGGCTGGCCATTTTTGCGTGCCAGATAGAGACGATGAGGTAAGTTATTTCCCAGAGCATTAGCACTTACCAGATAGCATTCGTTTTGTATATCGTTGTCATACAGTTCGGGAGGAATTACCTGATCAAGCAATGACTTGTGCTGTAATGCGGCTTGCTCAGCGATAGTATTTTGAGTTAATGAGTTCACTACTGCCGTCAGTCCGGTGGTAAATGCAGCAAAGATAGCTAGTGTGATGCCGTGACGTCGCATGGTTTCTAACATAACGGCTCCTTATTTATGCCCGTAAGCACGGGGTTGGGTGTAATGGTCAATGAGTGGCACGGTGATATTTGCCAGTAAGACGGCAAATGCGATTGCATCAGGATAACCACCATAAACACGGATGACCCAGACTAGCAAGCCAATCATAGCGCCAAAAATGAGACGGCCTTTAGGGGTTGTGGAGGCACTAACGGGATCAGTGGCAATAAAGAATGCGCCCAGCATGGTTGCGCCTGAAAGCAATTGCAGCAATGGCGGGGAATAACGAGTTGGATCAACCAGCCAGCTTGCGAGTGCACACAGACCTAATGCCAGAATAAATGCTACCGGAATTTGCCAACTGATAACCTTTCTGTTCAGCAGAATAAGTCCACCAATAAGATAGGCGATGTTGACCCATTGCCAGCCAATACCTGCCAGAGAGCCTTGTAATATTGGTTGATACAGAACGTCATCAATATTATGAGTGAGTAAACCGGTTTTGAAACTATCCAGGGGTGTGGCTTGACTTATTCCGTCGAAACCCTGTTGCAACTGTTGTAATGTCGCGCCATTGGGAGTGTGGCCGGTGAAGATCACCATCAGGCTGTCTAGTGGTGTAATTTGAGTTGCCAGTAAATCCATGGGAGGCAACCAACTGGTCATTTGGACAGGAAACGATATTAGCAGCACCACATAACCTACCATTGCTGGGTTAAATGGGTTTTGTCCAAGACCGCCATATAGATGTTTAGCAATAATCACCGCGAAAACTGTTCCCAATACAATCAGCCACCAGGGAGCGAGCGGCGGAAGGCTGATCCCCAAAAGTAAGCCTGTCAGTAGAGCAGAATTATCTTTCAAGCGCGTGATAATTGCCTGTTTACGTAGAGACAAGGCAAGTGATTCCGCAAGCAGGGCAGTAATCACTGCAAGCAGGAGCTGGAACAATGTCCCGTAACTAAAGAAGTAAGTTTGTACAGCCATACCGGGTATAGCTGCCAGCACGACCCACAGCATAATACGGCTGGTGCTTTGCTGGTTGTGTGTAAAAGGCGAACTGGCGACTTTTAGCTTTTTATTATCAGTTTGAACGGGTCTGAATTTCATTTATAACAATCACTATTCTGTTGAAATTTTCTGTTGTTCCTGAGCTGCTTTCTTAGCCTTAACTCTGGCAATAGCGGCAGCCACCGCAGCTTTGCGCGGATCGATTTCTTCCACGGGTGCAGGTAGAACCTCAGTCTGAGCTTCAGTGACTTGCTGTGTTTGCGCGGTTTTTTTAGCTTTAACACGGGCAATAGCGGCAGCCACCGCGGCTTTGCGAGGATCGGTTTCTTCCACGGGTGCAGGTGTAACCTCGGTCTGAGCTTCAGTGACTTGCTGCGTTTGCGCAGTTTTTTTAGCTTTAACACGGGCAATCGCGGCAGCGACCGCATCTTTACGGGGATCTGGCTTTTCACCGGTTGTAGATTCTGATCCTGCTATTTCAGGTGACGTTGTCACCTTTTGACTCTGAGCTGCTTTCTTAGCCTTAGCTCTGGCAATGGCGGCGGCTAATGCGGCTTTGCGTGGGTCTTCTGATCCTGTTTGTTCAGATGTCGCAGTATTAATATTTTCAGTCGCTTGTTTTTCCGCCTGGCGAGCACGAAGTTGCTCTTTTCTTGCCTGCCGAGCAGTTATTACTGCTGAATTATCTGGTACTTGTCCCGGTTCTATGGTAACAATTTTGCCTGCGTCAGCCTGTTTTTCCCTTGCACGGGAGAGTGCAGCTTGTACCGTATTTTTATCTTGATGATCAATTTGAACAGCCGCTTTTTTGTGCCTTTCCTCACGCGCCTGTTTTTCCCGTTCCATACGAGCTTGCTTAGCTTCAAAACGAATTTTGGCTTCTGCTGAGCGGCGGTTTTCCTGATCCAATATATTAATTTCAGCTTTTTCTTGACGATAATATTGCACCAGAGGAATGTTGCTTGGGCAGACATAAGCACAGGCACCACATTCAATACAGTCGAATAAGTTGTGATCACGAGCTTTTTCATGCTCTTGACCACGGCTGAACCAGTAGAGTTGTTGTGGCAATAAACTAGCGGGACAAGCCTCCACACATAATCCACAACGGATACAAGCTTCTTCTACAGTATTTGCATCCATTTCTTGATGAGAGGGTGCCAGAATACAGTTACTGATTTTGATAACAGGTACATTCAGATCGGGTAGAGTGAACCCCATTAGAGGACCACCCATTATCACCATCTGCTCTGATTGGGGTTCAAAACCGGCTAACTGGAGAAGAAATTGAACTGGAGTACCGAGCCGTGCCCAGAAATTACCGGGAAAGGTTACAGCGTCACCAGTGATGGTAACCACACGCTGAATTAAGGGTTCTCCATCAATAATGGCTCTTTTGATAGCAACCACTGTGCCGACGTTCTGCATCAGAACACCAATAGTTGAGGAACGGCCACCGGATGGCACTTCTTTACCTGTCAGGATTTTGGTCAGTTGTTTTGCACCACCGGAGGGGTATTTGGTCGGGATAACCCGGACGATGATAGTTTTATCGCCTTTTAGTGCGGTTTTCAGTTCTTTTATTGCTTCTGGTTTATTATCTTCGATACCAATCAGTATTTGTTCAGGTTTAAGCAGATGTTCCAGAATACGAATTCCTTCAATTAATTCGTCTGCATGTTCCTGCATAAGGCGGTCATCAGCGGTAATATAAGGTTCGCATTCTGCGGCGTTAATAATCAGCGTCTTAATACCAGAACGGCTACTTTGAAGTTTGGCGGCAGTAGGAAAACCAGCTCCACCTAAACCCGCGATACCTGCCTGATGGATTCGATTAAGAATAGTGTCTGCATCAAGTGATTGATAATCAGGTGCCTGAATGCGTTCACACCATTGATCTTCACCATCTGGGCGTAGACGAACACACAATTCTTTCAACCCAGATGGATGCGCCGTAATACAAGGTTCAATGGCAATGATTGTACCGGAAGTCGATGCATGAACCGGTACGGTACGACCAGAGCCAAATGTCAAAGGCTGGCCTTTCAGCACCTTATCACTGGCTTTAACCAGTAATTCGCCTTCCGTTCCCAAATGTTGTTGTAATGGGATAATTAATTCTTCCGGTAGTGGTGCAATGCGCAATGGTGTCTGACTAGATTGCAGTTTCATTTCAGGTGGATGAATTCCACCGTCAAAATCCCATATTTTGTTTTTATGGAGTAAATTGAACAAATTAAACATGGTGTTCAGCCTCAATATTGTTAACAGGAATGTTTTTAACGAAAACAGCTTGAGATGGCTGAACTGGGATATTTTTTACCGGAATGGTTTTCAAATCCCATTTCCAGTTGGCAGTGGTCGTTGCTACCGGGATCATGGCAATACAATCTGTAGGACAGGGGGCAACGCATAGGTCGCATCCAGTACATAAATCTTCAACAACGGTATGCATAGCACGGGTTGCGCCGATGATAGCGTCTACAGGGCATGCCTGAATACATTTGGTACAACCAATACAATTCTCTTCATCAATAAATGCGACTTTACGGACAGGATTTTGTACGCTTTCATCTCCCTCTAGTGATTGTGGATCGACACCAAGTAATTCTGAGATTTTCAGCATTGCTTGTTCACCACCGGGCGCACATTTGTTAATCATTTCACCATTATTCGCTATGGCTTCAGCATAAGGGCGGCAGCCAGGATAACCACATTGCCCACATTGACTTTGAGGCAGAATATTGTCGATGTTTTCAACAATAGGATCTTCTTCCACTTGAAAACGGCGGGCAGCAAAACCCAGGATTAAACCAAAAATTAACCCTAGTGCACTTAGTGCACCAATAGCAATCCATAACGATATCATCAGAACTTCACCAAACCACTAAAGCCCATAAAAGCCAGGGACATTAAACCTGCGGTGATAAGACCGATAGATGAACCCCGGAAAGGTGCTGGTACATCAGCAACGGCCAGGCGTTCACGAATAGCGGCAAACAGTACCATAACCAGAGAGAAGCCTGCGGCAGCACCAAATCCATAAATGGCAGATTGTAGAAAATCGTGTGATTGGTTGATATTCAGCAGCGCTACACCGAGTACGGCACAGTTAGTTGTAATCAACGGCAGGAAAATACCCAACAGCCGGTATAACGTCGGGCTGGTTTTGCGTACAACAAGCTCTGTGAATTGCACTACAACCGCAATGACAAGAATAAAACTCAGGGTACGCAAATAGATTAAGTCCAGTGGTAACAAAATAAACGTATTCACGAGCCATGAACACACTGAGGCTAGTGTCATAACGAATGTTGTTGCAAATCCCATCCCGATGGCAGTTTCCAGCTTTTTAGAGACGCCCATAAAAGGACATAAGCCGAGAAATTTCACCAAGACAAAATTGTTAACCAATACGGTTCCAACAAATAAAAGAAAATAGTCAGTCATTGCTGTGCCTGAAAATGAAGTTTGTTTACTTTTTATAAAATTATAAATATGCCCTCATCTTACTGAGGGGCAATCTATTGTTATGATAACAATCAAAGAAAGTTGCGGTTATCGATCTTGTGTGAAAGTCATTTTGACCCGATGAGAACGTTTAATATAGGGGACAAAAATAGCGGCTGCTAGTAGTGGCCATGCTAATGCACGTAGAGCCATTTGATCAGAAATAGGGGAAAAGGTGAAAGTTTTCAATGCAATTAATACGGTAACAATAAGCCAAATAATAAAAGTTTGAGGGAATCTTTTTGACCGAATAAAAAGCAGTTTTAGTATCCATAGGGTGAAGCACCACATTACCGCAGTAATGGCGACGGAAAGAAACCACATTAGAGTAAAGTGATGACTTCCGGTACTCAATATATTGTTTTGACTGAAAAAAGTCATAATGTATAAGGCAAGCATGACACTGGCGCTGAGAAATGTCATGATCAGGTAAGCTGCCGGAGCCAGAATCCAGCCATTAATTCTGTGGTAGTCATGGGTTTGATACATAAGTCATTCCACCTGGAGCTATACGGAGGAAGAATAATAGGCGATTCTGTTGGGTTAGGAAATAGATTGATTGAAAGATCTTCAGAGCTGGGTTCAGAGATGAATGTGTGAGACGGCTATCGATGGTGATATTTTTTACTGATATAACATTGCAGTTATTATTAAGAATAAATTTGAGGGGCTGTCATGAGTGATTTGTTAAAGGTTGGGTTGGTAGGTTATGGTTATGCCAGTAAAACGTTCCATGCACCATTAATTGCTGGGACTACCGGTGTTAAATTGACAGCAATTTCTAGCAGTGATGCAGAGAAAGTTAAATCAGATTGGCCAAATATTCCGGTGGTATCCAGCCCTGAAGATCTTTTTAATGATCCTGACATTGATTTAATCGTTATTCCAACACCTAATGATACTCATTACCCACTGGCTCAGAAGGCGCTGGCAGCGGGTAAACATGTTGTAGTGGATAAACCATTTACTATTACAGTTGAACAAGCTGAATCTTTAAAGCAACAAGCTGCAGAAGCTGAGTTACTCCTTTCTGTATTTCATAACCGTCGTTGGGATTCTGGTTTTCTGACCATAAAATCTTTAATTAAAGAAAATCGTCTGGGCAAATTGAAATATTTTGAATCTCATTTTGATCGCTATCGTCCAGTTATACGTCAAAGATGGCGTGAAACGGCAGGGGAAGGAAGTGGTATTTGGTATGATTTAGGTCCTCATTTGCTTGATCAGGCTGTTCAATTGTTTGGTAAACCGCAATCTATTACGGCTGATTTGGGGATGATTCGTCCACAAGCCGAAGCGGCGGATTATTTCCATGTGTTGTTGAATTATCCGGATATTAAAGTGGTTCTTCATGCAACAACAGTGGCAGCGGCTGAATCTGCTGTTTATACATTGCATGGTATGGAAGGCAGCTATGTGAAATATGGTCTTGATCCTCAGGAAGAACGATTGAAGGCAGGGGAAAAGCCACTGCATGCTGATTGGGGATATGATATTCGTGATGGGATTGTGACATTGTCACATGGAGAGGAATTAGTGACCGAACATGTGCCAACTTTGCCCGGTAATTATACTGCTTATTATGCGGCGATCCGTGATGCTATTACGTTAGGTAAACCTAATCCAGTAACGGCAAATGAAGCCATTCAAATTATGAAATTAATTGAAGCAGGTATTCAGTCTGCAAAACAACAAAGTTCAGTGGCAGTTTAATCATGACTTTTATTGATTAGTCCGGTTTACCGGGCTAATTATTTGATTTGCAAAGCAAGGAAAATAATTCATGACTTGGTGGCAAAGATTAAAAGTAGATCCTTTTTTGGTGGTATTAGTGACGGTGGTCGTCATTGCAACATTCTTTCCTTGCGAGGGTGAGATTAAAGTTTGGTTTCAACGGTTAACTACAGCGGCGATTGCTCTGCTGTTCTTTATGCATGGCGCTAAATTATCTCGTCAAGCCATTATTGCGGGTATGGGGCATTGGCGGCTTCATTTGGTCGTTTTTCTCAGTACTTTTGTTTTGTTTCCAATTCTAGGGTTAGGGTTGGGTCTGTTGGTACCTGAGATAATGTCATCAACGGCTTATTGGGGATTTCTTTATCTTTGTGCATTACCGGCCACGGTTCAGTCGGCTATTGCTTTTACTTCTGTTGCTGGTGGTAATATTGCGGCTGCCATTTGTAGCGCTTCGGCATCCAGTATTTTGGGGGTATTTTTATCGCCAATACTCGTCGGGCTAATGATCCATACACAGGGAGAAGGTAGCTCTGATACGCTGGAAGCAATAAAATCCATTATTCTTCAATTGATGGTTCCTTTTATTGTCGGGCATTTGTCACGGCCATTGATTGCTCGCTGGGTAGAGCGGCATAAAAAACTGGTTAATATGACGGACCGGTCATCAATTCTTTTGGTGGTTTATGTGGCTTTCAGTGAGGCGGTGGTAGAAGGTATCTGGCACAAGATTGATGGTTATTCACTTCTGATGATTGGGGTTGTTTGTTGTATCTTGTTGGCGATTGTGTTGATTATTAATACTTATACTGCTCGTTGGTTGGGTTTTAGTAAAGAAGATGAAATTACCATTGTCTTTTGTGGCTCGAAAAAGAGCTTGGCTAATGGCGTACCAATGGCGAATGTTTTATTCCCGGCTGCGACGGTTGGTGTGATGTTGTTGCCGTTGATGATTTTTCATCAAATTCAATTGATGGTGTGCGCGGTATTAGCGCAACGTTATGCGCGGAGATTAAAACGGGAATAGATATAAATCTATGATAGGAAATTTTTGTAAATATATATTAATGACAATTATTATATTTACAACAATATAATGTTGAGTTGCTAAATTTAGATCGCAAATATTATCATTAATCCAATTAATGTAATTTAATATCTTAGATATTTTCTTTTCCAGGTCTAAAAATTTGATAAGAGCCACACAAATAGTCGTTGTGTTGGTTTTTTTTCATCTATACTTAACTTAATTTCATTGTTGTACATATTAGGGTGTTGTTGAATTAGATCTATATAAATCTACGTCGATATAATGGGGGGGTAATATGATTTATGTCAAGAATGCTTCAAATAAGCTGGTTCTAGTTGCAATTAATAAATGGGGGAAAAAAGGTGGCACAGGGTATTTTAATATTAATCCGGGTATGGTAGAGGGTTGGGATCGCACTGATGGTCGCGGTTTTGTAATGTCAATAATACGGGAAGGTGAGGCGGAGTCAAAGCCATATTTTGTTTTATCAAATAGCAACATTGTTATTCATGATAAAGATATTACTGGTTACGGTAGAGATGTTGAGGATAGTGATCATTGGATATATCCTTTAAATTGAATTTGGCTAATGGCGGGGAGTGACCAGCTACCCGGTTACTACCTTTATTTTGAGAATTATTTAGGGCAATCTATTTAATTTTTTAATGTGTTTACAATACTCATGGCTTGTTCTTTATCTTTTGCACCCATTCTAAATGAAGGAACTAAATAGGTTTGAATAGTCGTTGTAACCACATTAACACCTTTGAATGATACTGTCATTTGGGTTCCGATATTTTTATTGATGAGAACATTAAATTTGGGAAAACATTGTTTATCTTTTTTCATGACTACTGACAACTCATTATCCATTCCATCATGTGCTCCTAAATAATCGATTTGCTCTGTACAGGCTTGGGTTAAGAGAAATTTGTCACCGGATGAAAATTCAAATTTTAACCCCTCTTCTGATTGAGCTAGCCTGTTTCGACTATTTTTATCAGAACATCCTGCTATTGCGGAGAGAAGTATCATAATAACAAATAAATTTTTCATAATTTTGATCCTGTCATATTGGATGGTTGCTCAGGTTTGTAAGGCTACTGGTACATGGCGGCTGCCAGTATCACCTTAAAAGTGATCAGGAAACCGCTCATCTTGTTTTGTTGTAACGTCCGTGGAGGAGTTACTGGGTTCACTGTTATTTTTTATCTAAAAATCCTGGTTTTACGGATAAGCCCAAAAGAGGATTATTAATTAGAGGAACGATGGATAATTCATAAGCGTCTGGCACAGGGAGATGACTTATTTCCGTCAATGCCTCGAGTCTCGTATCAGCAATATAAGCCTCTTCAACATTACCTGTGTAGGCAATAATATTGGCGGAATGCTCGGGGAAAAGGGCTACAAAGGCTCGTTTTTTGGTATGAAAAAGGACGTGGCCAACAACATCAGGTTCATTCTCTAAATAACCCAATTCTTCTAACATCTGTTTCATTTTCTTTATTTTCTGTTTTTTCATTCTGTCGTGCTCAAATTTGGGGGATTGTATATAACTCCCGTTTTGTATTACGGGGTAGTACGAGATACTGGAAGTGTACTCGTCACGCTGGAAATCAGCAAGGAAGAACTACTAATGCCCTACTAGAAATATAAAAAGCGATAATTAGCGTTTTTAGTTCGCTAAATCAGCATAACATCTAACTGAGATTGATAAGATGACCATTTTCATCACATGCACCTGTCCCAAGTTTCTCTGTGTCTTGCTTCGTGTCCTTCTTGAAGTGGGATTTCCGCTGCCAGCATTTCAAGACTAACAGGCGATAGTGGGATATGAGGGGATGTGCCCAATGTTTGATATCGTGGAGAATGGCAGAGCAGATTTTTCCCTGACAAGCCCCCATACCGCACCGTGTTGCCATTTTTGCGCTTATTGGCCCGCTCTCTTTTATTATTTCTGCTTTCATTGTTTATTGGTCTGGTTGGGAAACGGTTTCTTGGTTGCTCGGATTACAGATTGTTTTGTTCTTTATTTACCTGTTATTCAAAAACAGAGTTCCTGTAGGTAAAGTGAGTCTGCGTCAACAGATAACTTCTGCCTTGTGGTTGATCGGTTTTTACAGTGCTATGATCATTTTGTCCTATTTAGGCACCTTTGGGGATAAAGGCATTATTCCTGCACCTTGGGATATCGTTGCAGTAGCGGTGATATCTTTAATCGCTTTCTATTGGGGAATACCCAAGGCAGTTTTACCAACGGAAGATGAGGATTAAATTCCAAATAAATAACTATAATCAGGAATGGGGTTCCCATTCCTGAACTGTTTAATGTTTAACGGTTTGCTACTTTCACCCGCAATGCTTGTTTTTCTGCATCACTGATAAAAGCGGTTTCCAGCCCATTTATTTGAGCCTGACGGATTTGAGCGGCGGATAAACCTGCGGCAGGGGCGGCAACTTCATATTCATGGCGAATTTCGATACCTTCAACTGCCGGATCGTCTGTATTAATGGAAGCTAGAATTCCTTTTTCCAGAAATCTTTTTAGTGGATGCTCCAATAAAGAATTCACGGTGCTGGTTTGAAGGTTTGAAGTTAAACAGGTTTCAATACTAATACGCTGTTCAACCAAATAATCCATCAGGGTTGGATCAGTAATCGCTTTTACACCGTGACCAATACGAGTTGCACCTAACTCACGAATGGCTTGCCAAATACTTTCAGCGCCCGCCGCTTCGCCGGCATGGACAGTTATTTGCCAGCCAGTATCACGAGCTTTAGTAAAATGAGATTGGAAAAGATGACCGGGGAAACCTAATTCATCACCCGCCAGATCCAGTGCAGTAATATGCTGGTGGTGAGCCAGCAAGCCAGCCAATTCCTGAGTACAAGCTTTTTCACCAAAAGTCCTGCTTAGAATACCGATAAGGCGAATATCGATATCATTATTTTGGCGGGCGGAATGGATACCATCAATAACGGCTTCAACAACCCCTTCAATAGGTAATTGATGTTTCATTGCCATGTAATATGGGGAAAAACGTAATTCTGCATAATCCAGACCAGCATTTACGGCATCTTCAACATTCTCGATAGCAACTCGACGACAAGCATCTAAATCAGCCAGTACTGCCACACCCCAATCCAGTTTTTGTAAAAAGCTAACGAGATCGGGTTCATTTCCAATAACCTGTACATGAGGGCGCAGTAATTCCAGGTTATTAGCAGGAAGTTGAATATTATGCTGGTGGGCAAGATCTAAAATGGTTGCTGGCCGGATATTGCCGTCAAGATGGCGGTGTAAATCTGTCAATGGGAGCTGTATATCAATCATATTCCGGGTCCTTTTTTATATAAAAAAGCCAGTCAAATTCGTTGACTGGCTTTTTAACAAAAGCGTTTATGGTTGTTTTATTGTGCAGACTGCACATTGCCTTCTGCCTGTATATTTCCACTGCTGTGGGTATCATCTTCTGGCATCGTTTGCTCTGGTACTTCGTCATCATCAGAAGATTCGGATAAACCATATTCAGACAAGAACTTAGGTAAGGACATTTTCTCACCGTTCATTTCTATATTACCGTCTGCATAGTTAAACTTGATGCTAATGGCGTTATTATCAACAGTGGTGATTTTAAACAATTTCCCCAGTTGTTCCAATTGTTCTACCTGTTGCTCCGCGTTTTCTTCAGCCCTGTTTTTATCCAGACCATTGACCAATGATGCTTGAGTGGCGAATTCAAGTATCATTGGTTTTGGTAATGTAACATTCAGAGACATATCCTGAATCAAAGTGCGGATAGCTTCCTCTGTTTTCATTGAAGATAAGTTGTTTTTATCTTTCGGTAAGTCCTTCAGATTCACTTTGTAATTAATGGTGCTTTCACCTTTGGTATTCTTCCAGGTTAATGGCTCGATACCAAATTGCGGATTATTTTTCAGCAGGATAGGCAGATTAGAAAAGACAGCATCAATAATCTCTGCGTTTACAGCATCGGGAGAGCGATAGTCAGAAGTGAGAGATTTGACTGAGGCATCATTATATGCTTGGGTAAATTTACGCACTGCTTCACCATCCAGACGATCCGCTGTAATAGCAAATGTCCCTGAACCAAAATCAATATTTTTTAGTTTGAAACCATCTAAGCTATACGTGATTTTCCCTTTCAGGTTCGTTTCGTCTTCACTGATATTTGAACCCATTTTAAGGCCAGAGAGAACGATATCTTGGTTGCTGATACCTTTCAGAATGATTTCCTGAATTTTAATGTTTTGATCACCCACATAGATATCAAATTTGCCCTTTTTATTGGACAGGTCTAAATCAACACCTTTAACAACGAAGTTTTCATCATTTTTGTTGATGGTCAGTTGGTCACTTTTTATTGTCAGTGAGATATCTTTCAGCTCGCGGCTGAGATCTGAAGTCAGTTTGGCGCCAGAAAAATTGAATTTAACGCCATCTTTTGCAAAATCGACGGGGATGATATCAACATCAGAAATAACAGAGCCACTATAGCTGACACGAGAATCAGCCGTGAACAGGGATTTTCCTTTCGTGACTTCAAATAATGGTTTTAGAGCTTCATTATTTTCCAATTTGGAATGAACGGAAGCCATGCTAGGAATAAGGACAAATTTCTTTATTTGTGCCAGCGGGAAAGGGCCATGATCAATCACAGATTTAATTTCAATCCCATCACCCGGCTTGATTTCTGCGTTTTTAATACCTTCTTTAACCGTCAGGACAAGACGTACATCAGAACTAAACACTCCACGATGGAAATCTTTACTCTGTAATACTAAACCAGTTTCAGGGAATGCTTTTTCCAGCTCCGCATTTGCGTGGGCAACGGATTGGTCGATGTGTTGCTCGATTTTTTTACCGGTATACCACGAAGCCCCGGTCCAGATTGCACCCAAGGCAACAATAACGCCTACTGCCACTAACGATTTTTTCATAATGGAAATCCATCCTTTTAGTACATATTTGCAAATAATAGGTACTCTTCTAGTATAAAAATGGCTGTTAACATAGCTTGAAATTTAAGTCGCATTTAACAGCCTGTGAATAAGCTTTAAACCCAGATTAGCGTATTATTGATTAAAAATCCGAGCAGTCAAACCATAACCGTGAATAATCACAATTTTCTCGGCAGCAGATATAAATGCTGATTCACCTGGGGAAATCCTTAATTGGTGTTCGCCAGATTGTATAACTGTTTGACCTTCAATACAAAAAACAATCGATGCTGAATTGTTCTCAAGAGTAATTGGCTGTTCTGATAAAGGATAAATGGAAAATGCAAAATCATTGATGGGAACAGGGAAGGTTTGCGCTGTTTTTTGCTGTTTTGGTAAGGTTAATAATGTGTTTACTGGTTTTGATACAAAATCAAGATTTGCCATTAACTCTGGAATGTCTATGTGTTTATTGGTCAATCCAGCCCGCAAGACATTATCTGAGTTTGCCATGACTTCAAGAGCAACACCTTCCAGATAAGCGTGAGGTGTACGAGCGTATAAAAACATTGCTTGACCTGGCTCAAGTTCAATAACATTTAGTAAAAGTGGGGTAAACAGACCATTGTCGTCAGGATAAAACTCCGCCATTTTTTTTATGGTATCCCAGGGTTCTCCGATGCGGCTGTTTAATGCTGACTTTAATACGCCAAGAGCCAGCTGTTTTTGTTTGCCGCTCATATTGAGTAATTGGCAAAATAAAAAAGCAAGATTTTGTTCATCCGGTTTTTGGATAAAAAATCGAATCTTGGGATGCGCTGCAGTAACAAATTCCAGTAATTGTACGATTTCGTTTAATGGCCGAAATCCATTGATTGCCCGGAAAGAGGTCAGGGCATAAACCAACTCGGGCTTATGGTTATCATCTTTGTAATTTCTTTCAGGTGAATCCAGTGGAATACCCACGGCATTCTCTTTGGCAAAACCCTCTTCTGCGGATTTTTTATCAGGATGAACCTGAATAGAGAGCGGTTGTGCTGCACACAAAATTTTAAATAAGAAAGGTAAGCGGTGAAATTGATCTGCAACCTCTTTCCCCAAATATTTTTCTGGATCACTGGCTATTAATTCATTTAGGGCAACTGGTTTCCCCGTTTCAGGATTGACTACAATCGAACTGCTTTTAGGATGAGCGCCCATCCATAATTCAGCCATTGGCAGATTATCTGGATTTTCAACACCATAAATATCGGTGAGGGAGGTTTGGCTTCCCCAGGAATAGTGTTGGATCTGATTTATCATCTTAAACATGACCGTTACTCTCTTTTTTTAAAATCAATCTATTTCCTTGCGACTACAATACGATAAACACGACTTGGTCGGCATAATCAGGAACTAATATATGGCATAATAACAGAATGCTATACCCAATAGATTTCAATTTGCAGCGCGGCGGTAAGTGAACGCAGCCAACAAAGCAACAACTTGAAAGATGAAGGGGATAGGTATATTCGATTATTCTGTGTGTTAAGGAGAGATAGTAATGGCAGCCACTCGCATTGAAAAAGACTCAATGGGGCCTATCGAAGTACCTGCTGACCAATTATGGGGAGCGCAAACTCAACGCTCGCTGGAGCATTTCCGCATTTCGCAGGAGAAAATGCCGGTTGCATTGATCCACGCTCTGGCATTAACCAAACAGGCTGCGGCCAGTGTAAATATGGGTTTGGGCCTTTTGCCGAAAGAACGGGGTGAAGCAATTATTGCTGCCGCAAAAGAAGTGCTGGAAGGTAAACATCCAACAGAATTTCCGCTTGCTATCTGGCAGACCGGTTCCGGAACACAAAGTAACATGAATATGAACGAAGTGTTGGCGAACCGGGGGAGCGAGATCCTTGGCGGGATACGAGGGAGCGAACGTCTTATCCATCCTAACGATGATGTCAATAAGAGCCAGAGTTCTAACGACGTTTTCCCAACCGCAATGCATGTTGCCGCAGTTATCGCGCTGCGTGATCACCTTATCCCTGAGCTGAAAGTATTACAAAAAACACTGGCTGATAAAGCTGACGCTTACAAGGGTATCGTCAAAATTGGGCGTACTCATTTGCAAGATGCGACGCCACTAACACTTGGTCAGGAAATTTCCGGCTGGGCAGCCATGCTGACTCATAACCTGAAGCACATTGAAGACAGTATTCCTCATGTTTGCGAACTGGCGCTGGGGGGAACTGCTGTAGGTACAGGTCTGAATACACATCCTGAATATGCTGTTCGTGTTGCTAAGAAGCTGGCTGAATTAACTCACCATCCGTTTGTGACTGCACCAAATAAATTTGAGGCTCTGGCTACCTGTGATGCATTAGTTCATTCACATGGTGCACTGAAAGGTCTGGCGGCTTCAATGATGAAAATTGCCAACGATGTTCGCTGGCTAGCTTCCGGGCCACGCTGTGGTATCGGTGAAATTTCAATTCCTGAAAACGAACCAGGCAGCTCAATCATGCCGGGTAAAGTTAACCCGACTCAGTGTGAAGCAGTCACTATGCTTTGTGCCCAAGTGATGGGTAATGATGTTGCTATTAATATTGGTGGTGCATCTGGTAATTTTGAACTGAACGTGTTCCGCCCGATGGTTATTGATAACTTCCTGCAATCTATCCGCTTACTGGCTGATGGTATGCGTAGCTTCAATGAGCATTGTGCTGTAGGTATCGAGCCTAACCGTGAGCGTATCACTCAATTGCTGAATGAATCTCTGATGCTGGTAACCGCGCTGAATACGCATATCGGTTATGACAAAGCAGCCGAAATTGCTAAGAAAGCGCATAAAGAAGGGCTGACACTGAAACAATCAGCCATGAAACTGGGTTATCTGACAGAAGCTGAGTTTGACGAGTGGGTTCGTCCTGAAGATATGGTTGGCAGCTTGAAATAATTGCTGCTTTTACTATGAAAAACTAACCGGAGGCGGGTGCTCCGGTTTTTTGTTTTACTATCTCATCTCAGATTATTTTTTTGCTTTTACTAATCGAGAATCAATGCCGAAATCAAGGTGTTTAACCGTATTGATATACTTATGAAAATCTTTTGCCATGGGATTCAACATGACATTATTTTCGTAGGGGACGATGGCAGAGGGAACCATCAGACCAATGGAATGACTAACTTCGAACCATTCACTGCCTATTTCCATTGTACAAGCAGGAGGTATGGGATCATTCCAATCAAGCGGTAATGTATCAATGTTTAAAATATCAATTTGGTTTTCAGGGATATCGATACTTAACAGCGAAAAATTAGCGAGAAGCTCATCGTCTCCTACATGGACAAGGACTTCCAGCACAGCAAGAGAAATAGAAGTGGCGACATAGACCGCTGGTCTTCCTATATTGTGCCAGCGGCCACCATACAGTTTTGCCCCTGTACCGCTCCAGGCTGATTCGACATACTTTGAACGGGTAAGTCGGTATAGGATCACGATACAATCCCGTGCTCAATTCTGCCTATGAGATTTATTACATCTAGTGCTCCACTTTCTGTATTGAGCATTGATTCAGGTGTTACGTATCCTAAACCACGGATCGGGCGCTTCATCCATTGAGTTGCTTTATCTTTGTCACCGTTAAACAAATCTACAGCGTGGTCCATTACACGAACGAATCGGGCAATCCGCTGGCTTTCATCAGCCGTGAATTTACCTTTACTTGAACAGCGTCTTGAATAGCTGCGTATTTGAATACCAGCAATCCGCAGAATATCTCCTTTACCAAATGTTGACCAATTTTGTATTTTCTCAACTATCGTTACGGGTAACCCTTCGTTTAATACTGCATTCAAATGTGGCCCACTGCTTGAAGGGAAACCCACTGTTTGCCAAAGTGGGGGAGGACTTTGGACTTTATGGCTTGGTGTAAAAACTTGCATAAGCACCTCGTTGGTCATCTGTCAATTTTATGATAGACAGATGACCTGATTAGGTCAAATAACAAGTGATTTGAGGGGCCAATTATAGTAGTTGCATGTATATACATACAGTTATATTTATCTTAAAATGAAGGGGCTGATGTGCAAGGGCATAACAGCATTACAGGCGGCGGGACTCGTCGTTTTTGCCCACGGAAGCCAGTGTAAATCCGCCATAAAGACGGTTGCGGCCTGAGAAGTGGGAAGCCTCGCCGTTTTTTACGGCGGGGAGCAGTCACATAAGTCAAACTTACATGAGAATTACATAATGACAATATCCTCTAAACCTAACCTTCAACTTGTCTACGTATCTGATATTGAACGTTCGACGGCCTTCTACCAGATACTGTTCAATTCTGAACCGGTGTTTTCGAGTCCCCGTTATGTGGCATTTTCTGCTGGCGGCGAAGCATTGTTTGCTATTTGGTCGGGTGGAACCAAGCCAGATGTTGCTGTCCCGCGGTTCTCTGAGATCGGTATTATGTTGCCATCCGGCGAAGATGTAAATCGCCTATTTGCGGAATGGCAGAAGAACCCCGACATCAAGATTGTGCAGGAACCTTACACTGAAGTTTTTGGTCGTACTTTCCTTGCAGAAGATCCCGATGGTCATATTATTCGGGTATGCCCTTTGGATTAGGATTACTTCCAGGCTAATTTCTTCTAAAGAAATTATTCTTTTGCAGGGCAAGTAAATTGCCCTGCAATGACTGCTGGTTGCCTTTCATTTAAATTTCACGATATAAATGTAGTCTGGAAATAATCAGTTCCAGTGGTTTAGCCTTGGGTTTATAGCGATGCACTATTGTATTAACATCGTAATCACTAAGTTCACCTATCTTTGGTTTATTATCACCATAGTTAACATAAAACGCAATTATTGGTAGAGGACAAGCATATTGCACTTGCTTTTGTTGATCGGCATACCAGACTCGTGCGATAGGTTGCACTTTTACTGGGCGTTTTATTTTTAAAACCACATCATCGGACAATTTTTTTATATCGGTGATTTCTCTGGCAACTAATTCTGCCCATTGTTCCCGGGAATAAGGGGAAATTGCACGACCAGAGTGATAACTTTTCTCCAAACGTTGCAGGATTTGATTTTTTGTGACTTTATTGATGATGTTTTTATTTGCCCAACCAAAACGAACGGAATCAGGATTGAGAAGGGGAGTGATGGTTCTATAGGCGTTTAGTGTAATCAACCCATGTAATTGATTATGAACAAACTCAAATCGTTGCTCTTTATTCACACCAGATTGAATGGTTACGATATGTTCAAGCTCTGCTTTTAACTTATTAATTTCTTCAATCAAAAGTAAAGCAGAGTGATATTGTGGTTGGTTCACAGAAAAACATAATACACCAGGAAGGCGAACAGCCGCTTTACTGCTGATATTTTGATTATTGTGATGGATAAATAGCTTCAGATAATGGCTTAAACCTAAATCTAATGCTTCATTATCTGTCGTTTTATTAACCGTTATTTCTGTTATTGGATCATGTTCACTGCCTTTTTCTACATCTGGCAGAACAAACACATGGGCGGCCAATAAAGAGTAGCTGTGAAGGAGTTCATGCAGTTGCCTCAATTTATTCTCTTGCTTTTGAAAACAACGATTCAAATCTTCAATTGATAAATATTTACTCATATGAATAACAAAATTAGTTACAACATACTTTTAATTATAGAATAAAAAGTGCAAAATTCAAGCTCCTCAGTAGTATTCTGAGATAGTAACCAAGTAACTAATTCATTTAGAACTTGAAAGGAAGAAAATACAGAGAGTTAAGAAACGTGCATGGGACACTGTGAACGTGGCAGACTGAGATCGGTACGGTTGCTCCGGCACAAAATGGGCTGATGTAGTCAGCCTGATTAACAGGCTGGGGGGAAGATCAAGAATGGCAACGGATCTCACTCCGGAAGTTTATCCCCATGTACTCAGTTTATCAGACTCATCCTGAATAGATAACGCCGGACAGCAACAAAAACAAGTTTTGTTGCTGTCCGGCGTTGTTCAACGGGCAAAGAGTTACTATGCAAAAGGCCGAAATGAGGGCAGTAGGAACGCCCAGTGCCAAGCCGACAACTTGGGATAGTGGCCAGCTACCCCATTCTAAATGTCTATACTGTATGCTATTTGGCAAAAGCAGCAAGAAATAAAGGAGATTGTTACCAAGGTCTCGGTAACAATCTCCTGCAATATTATAGCCCTAAAAATTCAATATGCTGAATTAACCCATAACCAGATAGACGTTTACCTTCTTCTTCATGTAATGTTAACAATAGCGGCCCAGCCTTTAAATCAACCTCAGTTGTCCGATATACAACCGGCCCGTAGTTTGAACCTGATTTATAAGGTGTTAAAACTTTTTCGATAAAGAATTTGATATTTTGATCGAAAATAGTGCTGTTTGATTGTTCTAGCTTCATTTGGACTGCCGAATCAAAATTGAATGAATCTGACATATAGGCATAATACATTCGTAAACGATACCGTCCTGCCGATTTAACTTGTAAGGTAATTTGAGTCGGGCCACTCCTATACATTCTCGGTTCTGTTGCTGAAAGATAATTATAGCCACCGTTTTCAGATGATTTACCGCCATTCAAAAATACATCGCCGAGAAAAATATTATTATAGTTATGGTCGATAAATAAATTATCCGTATCACTTGGATTTAAACAGACACGTGAAGATTTTCGTTGTGCGCCAAAAGTTAAATGGGATTGAATATTAGTATAGTCACTTGTCCAATATATCATTGAGCGCTTTGCCTGTGTCTCCGGCTCATAAAAATCTTCACTGTTATAGTTATTAAGAGCGGCAATTAGAATATCGTTAAACATAATATCTGCTTGTTCGGCTATTGCTTTGCTGTATTTTTGAAGATCATAAAGTGAATAACCCCATTCCGATCCATTAACCAAGGTATCTCTTAATGTAAAGAAATATAATAAACAGGAAAGGGCACAAATGCTGGATAAGAGAGGAATACTGTTCTTTTTCGCTGTACTAATGCTGAGAATACACAAGCGACGCATATCCGCTATCGCGATTTCATTACGAACTACAATTAATTGTCTTGCTTCATCTGTGGGATTTTTTTGATAAGATGAGATGGCATCTTGTAAACTTTCCGCATCTTTTCTTACGGCTTGATACTCTGCTTCTAACCATTCACTGGTATATTTAATTAATGTATCTTGAATAATTCCAATGACATCGACTTCTTTAGGTTCTGTCAGTTTTTTGTACGTCAGTTTTAATAAAATACTTAATACACTGGATACAACACCTTGTGGAGACACAGAATCTGACTAATTAAAATTTTTCTTTTTAATCATATCTAACGCTTCTAAAGTCAAAAGGTGTAATTTAATATTATTTTCTTGTGCATCTATATTATTTCTCAATGATATTGTCATTTTAGTTACCTTATTTTTGGTTATAAAATACATTCTTGTTTGTAATTATATTAGACGACCATTTGATGGAATGGAATTTTATTTTTCAATATTTGATTGATAAGCAAGACTTATTATTTGAACCCTTGGGAATTTAATTCAGTTCTGATTTTTATATTAAACTTCATAAAGATATTAATTATAGAATACTCAATATAGTGCATAGTTAGAATGATTATAATCCCGACTGATAGTATTCCTGATATTTCAATCAGAACAGAGTAAAATGTAGGTAAAAAAATTTTAGTCAGGAAAAGAGAAGTTGTATTCTAAGGTTTACTCTTGAATATTCTCACAAAAACATAAATTTAATTAATAATTGTGATGATGTTAATAGTGCAATAACATGCCTTATCCTATGCTTAGAGGTCTTAGAGGTATCACCGCGACTTACCTGCAAGTTAATTTACTGTGTCAATGTTATTTTGAGGTCGATATTATGAACAATTTAATGATCAAAGAGGACACTGAGCATTTACGAACAAACCCAACGCAACAGTTAAAAATTAATGAAGCGTTCAGATTGCTGAATGCTCGCGATCATCTTTTACCGATTAAGGTGACAAGGTTCTTTCAGCAGAAAATTAACGAGGAAGTCGCTGCATTAGGCCACACTGAAGGCCCGCTTCATCGGATGGTTTATCCGACAAAAGAACGTTTATTGGTGCGTGCCCCTGGTGAAGTGGCTGATTTTGTAGATGATCGCGAAAATATGCCTGAAGACGCTTCCGGCAATATTATCCAGAAATACCGGAATCGGATGCTATTTATGCCTACTTCCACATGTGTATCTCATTGCCAATATTGCTTTCGCCAAGATGTCCTTTCCGAACAACACGAAACTGGAAAAGCAGCTCTTAATAAGTCGATATTGGAATTGGATACCTACCTCAGTACGCATCCTGATATACAAGAAGTGATTTTATCCGGTGGTGATCCTATGACACTGCCCATGGAATCATTGCAAGGCATTATTTCTGCAATAAAATCCTATGCACAAGTTAAATCAATCCGAATCCACACAAAGACCATTAGCTACTTCCCGCAGGTTTTTAAGAGCGATGAAAAATTAAGGCTCCTTGCATCCGCCGGAGTACGTATACCGGGTGATATCAAAATAATGCTTTGGAAAGATTATGTTGGCGTTAATTAATGGTTTTATTTTGTGCTTAGGGCTGGTAATTTCGATTGGTCCTCAGAATATAGAAATCCTTCGGGTCGGTCTGCTGAACGATCGTGCAATTCTGCTTGCTTCAGTGTTTGTGGCTTGTGATGCAATCCTGATTACCATAGGTGCCTTAGGTGTTGGAAGTATCATTGCGTTGAATCGAGAAATAACTATGGTTTTGATGTCATTTACCATAGTGTTCCTTCTATTCCTGGCGTTCCAGGCAGGGCGTCGGTCTATAAGTGAGAGTGGGGCGACTATTACCCTCAGTGAAAAACAAAATACCAGACCTTTTAACATGGTGAAACGCGGACTAGTTCTCTCGTTCCTGAACCCTTTAGCTCTACTGGAAACCGTTGTCATCCTGGGATCAACGGCAGCACCTTATCCTGCCAGTCATCGAATTTTGTTCATGGCTGGTGCACTTGCGGCCTCGTCTGTTTGGTTCTACGGTCTGGCCTATAGTTCTCGCAAGTTCTCGGCCTTCATATCGCAACCATGGCAGTACCGTATTATAGAATGCATTGCCGCAGTCACTCTGTTTATTACGGCCTGCTGGTTAGTACAGCGTACTTTCATCATTTAAGTTAAATTGAGACTAAAAAGGAACAGCGTTATGCTGTTCCCAATAATTATGGTCCCTTACAACATCTACTGGATATCAAGCAGGGTTAATTGTTGTATCAATCACTTGGTAAAATGCATTCAGAGTATCTGCAACTGTCCAGACACCCAATATAACATGATAACCTTGATAACCTTCTGGCAAAGTACATTTATTAATAACTTTATTCCCCGGCATTTTTTCCTGGTAATCCTCAAAGCAGAAAGGTGTACTATTAAATTGCTCTCTGGTTAAAGGCTTATTAGGGTCCCAGTCTAATTTAGTAATAAAATATTCCCAGCTTGAAGTTTTGTGCTGGATAACAATTTCCCATTTGAATTCAATATCACCGGAAATAATTGGAATTTTTTTCCAACGTTCTGTTGTTTGAACATCCAACGCGCCAAAATGACCAATACCCGCACTGGCAATATGACCGTCTTCTGGGCCAGCTTGCGGGAAGCCTTTTTTAGCTTCAAGAGATTGAGGTTCATATTCTACCAACCCACAATCTATATTTTGTTTATTTCCCTGTGCAGAACAAAGGAATGCCCGACTTCCTGGACTATCAATATAACCATGAGCCCATGCTCCATTAAATAAAGCTGCGATTACAGTAGTGGCTAAAGTCATAACTCTCACTTTATGTTTGTACATAATCGTGCCCTCCATTAGACAGGATAATTAGTCTATGACAACGAAAGCCCCGGGACTTAATTATTATCCTAGATGAATATAATATGATTATCCATTTCATAAATTGATTAGTAGACTAATTACATTAAGGTATTGAAATTTTTCCCTAAAAGTGCCTGTTATTATTTTTTATAATATAAAAGGATAAGATTTTCATAATTTATTCTACATGGCTGATACAAAAGACAATTTTTGTGGTTTTAGGGGCGTCTACTAACTCAAAAAATACCCATTTATAGTTATAGTGATTTGTCACTGTCAGCCTGTTTTACTAAGGACATTCGAGGCCAGGTGCGAAATGTGAACTAAGTCGTCCAAACAATAGCACCGAGCATGATATTTGGCGGGCAAATTAACTCTAACCTCAGTTCTAATAGCTCAAAATCGAGGTGGGTTACTTTTAAATGTTCTACTATTTAATGTGCTCAGAAAGTTGCTGGCCTGCGTGGTGAATTGGAAACAGAGTAATCACAGTTTGAAGCTTTCAAGAAAGTTGAAGTTGCCCACCGCCGCACTGTGCAAGAAGCTAAAGAAAAAGTGTCTCAGCTTGAGAATCAAGTGGACCTTGTTAAAACAACTGAACAGGTACAAAAAGCACAGGCTGCTACCCACAACTCTGTCGTTGGCGCATCATCTAAAACATCTACCGCTCTTGATTCGCTTGAACGTATCAAGTTAGCTGAACCTTATATGATGGATTAAAAATGGAGTTTATTGCTATTTTTGTGTGTCATTGTGGCATACATTATTTTCGTGTGCCATAATGATACCTGATGGAATTTATTAATACTGATGACAATAGGTAAAATTATGACCACTAATGCAGAACGTAAAGAAACTCGCTTGGTTGCACGAACATCCGCAGAGATACAAGAAATTATTCAAAGGGCGGCTGATTACTCCGGTGCAACCCTTTCACAATTCCTTATTGAGTCGGCAATGGATAAGGCCCGTAACGTGATTGAACGAACTGAAACATTACATTTGTCGATGGCCGGTGCGGATGCATTGTTTGCTGCGCTGGAAAATCCTCCAAAAGCAAGCAAGAAGCTACTTAAAGCAGCGCTGGGCTACAAGGATGCAGTGAATTGATAACCATTGAAGAAATAACCCATCAACATAATCGCAAAGTGTTTGATTGCCGCGTCAATGAATTAAATAAGTTCTTACAACAACAAGCCCGGCAGAAAACCATAAAGCACATATCAAAAACTTACGTGGCCTGCTGGGATTCGACACCCAAAATTATCATCGGTTATCACACGCTGACTGGGTATTCAGTAACAACGCCGCCCGCCCATAAAGACTATAAAAAGTATCCTCATCCACTTAATGCAGTAAAACTAGCCCGTCTTGCGGTGGATCATTCGTGCCAGGGGAAACGATTAGGCGAAAAGTTATTGATTGATGCCATCTATCGCACCGTGTTGGTCGCACAACAAATATCAGCTATCGGACTATTTGTTGATCCTATGACCCCAGAGGTCATTTCGTTTTATCGGCAGTATGATTTTTTACCCGTCGAGCCAGACGACCCTTCATGTCTTGGGATGTGGCTGCCCATTAAAACCTGTATAGAAGTTGCCAGTACCTTACTGTGAGCAATTATAAAGACATCCAACGACTGTCAAATGCTGAAGTAGGAGAGCTTTATACCCATACCCGGCCTGTTGTTCAATATCCATGAATAACGGTATTGCTACATTGGTGCAGTTCAGCAATACCAAAATTGTGTGGTTATATTTCCTAATATGTTATTTTTGCATCAGGTAACCTAATGAGTTTAAACCCTAAAAATAAGGCTAAAAGGGTAAGAGTGGTAATAAATAACACAACCCCATTCCAACCTAATTGAAGCCAGAATATACCACCAAGGGTACCTGCTACACTTGAGCCAGCATAGTAGCAAAAGAGATAAAGAGAAGAAGCTTGTGCTTTAGCCCGGCGAGCACGACGTCCAACCCAACTGCTAGCGACAGCATGTGCTGCAAAGAAACCGGAGGTTAATACTGTTATGCCAATCATAATCATCACTGCAGACGATAGCATAGTAATAAGAATACCAACCAGTATCATACTAATCGTAGCTATCAAAACTTTTCCAAGTCCATATTTACTGGTTAATGCGCTTGCTTTAGATGCACTATATGTACCTGCAAGATATACAATGGATAATATACCCACAGTTGACTGACTGAAATGATAAGGTGAGTCTAATAAACGATAACCTATATAATTAAACACCGTAATAAAGCCACCCATCAGCAAAAATGCCTCAGAAAATAATAATGGCAATCCTTTATCACGAAAGTGTAACTTCAGGTTTATCAATAAAGATTTTGGTTTCAGGGAACTTGGACGAAAATGACGTGATTCAGGTAACATACGACAAAACATAATGGCAGTAATCAATGCAAATGCACCTAATACGATGACAGAAATATGCCATGAGAAATAATCAGTGATAATACCCGATATTAATCGTCCACTCATTCCACCAATAGAATTACCGCTGATATAAAGTCCCATTGATAAAGCAACAAAATTTGGATGAATTTCCTCACTAAGATAAGTCATAGCAACAGCGGCTACACCGCTGAGAGACAAACCAACCAGAACGCGTACAATTAGAATTCCATACCAACTGGTCATAAATGCACTTAGTAAAGTGAAAATTGCAGCGGCAGACAATGCAGTTACCATGATATTTTTACGACCAATGGCATCAGACAAAGGACCCGTTATCAATAATCCCAAAGCCAGCATGCCAGTCGAAAGTGATAAAGATAAACTGCTGGTTGCCGGAGAAACACCAAAGTCCTCTGATAACATCGGTAGAATCGGCTGAACAAAATAGAGCAAGGCAAACGAGGCTAATCCTACAGTAAAGAGTGACAACGTCACTCTAATATACAAAGGGTCTTCTTTCTGAATATAATTTTTCCCATCTTGAATATCCTGGACAAGATTCTTACCAGAAACCCGGTTTTCACTGATGCTATGGGTAGTGCTCACATGAATCCTTACTTAACTCATAATAAGTAACTTTTGTTTTGACTAAATCAAGCATATGAATTGTAAAATATTTTGTCTAATATATTAATCATTCATAATGATATGTATTAAATATTGAAGGTGATTATGGCTATCGAATTACGGCATTTGCGCTACTTTATTGCAGTTGCAGAAGAATTACATTTTGGTCGCGCGGCAGAACGGCTTAACATTTCACAGCCTCCATTAAGCCAACAAATTCAATCGCTTGAAAATAGTATAAACGCACAGTTACTAGAACGTAATAACCGAAATGTAAAACTGACTCCGGCAGGTAACATGTTTCTGGAGGAAGCTTACCAAATTCTGGCTCAGGTTGATGCTGCTGCAACAAAAGCAGCAAGAATGCAAAAAGGGGAATTAGGCGAAATATCAATCGGTTTCACCTCTACAACACCTTTTATGCCGAAGGTCACTCTTAGTTTACGCCAATTCCGGGAGTGTTATCCGGAGGTATCTATTCATATGCACCAAATGAATACCAAACAACAAATCTCACCATTACTCACTGGGCGGATAGATATCGGTATCATGCGTAATACTCAATTACCAGATAACCTTGAGTATCGGCTATTATTTCGCGAATCTTTTGTACTTGCTGTTTGTGATGGACACCCTTTGTTGGAATTTACCCAGCAGGGAATAAAACTCGAAATGCTGGCTGGCTATCCATTGGTATTTTTTGAGCGCGAAGTCGGGACGGCTTTATATGATGAAATAATCACTTTACTCGCTGAAGCTGGCGTGACACCTATGATCTCACAGGAAGCAGGCGAAGCAATGACAATTCTCGGTCTTGTCTCTGCCGGGTTAGGGATAAGTGTTGTTACCGAGTCCTTTACGCGAATGAAAGTCGATGGTGTCCAATATATTCCAATAACGGATAATCACTCTTTTTCTGAAGTGTGGTTGGTAAACCATAAAAATCGACCAGTATCAGCGGCAGCGAACAGGCTGATAAAATTATTCAGATCTAACATTTTGAACGAGAGAAATGGGTAGAAATCAGCTAAATTTCGTGTTTAATATCACATATTGATTGAAAGAATGATACCTTTTGCCTAAAACATCGACATAATCAGCCTTCAATTATTTTGGAGTACGAATTAATTAGCGAGCAAAAGGGTGAGTATGGATGGACAACCAAGTCACATTGATCAAATAAAGCAGAATAATATTGGTACTGTTTACCGGTTAATTGATCAATATGGCCCGATTTCTCGTATTGAGCTCTCTAAAAAAGCTCAACTGGCTCCAGCCAGTATTACTAAAATTGTCCGTGAACTGGTTGATGCGCATTTAGTCATGGAAACAGAATTTCTGGATTTAGGATTCAGAGGGCGTCCAGCAACCGGACTGAGGCTTGCTTCTGAAAGTTGGCATTTTTTATGTGTCAGTATTAGTCTGGGAAATTTGATGTTGGGCCTTCGTGATCTCAGTGGCAAATTAATTGTTGAAGATGTATTGCCATTACCTGCCAACAATGATAAATCCTTTTTAGACAGAATTGTTGATGAAATTGATTCATTTTTCAGCCGCTATCAATCCTGTCTTGAGCGTTTGACGGCAATCAGTATTACTATAAATGCTATTGTTGATCCAACCAAAGGACTCATCTACAGTTCTCCTTACTATCAGGTTCAGGAATTGCCAATAAGTGAATATTTGCATCGCCGCACTGGGCTACCGGTATTTCTTCAACATGAAATAACCGCCTGGACGATAGCTGAATCATTATATGGAGCGGCAAAAAACTGCCAGAATATTATCCAAATTGTTATTGATGAGAATATCGGCGCTGGCGTTATCATCGCAGGACAAACATTACATTCAGATAACCGTAGTGTAATGGAAATAGGGCATATCCAAGCTGAACCCAACGGTGAACTCTGCCAGTGCGGAAACTTAGGCTGTCTGGAAACTTTTGCGAATATCAGCCATATTTTATCCAGAACAAAACAGTTGTTAACAACTGCCCCAGATTCTTTACTTAATTATGAGTCGCTAACTATTGAGTCACTCTGTCAGGCAGCCAATAAAAGCGATATTTTAGCAATGGATATTATTCGTGATATAGGTGTGAAAATTGGTCGTATTATCGCAATTATGGTGAACCTATTTAATCCGGAGAAAATTTTGATTGGTTCTCCTCTTAACGCTTGCCAGCAGATTTTATACCCAATCATCAATGAATGTATTAAACAGCAATCTTTGCCTGTTTATAGTAAACAAGTTACGTTGGTTGCAACGGAATTCAATAACTCTGGAACATTATCGGCTGTGGCATCAGTTAAAAAAGCTTTATATGATGGTTCATTATTGATCAATTTGATGAAAGGGTAATAATAATTGACCTAAAATAGACGTTTTCCAGTGATAACATTAACGTTATATAAATCTTTTCCTTACTGACACTTTACTCAGTAATTAGACAAAACATTGAGCTAACGCAATCTCCTTGATAGCCGTATACTCTAAACTTAATCCCTTATTAACTGGATTTTATCTGTCATTATGGAAAACAAAATTTATGTTAACTCGCTTATTTGTGACGGGGACAGATACCAACATCGGTAAAACAGTTGTTACCCGTGCATTATTACAAGTTTTTAATCGTGACGGAGCAACAGCAGTAGGTTATAAACCTATAGCTACAGAAGGGTATGAAACAGAAGAAGGAATGCGCAATCGAGATGCCGTAGTTTTGCAAAAATCCTCTCCTATCCAGCTTAAATATGAAGAAATTAACCCAGTTATCTGGAAAAGCAGTTACTGTGAAGAAAATCAGATTGATTTCGAACAGATGAAAAAAGGATTAAGTAACCTTAATAATAAAGCTGATCGCGTTATTATTGAAGGTAATGGTGGTTGGCGTGTATTGCTAAATGATGAAACTTTTTATTTTGATTGGGTTATTCGGGAAAAAATTCCAGTAATTTTAGTTGTTGGAATTCAGCCTGGTTGTATAAATCATTCAATTCTGACCGCACAGGCAATAATAAATGATGGTTTGCAGTTAGTTGGATGGGTAGCAAACAGAATTAATCCTGGTTTATCTTACTATGCAAAAGTTCTGGATAGGTTACGCCGTCACATCAATGCACCACAATTGGGTGAAATTCCTTATGTTTTACGTCCAGAAGAGAAAGATTTATCCAGCTATTTGGATATTTCTACCATATTAAAACAAACTGGAGAATAATTATGGATTTGAGATATTAAATAAGATATGAAAGGAGGGCATCCAAAGCCCTCTACGAAGAGTTTATTTTGCAACTGGCGAGTTTGGGGATGGATTTACTTGCCGGGTATATACAATCTTTTTGGTATTATTCTCACAATGTCCAACGATCTTACTACTGGCTTGTTCAACTTGGTCATTAGGAACAATTTCCAACTTAAAGCTAGATTCCGGCACACCATTATTGATAATTTTTTGCACAATCTGTGCTTTCACGCTTTCACATGAAGCTTGTGCAGAAAATGCAAATGGAGATACAGTAAGAATCAATGCACTAAATAAAAACGCTTTCTTCATGGTCATCACCTTTATTCACATTTTACGGTCTGATAGACATACCTGTATTGCTGTCTAGGCAACGTTCGGTATTCGGCTCCCAATAAGCATTTATATTGGTACTTTTCATGCATGCATCACGGTTATCAATCGCTTTATCTAACTTATCAAATTCCTTCTCAGCACGTTTATTCACCTTGGTACGAATATTCTTAGTTTCATCCCATTGCTCTTTACTTTGACGGGCTGCTTCTTTCTCCATAGCCGTATCACCGCTACCATTTACTGTGACACAGGTACTGCCGGAGGTACAGGTTGCCGCCAATGCTGGCGCTTGCCACAACAAAGGAATTACCAGAGCAATAGCTGATATAATTTTTAATATCAAAGACTTATAAATATTCATCTTTTATCCTCTTGAAAAAAAGTGGGGCCCATTAATGGCACAATAGGGAATTATCAGATAGATAAACTATAAGATAGCATTGAGATATTCAACAAAATATCAAGAAGAATGTGATTATATATTTCTATGTACATTAAGCCCTGCGAATGACTGGCAAACTGGCATCATCTCTAATGTATTAATGTTGACATGATCAGGTAAGTTGGCAACCCAAAAAACAGCTTCTGCTACATCTTCGGCTGTTAATGCTTTAGCTCCAGCATAAGTTTTATTCACTTTATCGTTATCACCTTTAAAGCGCACTAAAGAGAACTCAGTGCCGCCAACTAAACCAGGTTCTATCTCGGTAACACGGATTTGTTTCCCCTGTAAATCTGCCCGTAAACCCAAACTAAATTGCTTTACAAATGCTTTAGTTGCACCATAAACATTCCCACCTGAATATGGCCAACTTGCAGCAGTAGAACCGATATTAATAATATGCCCACGGTTTCGTTTTACCATTTCAGGCAGCAGGGCACGAGTCATATTCACAAGCCCTTTGGTATTGGTGTCAATCATCATTTCCCAGTCATCCGGGTTCGCCAAATACGCTGGTTCTAATCCAAGCGCCAAACCTGCATTATTAACTAAAACATCAATATTACAGAGTGATGCTGGCAATTGTTGTACAGCCTGGTTAATAGCCATCCGATCAGTAACATCAAGTTGAACAAAGTGAAATTTATCCCCTAACTCCTCTTTTAATTTTTCTAATCGTTCTTTACGGCGTCCAGCAGCAATAACGTTAGAACCATGCTGAATGAATTTTCTAGCGATTGATTCACCAAAACCTGAAGTTGCTCCTGTCACAAAAACAATCATACAAAACCCCTTATTTACTGGTATTGTTTTTATCCCAGTAAATGGGGTTCTGCATTTTTAGTCAAGAGATCATTGAAGAATTTCAGTAACTTTATTCTTATTCTTCAAGAATGATTTCTGGTAAAGGAAGTTGATCATTAATAATTGCATCTGCAATCCGGATTATATCTTTATCCAATGCACGATCCGCCTCCAGAGGAGGGCTGATTTCGCGTACCGCATGGTAAAATTTAGCTGTTTCAGGTGCAAGCTTACTAATATTGCCACGGAGATAAATTGCCTGACAAACTACCAGAATTGTCATTGAAACAATATTGCGTAATTTCTGTTCCATCTCCAGAACATCTTGTGCGGCATGCAAACCCAAGCTAACAATATCTTGATTGTATTGCTCTGTAGCCAAAGTATGTATACCAGATGCAGCACAATCATGGCGAATTGCAGCAACCAAAGCTGTTTGTGAAAGTTGGACACCTTTCAGACCTTGGTACATACCGGGAGTTGGGCTAAGTGAATTTGGTAATCCACGAGAGAAACGGCTATCCATCATTAATGCTACAATGGCATGAAGATGATTGGCAATTAAAGCGATATCCAACTTTAATGCATCCATAGTCCGGGCAACATATTGCCCCATAAAATTCCCACCGTGTAAAACATCACCATTTTCTGGATCAATCAAAGGATTATCATTAGCAGAAATAACTTCCCGCTCTAATATTTTTCGAGCTGTAGCTAAAGATTCTGGAACTATACCTAATATTTGCGGTGCACAACGAATTGAGTAAACTTCTTGTAAAGTATCATTTAGCCGGGTGATTTCCTGGTGACGCCAGGCTTTATTCGCTTGTTCTTTAATCCCTGCTAATAAATTGATCTGTGTCGAACCTTCCAATAAATTACGCAATGTACTAGCGACTGCTTTCTGGCCGGGATGGTTTTTAACTTGCTGAATTCTGGCATCATAATGTTCATGAGATGCGAGTAATGCTTCAACAGCCAATGCAATAGAAGAAAGTGTAGCTTTTAATAGTTTTTCCAATTTAATAACTGTAACTGAACTGATACCCGACATCACCCGAGTGCCATTAATAAGAGCGAGCCCTTCTTTTGCTTGTAAGGATAACGGCGTCAATCCTGCACGTTTAATTGCTTCAGCCGCGCTAATTTCTTCTCCCATATAATTAACTTGACCAATACCACATAATGCCCGTGCAATATAAGATAAAGGAATTAAATCACCGCTTGCACCCACTGAGCCATATCGGGGAACCAGAGGCACAATATCATGGTTAAGATGATCGGCTATCGTTTGAGCGACAATTGGCCTGGTTGCAGACCAACCTTTGCAAACAGAAAGTAACACCGTAAATTGTGAAGCTCTAATACACGTTTTGGACATATAGTCCCCAGTGCCAGCAGAAAGAAAAGTTAACAGATTATCCTGGTGTTCTGAAATCTTCTCAAACGGCACAACTAAATTGGCATTTCCCCCAAATCCTGTATTAATCCCATATATCACCTCTCCTGAGTTTAATTTCTCCTCTAATTTTTCACGACCACGATTCAAAAAATCTATGACACCCTTTGATATTTCTACTTTTTTCTTTTTTGTCGCAATCTGATCGATATCTTCCAGAGAGATAAAACCATTTTCATTAATAATAATGGTTGGCTGAATATCTTTAGCGGTCATTTTCATCTCCGTATAAAATAAGAATGATAATAATATATTAAAGAAACAAATTCCCTTAATGATACAAATTAGTATAGGTATAAAACACAGAAAAATAGTCACTTGAAAATAAAATTAAAATCAATGGTTCGTAAAAATTAATTTACGGAATTTCACTTAAATTGGAAATTATGACAATGGCAAATTAATATATTTTCAAATTGAGACTATTGATTTTTATTTTTCCATCTTATAATAAACAAGTGATAATATCATACGCATTGACATAAAATTAAGTTAACCATTAACAATCAAAAAAATAACAATTAGTTGTTTTCCTAATAAAACAAGTTAGACTGTAATTGCGTCACTGTAAGAAATAAAGTTGCGGAATGTTAATCAACATAAATAAATTGATATCTAGTCGAGGTCATTTATGTCAAAAATAATCCAGACAGATTTTCTTAGTGAACAGTCTTACCAAATAGATAATTTCAACCCATCAACGGAGACAATAAATTTTAGTTACACATCGGGGAGAGTTTTATTACCTGTCTATAATAAATATGATACACGAAATAAACCTAAAATTTTCGGGTATTATACAGATTGGTCACAATATGATGGCAGATTACAAGGGAATCAAGATCCGGCCAGTCGAGGTAGAGGAATAGATTTACAACACCTTTTAGATAATCCTTTCGCTTATGATAAATTAATTATTGGGTTCTGTGGAATATTAGGTGATGAAGGTGAAAAAAAGCAGCAAATTAAAGAACAAGCACCACTATTTAACCGCACCAATAATGGAGAAGTGACATTTACAGATGCATGGGGTGATTGCCAGTCTTATCAGAATTGTACTTATTCTGGTTGGCAGGATATCCAAATGCCAAGGGATTTTAATCAATCTAAAAGTATGGGCGTATTAGGTGGGTTGGCTAAAGTTCAACAGGTTGCAAAAGCTCAGGGCCATAACCTTATTATGTCATTCAGTGTTGGTGGTTGGACCATGAGTAATGGTTTTTACAATATGGTCAGAGATGAAACACTGAAATCTTATTTCTGCTCAAGTCTGGTTGATATATTCCAACGTTTTCCTATGTTTACTGAGATTGATATTGACTGGGAATATCCAGGAGTTGCTGGGAACGATGGTAATATTTATGCGCCAGATGATGGCGATTATTATGTTAGTTTAATTCAGGACTTAACTGCTGCTTTCAAAGAAGCAGGGCGTTCAGATATAAAAATAAGCATAGCCTGTTCCGCAGTACCAGAAAAAATGGAGAAATCAAAAATACCAGAATTATTGAAAGCCGGACTATATGGTATTAACGTGATGACCTATGATTTCTTTGGTACTCCATGGGCTGAAAAACTGCTGCATCACACGAATCTCCGTAATTATCCAGAAGGTGAGAATAGTGTAGAAAAAGCAGTTGAATATTTACTAAGTATTGGTGTTCCAGCATCTGCAATCAATATTGGTTATGCTGGATATTCACGCAATGCTAGAAATACCGTTATTGATAGCTATTCTCCATTATCTGGTAGTTATGATCCTGGCTATGTTCCGAAAAAAGATCCCAAAATTACGACAACGGGCTCGTTTGAATCAGGAACAATAGAATGGTACGACACAATATATAATTATCTGGATTTAGAAGGAAAGAAAGGGAGGAATAACTTTAAGTTATATACAGATGAAATAGCAGATGCTGACTATCTCTACAATGAGGAAAGCAAATTGTTTATTTCGGCTGATACCCCTCGTTCCGTTAAATCCAAGGCTCAATATGCATTGGAAAAGAACTTGGGTGGAATCTTTACATGGACCGCAGACCAAGATCGAGGTTTGTTAGTCAATGCCGCGAGAGAAGGTCTTGGCTGTGAGCTAATTACCCAAAAAATAGATATGGCGCCATTCTACTTCAAAGGCGTCAATGTTGATCCGGGTGATCAGGACAAGGGTGGAGATTACCCAACATGGGATGCAAATAAAGAGTATAAAGCTGGCGATAAAGTCAGCTGGAAAGGTCAAAACTGGGAAGCTAAATGGTGGAATAGGGGAACCGTACCAGACGGCGCAGGAACATCTGATGATGCTTATCCCTGGATAAAAATTTAATAATTAATTAAACCCAAGCCGCCAGTACAATATATGTACTGGCGGTGTTATTTCTTCCTTTATTCTGCATATAGCATTTTGGGCACTACGCAATGAAATTCCAACAATTTCATTACCGAAGTGGACTTTTAGCTTTGTGTTTACAGTTTCTGATTTGTCATAAAATTAGTATTTAATCGTGATGTAGGAATTAATTTTGTTTAAAGTTATTTTGTATAAAAATACAATATATTGAGTGGAGGATATTTAAATAAGTTAATATTCATCTTATTTTGATGATTCCGCTCTTAGATTATTCAAAGGATTTATAAATATGTTCGAGAATGACTTTGGTGTTCGCCAGCAAGTTAAGAGAGAATTTATTTGGGAAGGGCACATGAAGGCGATTGAAAAAGCGTCTAAAATGGGTAATTTTGCTGTCAGTTTTCGGGCGGCAGGTGAACCAACTCTGAAAGCGCTTAGTAAAGGCGCCGCCGCGAAAGGACACGATATTCTTGAAAAAACAATTAAACCGGGTTCAATTAGAAAAGCGTATTCTGGAGATGAAGCTTCAGATGTCATAAATAAGGTACGGAAGGCATCTATTGAGGGTTATGTCGGTCACTGGGATAAAAAAAGTGGTCATCTTAAAGGTATATATATGAGCAGTGGTGACAGAAGAATTTACCCAATAGATTTAAACAATCTGGAGGTAAGTCTCTCTTCCTTAAAAGGAAAAGAGAACTGGGCCGCGCTGCCTTTCACTGGTGACTATGATATGCATGACATGATTAGTTTCACGACGCAACCACATTCAGTTCCATCTGCTTCATTAGAAGAAAAGAAAATAATCGATCTCATTAACCGATTTATTGCTCAATCTGATTTAAACCGGCCATTTGAAGATATAGAACATAATGTTATCAGGCATGGTCCTCAGGTAAGTTACACTGCTTTTGCTATGGACAAAGAGAGAGAAGAAGTCAAGAAACGTGGTGGGATTGTCAAAGCTGTTGCCGAACCTGGAGAGTTCCCAGTTGCTATCATCTGTAAAGGAAAATGGATAATAGCCAATGATATTTATGAATTAGAAAAGTTTTACAACAAGGTTGGTGCAAAAATGAAAGTGAGTTGGAAGCCAGGCGCTGGAAATCCGGGTTTTGTTCCTAATCCTGAAAAACCGGGTATGGCTAGATTTAGTCGGAAAAAATAAACCCTACCAACTCAGACCAAATCACCCTTTTCACGAATGAGTTAAAAGGGTGGTAAGACGTTTTGGATTTCATCGTGCTTCTTTGTTGACACCGGTGACACTTGGTACGTCACTGGATGTAGAAGCATTTGCTAAATCAGCATAACCTCTAACACCAAATTTTGATTTAGCTGATTTTACAGCATCTAAAACCGCAACAGCCATGACCTCAGCCGCAAGCATGCCAACAATATTCACCGATGAATCTACACCACCTGTTGTCGCTGCAAAAATAGAGTCCCCGTCACTCATGGTATGAACGGGGTATATCGTCCTCGCAAGTCCATCATGAGCCATCTGGGCAACTTTTTTCATCTGACTTTTGTTCATATTTGCGTTACAACAAATTATGCCAATGGTCGTATTTTTCCCCTGAGTGAAATGACTATCTTTATAATTTTCTAAAACGTAGGAAATGAGATCGATAAGATGACCATTTTCATCACATGCACCTGCAATAGTTTTACCATTTTTAGGGTCTCTGATTTCACCAACAGCATTTACAACAACCATAGCACCGATTGTCAGCCCTCCAGCTAATTTAACAGATGCTGTCCCAAGCCCACCTTTCATGGCTTTATCAAAGCCGGCCATCTTACCTATAGTGGCCCCGGCGCCTGCACCAATATTGCCCGATGGAAAAGAGTTTGTAGAAGCATTTTGCGATGCAAAATAGCCCATATTAGCGTCTGGGCGAACAGCGGGATCGCCAAAATTTAGATCAAAAATGATTGCGGCAGGAACAATAGGCACGACAGCGACTCCGACATCAAAACCTTTCTTTCTTTCTTCAAGATAGCGCATTACGCCAGAGGCGGAATCTAATCCAAAAGCACTACCGCCACTTAGTACCACTGCGTTGACTTTCTGAACAGTATTAATGGGATCTAAAAGCTCGGTTTCCCTTGTCCCCGGTGCAGAGCCTCTGACATCAACACCACAAACAGCTCCATCGTCGAAAATAATTACGCTACAACCGGTTTGTTTCAACTCATCTTCAGCATGCCCAACCTTGATACCCGGTACATCCAGGATTGTTCCATTTGTCTTATACATAAATTACACACCTTAATCTTTAAAGTAATTCATCAAATATATAAATGATTTTAGGAGTGAATCATAGCAAGAACGACCAAACAAATTAGGATTTTTAGCAGGAATTCAGCTTGATAAACGAAGGGAGATATTCAAGGCTAGATAGAGATGTCCGCACTTATGAAAAGAAAGATTGCTCAATTGACGGAGTAACATAAATCATTAGATAATCTTATATTGACTAATTTGTTTTATGGTAGTGACCGATGTTTTCAAGTTAGTCGGGCCGTTCAGCTGCTCTTGGCGTGTCAGTCACGGATATCGTGAGAGTCTCTAGTGAACCTGCTGTTTACAATTTACGTACAAGGATTTCATATGCAGCTATCTATTCAAACTTTATCAGTCTTTACCTCTTTTGCTTTCCTCATTGCTCCGTTTTTCACTCAAGCACATAGCAACAATACTACTGGTATTAACGTTGAAAAATTGCTTGAAACTGAAAAATCTTGGGATGGCGTGTCTTATCAGGGATATCCTAAAGGTACACCTCAGCTTTCAGTTCTCAAAATTACTATTGCTCCAAATACCAGCCTTGACTGGCATCAGCACCCGATACCTAATGCTGCTTACGTGCTGAACGGGGTGTTAACGGCAGAGAAAAAATCCAGTGGTGAAAAACGCCTTATAAAGGCGGGAGAGGTGTTACCCGAGATGGTTGACAGCACTCATCGTGGTTACACAGGCAAAGAAGGTGTTACTCTCTTGGTCTTCTACGCGGGGCAAAAAGGTATCCCTCTTTCTAAACCCGCTGAGTAAAAATCACTCAGGTACGAAGACGAAAGAACGTGTCAGTGTTGGGATTAACATAGTCCGCTGGCGATCATTATTATGCCTTGTTATAATTGTATTACTCAGTAATACATGAATGCTTTGAGATGACCTGCGACATTTCGTCCTGTTCGCCATATAAAACGATCCCGGACGTGTCGATTTGATTTTCCAACTGACGCAGGTCATAAGCGCTCTGGAGACGCAACCAAAACTCAGGTGTACTTCCCAGCGCTGCGGCAATACGAATTGCCAGTGGTGGAGTTAACGCAGTTTTACCGGCAAGAAAACGCGATACCGTAGCGGGTGTTACTCCAATATTGAGTGCAAAGCGACGACCACTAACACCCATGTCCTCTAAATCTCTGGCTATAATCTCTCCAGGATGGGAAATTTTAAACTGTCTCATTAGTGATAATCCTCATAATTCAAAATGTAAGCATCACCGTTAATGAACTGAAAAGTAATGCGCCAGTTAGCCCGGACAGTAATAGACCAGTAACCTTCGCGATCTCCTTTCAACGGGTGAAGTCTATAGATTTGACGGCTTAACTCGCCTATTTCATTTGCCGCATCAATAGCCTGTAAACGGTCGTTAATCCTCTCGGCATCCTGCGCCGGTACACCAGAAGTAATCCCTTTTTCAAAAAGTTGCTTCAACCCTTTGTGCTTGAATGATTTAATCATCGTCCTATCCGTATTACATGGCGTGTAATAGCATACGACAATGTTACACGTCATGCAATAGTCACAATAAGTCATCAGGTGCAATTGCGTTAACCTGTTGCCATTTGAGGAGGTTTGGTGAAAGAAGTGGAATTGTCGGTACTGGCACTACATTTGTTACAGATCTCTTTGGTATACGTGAATACCTTATGATTCAACAGGTGCTTAACGAGCCAAACTGGCTCCCAAGGATGAAAATAGAGGACTTCAGGGCATTGACGCCGTTGATTTACTCCAATGTGAATCCCTATGGAATATTTGAGCTGGATATGAACACGAGATTACTCATTGAATATGACACAAAACAGGCATTCTCTGATCCTTATGAGCATTCACCTTATAGTTATTTAACGCCTTACCTTTCACATAGTCGTTGTGCTGCTAAAAGAGATTCAAAGTTTTATATGAAACTGACAAAAATCTATTTTAAGAAATATTCTCGTGTCATGTGTTTTACGGCTGGCGTTTTTATGGCTTTTATGTATTCATTTACTACCCACCATGGGTATTGGTATTGATGGTAGGTATGAGAGGTGCTATCATTCTCTTGGTTTTGATTAAAGAGAGGGATAATGTCTAGCGATGAACTAATAAAGCAAATCAAAGCGGTTGGCTGGAATTTTGTGCGAGCCAATGGTTCGCACCATATTTTCGAGAAATCAGGGGAACCCAGCCCGATAGTAATTCCGCATCCGCGCAAAGATTTGGCGGTCGGGACATTCAATAAAATACTTAAACAAGCAGGACTGAAATAACTTAATTAAGCGGTTGAAAGACCGCTCTTTAATCAAAGAGAAGGTGTAAGCATGAGATATCCTATTTATTTACATCAGGCTGACGACGGATCGTTTTCCGGTTTTGTGCCAGACGTGATCGGATGTTACTTTGCTGGCGATACCATTGACGACGCTATTAGCGATGCTCAAAACGCATTAGATACTTATTTTGAATACATGAGCGAAAAGGGTGAGGCTCCAGTACAAGCCAGAACTGTTGCTGACCATCTAAGCAATGAAGATTGCACCGGCGGCAGTTGGGCTTATGTTGACATGGATTTAACTAAATACGATGGAAAAACTATCAAACTAAACATTACTATGCCCCAACTTTTGTTGGGTAGAATTGATGAATACGTGAACTCACATCGTGAGTATCATAGCCGCAGCGGATTCTTGGCTGAATTGGCTCGGCGTGAGCTGTCGAAACACTCGTAAGATAATCCCTCTATCAAAACCATGAAAAACCTGCTAACAGCGGGTTTTTTCTTTACTAATTGGTGCTACAACCAGAATGCGCCTAATGTAACCAACGTTATGTTAAAAAATCGCCTGCGAAAATCTCTCCCGCAGGCGATTCTTTAGCATAACGTGTATTAGACGAACTATGACCCTGGGTCAATTTGTCTGATTGCCAAGTTTGTGATGTCAGGTTCTTGGAGAGCAAACTGTATTGAACTGGTGATACCGACCCGAACCCCACCTAAAAAGATCAATCCCTTTCGCTTTTGTGGAGGGGGATGTTCCTGGTGTGCTGTTTTGTCGTTTCGCTCAATTCCTTTGGGTTTGAATGTTCAACCGGCACCGATAACCCCCGTCCTGTACTACGGGGGTAGTCTCAGGATATCTTCGGGCTTTCTAGCCACGCCACCTAATTTTCAATATCACAGTTAGCTCGGTTGCTTGTTTTTTTGAGGGGCTTTTTTTAGTTTTTTTCGCCATTTTTGAAAATTAGTTCACCTTTATCATTTACATCGATTTTGTGCATTTTCGCTTCTAATATGAAGTGCACAATATCTGATTCTCTATATATGGTTTTCACTCCGTTCATTACGTTTTTTCTTGTTAACTCATAAGAAATATCTTTTAAATCAATAGCTTCTGAGTCTTTTAACCTAATGGTTTTGATTAGAGGTTCTTTCATGTTTTTACTTCTCGTCTGGTTGCTTTTCTTTGATCCTATTACATGTATACATATTTTCAATTACTAGTTGACATGTAATCTATAACAGGTGTATTTTTGCTTTAAATGTAATTCGTAATATGTATACATGGTGCACTTGTGAACATCATCTACTTTGACTATATAGAAGGGTACGGCATCAACGCCAAAGTCGGCGTTGAGTGGGGGGTCCGCTTGGAAAACGGAAAATATCCTACGCTAAGCCTGTTTTTTGTACAGATTGATATCAACTGATCGTAACGGACGGTATTTTCCAGCTCCTAACTTAAGATTATTACGCCAGATGTAATCT
>NZ_PUJW01000006.1 GCF_011189575.1 Photorhabdus cinerea
TGTTGTTCACTCTTCAAGACTTGTCAGTATTTTTTTGTGATACCGTCTTGTGAGTGCCCACACAGATTGTCTGATTAATTGTTAAAGAGCAGGCTGCCATAAAATCGCATGTTCCCGGTCAGCCGGGCTGCGTATATTACACTGTTCGCCCGCAGAGTCAAACGCTTATTCACGTTGCTCTGCCTGACCCCACCAGCTTTTTTCTCAGCGGGGTGTCGGTCAGTGGAGGCGCATTATAGGGCGTTCTTCGGCGCTGGCAAGTGTTTATTTGAAAAAAACTTTCGTTCGTGTTTTTTTTCAACAAATATTGTATTTTTGAGAGTTTTTTATACAAAAACTGATGTTGTCGACACTAATTTTCTCAAATTTAAAAGTGGTTTCCGGGAATGGTCGTACCTATTAGCTATTTAAAACACAAAAAAAGCTTCCAAAAAAACCTTTCTTATTCTTTTAGTTTTAGCTGAAAAAATCGGACAACAGAGAATGATCTTATATAGTAATGTGTTAGATTAATATCTAATCAAATATTGGTTAGGTAAATAAACAGGATTATTTAATGGTAAAAACCGCTCGTAATATGGCGGGGCTACCCTGGATTGCCGCAATAGCTTTCTTTATGCAAGCTTTAGATGCAACAATTCTCAACACAGCATTGCCCGCTATTGCTGAAAGCCTCGAACACTCCCCCTTAGCGATGCAATCAGCTGTTGTCAGCTATACTCTGACGGTTGCCCTGCTAATTCCAGTCAGTGGCTGGTTAGCTGATCGTTTCGGTACCCGCCGGATTTTTATTCTTGCTGTATCCTTGTTTTCTTTTGGCTCTCTTGCCTGTGCTTTATCAGGCAATTTAGCTTTTCTGGTTGTTTCCCGGGTAATTCAAGGAATTGGTGGTGCAATGATGATGCCTGTTGCTCGTCTTGCTTTATTACGCGCATATCCACGTAGTGAACTTTTACCCGTTCTGAATTTTGTCACTATGCCGGGATTAGTAGGGCCCATTCTCGGTCCTATGCTTGGTGGATTATTAGTAACTTATGCTACCTGGCATTGGATATTTATTATCAATATTCCAATCGGTTTATTGGGGGTTATTTATGCTAAAAAACATATGCCTAATTTTACAATGCCAAAACGTTCATTCGACTTTTCCGGATTCATACTTTTCGGACTGAGTTTAATAATGGTTTCTGTCAGTTTGGATTTACTAGGAGAAAGTGCATTACCAAGTTATATACCACTCACAGTTATGCTTGTTGGTTTTATAATGTTATTTGGTTACTTGATGCATGCCCGAAAACACACCCAGCCACTAATCAGTCTGAACTTATTCCGCACTCGCACATTTTCTATTGGTATCATCGGTAATATCGTTACACGCTTGGGAACTGGATGTATTCCTTTTCTGATGCCTTTAATGTTACAAGTCGGATTTGGTTATCCAGCAGCCATTGCCGGGATGATAATGGCACCAACAGCTATCGGTTCCATTATTGCCAAGTCTTTTGTGACTAATGTACTGACTCGCTTTGGTTATCGAAAGACTCTGGTCAGTATAACAGTCATTATCGGCCTGATGATTTCTCAATTTTCACTGCAATCACCAGAAATGTCCGTTGTTCTTTTAGTTATTCCGCTATTTTTACTGGGTATGGCTGTGTCTATTCAGTTTACTTCTATGAATACCATCACTCTAGCTGATATAACTAATGATAATGCTAGCTCAGGAAATAGTTTATTGGCTGTAACTCAACAGTTATCTATTAGTTTCGGTGTTGCGGTAAGCGCAGCGATTCTCCGTTTCTATGATTCCATGCCTTATGGAACAACAGTTGATCACTTCCATAGTACTTTTATTGCTGTGGGAATAATGACTTTACTCTCTTCTTCCTCCTTCCTATTCCTACATAAGGAAGATGGAGATAATTTAATTGAGAAAAAGAGTATTTAAGAACGGAAAACTGAGTTACGCTCAATTAATGTTGGAGTTAATACTAACAATTTAGGATCACTTTCCGGATTACTCATCCGATAAAGCAAAGTATCAATAGCTAATTTCCCCAGTTCATCTTTCGGCTGATGAATGGTTGTCAAAGGTGGGATCATATAAGGGGCAAGATCGATATCATCATACCCAATGATGGAAATATCATTTGGCACAGAAAGCCCAGCTTGGTAAATAGCCTGATAAGCGCCAACAGCCATTGCATCATTACCGGCAAAAACAGCTTCTGGTGGTTCTGGATGCTGCAACAACTTCTGCATTGATTCAAAACCACCAGCAAACTCAAAATCACTGTAAATTTCATATCCGTCAGGAATAACAAAGCCAGCGTTTGCCATTGCCTTTCTATACCCTTCCAATCGATGGAGGGCTGGAGTTTTATCTTGTGGGCCTGCAATACAGGCTATTTTTTTAAAACCACAGCTAATAAGGTGATTAGTCGCAATTTCACCCCCCAACAAGGAGTTGTCCTGGATAATATCGCCAACAATATCAAATGGAGACCAGTCCATCATAACCATCGGTAAAGGAGGATAACGAAGCAAAACATCGCAGGAAGTGCATTGGTTTTCAGTACACATGATAAGCAATCCATCTACCCGTTTTTGCAACAGAGTTTCCATGCTGTGGTCCATCCGTTTGATATCACCTTCTGTATTACACAGAATAAGACTGTAACCACGTTCATAACAGCTTCGTTCCACCCCTCTTACAATTTCAGCATAAAAAGGGTTATTACTGGTTGTTACCAGCATACCAATGGTCTTGGTTTGCTTGATTTTGAGACTGCGGGCAAGCGCCGATGGCGCGTAATTCAGTTGAACAATAGCATCATTAACTTTCTTTTTTACACCATCACTGACATAACGGTTATTGTTAATAACATGAGACACAGTTGATGTAGAAACACCCGCAAAGCGAGCAACATCTTTAATTGTAGCCACTGTTAGTCCTGTTCAGTTAAAAAAGCATCAATTTCATTTCGCCATGGAATAGATGGTTGAGCTCCCTGACGGGTTACTGCTATTGCAGCAGCGCAATGGGCAAATCGTACAGCAGATAACATCTCTTTTCCTTCCAATAATGCCGTTACCAATGCACCATTAAAAGTATCTCCTGCCGCAATAGTATCTACAACTTTAACTTTAAGTCCCGGAACAAGTTTTCCATTCTGACCTTTCTCACTCAACCATGCTCCACGGCTACCCAATGTAATAATTACCGTTTCAATACCTTTACTATGTAATACTTGAGCCGCTTTTTCTGCATCAGAATTATCTTTTACTGTAATTCCGGTCAGATATTCAGCTTCAGTTTCATTCGGCGTAATAATATCCACCAAAGAGAGCAACTGATCAGATAACTTTTGTGCCGGTGCCGGATTTAGTATGACTTTCGTATTATTCTGTTTAGCTGTCTCTGCCGCAAGTTGTACCGTTTCCAATGGTGATTCAAGTTGTATTAATAATGCATCTGCCTCTTTGATAATATTTTGGTAACAATGAAAATATTCTGGTGTTAATGCAGCATTAGCCCCTGCATTGATGCCAATAACATTTTCACCTTGTTGATTTACAAGAATCAACGCTACACCTGTTGTTTCCCCTTCAATAGCTTCAATGCTGGAAATTTTTATATTATCCATTGCTAATTGTTGGCAAATACGGGAACCAATATCATCCTGACCTACACAAGCAATAAATGTAATGTCTGCGCCACTGCGACTTGCAGCTACTGCCTGGTTAGCACCTTTACCACCAAAAGCAATCTGATATTGTTTCCCGATCACCGTTTCACCCGGACGAGGGAATGATTCAAGGTTTAATATATGGTCAGCATTGATGCTGCCAACCACTGCAAGTTTTGCTGTACTCATTACACTTAATCCTTTTCCATCAAGCCACTACCATCAATAGCAATGGCACAGTCACATTGGCTTATTTTTTAATAACTAACTCCAACTCCACAGGAATGATGGCATCAACTTTTTCACCTTTCAGCACCTTATCTGCGGTCTGAATACCAATGATACCAATCTGATCAGGACGCTGAGCGATTGTTGCTCCTAGCTTTCCACCTTGAACAGCTTTGATACCATCTTCAGTACCATCAAAACCAACAACTAATACATCACTTTTCCCTGCCGTCTGCAAAGCACGCAGTGCACCCAACGCCATTTCATCATTTTGAGCAAACACAGCTTGCACATCCGGATGAGCTGTTAGTAAATTCTGCATAACGTTCAAGCCTTTTGTACGGTCAAAATCAGCAGTCTGACTAGTCAACACATTAAATTTATGCTCTTGTGCTACTTTATTAAATCCTTCACCACGTTCGCGGGCAGCAGATGTGCCAGTAATACCTTCCAACTGAATAATTTGTACTCCATTCCCTAATTTTTCAGCAATAAAATTGCCCGCTATTTTACCCCCCCGCCGGTTATCAGAAGCAATATGGCTAACAACGCTACCTTTATTCGCTATCCGATCGAGAGTAATTACCGGAATTTTCGCATTGTTAGCCATGATAATGGCATTACCTACAGCATCAGAGTCAGTTGGGTTAATCAACATCAATTTAGTGCCACGTACCGTTAGATCCTGAACATTGGCCAATTCTTTCGCAGGATTATCCTGAGAATCCAAGACAATCAAGTTATAACCCAACTTATTTGCTTCTTTTTGAGCACTGTCTTTCATGGTGACAAAGAATGGATTATTCAGTGTAGAAATGACCAACGCGATAGTGTCTTTTGCCAGGGCATTAGCACTCATAGTCGCACTTAGTGCAACAACAGATAAAATTGCTGCCAATTTCTTCATTTTCATTGTGTTATTTCCTGTAGGATGAGGTTATTTGCCATTTTTGTTATCAATCAGAACTGCCAACAATATTACAACTGCTTTAACGATCATCTGGTAGTTAGAAGAAATACCTAATAAGTTTAAGCCATTATTTAAAAAACCGAGGATCAGCGCACCAATTAGAGTACCAACAATTAACCCCTTACCACCTGCCAGACGGGTTCCTCCTAATACTACGGCAGCAATCGCATCTAGTTCATAACCATTCCCTGCCATTGGCTGAGCAGAAGAAAGACGAGCTACCTCAATAATACTTGCCAGTGCAGTCAGTAAGCCACATAAGGAATAAACGATAATCTTGATTTTATCGACGCTGATACCGGACAAACGAGTAGCTGATTCATTACCGCCTAAAGCATAAATATAACGGCCCAAACGGGTATGGTGTAGGATGTACCAAACAATAACAAAAACTATCAACATCAACCATACTGGAGTAGGAATACCCAATGGACGACCAATACCAAACCAGCTAAATAGATCTGCATTATCACTGAATCCTGTATTTATCGGGCTGCCATCAGTATAGACGCGAGTTATTCCACGAAGTAATAACATCATGACCAGAGTAGCAATAAAGGCTTGTACCTTACCTTTAGCAATAATTATTCCTGTACCAGCACCGATCGCAGCACCTAAAGCTAAAGCACCAACTATAGCCACTAATGCATTAACTTCCATTCCAACCAGTGAAGCTGCCACTGCTCCTGTCAACGCAAGCAATGAACCAACAGACAGATCAATACCAGATGTTAGAATAACTAGTGTCATCCCAACTGCCATAATGGCGTTAACTGATGTCTGTTGCAGAATGTTAAGCAAATTATTTAACGTGAAAAAATTCGGGCTAAGAGAGGAAACTATTGCTATCAGTATTAACAACGCAATCAGCGATTTTTGCTCCAGCAGCCATTCTCTAGTAAACCAACGTTTAGATATCGGTGATACATTAGAACTCATACCGAATTACTCCTGAATCACATCGTATTGTTTGCCAACAGCTGCCGCCATTAAAGCCTCTTGGGTTGCTTGTTCAGCAAGGAATTCTCCGCTAATATGACCTTCATACATGACCAAAATCCGGTCACTCATTCCTATCACTTCGGGCATTTCAGAAGAAACGAGTATGATGCTCAAACCTTCTTTTTTGAACTGATTAATTAGCTGATAAATTTCTTTTTTTGCACCGACATCTACACCTCGAGTAGGCTCATCCAGGATAAGAACTTTTGGTTTGGTCATTAATCCACGAGCAATTGCCACTTTTTGCTGATTACCCCCAGAAAGTAGGCTAATCGTTTGTTCCATTGAAGGCGTTTTAATATTAAACAACTTAATAAAAGCACTAACTGTCTGCCGCTCTTCTTTATGATTCAGGCCACCTGATTTGTTACTGAAATAACGTAAGGCAGTCAGAGACATATTCTCTTTAACTGACATTCCCAAAATTAAGCCATCACGCTTCCGATCTTCTGAAATATAAACAATCCCATAAGCTAACGCATCCTGAGGGTTACGAGTTATAACGGGATTCCCATCCAAAGTAATCTGCCCTTGCGTTTTTGGCAATGCACCATAAATAATTCTCATTAATTCCGAACGGCCTGCCCCCATCAATCCCGATATACCCAGAATTTCTCCGATATAAAGGGAAAAACTGACATTTCTCACACCAGGACCAGAAATTTTCTCAACTTCAAGCCGTTTCTTACCACGAGGTAAATTCAGGCGGGGATATTGATCTTCCAGTTTTCGACCAACCATCATCTCAATTAAGTCGTCTTCTTTTAATTCTTTTACCTGTTTTTCACTAATAAATTGTCCATCACGGAATACCGTAACATCATCACATATTTCAAAAATATCTTTCAGACGATGGGATATATAAACAATACCGCATCCTTGGAATTTCAGTTCACGTATCACTCTGAACAATGATTCGGTTTCTGTATCAGTCAGTGCATCTGTTGGCTCATCCATAATGATAACTTTGGATTCAAAACTCAGCACTTTGGCTATTTCAACCATTTGCTGCCCACCGATAGAAAGTTCAGCTACCCGCCGGTGACTGCTATAACTCAGATTCAACTTTCTCAAAAGGCGATCCGCTTCCTGATACATTTTCTTCCAGTCGATGGTACCGAATTTATTAACAAATTCGCGTCCCAAAAAAATATTTTCAGCAATAGTCAGTTGAGGAATAAGATTTAATTCTTGATGGATAATTCCGATACCCGCCTCCTGAGAGGATTTAGGGCTAGAAAAAGTCACTTCTTTGCCCAAATAATGAATCATGCCCGTATCTCTGGTATATATCCCAGTCAACACTTTCATCATCGTGGATTTACCTGCACCATTCTCTCCTACCAATGCCATAACTTTGCCCGGGTAAACACGTAACGCCGCGTCAGATAATGCTTTGACACCAGGAAAGGATTTACCAATTCCTTTTAGTTCTAATACAGGTTGCATAACCACCTCAGAAAGTTACACCAGCACAAAGGATGATATTGGCATAAGGAGAATTTTCTCCGGTACGAATCATCGCTCGGCTATGTTCCGTTTTCTCTTTTAATGTATTATGACTAATATATTCTATAGTGATTGAATTCCTTTGCTGTTTCTCAAGCTCTTTAATTTGATCCAATATTAATTGATGAATCAAAGGATTATGGCTAATGATCTCCTCTGCTAAAAATGCAGCTTCAACCTGCATTTCCTGAGTAACGACTTTGAGAACAGATATAAAACAGGGAATCCCCTGGGTTAGCGCCAAATCAATCCGCTGGGCTGAAGAAGGAATTGGTAATCCAGCATCACCAATTGTAATCTGGTCAGTATGCCCCAGCCTAGAAATTACGGCTGAAATTTCAGAATTAAGCAATACACCTTTTTTCATTTTTATTCCATTAGCGAAACGTTTCGCTAATTAAGCAATATAGAAAGTAACATTTAAAATGCAACATTATTGATACAAAAGTGTGATCGTTATCGAAACGTTTCGCTAATAAAAAAACAAAAAACAAACGTTAACTTATTGAATATTTGACGCTGAATCGATTTTTAAGTAAATATTATCTGTCATAGCTAATAATTTATTTAACCCAGTAGATAACATTGGTATGGATTATGCGAATAGCAGAAAAAATAGCTCGTTTAAGTAACTATCTGGAAAGTGGCCTGTATGAAAGACAACAGGCTATTCGTTTATGTTTGCTAGCCGCATTGTGTGGGGAAAGTGTTTTTCTACTTGGCCCTCCAGGAATCGCCAAAAGTCTGATAGCACGCCGATTGAAATTTGCGTTTCATGATGCCAGAGCATTTGAATATCTGATGACCCGTTTCTCTACTCCTGAAGAAATTTTCGGGCCTCTTTCTATTCAAGCGTTAAAAGAAGAAGGACGTTATCAACGCCTAACTGCCGGCTATTTACCTGAAACTGAAATTGTTTTTCTTGATGAAATATGGAAAGCTGGCCCAGCAATTCTTAATACCTTGCTGACGGCTATTAATGAAAGAAAATTCAGAAACGGGGATATCGAAGAAAAAATTCCAATGAGGTTACTAGTAACAGCCTCCAATGAATTACCTGAAGCAGATAGTAGCCTTGAAGCTCTTTATGACCGAATGCTAATCCGTATTTGGTTGGATAAAATTCAGGAAAAACAGAATTTCCGAGCATTACTCACTAACCACAAAAATGAAATTGATAACCCTGTCCCTGAAAACATTCAGATAACAAGTGAAGAATTTTATCAATGGCAAAATGAGATTAATAAAATAGCCCTGCCAGATAGTTGTTTTGATATTATCTACCAACTGCGTCAACAACTTGAGATGACAGAACACTCATCTTACGTTTCAGATCGACGCTGGAAAAAAGCAATTCATTTATTGCAAGCCAGTGCTTTCTTCAATGGCAGAAAAGAGATATCACAGCTCGATTTAATATTACTAAAAGATTGTTTATGGCATGATCTTAACTCTTTCAAACTGTTGCCTCAATATCTAAATACTCTAATAACCGAACAGGCATATCAGCAAAGAATGTCATCTCAGAAAATTGACTCGCTTTATCACCAATGGATTCAAGACCGTCAGGATAAAAATAATCAGCAGGCATTCCAGCTTGAAAAAGAAATCCGTTTGTTTGGACACAAAACACAATATTCGCTACCCGATCATATCAATGAGGAGAAGTTGACTTTATTCCTGCATACACCTCTTCATATCCATGACATTCAGGTCAATTTCATTGAAATAGAAAAAAAGACTCTGAATATCTGGATAAACAAAGGTGGAGAATTACCAGTTCGCCTGAACAGTATTGGTTTTCCACAAAACATAATAGCCGAAATTAATTCAGCGCGGCAGATAGAAGTTTTTGATATTAGCCGTTGTTCATCCACTTTATATTTACCAGATAGTCAACACCAACAAAATGAAAAAAACAGCGAGTGGCTGGAAAGATTGGAAAAAATTAATCAAGAAATTTACCATCAACGCCAATTATTTAACCAACATAAACCATGCCTGTTTATTGAAAGTCATTGGCTTAATGCGATAGAACAAAGCTTTATCCAACTGACAGATAAAATCAACCAACTGAAAATAAAAATGGACGGTTAATTAAATGATTAGTCTAACAACCCTTGATCTTTTATTGTCAGTAAACGAAGGGGAACTGATAGAGGAGATCATACTAACCCTCTTGGCTTCACCTCAGTTGGCTATCTTTTTTGAAAAATATCCTCGCTTGAAACGTGCACTGTTGAAAGACATTCCCGGCTGGAAACAAGATTTAAAACAAAGGATTAAAGAAGCATTAATTCCTGCAACTCTGGCAGAAGAATTTCAGTTATACCAACAATTACTGCCTGTCAGCACAAATAATTTTTACCTTAAACTTCCCGATATTCTCGAAACACTGAGCCGAATTGAATCACCTTTTTGTGCAGAAGCCCAGAAACTGGCAACTAATGCTATTGATCATTCAAATACACTGCAAACTTTGTTTATTCAACGATGGCGACTCAATTTAATACTGCAAACCACAAACTTCCACAAGGAATTATTGGAACAAGAAAAAGAGCAATTATTGGCGGAACTACAACAAAGGCTGACACTAAGTGGTAATCTCTACCCTATTTTCAGTGAAAATGACAGAGCAGCAGGACAGTTATGGGATATGAGTAAAAGTCAGATAAATCATTCCCGAAATGATACACAGTTATTGATTCATTATAGTGAGTTTCTTCGCCAACAACCTGAATTGGAAAAGCTGGCTCAATTACTTGGGCGCAGTCAATCTGCAAAATCAAAACTACAAGAAAACCATCTTCTCGAACCATTTACCACAATAGAACGAATACCGGATACCATTCCTGAACAGGTAAATGGTATAGGACAAAGTGATGATATTTTGCGTTTGTTACCGACAGAACTGGCAATATTGGGAATTGAAGAGCTGGAATATGAATTTTATCGCAGATTGATAGAAAAGCGTTTACTTACCTATCAATTACAAGGGGATAGTTGGAAACAAAAAACAACATTACGGTCAGTCACTCATTACAGCCAAGAAGAAAAACCGCGAGGACCCTTTATTGTCTGTGTAGATACTTCCGGCTCTATGGGAGGATTCAATGAAAAATGTGCCAAAGCCTTTTGTCTCGCATTGTTACGCATTGCACTGGCTGATGATCGCAACTGCCATATCATGTTATTTGCTACAGAAATTGTGCACTATGAACTATCTTCATCAGATGGTCTGGAACAAGCTATTCGTTTTCTCGGTCAAACTTTCAGAGGGGGTACAGATTTAGCTTTTTGCCTAACAAGCACAATAGAAAAAATGAAAGTGCAACATTGGAAAGATGCTGATGCTGTTGTTATTTCAGATTTCATTGCCCAACGTTTGCCGGACTCACTAATCCATCAGATAAAAAATCTGCAACAGCATCAGCAACACCGCTTCCATGCGGTCTCCATGTCCCAATATGGTAAGCCCGGTATTATACGGATATTCGATCATATCTGGCGCTTTGATACCGGACTCAAAAGCCGTTTACTACGAAAGTGGCGTCACTGAGCGAATCAGAGCATGTCTTCTACAGTTTCGCGTACTTCAGGCGACCATATGCTGCATTGAACTTGACCAATATGTTCCATTTGCAGCAGTAACATCACCAAACGGGATTGACCAATCCCGCCACCAATTGATTGTGGCATATCGCCTTTAAGTAACGCCTGGTGCCAATCATATTGCAAACGATCTTCATCACCAGTCAATGCCAATTGGCGTTCCAGTGTTTCTGCATCAACACGGATACCCATGGAAGAGATTTCAAAAGCATCCTCCAGAACGGGGTTCCAAACAATGATGTCACCGTTCAAACCAACAAAACCATCACTGTTTGGTGTTGTCCAATCATCGTAATCTGATGCACGAACATCATGAGATTGCCCATCAGATAATTTTGCACCGATACCAATAAGGAAAACAGCTCCCAACTCTTTAGCAATAGCGCGTTCGCGTCCTTTTGCATCCAGCTCCGGATAACGGCTCAGAAGCGCTTCACTGTGAACAAAGTGAATTTGATCCGGCAGGAACGGTGCCAGACCAAATTCTTTGCTGACAGCTTTTTCTGTTTCTTTTATCGCTTCGTAGATTTTACCTACTGTCTGTTTAAGATAAGCAAGTGAGCGTTGCCCATCTCCCATCACTTTTTCCCAATCCCATTGATCAACATAAACAGAGTGGATTGGTGTCAAGCGATCTTCATCCGGACGCAATGCTTTCATGTGAGTATAAAGCCCTTGCTCTGGCTGGAAATCAAAACGTCCCAATGTTTTACGTTTCCATTTAGCCAGTGAATGCACTACTTCGAAAGTTGAATCCGGTAAAGTCTTCACTTTTACCTGAACAGCTTTTTCATAGCCGGACAAGTTGTCCTGAACTCCATCCCCCAAACAGCTCAGCATTGGTCCTTGTACTTCAATCAAACCCAGTTTGCTTTCCAGCAGGCGGGAAAAGAAAGACTTCACGAAACTGATTTGTTGCTGCTTCTCAATAAATGACTTTTTCATAATATTATTCTCGAATTCTCTAAATGGCCCTGATGTCCTGTTAGAAACATTAAGCAATAGAATGGGGAATAAATTCAATATACTTTAATAAAAATAGTCTTTATTGTTTAAAAAATTCATTTTTAAGATGAAAAAAATGATGATTCAATAAAAAACGAGGTTAGAAATGGCAGAAATTTATCAGATCGATAATCTGGACCGTGACATACTTCACGCTTTAATGGACAACGCACGTACACCTTATGCCGAACTCGCAAAGAAATTTGCTGTCAGCCCAGGAACAATTCACGTTCGTGTAGAAAAAATGAAGCAGGCGGGGATCATCACCGGTACCAGAGTGGATATCAGCACTAAACAGCTTGGCTATGACGTCTGTTGCTTTATTGGCATTATTCTTAAAAGCGCTAAAGATTACCCATCAGCTCTAAAAAAGCTGGGCAATCTAGATGAAGTGGTTGAGGTTTATTACACAACAGGTCACTACAGTATTTTCATTAAAGTTATGTGCCGCTCAATTGAATCTCTTCAAGATGTACTTATCAACAAAATACAGACTATTGATGAAATCCAATCAACAGAAACCCTGATCTCCTTGCAAAACCCGATTATGCGGACAATCAAGCCATAATATAAAATTTGTTATAACCACATTATCCACAGGTAGATCCCAACAGATTCACAGCGTACAATAGCAATCCTTGAAATCTGTTGGGATCACTATGGCCACGATTACTTTAATCAGCGGCAGTACTATGGGTGGCGCTGAATACGTAGCTGAACATATGGCTGAAATTCTGGAAGATGCTGGCTTTTCCACTGAAATGCTGCATGGTCCTTCTTTAGATGAACTTCCCCAAGAAGGGATTTGGCTGGTAGTAGCATCCACGCATGGTGCCGGAGAATTACCAGAAAACATACAACCACTAGCAAAAGAAATTTCTGAACAAAAACCTGATCTCAGCAGAGTAACATTTGGAGCTATTGGTCTTGGTAGTTCCGAATACGATACTTTCTGTGGAGCAATAAGATCATTGGATCAACTATTGATGGAAAATGGTGCTAAACGTCTCGGTGATCGTCTAGAAATTGATATCCAACAACATGAGATCCCCGAAGATCCCGCAGAAGAATGGGTTAAAATTTGGGCAAACTCACTCAACATTGAGCAAAAAACAAGCGGTTGATTGTGGATAACTAATATAAAAAGCAGGGGTTAACCCGTAGTTATCCATAGTATAACTATCTGTCCACGATCGCTCTGTGAATAACTACCAATTTAGATCCCAGTTTATACCTGCTAGGATCACGGATCATTCACAGCAAATGATCCTTTACAGCGTTATGATCTTACTAAGGAAAAATAACTTATCCACAAAAGATCATGATCCTAATAAAAGATCTAATAAAGAGATCTTTAAATAAAAAGATCTTCTTTTAATTACCGGCGAGATCGCCTACTTGGTCTATCGCTTAAACTTGAGTAGAATTCTCTTCCCATAATGCACACTTAGCATTCTTACAACGAAAGGTTCATCACCATGTTTTATCCAGAGCAATTTGACGTCATCATTATCGGTGGTGGTCATGCCGGTACTGAAGCTGCTATGGCAGCCGCTCGTATGGGCCGTCAAACCTTATTACTGACTCACAATATTGATACTTTGGGCCAAATGTCATGTAACCCAGCCATCGGTGGGATTGGTAAAGGACATCTGGTTAAAGAAATTGATGCACTTGGTGGTCTAATGGCAAGGGCAACTGATCAAGCTGGTATTCAATTTAGAACCTTAAATGCCAGTAAAGGACCTGCTGTTCGTGCAACGCGTGCTCAAGCTGACAGGGTTCTCTACCGTCAAGCTGTACGAACAGCGTTAGAAAATCAACCTAACCTGATGATTTTCCAACAACCCGTAGAAGATCTAATTGTTGAAAACAGTGCTGTCACTGGTGCAATAACCCGTATGGGGCTTAAATTCAGAGCTAAAGCAATTGTTCTAACTGTAGGTACATTCCTAGACGGTAAGATCCATATCGGCCTAGAGAATTACAGTGGGGGAAGAGCAGGTGATCCTCCAGCAATTTCATTGTCACAACGTTTACGTGAGCTGCCTCTACGTGTAAATAGACTAAAAACAGGTACACCACCACGTATTGATGCCAGAACTATTGATTTTAGCCAATTAACTCAACAACTAGGTGATGATCCAACACCGGTATTCTCTTTCCTTGGAAATGTGGAGCAACATCCACAGCAGATGCCATGTTATATCACTCATACCAATGAAAGAACGCACGATGTGATCCGCAGCAATTTAGATCGCAGTCCTATGTATGCAGGGATCATTGAAGGGATCGGCCCGCGCTACTGTCCTTCGATCGAAGATAAAGTCATGCGCTTTGCGGATCGTAATGCTCATCAGATTTTCCTTGAACCAGAAGGATTAACCAGTAACGAAATTTATCCGAATGGCATTTCTACCAGTTTGCCATTTGATGTACAGATGCAAATTGTTCACTCCATGAAAGGACTGGAAAATGCTCGCATCATTCGACCTGGTTATGCAATAGAATACGATTTCTTCGACCCAAGAGATCTGAAACAAACACTGGAAAGTAAATTTATACACGGCTTATTTTTTGCTGGGCAAATTAATGGTACGACAGGTTATGAAGAAGCTGCTGCCCAAGGTCTTTTGGCTGGTCTTAATGCAGCTCGTTATGCTTCGGAAGAAGAGGGATGGTTCCCTCGCCGTGATCAAGCCTATATTGGCGTTCTAGTTGATGATTTGTGTACTTTAGGTACTAAAGAACCATACCGTATGTTCACTTCCCGAGCGGAGTATCGCTTGATGTTACGTGAAGATAATGCTGACCTTCGCTTAACAGAAAAAGGTCGCGAATTAGGATTAGTGGATGATTTACGTTGGGAACATTATTGCCGTAAGGTAGAAATGATTGAACAAGAGCGCCAGCGCCTGCGTAATATTTGGGTCCATCCTCATTCAAGTAACCTTGATGACATCAACAAGATACTAAAAATGCCATTATCGAAAGAAGCTAATGGTGAAGATTTACTGCGTCGTCCAGAAATGAATTACGAACTGTTGACCTCATTACCTCTGTTCTCACCAGGTATTAAAGAACTACAAGCAGCTGACCAGGTTGAAATTCAAGTCAAGTATGAAGGGTATATTGCCCGTCAACAGGAAGAAATTGAAAAACAATTACGTAATGAAAATACATCATTACCGATTGATCTCGATTATTGTCAGATTAGTGGTCTTTCCAATGAAGTTGTAGCTAAACTCAATAATCACAAACCAAGCTCAATTGGTCAGGCTTCACGTATTTCAGGAATAACACCTGCTGCAATTTCAATTTTGCTTGTATGGTTGAAAAAACAAGGGTTGCTGCGCCGCAGTGCCTGAGAGGATCTTTATTGTGCTTAACAAACTGGAATCGTTGCTGACTAAAGCAAGAATAAAACTTTCACAACAGCAGAAACAGCAGCTTATAGCCTATGTTGATATGCTCAATAAGTGGAATAAAACCTATAACCTCACGTCTGTTCGTGATCCTGAGCAAATGTTAGTGCGTCATATCATGGATAGCATTATTGTCAGTCCCTATCTGCAAGGTTATCGTTTTATCGATATAGGAACTGGTCCGGGGTTGCCGGGTATCCCGTTAGCTATTGTTCGTCCAGATTCTTATTTTACATTGCTAGATAGTTTAGGTAAAAGAGTCCGATTTTTGCGTCAAGTTCAGCATGAACTTGGTTTAGCAAATATCGAACCAGTGCAAAGTAGGGTTGAAACGTATCCTTCTGAGCCACCTTTTGATGGTGTTATAAGCCGAGCTTTTGCTTCACTACAAGATATGGTCTCTTGGTGCAATCATTTACCTAAGTCTGTTCATGGACGCTTCTATGCGCTTAAAGGTGTACTCCCTGAAGAGGAACTTACCATGTTACCTTCCGGAATTTCTGTTGATTCAGTTATTCAGTTAGATGTTCCTGAATTGGAAGGGCAACGGCATCTGGTTATACTTAAATCAAACTAATTTTGTCATTTGTCAATAAAGTCATAAATAATTAGTGATGTTGAGCACAATTGTGTTGTGTTCAACATCGTCAATTATGATTTGTCTCGTTTCAGCTTTAATTTACCGAGTTATCACATAAAAGTAACGTTATCTTGATATTAAGGTAGTTGAGCTTTTAAAAATCAGATAAAGCGTTTTTTCATCAGATTCACTTTTTTAAAACAGCTAAAAATTAACTTGGTAATTTAAGTCAATAATATAATAGCCTTATTTCCAATAATGTTATTTAAGTTTTTGATTTTATTGTTTATATATTTTATTTTTATTTATTTAAAATGTTAAAAATAATTAATAAATGAAAATTTTCTGTGATTTAACTCACATTTAAATTTTAAAGCATGAAATTATTAAAGACGAAGAATCAGTACAATAATTAGCTTGTAATCTGGTACCAAAGTAAAAATTTTAAATAATTGTTCACCTTTTCGCTACTTATGGATTGAATTCATTTTGGCTGCCCGTATAATTTGCACGTTTTTGTCACTTGACACTCTTAAGCAAAGGCAGTTTTATACAACATTCAGCAAAACCTGATATGCAAAACGTGCAGGGGAGAAAACAAAAGTCATGTCTGTATCCCTTTACAACGGTAAAATTGCACTGAAGTTGCTGTTTTTGCAGTTAATGACTTTTGTTATTCTCAGTGCGGCTTTTTGTACCAAAAGTATAGAGTGGGGCGCTTCTGCTTTTGCTGGTGGATTAGCATGTTGGTTACCGAATGCCATCTTTATGCTACTTGCCAGTTTTCAGAAAGCAAAAGAAGGAGACGTTTCTATACGTGTTGCATGGTTTTTCGCTATTGGCGAGGGGTTGAAAGTTATTATTACGATAGCAGTGCTGATTGTTGCTTTAGGAGTGTTTAAAGCGGCGTTTGTACCGCTAGGTTTGACTTATTTAGTGGTGCTGATTGTGCAGATTATCGCATCAGCTGTGATAAACGGTTAGGTTTTCAACAACAAAGGGTAAGAGGCATCATGTCTGCATCAGGAGAAGTTTCAACTGCAAGGGACTACATAGGCCACCACCTGAATAACCTTCAGTTGGACCTACGTACCTTTGAGTTGGTCGATCCCAACTCTGGTGGTTCTGCAACGTTCTGGACGTTGAACATTGACTCGCTTTTTTTCTCAGTCGTATTAGGGATTTTATTTCTGTATGTGTTCAGAAAGGTTGCGGTTAATGCCACCAGTGGCGTACCTGGCAAACTTCAGACTGCTATAGAATTAATCATGGGTTTTGTTGATAACAGCGTTCGTGATATGTATCACGGGAAGAGCAAAGTGATTGCCCCTCTGGCATTAACTGTGTTCGTCTGGGTGTTATTGATGAATATAATGGACCTACTGCCAATCGATTTTCTCCCTTATATCGGTGGATACTTCGGCTTACCTGCTCTGCGTGTTGTACCAACAGCAGACGTCAGTATTACCTTGTCGATGGCTCTCGGTGTCTTTGTTCTCATTCTCTACTACAGTATTAAGATGAAAGGGATTAGTGGTTTTACAAAGGAGCTGACTTTACAGCCTTTTAATCATCCGCTGTTTATTCCGATTAACTTAATTCTGGAAGGGGTTAGCCTGCTTTCAAAGCCAGTATCACTCGGTCTACGACTGTTTGGTAACATGTATGCGGGTGAATTGATCTTTATTCTTATAGCTGGTCTGTTACCGTGGTGGTCGCAGTGGATGCTTAGCCTGCCTTGGGCTATTTTCCACATACTGATTATTACGTTACAAGCCTTTATTTTCATGGTTCTGACGATTGTTTATCTGTCGATGGCATCTGAAGAACATTAATTTTTACCACAATAACTGTGTTTTAACTGAAACAAACTGGAGACTGTCATGGAAAACCTGAATATGGATCTGCTGTACATGGCTGCCGCTGTAATGATGGGCTTGGCGGCAATCGGTGCTGCGATCGGTATCGGCATCCTCGGAGGTAAATTTTTGGAAGGTGCTGCTCGTCAGCCGGATTTAATTCCTCTGTTGCGTACACAGTTCTTTATCGTTATGGGTCTGGTTGACGCTATTCCGATGATTGCTGTGGGCCTTGGCTTGTACGTAATGTTTGCTGTCGCGTAGTTTGCAGAAAAAATTCGAAACTACGTCAACTCGTTAATTTAAAAGAGGTATTGTGCTGTGAATCTTAATGCAACAATCCTCGGCCAGGCCATTGCGTTTGTCCTGTTTGTTATGTTCTGTATGAAGTTTGTATGGCCTCCAATCATGGCGGCCATTGAAAAGCGTCAAAAAGAAATTGCTGACGGCTTATCTTCTGCAGAACGTGCCAAAAAGGACCTAGACTTAGCGCAAGCCAATGCGACCGACCAAATGAAGAAAGCGAAAGCGGAAGCTCAGGTCATCATTGAACAGGCTAATAAACAAAAAGCCCAGATCCTTGATGATGCAAAAGCGGAAGCTGAGCAGGAACGTAACAGAATCGTAGCGCAAGCTCAGGCAGAAATTGATGCCGAACGTAAGCGTGCTCGGGAAGAGTTGCGTAAGCAGGTCGCTATGTTGGCTATCATAGGTGCCGAGAAAATCATCGAACGTTCCGTGGATGAAGCTGCTAACAGCGACATCGTTGATAAACTGGTCGCTGAACTGTAAGGAGGGAGGGGCATGTCTGAATTCGCTACTGTAGCTCGCCCCTACGCCAAAGCAGCTTTTGACTTTGCTGTGGAAAAACAATCGCTCGAACAATGGCAGAATATGCTGGTGTTCACAGCTGAGGTGACTCGTAATGAGCAAGTTGGTGAACTGCTTTCCGGTTCATTGGCATCGGAAACGTTAGCCAATACTTTCATCGCAATTTGCGGTGAACTGGTCGATGAACATGCTCAGAACTTTATTCGTATTATGGCAGAAAACGGTCGCTTATTAGCGTTACCGGAAGTTTTGCAGCAATTTATTCAATTGCGTGCGTCACTTGAATCAACAGTTGATGTTGAAGTAATTTCTGCTGCCGAACTGAGTGAGCAACAGCTGGCTAAAATTTCTGCAGCGATGGAGAAACGTCTGTCACGCAAAGTTAAGCTGAATTGCAAAATTGATAAGTCTGTTATTGCTGGTGTGGTAGTCCGCGCAGGTGATTTGGTGATTGATGGCAGTATTCGTGGCCGTTTAGATCGCTTAACAGACGTCTTGCAGTCTTAAGGGGACTGGAGCATATGCAACTGAATTCCACCGAAATCAGCGAACTGATCAAGCAGCGCATTGCTCAGTTCAATGTAGTGAGTGAAGCTCACAATGAAGGTACGATTGTATCCGTTAACGACGGTATCATTCGTATTCACGGTTTAGCCGAAGTTATGCAGGGTGAAATGATCGCACTGCCTAGCAATCGTTATGCAATCGCATTAAACCTGGAGCGCGACTCTGTGGGTGCGGTTGTGATGGGCCCGTATGCTGACTTAGCAGAAGGCATGAAGGTTAAATGTACTGGCCGTATTCTTGAAGTACCTGTTGGTCGTGGTTTGCTTGGTCGTGTAGTGAACACTCTGGGCGAACCAATTGATGGTAAAGGTCCTGTTGAGCATGATGGTTTCTCTGCTGTTGAAATGATTGCTCCAGGCGTTATCGATCGTCAATCCGTAGATCAGCCGGTACAGACAGGTTATAAATCTGTTGACGCCATGATCCCTATCGGTCGTGGTCAACGTGAACTGATTATCGGTGACCGTCAAACGGGTAAAACCGCACTGGCTATTGATGCAATCATTAACCAGCGTGATTCAGGCATTAAATGTGTTTATGTTGCAGTTGGTCAGAAAGCTTCTACTATTGCGAACGTTGTTCGTAAATTAGAAGAGCATGGTGCTCTTGCCAATACTATCGTAGTGGTTGCGACTGCTTCAGAATCTGCTGCATTGCAATATCTGGCACCATATTCTGGTTGTGCAATGGGCGAATATTTCCGCGATCGCGGTGAAGATGCGCTGATTGTTTATGATGATTTATCTAAGCAAGCTGTTGCTTATCGTCAAATTTCTCTGTTGCTCCGTCGTCCACCAGGACGTGAAGCATTCCCTGGTGATGTTTTCTATCTGCACTCCCGTTTGCTGGAACGTGCTGCGCGTGTTAACGCTGAATATGTAGAAAAATTCACTAATGGTGAAGTGAAAGGTAAAACAGGTTCTCTGACAGCTTTGCCTATCATTGAGACTCAGGCAGGGGACGTATCAGCATTCGTACCAACAAACGTTATTTCAATTACTGATGGTCAGATCTTCTTGGAATCCAGCTTGTTTAACGCGGGTATTCGTCCGGCAGTTAACCCAGGGATCTCCGTATCCCGTGTAGGTGGTGCAGCTCAGACTAAGATCGTGAAGAAATTGTCTGGTGGTATCCGTACTGCTTTGGCTCAGTACCGCGAACTGGCAGCGTTTTCTCAGTTTGCTTCTGACCTTGATGATGCAACCCGTAAACAGTTGGATCATGGTCAAAAAGTAACTGAGTTGCTGAAACAGAAACAGTATGCGCCAATGTCTGTTGCACAGCAGTCACTGTCTCTGTTTTCTGCGGAGCGTGGTTATCTGGAAGATATCGAAATTGCTAAAGTTATTGATTTCGAGTCTGCGCTGCTTGCGCATGCCAGCCGTGAACATGCTGATCTTCTGAAAGAGATTGACCAGTCTGGTGGTTACAATGATGAGATCGAAGCAAAGCTGAATGCTCTGCTTAACTCCTTCAAAGCAACTCAGTCCTGGTAACACTATTCGGCCCGGTTTAATTAAACATGGGCCGTCTGGTTAATGAGGAGAATCAGGAATGGCCGGCGCAAAAGAAATACGTACCAAGATCGCCAGCGTGCAAAACACGCAAAAAATCACTAAAGCGATGGAGATGGTTGCTGCGTCCAAAATGCGTAAAACGCAGGATCGCATGGCGGCCAGCCGTCCTTATGCAGAAACCATACGCAGCGTGATTGGTCACCTTGCGTTAGGTAATCTGGAATATAAACATCCATACCTTGAAGAACGTGAAACTAAACGTGTCGGGTATCTGGTTGTTTCTACCGATCGTGGCTTGTGCGGTGGTTTGAATACTAATTTGTTCAAAAAGCTACTGTTAGACATGAAAAGTTGGTCTGATAAAGGTGTCCAGTGTGATCTGGCGCTTATCGGCTCTAAGGCTGTTTCTTTCTTTGCATCTGTTGGGGGCAATATTGTTGCTCAGGTTACAGGCATGGGAGATAACCCTTCACTGTCCGAATTGATCGGGCCAGTTAATATCATGTTGCGGGCATATGATGAAGGACGTCTGGATAAATTGTATGTGGTGACAAACAAGTTCATCAATACAATGTCTCAGGAACCGACTATTACTCAGTTATTGCCTCTGCCTGCCGGAGATGATGAAACACTGAAGAAGAAATCCTGGGATTATTTATACGAACCTGATCCTAAGGCGTTGCTGGATATACTACTGCGTCGTTATGTAGAGTCGCAGGTTTATCAGGGCGTCGTTGAAAACCTGGCTAGTGAACAGGCCGCAAGAATGGTGGCGATGAAAGCCGCGACTGATAATGGTGGCAGCCTGATCAAAGAGCTGCAGTTGGTTTATAACAAAGCTCGTCAGGCCAGCATAACTCAGGAGTTGACCGAGATTGTCTCGGGTGCTTCCGCGGTTTAACAGCTAGGTTTACGAATTACGTAGAGGATTCAAGATGGCTACTGGAAAGATTATCCAGGTAATCGGCGCCGTGGTGGACGTCGAATTCCCTCAAGATGCTGTACCAAAAGTATACGATGCACTTGAGGTTCAAAACGGCGAAGCTAAGCTGGTGCTGGAAGTTCAGCAGCAGTTAGGCGGCGGCGTTGTTCGTTGTATTGCAATGGGTACTTCTGATGGCTTAAGCCGTGGTTTAAGTGTGACTGACTTAGGTCACCCAATCGAAGTTCCAGTTGGTAAAGCGACACTGGGTCGCATCATGAACGTATTGGGTGAACCAATCGACATGAAAGGCGATATTGGTGAAGAAGAGCGTTGGGCTATTCACCGCCCGGCTCCAAGCTACGAAGAGTTATCTAACTCTCAAGAGTTGCTGGAAACGGGTATCAAAGTAATGGACCTGATTTGTCCATTCGCCAAGGGTGGTAAAGTTGGTCTGTTTGGTGGTGCGGGTGTAGGTAAAACCGTAAACATGATGGAGCTTATCCGTAACATTGCGATTGAACACTCAGGTTACTCCGTATTTGCCGGTGTAGGTGAACGTACCCGTGAAGGTAACGACTTCTACCACGAAATGACAGATTCTAACGTACTGGATAAAGTATCCCTGGTATATGGTCAGATGAATGAGCCACCAGGAAACCGTCTGCGTGTTGCGTTGACTGGCCTAACAATGGCTGAGAAATTCCGTGATGAAGGCCGTGATGTTCTGTTATTCGTTGATAACATCTATCGTTATACCTTAGCAGGTACGGAAGTGTCTGCACTGCTGGGCCGTATGCCATCAGCGGTAGGTTATCAGCCAACGCTGGCGGAAGAAATGGGTGTTCTGCAAGAACGTATTACTTCCACCAAAACCGGTTCTATCACTTCCGTACAGGCTGTTTACGTACCTGCGGATGACTTGACTGACCCATCTCCAGCGACGACTTTCGCCCACTTGGACGCAACCGTAGTGCTGAGCCGTCAGATTGCTTCTCTGGGTATTTACCCGGCGGTTGATCCACTGGATTCTACTAGCCGTCAGCTTGATCCATTGGTTGTTGGTCAAGAGCACTATAACGTTGCTCGTGGTGTTCAGTCTATTCTGCAACGTTATCAGGAACTGAAAGATATTATCGCTATTCTGGGTATGGATGAACTGTCAGAAGACGATAAGTTGGTAGTTGCACGAGCTCGTAAGATCCAGCGTTTCCTGTCTCAGCCATTCTTCGTTGCAGAAGTCTTTACTGGTTCACCAGGTAAGTTCGTTTCCCTGAAAGATACTATCCGTGGTTTTAAAGGTATCTTAGAAGGTGACTATGACCACCTGCCAGAACAAGCGTTCTACATGGTAGGTACCATCGAAGAAGCTGTGGAAAAAGCGAAAAAACTTTAATACGGCTGACCGGAGGTTGACATGGCTGCAATGACTTACCATCTGAATGTTGTCAGTGCTGAGAGCCGGATGTTTGAAGGCTTGGTACAAAAAATTCAGGTGACAGGTAGTGAAGGTGAACTGGGTATTTACCCAGGACATGCGCCACTACTTACTGCCATAAAACCTGGCATGGTACGTATTGTTAAGCAGTTCGGTGAAGAAGAGGTGATTTACCTTTCTGGGGGTATCCTTGAGGTGCAACCGAGCGGCGTTATCGTACTAGCTGACACTGCGATCCGTGGTAAAGATTTGGATGAAGCTAAGGCGTTAGAATCTAAGCGTAAAGCTGAAGAACACATCCGCAATTCTCACGGTGATGTTGACTATGCTCAGGCATCAGCTGAATTGTCTAAAGCGATTGCAAAACTTCGTGTAATCGAGTTGACAAAAAAGGCAATGTAATACAGGCAGTTAAAGAAAAGAAGCCAGTTGGTGCGAGCTAACTGGCTTTTTTGTATTGCGAAATATGTAGTAATTTATCTCGCAAACAGGTTTACTTTTTTTATCTTAAATTGGAGTTATCAGGTTTCTTATGTCTAACAGTGCAAGAAGTGTTGTTATCCTTGCTGCGGGTAAAGGAACCCGCATGTATTCTGATCTCCCTAAAGTTCTACACTTGCTGGCAGGTAAGCCTATGGTTCAGCATGTGATTGATACTGCAATGGTATTGGGTGCTAAAAATGTTCATTTGGTTTATGGGTATGGTGGTGATCTGATGAAGCCGGCCCTTTCTGAACAAAAGTTGAATTGGGTATTACAAGAGGAACAGTTAGGGACAGGTCACGCAATGCTGCAGGTAGCGCCACATTTTACTGATGATGAAGATATTCTGATGCTGTATGGCGATGTACCTCTTATTGGTACAGATACCCTTGAGCGTCTGTTGGCTGCTAAACCTGAAGGTGGTATTGGTTTACTGACAGCAATTCTGGATAATCCAACGGGTTATGGCCGTATTATTCGTGAAAATGGGGATGTGACTGGAATCATTGAGCAAAAAGACGCAACTGAAGAGCAGCGCAAAATCAATGAAATTAACACAGGTATTTTGGTTGCTAATGGTGGCGATTTAAAACGTTGGTTATCCCAATTGGATAACAACAATGCTCAGGGTGAATATTACATTACTGATGTGATTGCTTTGGCCTATAAAGAAGGCAGAAAAATTGAAGCAGCGCATCCAAGACGTTTGAGTGAAATGGAAGGTGTGAATAACCGCCTACAGCTTTCCGCTCTTGAACGTATTTATCAATCTGAGCAGGCAGAAAAATTATTGTTGACCGGTGTTATGCTGCTAGACCCTACCCGTTTTGATTTACGTGGCACGTTGACTCATGGCCGTGATGTAGTTATTGATACTAATGTTATTATCGAAGGCAATGTAACTCTCGGAAATAACGTACAGATTGGCACAGGTTGTGTACTGAAGAACTGCATTATTGGTGATGATTCTATTCTTAGTCCATATACGGTCATTGAAGATTCTGAAATGGATGTTGGTTGTACTGTTGGACCTTTTGCCCGTTTGCGCCCTGGTTCTAAACTTGCCGAAAAAGCCCATGTAGGGAATTTCGTTGAAATGAAGAAATCTTATCTGGGTAAAAGTTCTAAGGCGGGACATCTGACTTATCTTGGCGATGCTGAGATTGGACGTAACGTGAATATTGGTGCAGGTACTATTACCTGTAACTACGATGGTGCTAATAAATTCAAAACCATCATTGGTGACGATGTTTTTGTTGGTTCTGATACTCAGCTTGTTGCTCCAGTGACAATTGCTAAAGGTGCTACAATTGGAGCAGGGACAACAGTGACAAAAAATGTTGCTGAAGATGAACTGGTAGTAAGCAGAACTAAGCAAACACATATTCAGGGTTGGAAACGCCCTGTTAAGAAAAAATAAAATAATAATCCCCACTCTACAGGCTCGGGGACCGGCAAAGCCGAAAAACAATCAGGCTCATGACATTATAAAGGGCTTTCATCAGCCCTATTTTTAGGAATAAAACTGATGTGTGGAATTGTTGGTGCAGTAGCACAACGAGATATTGCTGAAATCCTGATTGAAGGGCTTCGTCGTTTGGAATACCGTGGTTACGATTCCGCTGGGTTGGCGGTTGTTGATAACGAAAATAATATGCTTCGCCTGCGTGAAGTCGGTAAGGTGCAAATACTTGCTGATGAGGTTGACAAGCAGCCTGTCCTTGGTGGGACAGGTATTGCGCACACCCGTTGGGCTACACATGGTGAACCAAACGAGAAAAATGCTCACCCGCATATATCTGATTATATTGCTGTTGTTCACAACGGCATTATTGAGAATTACGAAGAATTGCGGGTTCAATTAATTGAGCGTGGTTATTCATTTGTATCGGATACTGACACAGAAGTTATTGCTCACCTTGTTCATTGGGAGCAAAAACAGAGTGGTACCTTGCTGGAGGCTGTCCAGCGTGTTATTCCCCAACTTCGTGGTGCTTATGGCGCAGTTATCATGGATAGTCGTGATCCCGGAGCAGTAATCGCTGCAAGATCGGGTAGTCCTTTGGTTATTGGTTTGGGTATGGGGGAAAACTTCCTTGCGTCTGATCAATTGGCGCTGTTGCCTGTTACTCGTCGTTTTATCTTCCTTGAAGAAGGCGATATTGCTGAAGTAACCCGTCGTACCGTGCGTATTTTTAATATTCACGGCGAGCCAATTGAACGGGAACAGATTGAATCTAACATTCAGTATGATGCTGGTGACAAAGGTATTTATCGTCACTATATGCAAAAAGAGATCTATGAACAGCCAATGGCAATCAAAAGTACTTTGGAAAAGCGCTTAGATCATGGACAAGTAGATCTGTCTGAACTTGGCCCTAATGCAGCTGGATTATTATCCAAAGTAGAACATATTCAGATTGTTGCCTGTGGTACATCCTATAACGCAGGTATGGTTTCCCGTTATTGGTTTGAAGCATTGGCGGGTATTCCTTGTGATGTAGAAATTGCCTCTGAATTTCGTTACCGCAAATCGGCACGTCGTCCGGGAAGCTTATTAATTACATTGTCTCAATCAGGTGAAACCGCAGATACATTGGCAGCTTTGCGTTTATCTAAAGAACTTGGATATCTCACATCGTTGACAGTCTGTAACGTAGCGGGTTCTTCTTTAGTACGTGAATCTGATTTTGCTCTCATGACTAAGGCTGGTGCTGAAATTGGTGTTGCTTCAACGAAAGCTTTCACAACCCAACTGACTGTATTGCTGATGCTGGTGGCTTATCTTGGACGTTTAAACGGTGTTGATGCAGAGCAGGAGCAAGAAATTGTTCATGCATTACATGCACTGCCGAGCCGCATTGAAAGCATGTTGTCGAAGGATAAAATTATCGAGGCGCTGGCGGAAGATTTTTCTGATAAACACCACGCTTTGTTCCTTGGCCGTGGTGATCAGTATCCGATAGCGGTTGAAGGGGCACTGAAATTAAAAGAAATTTCTTACATTCATGCTGAGGCTTATGCAGCAGGTGAATTGAAACATGGTCCATTGGCACTGATTGATGCAGACATGCCTGTTATCATTGTGGCTCCAAACAATGAACTGCTGGAAAAATTGAAATCCAATATTGAAGAAGTACGTGCCCGTGGTGGATTGCTATATGTATTTGCTGATCAAGATGCTGGTTTTACAGACAGCGAAGGAATGAAGATCATCCCATTACCGCATGTTGAAGAACTAATTGCTCCAATATTTTATACCGTGCCGTTGCAATTGCTCTCTTATCATGTTGCGCTGATTAAAGGAACTGATGTTGATCAGCCTCGTAATTTGGCTAAATCAGTGACTGTAGAATAATCGTTTTATAATAAGAAGTTGAAATAAGCCTCTGTACATTGAAAATACAGAGGTTTTTTTTGGTCTGAGAAAATTTTTCATTATTTTCTTGCTGATCAAAATGAATCACGTTATTGTTATGTTATAACATTTCAATTGCGACGGAAAATATGAAACCAAATATTCACCCAAACTACCGGGTAGTCGTATTTCACGATACCAGTGTTAATGCCTATTTTACGATTGGCTCTACGATTTGCACAGAACGGACAATTACCTTAAATGGAGAAGAGTATCCATATGTCACTATTGATGTGTCATCGGAATCACATTCTTTCTATATAGGTAAACAGAAAACCTTATCTCAGGAAGGCAGTACGGCGCGATTCCAGAAAAAATTTGGGCGTTTTATTGGCAGTAAATAAATTGAGGGATCGTAGAAATGCAGGTGTTAAGTTCACTTAAAACGGCGAAAACCCGTCACCCAGATTGCAAAATCGTACGCCGTCGGGGCAGGTTGTATGTTATTTGTAAATTCAATCCACGTTTTAAGGCAGTTCAAGGGAAGAAAAAGAAACGCTGATACTAATAGTAAAACTCGCAGCTTATAACTGCGGGTTTTCTGCCCTTTTCGGGTTGTATGTCTAACCATTTGGAAAATAGTTGGCATGAGATTTATTTGGGAAGAGAATTACATGACTTAGGTAGATAAGCTGTATTTTTTGTAAAGTAAAACTTCATGAGATATTGATTGCACGGTACAAAATTAAACGTTTAGTTGGCTGCTATTGTTACAGATTTTTCCTACAAAAATAGATTGTAATTTATACATATCAACTTATTTCGCTGTAAATCACTGTTTTGGTCATTTGTTGATACCCGGATATAGCCAATCTTTCCCATGTTTAATCCTGTTGAGTACCAATAGGAGACTACCCTTTCAGAAATTTCACAGAATAATGAGTTTTGAAAAATCTGGTTTGATAGAAACGGTGAGTTTGGCTCAGGGAGCAGTACCGAACAGTCGAAAAGTGAATGGCAAAGTTCTGACTGAGGATATCAGTATTACGTCTCAGGATATTTTTCATGGGCAGGCGGTTTATTTGGGTGATAAGGCAAATTTGGATAACTACAAAATACCAGGGATTTATTACCAAGATTACAATATTTATGCCCAAAATGGTGCTAACTACCCTGAATCGCTTGCTGGTTCACTTGTCGTTTTACAGGCTGCTGGGATCATTCAGCGTTATTTTGTTTATAACAGCAGCCGGATATATACACGCAGCCAATATCACAATTTACCATGGACACCTTGGGCCCAAGAATATAACACGCTCAATAAACCCACTGCGTCGGATATTCTGAGTGAATCACGCTATACCACCACGATTGATCTTACTGGCCTAAGTACTGACCGCTACTATCCAGTTTGGTGGGGCTTCCCACCTAATGTCGGAGCGAATTCTTGGTTAACGCTTCATAGGCCCTATCCATATGATGCAGAAAAAAAACCATTCGGTGAGGGTGTGACACATGTTGCTGGTCTGCTTGTACAAATAGAAGGAGGAGATGTAGCGTGGGGAGGGGATGCCCGTTATATTAATATTAAACGCATAAATCAAACCTATCGTAAGACAGTAAAAGCGATCCGTCACGCTATGATAAGTATCGCCAGACCTGTTGACGGTAAGTATCCCCTTTATGATGATGTGAAATCCGGTGATATTGTAGATTGTTACGTTTATAGTGGTTGTTATTTACGTGGTGGTTTAACCTATTTTACGACCAGTAATTTTAAGTCAATCTATTATTCACGTGAAGAAGGAGAGGTTGAAATATATCAGTGGTCAAGTGCAGACCTTAATAGAGAAATGAAGTGGATGGTGAAATCATTAGCTATCAATGATCCATTATTAGGTGAAGAATATACTGATAATACAATACGTTATTCTCTGGATTATGACACACGTTATCAAAAGAAACCATAATGAGGATATATGATAATATTAAATAAACTAATAGACAAAAATGGCTATGAATATGTTAATGTGCCAGCTGAACCCCATCAATTAATCTCAATGGGGTTCAATGCTCAAGAGGCTCAAGCATTATATCAGCAGGCCATTATCAAACAGAAAAATAAAGATGATCATCGCCAACGATATTATTTACTGGAACAAGCGGCTATTAAAATGGCACCATTGCAAGATGCTATTGATTTAGGTATTGCTACTGATAACGAAATAACAAATTTGATGGGATGGAAAAAATATCGTGTCGCGTTAAATAGAATGGATACCTCGGCACAAAATATTAAATGGCCAGAGTTGCCAGAATAAGATGAATCATTTTTCTGGTAATGGTAATAAATTATTATTTTAATTAAAATTCAATATTTATATGATTTTTAATTTATTTCTACTCTATACTTTAAGTAGTACCACTGATTGTAAAATCATCAGATCTTCTTGCAGAGAAATACTGGCTTGTAGTTTTCTTGTTATTGTCAGTGATTTTTATGGACTACCAGAAAACATTGAATGTTACTGATTGAATTACAAGAACAAGCAATGAAGTATCAATACATAAGGTTATGAAATTAATTGCTAGTTTTTCTTTTCAAGAATTAAACGCGTTCTCTGAAAAAGCTGTTAATGAGTTTTATATAGAAAATGGTTTCAGAAACGATAAATAATTACAATTTAGTAAATTTACGGCCTGAAAAACAGGCCGTTCTTATTTTATTCTGGTTTTTCAGGCCAGCTAATATCTGGCGCTGATGAAATGTCAACCCGGCTGAGTAATACTAAATACTTTTTCCAATCTATCAACAATAGCTTTTCTTTTTCTGAAGCTAGCTCAGTATCTACGCCATGTTGTAGCAATGTAACTGTTTCATTCGCTTGTCGTAATAGTGCTACCTGCTGCTTTTCTGCCTGTTTAATCTGGCTATCCTTTATAATATATTTGTCAGTTACCCACTGTTTACCATCCCATTTATCAAAATCAGTGACAGGTTGTTTGAATGTCAGAGATTCTGGTAGTTCACCTAACGAAGTAATTTCATATTGTTCTAGGGTTTGCGTGTTATAAACTATTTTTCCTCGGTGATCAGGTACTATTTGCCAACAACTTTTATCTTCACTGCGGCAAATAGCCATATCATCAGAATCTGGAAGTTCTGGTGCATCTGGATAGGAATTGGCAGGAAGTCCCACTCCTTCCATTAGATATTCTGGTCTAGCGCCAATAAATTCTCTGGAATAAGGCTCTGCATGGTAGATTATCAACCAACCAGCCTTGGTTGCTAATCCGTTATTTCCCAATATTGTGGTTTCTGGTTCTAGGGAATATTTTTGTTTCTGTGTTTTCATTACGCTGCTCTCACTATGTAGTTAAATGCGATATTACGGGGACGTACTCTAAATGTAGATAATGAAACTACACCAGTAGGATTTAATGGGGTCGAAAAATATTGGCCGCTCCCAAATTCTGCTTCCTCAAAATCACTAGCCATAATTTCTGATGGATAATTACTTGAAAAACGATTAATAGGAGGAGATACTAATAATCCCATATTTTCAGATTCAGCATGAGTGTAAAGATTAGGTAACTTTGTTGAATTCTGATGAGATAATATTTCCCTCCCAGAATCAATACTTCTCCCATTATCCCAACCTCGAATAAATTCACCACGTAAATCAGGGAGTGTACCAGAGGGATATGCTTCCCCTAATTTAGGGTATATAGATTTGTCAAACTGCTGACCACTACAAATAAGATAACCTGCTGGTGCAGTTGACTTAGACCACGGTAGCGGAATACCAACAAGAATATCATCCTCTGTTAATATTTTACGTTTCCCCCTGAAGTTACCACTCTCATCGAAAGCGTAAGTAGAAATGCTGAATGCTTCTGAATAACCCCCATACCCGAAAGAAAGCCCGCGAGCGTGCTGAGAGCTATCAACGCCAGGATGAGCTATATGAATTGCTAATGCCCCCAGATTATCAATTCCATTAGGTCTCAAAAATCCCGAACGGCCCAAATGACGTGAATTAGGATCATCATAATAGTTTGCAGTTTTAGCTAATATATAACCTGATGTTTTTGTATCCGTATTCAATTGAATAAATCGACTGTCAGACTCTGATTTAGAATAATGCTCATTAGCTATTGCAACATAGCCGTTCTTTCGAGGGAGTTGAACAACATTTATATTTGAGGAGTCAGACTCACGATATCCTATTGCACAAAAAGAATCTGCTTCATGAGAAGTGGTTTCTATGAAGACATATCGACCATCGCTCTTTGTTAGTGACAAACTGGAATAATTTCCACCTGTTTTAATATTGTGATTGCCTGATATGAGTGATTCAGTTGAGTCTTTAGGAAGAGCATTTTTCGCCAAATTCACCGTTTCTATCAAACCAAGGTTTTTCACAACGTCCTAATCCGTGATAATTTCTACAATAATAGTCTCCTATTGGTATTAAACAGGATTAAACATGGCAAAGATTGGCTATATCCGGGTATCAACAAATGACCAAAACAGTGATTTACAGCGAAACGCTCTGATGAGTATAAATTGTGAACGTATTTTTGAGGATAAAATCAGTGGAAAAACAGCCAATAGACCAGGTTTAAAACGAGCTTTAAAGCAACTTAAAAAAGGGGATACTTTAGTTGTTTGGAAACTGGATCGACTAGGACGTAGCGTAAAAAACATGGTTACTTTAATTTCTGATTTAAGTGAACGAGGCGTTCATTTTCAAAGCCTGACTGACAGTATTGATACCAGTACCTCTATGGGACGATTTTTCTTTCATGTTATGAGTGCACTGGCTGAAATGGAACGAGAATTGATAGTTGAAAGAACAAATGCAGGATTGATAGCAGCTCGTGCTCAGGGAAGAATAGGTGGCAGACCTGTATCATTCTCATTTGCTGAACAGCAACAAGCCGCAAGATTGCTGGCTAAAGGCCACTCGCGGAAACAATTATCATTGATTTACAACACATCGTTATCCACGATATATAAATATTTTCCGGTAAATAAAACGGATTATCGATCAACTTAATATTTTAGATTCAGCTAATTAAACGTTTACTTAGACAACAGATTACCATCAAGCATGGATTTACACATCTGAAAAAATTAATTTATCGACAATGAAAAAACTATCAGTACCTGGAAATCATCAGGTAAACTCGACCAATGAAGTTAATTTCATCAATTGCACAATCAAAGATCACATCACTATCACATACCCTGATTTTACCGACCGGGATTTTTGTGATCTTTTTAATACTATGCATTCCTTCAATATCAATTAACCATAAACCATCCTGAACATCAGGTTCTTTTGTATCCAACAAATACCAAGTGTTATTGTTATCTACAATGAGAGGTTTTCTTATTTCTCTGGCAATAAGTTGAGTATCTAAAGTCACAGGGTTGTCAGCGTTCAACTTTCCACCAACTAATTTAACCCGCTGTATTGTCGGAGTGATAATGTTTTCTAAAGACTCCTTTTTCTTTTCTCCATCAGGGAACATTTCTCCTTGCCCAGTGCTTAGCCATAACAATGAAGCATTGGTTTCAAGGTTGCATTGAATAACCCAATCTGCTGGAAAGCTATCTCTTAAGTACCGGTTTGCCATTGTGCTTTTAGACACACCTAGATGGTCGCTTAGTGCTTGACGTGATTTAAACCCATATGCACTAACAAGGCGTTCGATAGCTTGTTTTCCTCCACTATCTGCACCCATTTTTATCTCAGTTACATTTTTTTTCATTTAAAGTACAGTTTAGTGAGTTTTTCTTCTCCACAACGCTCTCTAATTAAAGAGCTATAGTGATTCCAAATAAATTTACTAGATCCAACGAATGATATTGCATCATGGGCATCTAAATTTCAATCTATATACTTTGTGAAACTATACAATCTAAATAAATAGCAAAAATCTTCTAAGCAATAAAATAAGAAAAAATTATTAATTACAACGGATTGTGATAGGAAAGAAACCTTTTTAATCATTAATTATTTCAATAAAAACAATAATTAATATATTAACACTATCAAATATAGTTCTTAAAAAAGATAAAAAATCCCTTTAATTTTTTCTAATCAACGTGTACTGTCCTTATATACAGTTATGTTATGCGGGGGTAAGTTTGTCAGTGGACTTTCTTATGGAATCAGTAATAGCGCAACGTATTAATTTTATTGCCAGAATGGCAATAAGCTGTGAATGTAATCATATTGAAGATAAAGAGCTAGCTTTGACTTGGATTGCAGAATTATCGACGCCACTTACGAAACAACTTATTAATTGTCACGAAACACGTGAAGAATAAATGCGACAAATAAACAGTACGCATGTGGAATTTTTGTATGATAAATAATCTAGAGTTTCTAAGTTGGTTATGATTGTATTGAAAAATTAGCCACTGAAAAGTGGCTTCTTGCTTTTCATTTGTACTATGGCTCTAACAATGTTGTTTCATTGTTTTCCCTCTTTTATTGGCATACCATGGTACTCTAATTTAACAATATTTCTTGTAATAGAGAGTACCTAATGAAAATAATTGCACAGCAAAATGATACTGTTGATGCCTTGTGCTGGCGCCACTATGGCCGAACTCAGGGTATGACGGAACTTGTTTTGGAAGCTAATCCAGGATTGGTTGAATTGATATTTAAAAAATTTCCGGAATTGTCCGAATCTGAATATAGCGTAATCCTGCCACATGGCACTGAAGTTGAAATGCCTGAAATTATGCCAACTGCAACAAAACCTATTCTGCAACTCTGGGATTAAAGGTAATGAATGGACGTGAATACAACCATGCCATTTATGGTGGTGTTAGTTTGATTGTTTTTTCAAAGGATTATCACTCTATTTTTACCAGCGTTGCCAAGAGTATGGCTTAATCTACTGGCCTTTTAAGAGCAAATAAAACCTATCCGCATTTTGCAGGATATTCTGGAAAAAAATTGTAACTGTATTGTTTTCAACATTCGAGCAAGAATTATCTGTAATCAACTTACTTTTAGTATCTTATATCCAGCATACGATTAGACAATACAACATTGAAATTCCTTAGATTACTGCGTTAAGCGTTGATAAAAAAACCACCTACAGATTATTAAAAAGCCTTTCCCTTTAAGGAAAAGGCTTTTTAATTCATATTGTTATAGTTTTCACCTTCCAAGAAATTTGTCTGACCTTTCCTACAATTCGCCTTTAATGTCTACCGCTACCTTTAATGTCATTCTTCCAAACATAAACCCATAACTACCTACATGGCATTTTTCCGAATATGGATACACAACTAACAGAACTTCTACGCTTATTACGTAACCTGATCAGAACTGGTGTTGTTACCGAGGTAGATACTCAGCGAGGAATGTGTCGAATTGCGACAGGTAATCTCGAAACTGACTGGAGACCTTGGTTGACAATGCGAGCGGGTAATTCCCGTACTTGGTGGGCTCCCAGCCGTGGTGAGCAAGTTTTGCTATTATCTGTTGGCGGTGAATTGACCACATCCTTTGTATTACCGGCTGTTTATTCTGATCAATTTCCAGAGCCATCGACTCTCCCTACAGAAGCTGACCATATTGATTTTCCAGATGGTGGATTACCAGCCGTTTATTCTGATCAGTCTCTGGCATTACCGGTTCGTTCCGAACAAGCTGTTCATATTGTATTCCCTGATGGAGCAGTAATGGAGTATGAGCCCAAATTCGGTGCTTTAACGGTAAAAGGTATTAAGACTGCCAGTGTGAAAGCTGCAAATTCCATAACACTTGAGGCAACGAATATAACACTAAAGGCATACAACAAAATTGGATTGGAGTCGTACAACGAAATTGGGATAAATGGATACAACAAAGTTGGATTGGGATCGTACAACAAAATTGGATTGGATTCAAAAAACGAGATTGGACTAGAAGCACTTAATAAAATTGGATTGGACTCAAAAAACGAGATTGGACTAAAAGCAGGAAAAGAAATGGGTCTGAAAGCGTCAAAAATTAAATTGGAAGGTGATGTTGAAAATACAGGCGGAAAACTCAGTTCTAACGGCGTAACCCTACATTCGCACCAGCACACCGGCGTCATGGCAGGCGGTGCGACAACAGGAGGTCCAGTATAATGATGTACCTTGGAATGAATCGACAAACCGGTCGTAGCCTGACGGATCTGGATCATGTACGCCAGTCTGTCAGCGACATCTTACTAACCCCTGTTGGTAGTCGTTTGGAACGGCGCACTTATGGCTCTCTGCTACCTGAATTAATTGACTGGCCACAGAACGCGGCTCTACGCCTGCAAGTCATGGCTGCCAGTTATACAGCTATTAGCCGCTGGGAACCACGAATTAATCTGACAGCTATCACCATAAATACCCAACAAGACGGCAAAATGACAGTAGATATATCTGGTCATTATCAGCTGTCCCCTGGGGTGTTTTCTCTATCCATCCCTGTGAGGTAAAACAATGCCGACTATTGACCTGGTAGACCTAAGCCAACTGCCACCACCTGATGTAGTAGAGCCACTGGATTATGAAAGACTATTAGCTGAGCGTAAAGCCAAATTAATATCTCTTTACCCTGAAGAACAACGGGATGCTATTACTCGAACACTAGAGCTGGAATCCGAACCTCTGGTTAAGTTACTTGAAGAAAATGCTTACCGAGAATTGATATTGCGTCAGCGGGTAAATGAAGCGGCTCGTGCAGTGATGCTGGCCTATGCAACCAATGGCGATTTAGACCAATTAGGAGCGAATTATAACGTTACTCGGGCAGTTATGGAGCCTGATAGTACCTTCCGTAACCGTATCCAGAGAGCCTTCGAAGGGCTAAGTGTTGCAGGGCCGATAGGTGCATATGAATATCATGCCCTTAAAGTTAATGAAGGTATTAGTGTTAATAAAGGTGATGGAAAAGGTAAAGGTGAATATCAAACTGTTGCGGATGTTTCTGTCATCAGTCCATCACCGGCCAATGTGACCGTCACTATTTTGTCACAGAAATGGATATGGGAAAAAGATAAGGACGATAAGGAAGATGAAACACATAACGGTATACCTTCACAAGATTTACTGGATCGAGTGGTTATAGCACTCAATGACGAAGATGTCAGACCGGTTGCTGATCGGGTAAAAGTGCAACCAGCCCAAATAATGGAATATCAGATTGATGCTGTGCTCTATCTTGAGCCAACACCTGAGTCTGAGCCTATTCGTAAATTGGCTGAAAAAAATATGGGGAAGTATGTAGAAGATCAACATAAGTTGGGAAAGGATATCCGGTTATCCGCCATCTATGCCGCGCTGCATGTAACTGGGGTAAAACAGGTAGAATTGAGAGTTCCGACGAACGATATAATACTGTGTAAAGATCAAGCTCCTTATTGCACCAGTGCAAAATTAGAACTGCGTAAAACCCAAACTTCTGATTGCTCCAGGCCAAATCCAGATCCAATAGTGGGAGGTTATGATGAATGACCGCCTGTTGCCAACAGGTTCTACCGTTTTGGAGTTGGCTGCTGCTAAGGCATGTTCGCAACTGCAAAACATAGAAGTACGACGACTTCGCAAACTCTGGAATCCTGACACTTGCCCTCCAGAGTTTTTACCTTATCTCGCATGGGCGTGGTCGGTTGATCGCTGGGATGAAAACTGGTCGGTGAGTACTAAGCGGGACGTGATAAAAAACTCGATGTTTCTGCATAAACATAAGGGAACTATTGGTGCCGTCCGTCGCGTGGTAGAACCGTTAGGCTATCTCATTCAAATAAAGGAATGGTGGGAGAACAACGAAACACCAGGCACATTCCGATTGGCGATAGGGGTACAGGAAAACGGCATCACCGAAGAAACTTTTTTAGAGTTGGAACGGCTAATTTCTGATGCCAAGCCTGTTAGTCGTCATCTGATAGGTTTGTCAATCAATCTGGATGTTAAGGGCGAATTTTATTGCGCTGCGACGAGTTATACTGGAGATGACCTCACTGTTTACCAATATCTCCCTGACGTCATCACAACTAGCGACAATGCTCTTTTAGGGGCTGCAATTCATTTGATCGATACAGATACATTGAGGGTTTCACCATGAAATACTTTGCAATTTTAACCAAACTGGGAGCGGCGAAGCTGGCAAATGCTGCTGCTTTGGGAACAAAAGTCGATATTACTCACATGGCTGTTGGTGATGGTGGCGGTAAATTACCTGATCCTGATGTTAATCAGACACAGCTAGTTAATGAAAAGCGTCGGGCCGCAATTAATACATTGAGTGTTGACCCAGTAAACACTAACCAAATTATTGCCGAACAGATTATCCCTGAAGGTGAGGGTGGTTGGTGGATGCGTGAAATTGGTCTGTTTGACAGTGAAGGTAACTTGATTGCGGTGGCAAACTGCCCGGAAACCTATAAACCACAATTACAGGAAGGTTCGGGTAGAACACAAACTGTCAGAATGATCTTAATTATCAGCAATACTGATTCAGTAACACTGAAAATTGATCCCTCTATAGTTCTGGCAACTCGTGAATATGTAGATAGTTCTATTCTGAAACATGAAAAAAGCCGCAATCACCCAGATGCTACGTTGACAGAGAAAGGTTTTACAAAACTCAATAGTGCAACTAACAGTAATGATGAAACCACAGCGGCAACACCCAAAGCAGTAAAAGCAGCTTATGATAATGCTAATAGTAAATTGGCAAAAAACCAAAACGGAGCGGATATCCCAGACAAAAATGCTTTTGTGAAAAACCTTGGTTTATTGGAAAAGCTAATTCCGGTCGGTGTACCACTTGCCTGGCCGACTGAAACACCGCCAGAAGGATGGGTTCCGTGTAATGGGGCGGCCTTTGATAAGTCGAAATTTCCAGAGTTAGCCAAGGCTTATCCTAGTGGTAATTTGCCCGATTTACGGGGTGAATTTATCCGTGGCTGGGATGCTGGGCGTGGCGTCGATCCATCTCGTCCATTATTAGTATGGCAGGAAGGCTCTTATTTGCTACAGGAAATTGCTGGTCAGCCTGCTGATAATGTTATTAATTTCTCGATCAATGAGCGCACAAAGTTGCAGTGGGATTCTCCTCAGCCACAACCTAACGGTATTTCATTAAGAGCTAGAGCTGTAGGTGCAACATCGACTTTTACTACCAGTGCAAATTACATCGGAGTATCAAGGCCGCGCAACGTAGCATTTAATTATATTGTGAGGGCCGCATAATGAGTACATCTGTACTCGAAGAGATCCCGGTGGGAATACCTCTTCCTTGGCCGACTAACATACCACCAAATGGGTGGGTAAAATGTAATGGAGCAATCTTTGATAAATCTTTATACCCACAATTAGCAGAAGTTTATCCTAGTGGTAGATTGCCCGATTTACGGGGTGAATTTATCCGTGGCTGGGATGATGGGCGTGGGGTGGATGTTGGCCGATATCTACTTTCCAATCAATTAGCAGATATTGCTCCACATAATCACAGGCTTAGCCGAATGTGGTCCAACTCAAATGCTGGAGCTGATGGTTTGGGTACACCGAGCTATATTCTCAATAGTGTCACCAAAGATGCTAACTACGGATTTGATGGCCGTGGATTGGGTATCGCTACCGGAATTGGAAATGGTGGCTTCGGTTATATGGACGATGCGATTCTTGCTTCAACAGGAACAGAAACACGTCCGCGAAACGTAGCATTTAATTACATTGTGAGGATTGCCTGATGAATAAGGCTGTACTGGATAAAAATAATATTGCCATCAGTACCGGAAGTATCGTTGTGTTTAATTACGATGCGATTACGCTGGAATATCTAAACAGTACTGATGAACATCTTTCCGTTGGTATTGGTCTTCCTGCCAATTCCTGCACAGACGCACCACCTGATATCCAAGAGGGCTATGTCGCCTGCCGTTCATCTGATTTAACCGGTTGGCAAATTGTGCCAGATTATCGAGGAGAAATGGCTTATAACACACAAACTGGGGAACCACAGGAAATCATTAAACCCGGTGAATTACCTGAAGCACTGACGTTCAAACAACCTGCCTCCGATTTTGATAAATGGGATGGTGAAAAATGGGTAATGGATATTGAAGCTCAAAAAAACAGTCAGATTGAACAAGCAGAACTACAACGAGTCACTCTTCGCCAACACGCTAATGAAGCTATGACTTTATTACAATATTCTGTTGAGACTGAGATGGCTTCAGACGCAGAGAAAGCATTATTGCTTGCCTGGAAAAAGTATGTGGTATTACTGAGTCGGGTTGATACTTCAATAGCTCCAAATATTAATTGGCCACAAGTACCAGAATGATAAAATTGTCAAGACCGGGTACTCTCTTGCTCTCCGGTCTTTTCTCAATTGTAAAAATAGCTGATTAGTTGAGGTAAAGAATAAGGCCGTAGGGCCTTCATGAACTTCTATACCATCCCATCAACTTAATATATGAGTTAGTAATTGGAATCACTGCGTTGGCACCAGTAACTTCTGTATTACCTGAAATTGTATGGTTATGTGGTCCTATTGATACCGTATGGGTATGGGCGCCATCAATGCTAGTGTTAAATTTGTAATTGTCAGAATCTGTCTTCGCTGACCCAATATTGTTTCTAGAATCGTCATAATAGCCATAACGCCCACCAGAAGTTTCACCCCACCCGCTATCATGTTTGTGCTCTCCGGTGGTATTGGTGGTTCGAGTACCATAATCAAATATGTCTGTCATTCCTGAAAATATATGATTATGTGCTGGCATTTGCGCCACTGTCAGAGTTATCAAATCGTTACCACCTATTGACAAAATATCAGAGCCATTAGCGCTAGCCAATCGAACTGTTTTATTTTCATCAATATATTTCCATGTAGTACCTGGAAACAGTACATTTGGGTTTTTATTTTGAGCAAACCAAACCACAATTCCTACAGGATATAGTGTGTTAATAATGTCTTCCATCAAACCAAGATTTTTCAAAACTCATTATTCTGTGAAATTTCTGAAAGGGTAGTCTCCTATTGGTACTCAACAGGGTTACATATGGGAAAGATTGGCTATATCCGGGTATCAATAAATGACCAAAACAGTGATTTACAGCGAAATAAGTTGATATGTATAAATTACAATCTATTTTTGTAGGAAAAATCTGTGAAAAAACAATCAATAAATAGGACTAAAAATTTCCAACAGCAAGAAATATGCATTGATTTATAGAGGCTTCATTTCCTGCTATTTATAAAGTGCTTACATTTAAATTGTTAGAAAAAATAATAACTTAACCAACCTAATTTGTATCATCTGCCACACATTTCTAATCGAATGATTTAATAACTTGGATACTTCAACATAGCGGGACACCTTAATAGGAGAACCGCTAATATGGCACAAGATTATCATCATGGCGTCCGTGTGCAGGAAATTAACGAAGGTACACGCACCATCACCACAATTAGCACCGCTATTGTTGGTATGGTCTGTACTGGTCCTAAAGCAGACGCAGAAGCTTTTCCATTAAATACCCCGGTTTTGATTACTGATGTTTCTATGGCAATTGGCAAAGCGGGTGACGCCGGTACATTGCCTCAGGCACTTAAAGCTATCGCAGACCAGGCTAAACCCGTTACTGTTGTTGTCCGTGTAGAACAAGGTGAAACGGAAGGTGATACCACCACTAACATCATTGGTACTACGACTAGTGAAGGTAAGAAAACTGGCATGCAGGCATTGTTGGCAGCACAAGGCCAATTAGGTGTGAAGCCACGTATTCTGGGGGTTCCTGGGCTGGATACAAAAGCTGTTGCTGTTGAACTAGCGAGTATTGCACAAAAACTAAGAGCAATGGCTTATATCAGTGCTTATGGTTGTAAGAATAAAGAAGAAGTTGCCGAATATCGTAAAAACTTCGGTCAGCGAGAAGTGATGCTGATTTGGCCTGATTTCTTGAGTTGGGACACTGTTTCCAAAAAAGAAGCTACCGCCTATGCTACTGCCCGTGCACTGGGCTTGCGGGCAAAAATTGATGAAGAAACAGGTTGGCATAAAACGCTGTCGAACATCGGTGTCAATGGTGTGACTGGTATTTCAGCAGACGTATTCTGGGATCTGCAAGATCCAGCAACTGATGCTGGTTATCTAAACGAAAAAGGTATCACGACACTTATCCGCAAGAACGGTTTCCGTTTTTGGGGTTCCCGTACCTGTGCTGATGACCCATTGTTCCAGTTCGAAAGTTATACCCGCACTGCTCAGGTGCTGGCTGATACCATGGCGGAAGCACATATGTGGGCAATCGATAAGCCACTGACTGCTTCACTGGTACGAGACATTATTGAAGGTGTTAACGCCAAGTTCCGTGAATTGAGGTCTGGGGGATACATCATTGATGGTAAATGCTGGTACGACGAAAATGCCAATGATAAAGACACTCTGAAAGCGGGTAAATTGACCCTCGATTACGACTACACACCTGTACCACCACTGGAAAACATGATGTTACGCCAGCGTATTACAGATCGTTACCTGATGGATTTCGCGAAAAGCATAAACGGCTAAGGGGACACAGATGGCATTACCTCGCAAACTTAAATACCTGAACTTATTTAATGACGGCAATAGTTATCAGGGAATAGTGGAAGAACTTATTCTGCCTAAGCTGAGTCGTAAACTAGAAACCTATCGTGGCGGTGGTATGAACGGTAGCGCGACTGTGGACTTGGGACTGGATGAAGGTGCATTGGATGTTGAATTTACTCTGGGAGGTATGGAAGCTCAGCATTATCGGCAGTGGGGGATAACTAAAGCTGACGGCGTAATGTTACGTTTTGCGGGTTCCTACCAGCGCGATGATACCAATGATGTGATTGCTGTTGAAATCGTGATGCGTGGCCGCTTCCATGAGTTTGACCATGGCACTTATAAGCAAGGGGATAACACTCAGACCAAAATCAGCGCTAAAAACACCTATTTTAAACTGACATGGGATGGTGAAGTTCTGATCGAAGTGGATACCGTTAACATGGTTGAAATTGTTAATGGTGAAGATCGTCTGGCAGATCATCGCCGCGCTATGGGTCTTTAATCTAATCGGATAAACAAGGTTGAACCATGACAGAAACACTCATTACTCAAAACGACGAGCAGCGTACAATCGTATTAGAAGAACCACTTGCACGTGGTAATAGCAACATCACTGAAGTGGTGGTGCGCAAACCTAACAGTGGAGCGCTGCGTGGTGCTCGGCTACAGGCTTTGCTGGAGATGGATGTGGACTCAATGATGTTAGTTTTGCCACGTGTTACCACTCCGGCTCTCACTAAAAGCGACCTGTTGGCAATGACACCGGGCGATCTGATTAATCTCAGTGTTGAGGTGGTCAATTTTTTGTTACCGAAGTCGGCGAAGTCCGGTTTCCAGACCGACTAACCGTAGATGACTTGGTGGCAGATATTGCCACCGTTTTCCACTGGTCTCCGGCAGTGACAAGTGAAATGTCATTGACGGAATTACTGGACTGGCGACATCGGGCCATCTTACGAAGTGGTGCAGAAAATGAGTAATACACAGTCACAGCTTAAATTGGTAATACAGTCCGTTAATAAGCTGACCAGCGTCTTGAAATCCACACAGCAAAATAATAAAAGGTTGGCGGATTCCATCCGGCAAAACCGTGGTGAACTCAAGCAGTTAAATCAGACTTGTAAAGCGGTTAAACCTTATTCTGCTCCTGAATATGCGCAGGAGGCTGCGCATGACAGTAGTAAAAAGGAAGAGAGTCGCGATGGAAGTCGCTATAGCAAAATTAAAGATCTTCGTGATCGTATTAGCCAGCATGGTGCTAATGCAAAATCGGCAGGTGTTAAGATACTGACAACCAGCAAAAACTTTTTAATGCCGGGTTACGATCTTAATGCTCAAATGGCCAAAATTCGGGTACAAACTAATATTGAAAAAAATTCTCCTGAATATGCCATGTTGCTCAATCAAAGTCGTGAGATGAGCAAAAGTACCGGAATTGATGCCAGCAAAATTGCGCAAGGGCAGAGTCTTTATGCCTCTGCCGGTTATTCCCCTGCTCAGATAAAAAATATGATGCCCGGTACGGTATCAATGTCACAGGCTAGTGGTGCAGATTTCGCCGCTACCATTGATATTGGCACTAATGTGCTGGAAGGGTTCAAATTACAATCCGAAGAGATGAGCCGTGTGAGTGATGTTTTAACGGCAACGTTTACTGGTTCAAAAACGACGTTGGCGGCATTGGGTGACACCATGAAATTTGTTGCGCCGACCGCTTCTTCTTTGGGGATTGATATTGAAACGGTTGCTGCTGCTACCAGAAAGCTGAGTGATGCCAATATCAAAGGAAGTGAAGCCGGAGAGATTCTGAGCAGCGTGTTGGGACGGTTGGCTGAACCGCCTAAAGCCGCTGCCGCTGCATTGGCGCAACTAAGTATCAAGACCCGTGATGCTAAAGGTAATTTACGGCAATTACCTGACATCCTCGCTGAATTGGATGATAAAACACGGTCAATGAGCAGAGAACAACGTATTGGTTATTTCACCGCAATTGGTGGTGAAAATGCCGCTCCTGCTTTGAATGTGTTGGTGGATCAAGCTGGGCAAGGGGGATTACAGGCATTTATCACTAAATTAAAGAGTGTCCAGGGCGAATCCCAAAAAGTTGCATCTATAATGACGAGCAGCCTCACTGGTGATATCCAAAAACTTAATGCTGCCTGGAGTGATCTGGGTGTTCAGATGTTTTCCAGCGCAGAAGGTCCTTTAAGGGGAGTCACTCAGCAAGTGACAAATGTGGTCAATAAAGTCGGTGAGTGGATGGAGGCTAATCCACGCTTGGCTGCAACACTTGCGACTATCACGATGGTCGTTGGAGGGATGTTAACTGTTTTTGGTGCATTAGCGCAGGCGATCGCTTCAATATTACTTCCATTAGCTGTAGCGAAATATAGTCTTACCCTCTTTGGCAGTATTGGTGTGAGAGCTTTTGGGTTAGTTGGAAATGCTCTGAAAATATTGGGAAGTACTATGATGATCGTTGGTCGTTTGATGATGGCTAACCCAATCCTCGCTATTGTTGGTTTGATTTCTATGGCTGCTGTTTATATTTGGCAAAATTGGGAAACATTGGGGCCGAAATTTTCTCAGCTTTGGGAAAATATTAAAATCAGCTTGAGTGAGAAATGGGAATCAATTAAACAGAGTGCCTTACAAATTTGGGAGAATATTAAAACTAATATAAGTGATGCTTGGGAGTTAATTAAACAGAATACATTGGATATCTGGGAGAATATTAAAATATCGATCTCGGATAAATGGAATGAAATTATTGCTGATGTAATGAACCTACCCAGTAAATTTAAAGAGGTTGGTACAGCGATAATTAACAGTTTGTTGGAGGGGATTAATGAAAAATGGGAGGCATTGAAAAAGAAACTGACCTCATTGTCTGAGTATATCCCTGATTGGATGCGGCCAGGGGAAGATATTTCAAAAGGTGCCGGTAATAACATGACTTCTAATGTCAGCTCGGTTCTGCCTAAACACGACAAAGGTGGAATTATTCCAGCTGGCGGATTTGGTATTGTTGGTGAATATGGACCGGAGATTGTAACAGGCCCTGTTAATGTTATTAGTCGACGTCAGACTGCTAAACTTGCAGCCGCAGCTGCGTTTTCTTTAAGTGTGATGGCGCCTTCTGCGGCAGCCAGAACAGCACCGTTGCATATTCAGAGTTTACCTGTTCAGGCGTATCCACAGATTCAGGAAAAAACAGAGAAGCACCAGATACAGTACCTTAGTGAATCCCCGGTCTATCATATAAATATCTATGGCGCTCCAGAGCAGTCTGCGCAGGATATCGCTGCAATGGTCAGGCGCGAACTGGATGATCGGGACCGTAAGCAGCAAGCTCGTTTACGCAGTTCGTTCTCTGATAGAGGAGAATTCTAATTATGATGGCAGCACTGGGTTTATTTGTTTTTATGTTGAAAACCACGCCATACCAGAGCCTGCAATATCAGCAGTCATGGAGACATGCTTTTAATAGCCGTATTGGGCTTCGGCCCGCCGGGCAATTTCTGGGGCCGGATAATGACACAATGATACTTTCAGGCTCGTTATATCCAGAAATTACCGGTGGTCGTTTATCATTGGTGGCTCTACAGGTTATGGCTGATAGCGGCAAAGCCTGGTCCTTTATAGATGGTAGTGGTACGGTTTATGGCATGTTTGTCATTGAGAGTATCGATCAGACAAAAACGGAACTTATGTCGAATGGCGCTGCTCGCAAAATTGATTTTACTTTGAAGTTGCGGCGAGTTGATAGTTCCTTGGGTGAAATGTTCGGTGATCTTCAGAATCAGTTCTCTATGCTTACAGAAAATTTGGTGGGTAGAGTCAAAGAAAGAGGTATTGGATGATGTCTGAATTTGACAGGGTTCCTGAAAAAGGCAGTGCACCGGGATTTCTTCTAGAAATTGATAATAAAGATATCAGCGGGCGCATTCAATCGCGCCTGATATCACTGACGATGACGGATAATCGCGGTTTTGAGGCCGATCAGCTTGATGTTGAACTGGATGATGCCGATGGAAGCTTGATGTTACCTTCTCGAGGTAATGTGATTTCATTGGCATTAGGGTGGCGTGATCAGCCACTTATAGATAAAGGGCGTTTTACCGTGGATGAAATTGAGCACAGTGGAACACCGGATAAATTAACTATCCGTGCCCGTAGTGCTGATTTTCGTGAATCTCTCAATATGAGACGTGAAGTATCTTATCATGAGAAAACGATAGGTGAGATTGTCCATACTATTGCCGCCAGAAATAACCTTACCGCCGATTTGCATAAGGATATAGAGAAGGTATTTATTAATCATATCGATCAGACAAATGAGTCTGATGGTAGCTTTCTTACCCGGTTGGCAAATCAGGAAGGGGCAATTGCCTCAGTAAAAAATGGCAAATTGATATTTATTCGGCGAGGACAGAACAAAACAGCCAGCGGTCAAGTTATCCCTGCATTAGTGATCACTCGTCGGTTAGGGGACAGCCATAATTTTACTCTGTCTGATCGTGAGGCTTATACCGGCGTGGTGGCAAATTGGTTAGATACCCGTAAACCGGAGAAAAAACACATTTTGGCAGTTAAGCGAGGTACTGGTAGCTCAAAATCATATCTGATTGGTAGTAAGGATAATGTACTGGAGCTTTCCCGTGTTTATGCTGATGAAGCCAGCGCTAAGCGTGCTGCCAAAGCTATTTGGGAAAAAATACAACGTGGTATGGCGACATTTTCAATTCAACTGGCTCAAGGGCGTGCAGATCTTTACCCCGAAGTACCGATAAAAGTCATTGGTTTTAAACCTGAAATAGATGAAACGGAATGGACGTTAACAAAAGTTACTCACACGATGAATGGATCTAGCGGTGGTTTTACAACTGCGCTGACTCTGGAATTAAAAATTGATGTTCTCGACATGAAATAATTGTTCTTTAAATAAGATCATATTGCTATATTGTTCTTGGAATGAGATTTCATGTTTTAGTTAAGGGTAATAAATATGATCAAGTGTCCTCTTTGTGGTGAAGCTGCTCATGCACGCAGCAGCTTTGAGCATTCCAGTCAGACAAAAGAACGTTACAACCAGTGTCAAAATATCAATTGTGGTGCAACCTTCGTCAGCCATGAAACATTTGTTCGCTTTATTTCCAAGCCGGGTGAAGTGATCAGTGTGAAACCGCATCCAAAAGAAAAGCCTAAAACTCAGTTGAATTTGGCTTGAAGAGTCACAAACTAGCTGTGTTAGCTGTAAATGTTTGCCACCGATAGGTGGCTTTTTGTTGCGTTTTCGATTTGCTATATCTTGCTGCTAGTGACGTTGCTAAATATCCTATAAATAATTAATAAATTCACTTGCGTCTCCGGTCATATTTTGTCAGCTTTAATGTAATCAGAATATCTAATTGACACTCACCAAAGCAGGATAATAATGATGAAGAATGTGGGTTTTATCGGCTGGCGCGGTATGGTCGGCTCAGTATTAATGCAACGTATGATTGAAGAGCAGGATTTTGATATTATTCGTCCAGTATTCTTCACAACGTCACAACACGGACAGTCGGCTCCTGATTTTACTGGTCAACAAGGTACATTACATAATGCTTTCGATATCGAAGCTCTTGGTGCTTTGGATATTATTATTAGTTGTCAGGGTGGAGATTATACTAATGAGATTTATCCAAAGTTAAGAGCAACAGGTTGGCAGGGATATTGGATTGATGCAGCTTCAGCGCTGCGTATGAATGATGATTCTATCATTATTCTTGATCCGGTTAACCATGCTCATATTCAGGAAGGTCTTAATAAAGGTATAAAAACTTTTGTTGGTGGTAATTGTACCGTTAGCCTAATGTTGATGTCTTTGGGCGGTTTGTTTGCTAATGATTTGATTGAATGGGCTTCTGTTGCGACTTATCAGGCAGCTTCTGGTGCTGGAGCTCGTCATATGCGTGAACTTCTGGTTCAGATGGGATCTTTGCATGCTCAAGTAACAAAAGAACTACAAGATCCGGCATCTGCTATCCTGGATATTGAAAGAAAAGTGACAGATTTCACTCGCAGAGGTTCTTTACCAACAGACCAATTTGGTGTACCACTGGCAGGTAGTTTGATCCCATGGATTGATAAACAGCTTGATAACGGTCAGAGCCGTGAAGAGTGGAAAGGGCAGGCAGAAACCAACAAGATCCTCAATACCGGTAATAATCTTATTACCGTTGATGGTTTGTGTGTCCGTATTGGTGCTTTGCGTTGTCACAGCCAGGCATTTACTTTGAAATTGAAAAAAGATATTTCGATTCCTGACATTGAGCAATTACTGGCTGCGCATAATGACTGGGTAAGAGTGATCCCAAATGATCGTGAGCTGAGTATGAGGGAATTGACCCCGGCAGCGGTAACAGGCACATTGAATACTCCTGTAGGGCGTTTACGCAAGCTGAATATGGGCCCGGAATATTTATCTGCTTTTACAGTAGGTGACCAATTGTTGTGGGGAGCAGCAGAGCCTCTGCGTCGTATGCTACGTATCTTAGCTTAATCGTTTTAATCTATTTATTTATGTAAAAATCCACTCGTTATTCGGGTGGATTTCTCTATATAGCATTTAATGGTTCTGTTAATTGTTTCTTTATTGGTTTATTTTTGTTATATTCCATAAATTATATTTATGATTTATATCTGCCTAGTAAATCATTTTTATGAAGATGACGGGAATGGAACAAGATAAATTACTGAGTTTAAAAGTAAGAGAATTAAGAGAGTTGGCAAGAACGTTATCTTTTCGCTATATCAGTCATAGTAAAATCAAAATAGATTTTAATTCAGATGTAAATCTTTTTATAGAGGATATATTGGGACGGGTTCGTGTTCATTGTTTATCTTCAAGTGGTGCAATTGAATTAATCCAATTTGAAATAGATCACCTGAAAGAGCAAGCTTTCTATTTAACAGCGAATAGAGTAAAGCAATATGCAATAATTGAAAGGGAAAAAGAAAAATCAAGTTTTTTTACTCTTATGTTAAAGCAAATTGGATTTGTTGCTGGTGGTACTCAACTTCTTACTGGGTATACAGTTTGTAAAGCTTCCTTGGGGTTAGCATGTGCTTCATTCGGTGCTCCAGTAATGTCTCATGGATACAATAATATTGTTGAAAATGGATATTATTTACTGTACAGAGAAAATATTAATGGTGGTGTTAGAGAAGGATATAGGTATATTGCTAACAAAATTGGCTTAAGTGACAAAGATGCGGATATTGCTTATGCAACTGTTGATTTAGCTCTTTCAGGATATGGCGTTTTTAGAAAAGTCTTGAAGCCAAGGGAAAAATCCTGGAGTTTATTTAGAAATATCAATAATGATTTTACCAGAGGGTGGAAAGAAATGGATATAATTAGCTTATCAACAGAAGTTGCTGCTGATTCTTATACTGCTTGGGGTATTTATAAAATACAAGAGGAAAAAGAATAATGGATTTTACTGATATTATTATTTCAATTAAATCATCATGGCTAGATATATTATATTATATTATTATGTTTTATCTATTCTTATATTATTTGTTTTATTTATTATGAAAAGAATTGTAAAAGAAAGTAGTAATAATGTTTTTATTGTTTTTGGTGTTATTTTTGTTCTTATATTATCTAGCATTCAGTTAATTTTAACAGGATATGAATACGATATACCGTATTTTATTAACTTTAAAAGTGAAAGTATAAAATTTGGTGGTGTTATATTTTCAATATTATATATTTTTTTGATGCCAAGGAAATACTATAAATAACTTTTGTTTTATAAATAGATATTTTAGCCTATATGTAAAGAAAAGTATTTTTCAACATTAAGTATAGAAATGGCAGTTGATGGTGTTACTCTTTGGAGTATTTATAAGATAACAGAAGAAGAGAAATAATATGAGTAAAGAATTAATTATATCTACCCAATCATCTGATCTGGATTTTTTATTATATTTTTTATTTATGATGATTTCTTCTGTTTTTTTATTATTTTTTAAAAAATACACAGAAAGTAAAAAAAGTATTTTTATATTTATAGTTAATCTTTTGTTTTCTTTCTGCACAGATCAATTAATTATATCTAAATTCGGTTATTCCTTGATTCCACCATTTAGGTTTTTAAATTTAAATGATGAGGTAATAAGAATAGGTGCGGTTATATTTTCAATTTTAATCATGATAATGTTTCCAAGGAAGTTTAAATATTCACACTGACCTCTAATGGTAATAATTATGAATTATATCGATGTTACAATTTCCATTCAATCTACTTGGCAGGATATTTTTCTGTACTATCTTTTATCATTAGCGCTTTTGTTTTTTCTTTTTTTCATGAAAATTACCATAGAGAAAAGAAGAAGTTATATTCTCTATGTTCTTGGTTTTTTTATTATAATAATGTTGGGTTCAATTCAATTGTTTATTGTTAAATATGGTGGTTATCATGAGATTATATCAATGTTTATTAATTTAAATAGTGAGGTAATTAGAGTGGGTAGTGTGATTTTTTCTATTTTATATGCCTGCATGTTACCAAGAAAATATTGAAATTAGTTTTAGATTAGATGGTTGTGAAATGAATTTGTTAATGGATAGGATAAGCTTATAATAACTATCTAATTACTGAAAAAATCATAATATGCTTGTTGAGTATTTGTTGATTAAGATAGGAAAAAATATGGATTATATCGATGTTATAATTTCTACCAAGCCCACTTGGTGGGATATTTCTCTTTATTACATTATGTCTTTAGTTGTTTTTATCTCATTTTATTTTATAAAAAAGATTGTGGATAAAAAACGTAATTATATTTTGTCTGTTTTTGTTTCTATTTTAATAATTATATTTGGTTATATACAGCTATTTGTTTAAACTAATATCTGATCAAAGTGGTTTGCTTGATATTTATTACCAATAGAATCAACAGAAGAACATCCAGCTGATATTAACCCTTGTTTTTTTCCCTTTACCGTCATGTAAATCATGTCAGCTATATTATATCCTTAGATTATATTTAAGTGATGTTTTACAGAAACATTAGATAAATTACACTTTATTGGCTATAAATAACAGATAAAAAAGCGCTCATAGAGAATAAATATGAGCGCTTTGGAGATTGCCAAGAATAGCAATTAGATATCAATATTGGCCGCTTTCAGGGCATTCTCTTCAATAAATGCACGGCGAGGTTCAACAGCATCACCCATCAGGGTTGTAAACAGTTGATCAGTGGCAATAGCATCTTTTACTGTCACACGCATCATGCGGCGGGTTTCGGGGTTCATGGTTGTTTCCCATAACTGCTCAGGGTTCATTTCTCCCAGACCTTTGTAACGCTGTATGGACAGGCCACGACGTGATTCTTTGGTTAGCCAGTTCAGAGCCTGCTCAAAATCAGAGACAGGTTGGCGGCGTTCACCCCGCTCAATATAAGCGTTTTCTTCGATCAAATTGCTGAGTTTATCACCTAATTGAGTGATACGATGGTACTCACCACCATGGATAAAGTCGAAATCCAGTGGGTAATCAGTATCGACACCATGTGTACGAACACGCAGAACGGGTTCAAACATTTGGCGTTCACGATTTTCATGGAGTTGATAGCTGTAGCTGCTGCCGTTTTGTTCCCGGTCATTCAGGCGAGCTACCAGCGTTTCAATCCACTCTTGAACTTTTGTTTCATCAGCTAGTGCTTCTTCAGTCAGCCTTGGGTGATAAATTAGGTTGTTCAGTAAACTTGCTGGATATAGACGTTCCATACGTTTAATGATTTTCTTGACACCATTAAACTCTGTCACCAGTTTTTCCAACGGTTCCCCTTTCAGGGCTGGTGTGTGATCGCTGGTGTAAAGTGATGCGCCATCTAAGGCAATAGACAATTGGTACTCGTCCATGGCTTCATCATCTTTAATATACTGTTCCTGTTTGCCTTTTTTCACTTTATACAGAGGTGGCTGAGCTATAAACACGTGACCACGTTCAATGATTTCTGGCATTTGACGATAGAAAAAAGTTAACAATAGAGTACGGATATGAGAACCATCAACGTCCGCATCTGTCATGATAATGATACTGTGATAACGCAGCTTATCCGGGTTGTATTCGTCACGGCCAATACCACAACCCAATGCAGTGATCAGTGTTGCGACTTCCTGAGAAGAGAGCATTTTATCGAAACGCGCTTTTTCAACGTTTAGGATTTTACCTTTCAATGGCAAGATTGCCTGATTTTTGCGGTTACGGCCCTGTTTTGCAGAACCGCCCGCCGAGTCCCCTTCCACTAAGTAGAGTTCGGACAATGCCGGGTCACGTTCCTGACAATCAGCTAGTTTGCCTGGTAAGCCAGCCAGATCAAGAGCCCCTTTGCGGCGTGTCATTTCGCGTGCTTTACGGGCTGCTTCACGGGCACGAGCAGCATCAATAATTTTACTGACGACTGTTTTGGCGTCATTTGGGTTTTCCAGCAGATATTCCACCAGCTTCTCATTCATCAGTGTTTCAACTGCGGTTTTCACTTCGGAAGAGACTAGTTTATCTTTAGTCTGAGAAGAGAATTTTGGATCAGGTACTTTAACGGAAATGACGGCGACTAAACCTTCACGGGCATCATCACCAGTAGCGCTGACTTTGGATTTCTTGTTGTACCCCTCTTTATCCATGTAGCTATTAAGGGTACGAGTCATCGCGGTACGGAAACCCACTAAGTGAGTACCGCCGTCACGTTGCGGGATGTTGTTGGTAAAGCAGTAAATATTTTCCTGGAAACCATCGTTCCATTGCAATGCGGCTTCAACACCGATGCCATCTTTTTCTGTAGAGAAATAGAAAACATTGGGATGGATTGGTGTTTTGTTTTTATTTAAGAATTCGACAAACGCCTTAATACCACCTTCATAATGGAAATGGTCTTCAATATTGGTGCGTTTATCAAGCAGGCGGATAGATACACCTGAGTTCAGAAAGGACAATTCACGCAGACGTTTAGCCAGAATGTCGTGCTGGAATTCAGTGTTGTTACGGAAAGTATCCATGCTTGGCCAGAAGCGGACACGGGTACCTGTCTGTTCGGTTTCACCAACAACTTTTAGTGGGCTTTGCGGCACACCAAGGTGATAAGTCTGTTCATGAACTTTGCCGTCACGGCGGATAATCAGTTCCAGCTTTTCAGACAAGGCGTTAACAACAGAAACCCCTACACCGTGCAGACCGCCGGAGACTTTATAAGAGTTATCATCGAATTTACCCCCCGCATGCAGCACAGTCATAATAACTTCGGCTGCTGAAACACCTTCTTCTTCGTGTATGCCGGTAGGAATACCGCGGCCATCATCCTGTACCGAGACTGAGTTATCGGCATGGATCGTGACGATAACTTCACTACAGTGGCCTGCGAGGGCTTCGTCGATAGCGTTGTCGACAACCTCGAAGACCATGTGGTGTAAGCCGGTACCATCGTCTGTATCGCCGATATACATGCCCGGACGTTTACGAACCGCATCCAGCCCTTTTAATACCTTGATACTTGAGGAGTCATATGTATTCGACATCAACGTTTCTCGCTCATTTTTAATCCTGTGGTTGAATCTCTATTTTGCCATTTTCCACGCGAAACATCCTGCTATTTCCATCAAGCATGTCTGTTACCTGGCCGGGATTTATCGCACTGACAAATACCTGAGCTTGCGTGGATTTTAGACGTTCGGCCAGCAATTGACGGCGGCCGGCATCCAGTTCAGAGGCAAAATCATCAAGCAGATACAGACATTGTTGTCCGCTCTGTCGGGTGAAATATTCACCCTGTGCTAACCGCAGTGCGCACATCAATAATTTTAATTGACCGCGGGATAGCATATCTTCTACTGGCGTTCCTTCCGCACGGATGCGCAAATCAGCCTTATGCGGGCCGGAAGCCGTGTAGGTTAATGTTCTGTCACGCTCAAATTGGCGCTCCAGTAATTCAGCATAATCACTCTCTTTGTCCCACCCTTGTTGGAAAGAGAAGCGTAATATAAATTCAGGTAAAAACTGTTTACAGGTATCAGCAATACCTTGAGTGATGTGTGTCACATATTCAGTACGCCACTGGTTTATCTGGTTTGCCAGTGGCGCCAATTCCTGATCCCAGGGCCGTATCTGGCTGTAATGGGTGACTTGTCGTAGAGCTGCATTGCGTTGTTTAAGTAATCGTTTCAGGTTTACCCATGCGGAAAAAAAGCGTGGTTCATTGTGAAAACAACCCCAGTCAATAAAAGCTCTACGGTACTTTGGTCCGCCATTTAACAGGGTAAATCCTTCCGGGGTAATAAGCTGCATAGGTAGCATTTTGGCTAGTTCTGCAATTTTACCGCCATCGCTGCCGTCAATTCTGACTTTACTATCGCCATTACGGTTTTTACTCAGACCGATAGACAATTCTCGTTCATTCTCTCGTTGTCCCAGTCGTCCATGTAGAACAAATTCATCACAGTCATGGCGGATTGCTCTCCCTGCCTGAATGCTACGAAAAGAACGTCCATGACCCAGCGTATAAATCGCTTCCAGTACACTGGTTTTGCCGCTGCCATTAGGCCCAACCAGAAAATTAAATCCGGGAGCTAGAGGCAAATCTGCATCAGCGATATTACGAAAATCGCGGATAAGTAAACGCGTAAGAGTCATATACCTGAAATGTAGATCCTGTTACAGGCGCATTGGCATCACGACATAAGCCGCATTGTGACTGGCACAGTCTTCTATCTGAACACTGGAAATAGCATCGGTCAGCAGTAAACGAACCTCTTCACATCTTAATGTGTTGAGTACATCCAGGACATAACTGACGTTAAAACCTATTTCCATTTCAGTACCCTGATAACTAACATCTACAATCTCTTCAGCTTCTTCTTGTTCAGGGTTATTTGCTGTGATTTTCAGCTGGTTTTTACTGAAATAGAGGCGAACTCCACGGAATTTCTCATTAGAAAGAATGGCAGCGCGTGAAAAAGCCTGTTTCAACATATCACAACTGGCTTCCAGGGTTTTATCTGGGTTTTTCGGTAATACGCGGCGATAATCAGGGAAACGCCCATCCACCAGTTTAGAGGTGAAAATAAAATCGCCGACATGGGCACGAATATTGTTACTACCGATTTGTAACTGTAGCGGAGTATCGCCGCCGTCCAGCAGTCTCATCAGCTCAATAACGCCTTTACGTGGCACGATTACCGAATGGGAAGGCAGGTTTTGACCGATTCCCATAGAACAGACTGCCAGACGGTGACCATCCGTTGCCACTGTACGCAATTCTTCGCCTTCGGTTTCAAACAACATACCGTTGAGGTAATAGCGGACATCCTGATGAGCCATAGAGAACTGAGTCGATTCAATGAGACGTTTCAGTGTGGCTTGTGGCAGTGAAAATTCAACTTCACTTTGCCAGTCATCAAGATTTGGAAAATCAGCAGCAGGCAATGTGGAAAGCGAGAAGCGGCTGCGACCAGAGCGCACTAACAGGCGGTCACCATCCAGTTCCACACTGATTTCGGCACCATCCGGCAAACCGCGCCAGATATCAAAGAACTTACGGGCCGGTACAGTGGTTGCACCTTCTTCGTGTGGTAATGAAAGCGTGACACGTGCCATCATTTCCATTTCTAAATCTGTACCGGTCAACAACAGAGAACTTTCTGTTACCTGTAGTAATAAATTACCAAGAATGGGCAGAGTAGGACGCCCACTCAGAGGGCTACTGACCTGTTGCAGTGGTTTTAGTAATTGCTCACGTTCAATGATAAATTTCATAGCGCTAGGAAGACAATGTTCTGATTAAGTTAGAAAAATCCTCTTTGATGTCGTGACTTTCTTCGCGCAGTTGTTCTATTTTACGACAAGCATGCAGCACAGTTGTATGGTCACGTCCACCAAAGGCATCCCCGATTTCAGGCAAGCTGTGATTGGTTAACTCTTTTGCCAGCGCCATTGCCATTTGCCTTGGACGGGCAACGGAGCGAGAACGCCGTTTAGAAAGTAAATCGGCCACCTTGATCTTATAATACTCAGCAACCGTTTTCTGAATATTATCAATAGTCACCAGTTTTTCCTGTAGGGCTAACAAGTCACGTAATGCTTCACGTACAAAATCAATGGTAATCGCTCGACCGGTAAAATTGGCATTGGCTATTACCCGGTTCAATGCACCTTCGAGTTCACGAACATTAGAACGCAGGCGTTTAGCGATAAAGAAAGCGACTTCTCCTGGCAACTGAATTTCGTTCTCGTCGGCTTTTTTCATCAAAATAGCGACACGAGTTTCCAGTTCAGGTGGTTCAATAGCGACAGTTAAACCCCAGCCAAAACGGGATTTTAACCGATCTTCTACTCCATTTATCTCTTTTGGATAGCGATCTGATGTCAGAATAATCTGTTGATTACCTTCTAGTAATGCATTAAATGTATGAAAGAACTCTTCCTGAGAACGTTCTTTATTGGCAAAAAACTGAATATCATCGATCAGCAATGCATCGACAGAGCGGTAATAGCGTTTGAAGTCTTCTATTGCATTGTTTTGTAATGCTTTGACCATATCTTGGACAAAACGTTCAGAATGCATATAAACCACTTTGGCATTTGCCTTACGTGCCATAATACTGTTACCTACAGCATGTAACAGGTGAGTTTTACCCAAGCCAGTACCACCATAAAGAAACAGTGGGTTATAAGCACCACCGGGGTTATCTGCTACCTGTCTTGCGGCAGCTCGGGCAAGCTGGTTGGATTTACCTTCAACAAAGTTGTCAAAAGTATGTTTTGGATTAACGTTAGAGCGATAGGATAGCTCTGGTTGTACCGCAGTATTATCCCAACTGGGACGTACTGATGTGTTCTGTGGTGCAAGTGTAACCGGTGCATGAGCAACAACCCTTTGCGGCGGGCTGTTGCTTTGTGAAACAGGTTTATTGCCAACTTCGAAACGTAATAACGGTACTTCTGCTCCACAGAAGTCATTCAACAATCCATTGATATTGTTGATATACTTTTCTCTGACCCAGTCCAAAACAAACCGGTTAGGAGCATAAAGTGCCAGAGTGTTACCGCTTAGCTCTGCCTGAAGGGGGCGTATCCACATACTGAATTCTGTGGCAGGTAATTCATCCTGCAATCGGGCAAGACATTGCTGCCAAAGCGAAAGTGACACGGCGGACTCCCCTAAAACAAGGCCAATTGACAATTAAAAAAATCGGAGTGGTTAGCTCATTTATTGTATTGGGTTCAAAACAACGATTCCTTCAGGGCAAAGGAAGGATCAATTGTCATGCTTGTGGCGATTTTTAATGTTATCGCTCCCCAATGATCCTTAGATAAGATCTGGATCATGACGCGGGATCATAGCGCAAAAGGCGATACAGATCTCCATTCTTTTACACAGTTTAAGCGCTTTTTATCCACAGGGGAAAATTACCTGTGAAATAAAGGGTTGTGAAGGCGCTTAAATATGGTCATTGCATATCTCAAATAAGGATCGATGATAAATCAATATTTAAGACAAATATTGAACTGAGGATCATAACAGAGAATGAAGATCAGGTGGTGATCATTGCGCTTTACTGAGCAGTCCGTATAATACTGGACCCTGCGTGCATTGCCAGAGTTTTTTGCCGGTAGTGGCTGGTGAGAGGTTCCTGTGTAAGCATTGGCAGGTTGTCGGTAAACATTCAACTCAGTAGAAAAGCCGGTCGGCCTGTGTCATGTTTAATTGACTCAGAGCTGTACATTTTATTACAATCCCGCTTCTTTTATATTGATGTTGCGATTGAGGCGTCAGTGTCTACTTCTCACTGGCTGCTAACGCGTTTACTGAATCAGTAATAATTTTATTAGGTAGAAATCGCTATGAAACGCACTTTCCAACCGTCCGTATTGAAGCGTAACCGTTCTCACGGCTTCCGCTCTCGTATGGCCACTAAAAATGGTCGTCAGGTTCTGGCTCGCCGTCGTGCAAAAGGCCGTGCTCGTCTGACCGTTTCTAAGTAATAAAGCTAACCATCTAGTGGTTACGCTCGCTTTTCCGAGGGAGTTACGCTTGTTAACTCCCAAGCATTTCACTTATGTTTTCCAGCAACCCCAACGGGCAAGTTCACCAGAGATTACTATCCTTGGTCGCCTTAATGAGCTGGGGCATCCCCGCATCGGTCTTACCATAGCCAAGAAAAATGTTAAACGTGCTCATGAGCGTAACCGAATTAAACGGTTGGCCCGTGAAAGTTTCCGTTTGAACCAACATAGTCTGCCTCCTATGGATTTTGTGGTATTGGTTAGGAAAGGGGTTTCTGAACTTGATAACCGTGAATTAACGGAAGCTTTGGGTAAATTATGGCGTCGTCACTGTCGCTTGGTTCGCGCCTCCTGATCGGATTAATCCGTGGATATCAGTTGGTGATAAGCCCGCTGCTGGGACCCCGTTGTCGTTTTAATCCTACATGTTCTCAGTATGGCATTGAGGCATTGAGCAGGTTTGGAATGATAAAAGGCGGTTGGTTAACAGTGAAACGCATATTAAAATGCCACCCTTTACACGAAGGTGGTGATGATCCCGTCCCACCTAGAAAAAACAACGATAATAGAGAACACTAACGATGGATTCGCAACGCAATCTCCTTCTCATCGCTTTGCTGTTCGTTTCTTTCTTGGTCTGGCAAGCATGGGAAGCAGATAAAAATCCGCAACCAACTACAGTACAGGCCACGCAACAAACGGATATGCCGAGTGGTGAGAATCAGGCAGTGCCAGGCAGCGGGAAAGGTAAACTGATCACGGTTAAAACTGATGTGCTCTCTTTGACCATCAATACTCGTGGCGGTGATATTGAAGAGGCTGATTTATTAGCCTACCCTGATACTTTGGGTTCAGACCAGCCATTTAAATTGCTGGAGACAACACCTGCTTTCACTTATCAGGCGCAAAGTGGGTTGACCGGTAAAGATGGCCCGGATAACCCGACGAATAGTGAGCGTCCGCTGTATACCACAGCACAGGATAGCTATGTCTTGGCTAATGGACAGGGTGAATTACGTATCCCGATGAATTTCGTCTCTAAAGATGGCGTTGTTTATGTTAAAACATTTGTCCTGAAACGTGGTGAATATGCGATTAATGTGGATTATCGTATTCACAACACGACAGAAAAACCGTTACAGATGACCTTCTTTGGTCAATTGAAACAGAATGTTGAACTGCCAAAACATCGTGATACGGGTAGCAGTAACTTTGCACTGCATACTTATCGTGGTGCGGCTTATTCTTCAGGCGATAACAAATATAAAAAACACAGTTTCAGCGATATTGAAAGTGAACCTTTATCTGTCACCACCAAAGGCGGTTGGGTTGCAATGTTGCAGCAATATTTTGCTACGGCATGGGTTCCAGCAGCTAATGAAACCAGCACCTTCTATACTACTTCATTAGGTAAAGAGATGGCTGCGATTGGTTATAAGAGTGCGCCAATTTCTGTTGCAGCTAATAGTGAAAAAACGGTTTCTTCTACGCTGTGGATTGGTCCAGAAATTCAGGATGAAATGGCGGCAGTGGCGCCTCATCTGGATCTATCTGTGGATTATGGCTGGTTATGGTTTATCTCTCAGCCATTATTTAAGCTGCTGAAATTCCTGCATGGTTTTATTGGTAACTGGGGCTTCTCCATTATCGTTATTACCTTTATCGTGCGTGGTATCATGTATCCGCTGACCAAAGCGCAATACACCTCAATGGCGAAAATGCGTCTGTTGCAGCCTAAATTAGCGGCTATGCGTGAACGTATTGGTGATGATAAACAGCGCATGAGCCAGGAAATGATGGCGCTGTATAAAGCAGAGAAAGTGAACCCACTAGGAGGTTGTTTGCCTCTGTTGATCCAGATGCCAATCTTCCTTGCTCTGTATTACATGTTGATGGGTTCTGTTGAATTGCGTCATGCGCCATTCGCTGGTTGGATCAATGACTTGTCTGCACAAGATCCTTATTACATCCTGCCATTGTTGATGGGTGTGACGATGTTTGTCATCCAGAAAATGTCTCCGACGACCATCACTGATCCGATGCAGCAGAAGATTATGACCTACATGCCTGTCATGTTCACCATCTTCTTCTTGTGGTTCCCATCAGGTCTGGTTCTGTATTATATCGTCAGTAACCTGGTGACAATTATTCAGCAGCAGCTGATTTATCGCGGGTTGGAAAAACGTGGTCTACATAGCCGCGAGAAGAAGCCAGCGAAATAAAAATAGCTTCAACCAGTAATTCATTCTGGTAGTTGTAACATAAAAGGCGGTCATTGGCCGCCTTAACTATTTGAGTTAAAAGTAAAAGGGAGATAACCATGAATACCACCGATACGATAGTCGCTCAGGCTACCCCACCAGGACGGGGTGGTGTTGGCATCTTACGTGTTTCTGGCCCGAAAGCAGCACAAGTGGCTGAGGTGGTATTAGGTAAGTTACCCAAGCCCCGTTATGCAGATTATCTGCCATTTCGTGATGTAGATAATCGGGTACTCGATCAGGGAATTGCGATTTACTTTCCGGGACCTAATTCCTTTACTGGAGAAGATGTACTGGAGCTTCAGGGGCACGGTGGACCGGTTATTCTTGATTTACTGTTGAAACGCATTCTAACTCTGCCTGGTGTACGCATCGCTAATCCTGGTGAGTTTTCTGAACGTGCTTTTCTTAATGACAAACTGGATTTGGCTCAGGCGGAAGCCATTGCTGACTTGATTGATGCAAGTTCTGAGCAGGCTGCCCGTTCAGCGATGAATTCCTTACAGGGCGCTTTTTCTACCCAAGTTCATCAGATGGTGGAAGCACTTACTCACTTGAGAATCTATGTAGAAGCTGCGATTGATTTTCCTGATGAAGAGATCGACTTCCTTTCTGATGGGAAAATTGAAGCTAGTCTGGATAACGTCATTGCTGAACTTGATCGTGTACGTTCTCAGGCTCGCCAAGGCAGCCTTTTACGTGAAGGGATGAAAGTTGTTATTGCTGGCCGGCCTAATGCTGGGAAATCGAGCTTGCTTAATGCATTGGCAGGTCGTGAAGCTGCGATCGTTACCGATATTGCGGGTACAACCCGTGATGTGTTGCGTGAACATATCCATATTGATGGTATGCCATTGCATATCATTGATACTGCGGGTTTGCGTGAAGCCAGTGATGAAGTGGAACGTATTGGTATTGAACGAGCATGGCAGGAAATTGAACAGGCTGATCGCGTACTGTTCATGGTAGACAGTACGACAACCGATGCGATTGAGCCAGCAGAAATCTGGCCTGAATTTATGGCTCGTTTGCCAGAATCACTTCCTATCACTGTTGTCCGTAATAAAACGGATATGACCAATGAAAAAACGGCTATTACTCAAGTAAGTGGTTACTCACTAATCCGTCTTTCTGCTCGTAGCGGTGAAGGAATAGATTTACTGCGTGATCACCTAAAAGAAACTATGGGTTTCAACAGCAATACGGAAGGTGGTTTCCTGGCACGTCGTCGTCATTTACAGGCATTAAATACCGCAGCAGAGCATTTACAACAAGGCCATGAACAACTGGTGGTTGCCCGCTCTGGTGAATTGTTGGCAGAGGAGCTGCGTTTGGCACAACAAGCACTGAGTGAGATCACGGGTGAATTCACTTCCGATGATTTGCTCGGAAGGATTTTTTCGAGTTTTTGTATTGGGAAATGAAGCATCGTAAGAATAAAGTCATTGATTGATTTTAATCGTATATATTCTTTCTGTTTGTCGATGGTTTTCTGTTTTCTCAGATACTTATCTCCTCCCAAGAATGTATTATTCTGGGGGATAAATAAACATTAATGCCCCAGTGCTTTATTGATTAATTCAGCAGCAATATTGCAGCCATTGGATTTTGATATTTCAGAATGGGCACAATCTACCAGTTCTATAGTTATCTTGTCGGAAGGCTCTAATTTGTCGATAAAGTATTTTTCATCATTGGAGAAAAACAACGACGCAGGTTTTACCGGCTTCACATCCAAGTAATCGCGGATACGTGAGCCAAAGATGCAAATTGTATTCTGAACTGGCAAATGTCTATCTTCTGAAAGTCGCCATGCCACTGTAGCGCCGATACTGAATCCAACCAGTATCACAGGAGAATTGATATATGTAAGAGTGCTCCTCACTTTACATGTGTATTTCTCTATTGAGGACACGTTATGAAAATATTTGTATACTTCGTTTTTATCATTTGGAGTTTCATTCTCTTTTTCGTAGGGAGAAATGAATGACACATCATGACCTAAATGTTGTGCGATTATTTTTACGTGTTCTGAAATTCCGTGAATATCCGTTAAAAATATAAATTTCATATAATTATCATTGGCTTAGTGTAAAGTGAGAATAAAGGATATGATCGGTTATCTAGCTAAGAAAATCAATTAAATTGTGTTTAGAGAAGTTCGCGTTGGTTCTTTTAGTAAAATGGAATGATTTATGTATTATAAAATTGAGTGCTAAGTCATTTGGTTAAATAATTTGTATAAGCAACCAGAGAGGAATAAAACAATATAAACAACTTATTGTGAAAATAAAATTTCTTTATATAATTCAGCTATTAGCCATTGTTGTTTCAATAACAGATTATTTATTTTTTATTCTACTAATGAAATTATTGCTGCTTAGTGTCACTATTAATGATTGAATTTCTTGATATTGCATATTTACTCTTTGCACAACTAACGCCTTAGTCTCTCAGGATGAGTATAAACAGTTGCCCGACCGGGTTTGCAGAAACCAACTAATGTCAGATTGCATTGATCAGCGACTTCTATAGCTAACGAAGTCGCTGCTGAAACAGCAAACAGAATCTCAATACTACAGACGGCAGATTTTTGTACCATTTCATAGCTGGCGCGGCTGGATACTAAAATGGCGCCTTGCTGCCAGCCTGTTTTGGCTTTCATTCCCAGCATCTTGTCCAACGCGACGTGACGGCCTACATCCTCACAGCCACCTAATAACTCACCTTCTGGGTTGATCCAGCTTGCTACATGAGTACATCCGGTCAGTACACCAATATCCTGAATATTGGTTAATTGGGAAAGAGCATAGTCAAGATGGCTTAATGAAAAGGTTTGAGTGAAAGGCAGTGGAGTAATTGGGCGGAAAATATCAGAAAGTTGTTCTGTACCGCAGATCCCGCAGCCCGTCCGTCCTGCCATATTGCGTCTGCGCTCTTTCAAACCAGCAAAACGACGGTTGGAAAGCTCTATTTGCAACTCAATTCCACCATGACAATTGACAATAGTGTCAATACCACGAATTTCTTGTTGAGATTCAATAATGCCTTCAGAAAGTGAAAACCCAATAGCGAAATATTCAAGATCTTTGGGACTAGCCATCATCACGACATGAGAAATGCCGTTGTAGACTAAAGCAACAGGAACTTCTTCTGCTACCCAATCTGCTTTTGATGTATTGAGATGATGTTTTTGTTGCACATTCGTTTGTTTTACGCCCTTAATCACATCAAATTGTAACAATTTCCCTGATCTTGTGTTATGCATTAGACGAATGACCTAATAGTATTACTACATAATAATTATGTGGAAAAAAGAGTCTATACTATTTATCAGGCAATGAATCTGATCCCGCTATGGAAAGTGGTTAATAAAAGAAAACACATTCAGGATTTTTCCCGTGAGGGAATGGGCGTATGTTTAAAACAATGTGAGTGAGGAGATCCCCATGCAAGTCAGCAGAAGACAGTTCTTTAAGATCTGCGCTGGCGGTATGGCGGGTACGACGGTGGCGGCGTTGGGCTTTGCTCCAACCGTAGCTCTTGCACAAACACGTAACTATAAACTATTGCGTGCGCGTGAAACCCGGAATACCTGTACGTACTGTTCTGTCGGTTGTGGGTTGTTGATGTACAGCCTTGGTGATGGCGCAAAAAATGCGAAAGAGAGTATTTTCCATATTGAAGGCGATCCTGATCATCCGGTAAATCGAGGCGCACTTTGCCCGAAAGGGGCTGGTCTGGTTGATTTTATCCACAGCGAAAGTCGCCTGAAATATCCGGAATATCGTGCTGCGGGTTCTGATAAATGGCAACGTATCACTTGGGATGAGGCATTTGATCGCATTGCTAAGTTAATGAAAGCAGACCGTGACGCTAATTTCATTAAAACCAATCAAGATGGTGTTACGGTCAATCGCTGGCTGACGACGGGTATGTTGTGCGCATCTGCTTCCAGTAATGAAACCGGCTATTTAACCCAAAAATTTAGTCGCGCTCTCGGCATGCTTGCCGTAGACAACCAAGCGCGTGTCTGACACGGGCCAACGGTAGCAAGTCTTGCTCCAACATTTGGTCGCGGTGCGATGACCAACCACTGGGTTGATATTAAGAACGCGAATCTGATCGTCGTTATGGGGGGAAATGCCGCTGAAGCGCATCCTGTGGGGTTCCGCTGGGCAATGGAAGCGAAAATTCATAATAACGCTAAGTTAATCGTGATCGATCCACGCTTTACCCGTACGGCATCTGTGGCAGATTTCTATACCCCGATCCGTTCCGGTACTGATATTGCTTTTCTGTCAGGTGTGATTTTATACCTACTAACCAATGAAAAGATTAATCGCGAATATGTTGAAGCATATACCAACGCTAGTCTTATCGTGCGTGAAGATTACTCGTTCGATGATGGTTTATTCAGCGGTTATGATGCAGAAAAACGTCAATACGACAAAACCAGTTGGAATTACGCACTGGATGAAAACGGCTTTGCTCAACGTGATATCACACTGAGCCATCCACGTTGTGTATGGAGTCTGTTGAAAGAGCACGTTAGCCGTTATACGCCCGATGTCGTCAGTAATATTTGTGGCACGCCAAAAGATGATTTCCTGAAAGTCTGTGAATATATTGCCGAGACTTGCGTTAAGGACAAGACCGCTTCTTTCTTATACGCACTGGGTTGGACTCAGCACTCGGTTGGTGCACAGAACATCCGTACTATGGCCATGATCCAGCTTCTGCTGGGTAACATGGGTATGGCTGGTGGCGGTGTTAATGCATTGCGTGGTCACTCGAATATTCAGGGGTTGACTGATTTGGGGCTGTTATCACAGAGCTTGCCGGGATACTTGACATTGCCGTCAGAAAAACAAGCCGATTTGCAAACTTATCTACAGGCAAATACGCCAAAGCCCATGTTGCCGGGTCAGGTTAACTACTGGGGTAACTATCCGAAATTCTTTGTCAGTCTGATGAAGAGTTTTTACGGCGACAATGCCCGTAAAGATAACGACTGGGGTTTTGACTGGTTACCGAAATGGGACAAAAGTTATGATGTCCTGCAATTTTTCGAAATGATGTCGAATGGTGAAGTGAATGGCTATATCTGTCAGGGCTTTAACCCGGTTGCATCATTCCCGAATAAAAACAAAGTGGTTGATGCACTGTCGAAGCTGAAATTCTTGATCACTATTGATCCACTTAATACTGAAACGTCAACTTTCTGGCAGAACCACGGTGAATTTAATGAAGTTGATTCAGCTAAAATTCAAACAGAAGTTTTCCGTCTACCGTGTTGCTGTTTTGCAGAGGAAAACGGTTCGATTGTTAATTCTGGTCGCTGGTTGCAATGGCACTGGAAAGGTGCTGATGCTCCGGGAGAAGCTATCGGTGATGCGGAAATTCTTTCTGGTATCTTCAAACGTATGCGCGATATGTACCTTACAGAAGGAGGCGCATTACCTGAGCAGGTACTGAATATGACCTGGGATTACTTCAACCCGGATAGTCCCACATCGGAAGAGGTGGCTCAGGAGAGCAATGGCCGGGCATTGGTTGATCTAATTGATGCTGATGGCAATGTCATTGTGAAGCAAGGCCAGCAGTTGACTTCTTTTGCGCAGTTACGTGATGACGGCACGACGGCTAGTGGTTGTTGGATCTTTACCGGGAGCTGGACGCCAGAAGGTAATCAGATGGCTCGTCGTGATAATTCTGACCCATCAGGCTTGGGTAATACGCTGGGTTGGGCGTGGGCTTGGCCGTTAAATCGTCGTATTTTGTATAACCGCGCATCGGCTAATCCGCAGGGTAAACCGTGGGACCCGAAACGCCAGTTACTGGCGTGGAATGGTGCTAAGTGGGGAGGTGTTGATATTCCTGATTACAGCATGGCTGCACCGGAAACAGAGGTTGGTCCGTTTATCATGCAACCGGAAGGTATGGGGCGTTTGTTTGCTATTGATAAAATGGCAGAAGGCCCATTCCCTGAACACTACGAACCCTTTGAAACGCCGTTAGGCACTAATCCGTTGCATCCGAATGTGGTTTCTAATCCGGCTGCCCGGGTGTTCAAAAGCGATTTTGAGGCTATGGGTAAACCAGATAAATTCCCTTACGTGGGGACCACTTATCGCCTGACAGAACATTTTCACTATTGGACGAAACATGCATTGTTGAACTCGATTATCCAGCCTGAGCAGTTTGTGGAAATTGGTGAAAAACTGGCGGAGAAAAAGGGCATCAAACACGGTGATACCGTCAAAGTGAGCTCTAATCGTGGCTACATCAAAGCGAAAGCGGTTGTAACCAAACGTATTCGAACCCTGAATGTACAGGGCCGCGAAGTGGATACTATTGGTATTCCAATTCATTGGGGATTTGAAGGGGCAGCGAAAAAAGGCTTTATTGCCAATACGTTGACACCATTTGTTGGTGATGCAAACACACAAACGCCTGAATTCAAAGCGTTCCTGGTTAATGTGGAAAAGGTGTAAAGGGGAAAAATTATGTCACTGCAAACTCAAGGCATCATTCGTCACTCTGCCACCCACTCCTTCACTCCTGCGCCACGGGTGCGGATGACCAACAAGAAGTTGCGAAGCTGATTGATGTAACAACGTGTATCGGTTGTAAAGCCTGTCAGGTGGCTTGTTTGGAACGATATCCGTGATGAAATTGGTTATAACGTTGGTGTAATAGTGGTAAAGAAAACATTCTTATAATTATTATCAGCAAAATATGCTCCAGCAATAGGTGTCAATACAATAGCAGCATTCTGTGAGAATGAATAATTGTAGAATGCTTTCTTTAATTTTCTTTTAGGTATTATTTCAGACAAGATATCACGAGTAAATGGTTTTGCAATTGCTTTTGATATTGCTAATGTTGAAAAAAATAATAGCCAAGAATAGAATCCAGAGAATAGGATTAGAAATGAGAAGGAAATAGCTCTTAATAGGCAGGGTATTAAAAATATCCATCCTTTACTGAGTTTGTTTAGTTTATTTTTAATTGTCTTGGTCGTATACGCCATCAGGATATTGAAGAATCTCATGGTTTAACGCTTTATTTTTTAATATGTTTCTGTTTAAAGCGATAAGTATAAATATAGCATCGGACTACTGTTCTAATAGGACTTATTCGAGAGGGTTAATTCACATGTATGATTATTCAACACATAATATTTGGAGAGAGTGATTTATATGTTCTTCCCTTTATCTGATTATGAATTTTCTGGCCTGCTCTACGGTATTGTGCTTTGTCTTATGGGATTGGATATATATTGCATATCTTTGGATTTTCAATAAAAACTTTGATCATTCAACTTATTATTATTTTTAACTAAAATTAAAATTGGCATCAAGTTCTGATGCCAATTTTATATCTGTTACGTATATTTCTCCGAGATATAATATGTATATCGTTATCTTTGGTAGATATCTATGATTACCTATAATTTATTTTATGCCTAGTTCTATAATTGAAGACACTTCATTTATATCTTTAGTGTCTTTAATGACAAGCCCGGCCTGATTAGCCAAATATTCGATCTCTTCCAGGTAACGTTCTTTTCCTAAGAATAATGTATCCATTAATATGTCTAAAGAGATGACCATTTTAGATTGTGGTTTTTTCATGAAGCTTATCAATAAAACAGTGGCACCAGTATTCATCGCTTTTCGGCAGTTTTCTAAAATTAATATCGAATCATTATCGGACCAATCATGGATAATATTCTTTAAAATATATAAATCATAACCTGATGGAATTGATTTTAGAAAATCTCCATTTATAAAATCTATATTTTCTGAAACAGGAATTTCATTATATCTGTCTAATACAGCGTAATGTTTTCCTTTTACTTTTTTACTCATTTTTACCAGAAGATTTCCTTCTCCACCTCCAACATCTAATATTCTGTTGTGTTTACTAAAATCATAAATATCAAGTAATTTTTCAACTATTTTGTCTGAGGTTTTTGACATGGAAGAGTCAAAATTTGATTTGAGCAATTTGTTACTATTTAAATGTTCGAAGAATGGTTTCCCATGTGTTATTTCAAATGCTGATTTACCTTTGTTCTCAAGTAAGGATTTTGGGTACATTGACCAAGCGTTCCAGCAATCTGAGCTAAGTTCCCACTTTAGTATTAATGATTCCATGCTTTCAGGATCTGCAAGTGCACTGCATTCATCAGAAAGAGCGACTTCACGGTTGTTACTGACTAATACCCCTATTTCAATTAAGAAATCACATAATCGGCTAAGACGAGAATTATCAATATTACATTTTCGGGAAAGTTCGTCTATATCTACATAGGCTCCATTTTTAAAGTGAACAGATAAACCTGTGTCAACGAAAGCATAGATTGCGGCTGATTTTCTATATGATGTAATAAGTTCGTCTAACATTGAATTATCCTTTATGATTATAAAGAAATGAGGAATTTTCTCTAAATTACAGATAATACTCTTGGATATCGTGACAACATGTTTTTACCAAAATGTAATTATTAAATTTGATATCTTTTGCTAATTATATAATAAAGATTAAATTCTCCTTTGGTAATTGTTTGGTCCATCTTAATGATGGATTTATAGAAGTAAACGATTAACTGTCAGACTATATTAAGTTTGATAGAAATAAATGAGTAAGATCACAGTTAACTCTTTTCAGGATTTTTGAAAGTTAAATAAGATAAAATAACTTGGTGTATTTTATCTGCTTGAAATTGTCAGCGTGCTTTTTTCTCCGATATGAAATAAAACATGGCATCAGATATCTTGATGCCATGTTTTAAATATATGTTTCTCTACGTTGGAATATCCATATGGTTATCTGGGTGAATAATATTTAATTTCTATAATTTATTTTACCCCTAGTTTAATAAATGAAAATGATTCATCTATATCTTCAGTTTCTTGAATGATGAGTCCTGCTTGGTCAGCCAAATACTCGAACTCAGTCAAATAACGTTCTTTCCCTAAAAGTATCACATCCATGAATATATCCATAGACTTAGCTATATTCGCTATAGGGGACTGTGGTTTTTTCATTATGGTGATCAATAAGAGAGTGGCGTTATCATCCATCGCTTTCCGGCAATTCTTCAAAATTAATATTGAGTCATCATCAGACCAATTATGGATGACATTCTTTAAAATATATAGGTCATAACCTGATGGAACTGATTTCAGGAAATCTCCATTTATAAAATCCATATCTTCTGAAACAGGCATTTCATTATATCTGTCTAATACGGTGTAATGTTTTCCTTTTACCTTTTCATTGATTTTTACCAGAAGATTTCCTTCTCCTCCGCCAAGATCTAATATTTTGTTATGTTTGCTGAAATCATAAATTTCAAGTAACTTTTTAGCTAATTTGTCCGAGTTTCTTGACATTAAAGAATCAAAATTTGATTTTATTAATTTATTATTGTCCAAATACTCGAAGAATGGCTTACCATTCGCTATTTCTAATGCTGACTTGTTATCATTTTTCAGTAAGGATTCTGGATACGCTAACCAAGAATTCCAGTTATATGAGCTAACTTCATATTTTACTAATAATGACTCTAGACTGTTAGGATCTGCAAGTGCACTGCATTCATCAGAAAGGGCAACTCCATGGTTGTTGCTAACCAATACCCCGATTTCAATTAAAAAATCACATAATCGGCTGAGGCGAGAGTTATCAATACCGCATTTATGGGAAAGTTCACCTATATCTACATAGATCCCATCTTTAAGATGAACAGATAATCCTGTATTAACAAGAGTATAGATTACTGCTGATTTTCTATATGATCTAATAAGTTCGGTTAGCATTGAGTTATCCTTTATGATTATAAAGAAATGAGTGTTTTATTTAGATTACAGAATGTTATTAATATCTTGGAATAATATTTCGACCAAAATATTATTATTAATTTTAATATATTTTCCTAATCAGATAATGAAGGTTGAATTCTCCTTTGATAATTGTTTCGTTAACCTTTATGACGCATTAAACTATCAACAGTTAGACTATATTAAATCTAATAAAAAGAAATGACGAAGATCACAATTAACTCTTTTAAATATATTTTTAAATTAAATGAAATAATATTCTGTAGTAAAATGTTTTTTTAAAAATTATTTATGTAAAAAAGGATAATTATAAAGTCTGGGGAGTTACAGGTGCTTTTTGAATATGCTGGCTACCATTCAGCACATAATTTCCAGTATTTTCACCATAATTTCTATATTCTCTCTGTGGCTCAGAGTCCGCTTTTGATCTATGCTGAATGCTAAAAATAGGCTTAGGATTATTATTAACCGGAAAGCCGTATAACAGATAACAGGAAGATAGAGCTTAATGAGTATTCGCATCGTTCCTAAAGAGCAATTGAGTAAAGAGCGTGTCAATGAAAAAGCAGCAGATTATATCCCGCCACTGCTTTTTGTTAATCTGAAAAACCTCTATCAACGTCGTGCTGAGCGTCTTAAACAACTGGCTGTAGATAATCCATTTGCGGACTATCTTAGCTTTGTAGCAGACGTTGTTCAGGCCCAGCAAAAAGCGTTACATGACAATCCCCTGAAAATAGAGATGACAGATATTTTGGAAAAATCTGCTGCTGAGGGTAAACCTCCTCTGGATTGTAAAATATTCCCACGTACTGAGCACTGGCAAAAATTGCTTTACTCTTTGATAGCAGAATTACTGCCTGATGCTCCGGAACATATCAGCATCGCTTTGGATAATCTGGAAAAAGCGTCGGAGCAGGAACTGGAACAGATGGCTGATGCTTTGCTGAAAAATGAATTTAGTAAAGTCAGCCCTGAAAAAGCACTATTTATCTGGGCTGCACTTTCCTTGTATTGGACACAAATGGCAAATCAAATCCCAGGAAAGGCGCGGGCAGAATATGGTGAACATCGTCAGTTCTGTCCTGTTTGTGGCAGTATGCCAGTTGCCAGTGTTGTGCAGATTGGAACCATTAATGGGCTGCGTTACCTGCATTGTAGTCTGTGTGAAAGTGAATGGCATGTGGTACGGGTGAAGTGCAGTAACTGTGAACAGACTTATGATCTCAATTATTGGTCGCTGAATAGTGAACAAACAGCAGTGAAAGCGGAAAGTTGTGGTGATTGTGGCAGTTATCTAAAAATCCTCTATCAGGAAAAAGATCCAAAAGTTGAGGCTATTGCTGATGATCTGGCTTCACTGATCCTTGATGCCAAAATGGAAGAGGAAGGTTTTGCCCGCAGTAGTATCAACCCATTTCTGTTCCCAAATGAGTAACGGCTAACTGACGGAATTGCTATGACACAAAACCAAAGTCCATTGTACAGCCAGCTTCCTGCTATTGATCGTTTGTTGCATGAGCCACAGATAGCGCTATTCGTGGAACAACATGGACAGACGTTGGTAACGGCAACATTAAGAAAAATGCAGCAACAGGCCAGAACAAATATCAGGCAGCATCAGGAACTGCCTGATTGGTGTGATAACTGGGCGGTGGCACTTGGTCAGCAATTGGAACAAAAACAAGCTTTGTCCTTAAAGCCGCTGTTTAATCTCAGTGGTACAGTACTTCATACCAACTTTGGCCGGGCATTAATGGCAGAGTCGGTTATTGAGGCGGTGACACAGGTGATGCGTTCACCGGTAACGCTGGAATATTCCCTCAATGGCGCTGGGCGTGGACACCGTGATCGTGCTTTGGCGAATTTATTGTGTGAATTAACCGGGGCGGAAGATGCCTGTATCGTTAATAATAATGCAGCGGCTGTGTTGTTATTGTTGGCAACTGTGGCATCCGGTAAGCAGGTTGTGGTTTCTCGTGGTGAGTTGGTGGAAATTGGTGGGGCATTCCGTATTCCTGATGTGATGGCTCAGGCAGGATGCCGATTGGTTGAAGTCGGTACCACTAATCGTACTTACCTGAAAGATTATCAACAGGCTATCAATGAAGAAACCGCTCTTCTGATGAAAGTTCATACGAGTAATTACAGCATTGAAGGTTTTACTGCCGAAGTTTCCGGCCATGAACTGGCGAAATTGGGGGTTAAATCTCGAATTCCTACCGCTATTGATTTAGGTAGTGGTTCCATGATCAATATGGCTCAATATGGATTGCCTGCCGAACCTTTGCCCCAGGACTATCTGAATCAGGGCATCGATCTGGTCACTTTTTCTGGGGATAAATTACTGGGGGGACCGCAGGCTGGAATTATCCTCGGTAAGCAACAATGGATAGACGCCATCCAGCGTCATCCACTGAAACGCGCTTTGCGGGCAGACAAAATGACTTTGGCTGCTTTGGAGGCCACATTGCGATTGTATCAACGCCCTGAACAACTTTGCTATCAATTGCCAACGCTACGTTTGCTAACCCGTTCACAGCAAGAAATATATGATTTGGCACAACAGCTATTACCTCAGATTCAGGCATATTATAGTGGCCAGTTTATTGTTTGTGATGAGCCATGCTACTCACAGATTGGCAGTGGTTCACTGCCGGTCGATCTTCTGCCTAGCTGGGCTTTGACTTTCACTGCCATTGATGGTCAGGGCAGGGCCTTGGAACAGTTGGCCCAGCACTGGCGTGGATTAGCGAAACCTATTATTGGCCGTATCTCTGAAGGGCGTTTATGGTTGGATTTACGTTGCCTTGAAGATGGAAGAGCGTTGTTGCAGGCACTATTACTTTAATTTTCTAGAACTGCCATAATTTTCTGGAACTACCATAATTTTCTGAAAATATATATGATTTTTGCCACCGCAGGTCATGTTGACCATGGTAAAACTACGTTGATTCAAGCTATTACCGGTGTTAATACGGCACATTTGCCGGAAGAGAAAAAACGAGGTATGACCATTGATCTGGGTTATGCCTATTGGCCGCAACCAGATGGGTCTTCGGTTGGTTTTGTTGATGTGCCCGGACATGAGAAATTTCTCGCTAATATGTTGGCAGGGATAGGGGGTATCGATCATGTTTTGCTGGTAGTTGCCTGTGACGATGGGGTAATGGCTCAAACCAAAGAGCATTTGGCTATTTTGCGTTTGATTGGTTGCTCTGTAATTACAGTTGCGCTCACTAAGGCAGATCGGGTGGAATGGCAGCGGGTAGTTGAAGTCCGCCAACAGATTGAACATGAGCTGACAATTCAGGGTTGGATTGATCCTCCTTTGTTTGTTACCGCAGTCACCGATGAAGAGAGTATTGCCCCTTTGCGGCGGCATCTGTTGCAGCTACACCAGCAAAACAGACAACATGAAAAGTTAAATCAGCGTTTTCGTTTGGTGATAGATCGCGCTTTCAGTGTAAAAGGCGCGGGCTTGGTGGTGACGGGAACGGCATTGGCTGGCCGCGTCAGTGTGGGGGATATCCTCTGGTTGACGGGCAGTGATAAGCCAGTCAGGGTGCGTGGCTTGCATGCTCAGAATCAACAGACAGATACGGCTCAGGCCGGGCTGCGTATTGCACTGAATATCACCGGTGATATTAGTAAAGAGCAGGTTTCCCGTGGTGATTGGCTACTTTCCCAACAGCCCTTTGAGAATGTGGAGAAGGTGCTGGTAGAACTAGAAACTGATGAGCCTTTGCGAAATTGGCAATCTCTTCATATTCATCATGCTGCCAGCCATATCACTGGCCGGGTTTCATTACTAAATCAGCTTTCTGATCAGCCTCTGTTGGCTGAACTGGTACTTGATCGCCCATTATGGCTGGTTGAGAACGACCGATTGATATTGCGCGATATCAGTGCCAGAAGAACACTTGCCGGAGCAAGAGTGATAAACCTAAATTCTCCTCGCCGTGGTAAGCGTCAGCCAGAGTTTTTGTATTGGCTCACCCTGCTTGCCAGAACATCGGATCATGCTGCTAATTTAGTACTCCATTTATCACGGGGGGCACTTTCTGTTAACCATTTTTCTTGGGCGCGTCAGTTAACGGACGAGACTCTCCATCAGTTAGTTGCTGATATGGATGTGATTATTGCTGGTGGTATGGTGTTATCACAGAGTCATGCAGAGTTGGCAGAACAGAAACTATTACAGGTTTTAGCTGAATATCATCAGCAACATGCTGATCAACTGGGTTTGGGAAGAGCACGCTTAAAGCGGATGGCTTTGCCAACGTTGAATGAAGCGCTAGTTTATACTCTGATCGATGTATTGCTCGATAATGGGCAATTAGAACAAGCTCGTGGTTGGTTATATCTTCCTGAACATGGTTTGGCTTTCAGTGACGAACAGGAAAAACTGTGGCAGCGAATAGCTCCCTATTTTTCAGATGATCCCTGGTGGGTACGTGACTTGGCTGCTGATTTAAAGGAAGAAGAGGTGACAATTCGCAGTTTATTGAAAAAAGCAGCGCAATTGGGACATATTACGGCCATTGTTCCTGATCGCTATTATTGTAGCCAACGAATGCAGCAATTCGCGGAACTTATCCGAAAGTTTAATCAAAATCATGGTGCGATCACTGCCGCCGATTTTCGTGATGAACTGGGTATTGGCCGTAAACTGGCTATTCAGATACTGGAATTCTTTGATCGCAGCGGTTTTACTCGTCGTCAGGCTGAATTACATATTCTCAGGGATCATGGATTGTTTTGATGATTTTTTGTGTTTAAAAAGTGGACAGGATCAGCAAAATTACAGTTTTGGTTCGATTGATTTAACTTGCCTGTGTTATTTTTGCCGACTGTTACTAACATGAGCTTTCTATTGACTGGATTTAGTACGATATGAAAAAGAAGATAATATCGAGTGTTTATCTGGGATTATTGTTTATTGCAACTTTAATACTGGTTTTTGAAAAAAGTGATAGTGATGATATTTACCCAGCATTGGTAGCTCTCGGTGTGTTTGGCGTAATATTTGGTATGGTGTTTTTTGTTTCGGCCCGGTTACTATTTTCTGCCGCCTTTACCGGAACACTATTTATTATCTTTAAATTTCTCAATCAGATAAAAGTTCATTATTACAAAGAACAGCTCATGTTCTCTGACCTAAACCTGATGTTTGATCCTGCCAATCAGGAAACATTGCGGCACTATTGGCTAGCTGGTTTGGCTGTTGTTGCTATGTTTATCTGGTTGATTTTTAATATGATACTCAGTTGGAAAAAATCATCACCTTTCCGTGGTTTCAAATGGCGAATTGCCAGCCTGGTGCTGGTTGTAATCTGTGTATGGGAAGTGAATGTTACCGCTAATGCGTTTAGAGAGCAGTGGGAATCTTCACTACCAAAAGGGCGTGGTACCGTCACCAATATGGTAATGTCAGCTAAAGATGCCAAATATCATACTCCTCAGTTTGGCCAATCATCTGATTATTTCCTGCAACTGGCTAAGCGTGTCACGCTGCCTGTGCCGCAGTCGGAAATCAAACCAGATGTGGTGATGTTATTACAGGAATCAACGGTTACCCCACATATCTATCAGTTACCGGATGATTCACGGCTACCTAATCTTTATATGTTCCAGCGGAATGCCGGGGTTAGTGCACAGAGCGCAATGAGGGTACAAACTTTTGGCGGTGGTACTTGGTTATCCGAATTCTCTGCTCTGACAGGTTTGAATACGGATGATTTTGGTTCACGTAAAAATGCTGTTTTTTATTTTATCGTCGATCACCTGAAATACAGTTTATTCCGTGAGATGAAACAAAATGGCTATTACACCGTTGTTTTGACACCATTTAATAAATCCTCTTATCACTCTGGTCATGCTTACCAGACTCTGGGGGTTGATCGTATTATTCAACCGCAGGAATTAGGCTATCCCGCCAGTCTTGATGAAAATCTGTGGACTATCCCTACACAGAGCATGTTGGATTACGTGAAAAAAATCCTGGCGCAGGAAACTGATAAGCCGCTGTTTATTTTCTCACTGACTATGTATGAACACGGCCCATATGATGAAGATCATTCTGATGATTACGGACTTTCCGGGCATGTGAGAGATTCACAGGCAGCTGGTAAGTTCAGCCACTATATGGAGAAAATCAAAGCCTCTGATCCGGCAATCAAAGATTTCAGCGAGTTTGTTGCTAAACGGGAAAAACCGACCATTTTCCTTTATTTCGGTGATCATCAGCCTAATATCAACTTAAATCAATACAATAGTGTATTTTCAAATCCGGGTTATATCACTCAGTTCACCATGCGGGATAATTTGAAACAGGGAGAACCGGTTCAGGCTGATGAGTTGACTGATATTTCATACCTTGGTGGAATGATTATGGAGAGAGCTAAACTGAATGTTTCACCTTTTTATCGGGCGAATATGACGATGCGCCATCTCTGTCGAGGAGCGCTGGATGATTGTCAGGATAAAGAGCTGGTAGATAGTTACAAATACTATATTTATCAGCAACTGAAAGTTGCTGATAAAAACTAAATCACAAAGTACTAAGCGAGTGGGTGCCATATAAATATGGCACTTGCTGTATTTTAAATGTCGGTAAACTTTTTCTAACCTTTTTTAATTATTTTTCAGTTACGCTTTCACCATTTGTTGTAACAGAATAATAGAGATGATTATCCCCTCTATTATTAAATTGTTCGCATATTCGGTCAATAAAATCATTCAATATCATTGATAATATTGAGAATTCAATATATTCAGTGCACATAAATATGTAAATGAAATGTCAGTCTGACCAATGGATTTAGACTGGTATCACATAATTATACAGGCCGATTCTTATTTGGTCCCTGCCAATGTTAAAGTGTAAATATTTCTTATGCATTTTGTTCGGGAATTAAAGATGACTAAACCTGCATCAGATGTCGTTCCTGGTTATTTCTTTGGCTATGGTCAAGTATTCGGTGTGTCTTCTGAACTATGGATTTTGCAATAAGTGGCAGCATTTTGGCTGGATAAACTGAAAGAACTTTATGACTTTATTGGTGCCGGAATGGACATCATGGAGTCTGTTTCTTGTGCTCTGGCCATGGTGGATTTAGTTGATGGTTATCCGGTTCGGTGTGCGATTTTTTGCGCCAACCTCGGGGGAGATGCGGACGCCATCGGTACCATGGCTGGAGCCATTTCTGGCTGTGCGGTAAGCGATCTTTATCCACCGTAAACATGGGTTACCAAAAAGGGTTTATTGATGGCCTGTAGGTGAGGATTACAGCCTTGGGCTATTTGTCTCTTTCTTCATTGCAGGGCTATGGCTTATGTTTAGCCAGAAAAAGGAGAGTCTGATGGACGGGTTACTGCCGATTACTGTTATCGGTGCGGCTGCGGGAGATATTGTTCTCAGTTTACCAAAGCTTCCTCGTAGTGGTGAAGACCGGGAAGCGAGAGAAGTCGAGCAGCAGATCGGCGGCTCAGGTTTTAACGTTGCTCGGGCTTTGGTCCGTCTGCAAGTCCCTGTGATTAATGGTATTCCTGTCGGTAATGGATATTGGGGTGAGCGGGTAACTAAAGAGATGCAAGCTCTTGGGCTTAAGGTTACGTTAATCAACTCATGTCTTGATAATGGCTGGTGCCTGGCAATGGTCGAGCCGGATGGTGAGAGAAGCTTTGTTTCCGTTAGTGGTTGTGAAGTTGACTGGAGTGCGGCAATGCTCTCTTCTATTACTCTTCCGGAAAAGGGGTATCTCTATTCCAGTGGTTATGTTATGGCAAGTAAAACTACGGCGATTTTGTGTGACTGGTTGCTGACTTTACCTCTTGGGCAGACATTACTGCTGGATTTTGGTCCGCGTTTACCAGAGATAGATCCTGCCTTCATTAATGCATTACCTGCTGACCGAACCATTTTGACTCTGAACCGTGATGAGGTTGCTATGTTGTGTGGAGCAGGCGATTCTGTCACTCAGGCTAGCTGTTACTCCAGTAAAAGAAAAATCATTATTATCTGTCGGTTAGGTTCACAAGGTGCATGGATATGCTTGCCTGATCGCACTCCTGAACATGTTCCTGCCTATAAGGTGAAAGTGGTAGATACCATCGGAGCTGGTGATGCTCATAGTAGTGGCATACTGGCTGGTTTATCACAAGGAATGTCTCTGAGAGATGCTGTTAAGCTTGGCAATCGTGTTGCTGCCATTGTTGTCAACCGTTCTGGTGCTGCTGGTGCACCAACTATAAAAGAGCTAGAGGAGTTTGTGTTTGAATAATCATCTTCAGACACTACATCTCTTAAATATTAAGGGGCGTCGCTAAAATGAGTGCAATACTGCCAGATTGGAAACGAAAAACAGCTTTATTTTTATCGGCTCAAACAATTTCTCTGCTGGGTTCTTCCATTGTCCAGTTCTCGATCGTCTGGTATATCACCTTAAGTACTTCATCGGGAGAAATGCTGGCTATTTCGGTACTCTGTGCATTTCTTCCACAGGTATTAATCTCTTTATTTGCGGGTGTTTGGGCTGATACTTACAACCGTAAGTTGCTCAGTATTGCCTCTGATGCGTTAATTGCATTAGTGACTCTTGGCTTGGCGATCTCTTTTATGCTCGGATTCAAGAGCATTGAATTGCTATTTGTGGCTCTGCTTCTCCGTTCATTTTGTACGGGAATTCAGACTCCGGCAGTGAGTGCCATCATTCCACAACTGGTCCCGAAAGAAAAACTATTGCGGGTCAATGGTATTAATACTTCTCTGACTTCACTAATGATGTTGGCATCTCCTGCCATCAGTGGTTTTTTGTATTCTCAAACTTCGCTTGAAAATATTTTTTTAGTGGATGTGGTAACTGCCATTATTGGCATTAGTATTGTTGCATTTATTCCTATTCCCACAGTAGCTTCTGATTCTATGCCGGATAATAAATTTCAGGCGATTTTAGCTGGTTTTCGCTATCTGCGAGAGAATAAGATAATTAGAAATCTTTTGCTTTTCCTGATTTGTGACTGCTTCCTGGTTAGCCCTGCTGCGTTTTTGACGCCACTATTGGTTAACCGAACATTTGGTGAAGAATCATGGCGCTTAGCTATGAATGAAGTGACATTTAGTGCGGGAGCAGTTTTAGGCGGATTGCTGATTTCTTTCTTGAGTGAATATAAAAATAAACTGCGTATAACGGCAGTAGCTTGCGCATTTTCTGGTATATTTACGATTGCTCTTGGCTATGCGTATTGGTTCCCGCTTTATCTGGCATTAAACGTCTTTTTGGGCATGATAATGCCTTGTTTTAACGCACCGATAGTAGCAACTTTTCAGGAAGAGGTTAAACCTGAGATGATGGGAAGGGTATTTAGTTTAGTCCAAATATCTATGTCCTGTTCTTTGCCATTAGGTATGGTGTTGTTTGGTCCAGTTGCTGATTATATTAGTGTTCAATCTCTTTTAATAATATGTGGTGGGTTGATATTATTGACTGGCGCCCTGTTTTTTATGTTTAACGGAGAAGGCAATAGAGAAAGTAGCAGAGTCGTTTAGTCAGGCTAGTATTGCCAAGGATATCGCATTATTCCGGTTGAATATGGTCAGTTATGTGATAAGCACAGCGTCGTGAACCGGTGAGAATGTACTCTACTCGTTTGACTTGAGCTTGAAGTATATCCTGAAAAACGTTCAACTCAGCGCGACAAAAACCCTGGCAGGTAGTAGCGGCAGCGCAAATGGGGCAATGGTTTTCTACCAGTAAAATGGCGCCGTCTTCGGTATGCGACCACTGAGCCATGTAACCTTCACGGCACCTTATGGCAACCAGACGCTCGACTCGTTCTTGTAGGTTAGCCGCCCCATTCATTGCCTGCTGGTAATTAATACGGGTTTCCTGCTCGCGGGTATCAATTAACAAATCTATTGCCTTTTCACCCAACTGCTTACGGATGGTGTTTAATAGTTGTACTGTTAGTTCAGCATGTGCATCTGGGAAATGCGCATGACCCGCGGCTGTTAAATGCCAAAGCTGGATTGGACGACCAACCCCTCGTGCTTCTGCGATAGCTTCTACGAGTCCTTCTTTAGCTAACTTCACAAATTGTTGCCGGGCGGCCTCTCCCGTTGTTCCCAGTATTTTTCCGGCATCGGAAGCCTGTTGAGGACCACGGGTTTTCAATAACATCAGTAATCTTTCACCAACGGACTGTGTAACTATCGTGCTATTTTCAAAGCTTTTGCTTGACATATTGCTTCGGCTCGTCTTAATTTATTCCAAGAAAATTCTTGTTTAATTTAACGCAAGACCCATATTAACTCAATACTAATGCAGGATAATGACTGTGATAATAACCAATGAAAGCCATTGGAGAGATTTGTTCTCCGGTAAAAATGCGGCCAGTGCTTTGGCGTTATCGTTGGGAGTTGCGTTACACGCGATTAATATTTTAATTGCAACAACTATCTTACCTTCCGTTGTACAGGATATTGGTGGCCTGAACCTTTATGCTTGGAATACGACTCTGTTCGTCGTCGCTTCTATTATTGGTTCTGTCTTATCTGCACGTTTGCTTAATTCACAGGGTTCGCGTAATGCTTATCTGGTTGCGGCGCTGTTATTCTTTTTTGGCAGTTTATTATGTGCGCTTGCGCCAACGATGGAAGTGATGCTGATTGGGCGAACTGTCCAGGGCTTTGGTGGAGGACTGTTGTTTGCACTCTCCTATGCGTTGATCAATCTGGTATTTGAACAGGCGCTTTGGCCTCGAGCAATGGCGTTGATATCTGGAATGTGGGGTGTTGCGACGTTGGTTGGTCCCGCCGTGGGTGGGATCTTTGCTGAGATGCATGCCTGGCGTTATGCCTTTGGCATCATGTTGCCAATAATGTTGTTGTATGCGGTTTTCACTTACTTAATTTTGCCCAAAGGTAAACCAAAGGGTCAGAATAAAGCAGCATTGCCACTGGTGCAGTTAGTTTTATTAGCGGGGGCGGTATTGATAGTTTCTGCTGGCAGCGTATCTGAAAGTGTGAAGCTGAATTTTGCGGGAATTATGCTGGCATTAGTTCTGATAATATTACTAATTTGCTATGAACGTCGTTCAGTAATACGTTTGTTACCTCATGGTGCATTACATTTGGGTTCACCTCATGCGGTGCTATTTGCCACTATTTCATTGTTGGTGGTTGGCATGACCAGTGAAGTATTTATCCCATATTTCTTGCAAATATTGCATGGTCAATCACCGTTGGTTTCCGGTTATATGGCCGCGGCAATGGCAGCAGGTTGGACTGTTGCAGAGATAATTAGTGCAGGCTGGCGTGGAGCGGGTATTCGCCGGGCAATTATCAGTGGGCCGATATTCGTACTGATAGGTATGTTAATTCTGTCTTTGATGTTATCACATCCCTCAGTTGGACATTGGCAAGTGATGATACCTATTGTGATTGCACTGACTTTAGTGGGATTTGGTATCGGTTTTGGTTGGCCGCATTTGTTAACTCGCATCTTACAGATATCGTCAGATGCCGATAAAGATATCGCTGGCGCTTCAATTACAACGGTGCAGTTATTTGCTACAGCTTTTGGATCAGCATTGGCGGGTATGGTAGTGAACCTTTCAGGGCTTAACGAACCCGGTGGTGTAGCAGGTGCCGCTTCTGCTGCACACTGGTTGTTCCTGATATTTGCTATCGCACCATTATTAGCGTTGTTTACTGCGTGGAGATCGGCGAAGATTGGGCCGGTAGTTGGATAATCTTGTTAAAGTGATGGAGTCCATTGCAGTATTAAAAGCTTGTATACCCGCCAGAGCTGCGCTGGCTGAGCTTAAGCAAGCTGGTGAATTGTTGCCTAATCAGGGGTTACTTATTAACTTGGCGGCCACTATGCATGAATACAGCTATTGAAGTTTGTAGCCGACTAAAGCTACTGATATGAATATTCGCAAAGTTCCCGGTACAACGCTTAGTAATCAGGCAACTGGTGAAATTATTTATGGTAACGAAGAGCGCTGTCCGCTTATTACCATCATTAAAAGTATGCCCGCGAGCGATTGCCTCTACCATCTGAGCGCTCAGCAAACCATTTATCCATGTTCGGATCTGTATGTCTGTAGTTTTCCTATATATCCACTTGCTCCGAGATGTACTTAAAACCTAGTAAGTACAGTTTAAGTACAACACAAAAGTGCGCTGTATAAGACTTTAGGGCATTTAAGAGCCCGTATTTACATGGGCTTGTAATTAGTCATAAGACATTTGAGTCTGTATGGAAACTTACTCAGTATCCTGAATATGCTCATTGTATTTTTTATTTGACTGATATTAAATGGTTTTTTTATCTTTATTTGGTACGTCAACTTGGTACATGAAACCAATACTATTAGTTGATCATAAAAAGCGATTAGGTTATAAGTTAAGATATTCTTATGAGAATCTTCTTGGTGAGGTTATATATGTCTATTGATGTCGCGTTCTCTATTGAAATCGAAGACTTTCTTGATGCTGACAGAGCTTATGAGTTTTTTTGGGCAGGTAAAATTACAGATAAAAAAGCATTTTTATGCCCTGGTGAAAACTGCATGGCACAAGTGACATGCGCAAATTTAGATGAAGAATCACAAAACATGAAAGTGGTGCCTCATTTCAGAGTTTATGGTAAGCACGATGAACAATGTGAAATATTTAGGAAGGTACCACTTAAGATTACAGAGTTGATTGTATCCGCTCAAGCCGCTGAAAAAAAATCTGTTGATCTATCTGTAGTGGATACTTTTTCTCTCAAAAGACCGGATTCATATTATGAATCGAAAAATTCCAATCGGGATAATATTGAAAAAAGCGTCTTGGAAAGGAAAAGGTATATAACAAAAAACACATCATATAATTTAAAACAAATCGGCACTATAGGTAAATTATATTCAGTAAGGACAATCGTCGGTAGGTATCTTCGGTATATTTCCGATGATTCATTAAAAAATAGAAGAATAAACGTGAAAGGTCAAGATATTCCCTACTCATCATTTTTAAAGAGCGTTTGGGAGCAAAGTCTCAAGAGCTTACCAGAGTATGACATAGTTTATTATGGATGGGCTTATGTAGATAGATATGAGAAAGGATATAAGATAAAATTTAAGAAAGGTTTCAAAGACAATGAAGGAAAAATATTGCAAGCATCGTTTTTTGTTAGTGATAAAATTATTGATAAATACCCTATAAAGAATCTAATGATAAGACGCTTAGCAAAAATATCTTCAATGGCTAAGCCCACTGGGTTTGTGTTTATATATGGTAAACCAAAGTATTTTAAATCACCTAAAACAGGTAAAGAATATATAAACTTTGATATGTTTAATCTTGACTTTATTGATATAAATAAAGAAAGCCCGCTACCAACAAGAAGATAACAGAATAAAAACTTATTTGTTATTATATTTTTGGGTTGCTTATTAAGCAATTATTGTTTTTCTGATTTTTACTTCATATAAACTAGATTTTAATATTGCGTCTGATCAAGATTAAATAATTTAACAGGAAAAGTATAGTTAGGAATGATAGGAAAATGATTACACTTATTCCACTTTGTATGAAGCCTAATGAAAACTGCAATACTGCTGTTAATATGGAAAGCCAGATAGAGAGATTGTCGAAAAATAAAAGTGTATTTAATGAAGCATAATCTGTACTGGTTTTGATTAGTACACTTCAACTCTGGCCGAGAGAGTTTTTTTACTCTTTCACGAGTTTTAGCAGGGATAGATCGCCATATGAACCGATCCATATGACGCTATAACTGTAACGGAAACGCCAAACAGGGTGTTTATAATTTTCTCGTATAGAATATAAACCGTTTCCATCCGATTTTCTTTCGAATCATTAACTGGATTTTATTCCCGCTCTTATTTGTTTATCTGTGAACTTTGGCATTGTGCAATTTCCAATAATTTAAGGCGGGTACACCTAAGCGAGTTTTAGGTATTTAAGGTATACCCCTTAATCATGTGCTATTGCGAGACTCTATGCAATCTTCTGAAATAAGAAAAGCCAGCAATATCTGTGCGTTACTGGCTTTTGGGAATGTGATGAGAGGTTATGAAACGCTATTCGATGTTTTGAATCTGCTCTCTCATCTGCTCAATCAGCACCTTCAATTCAATTGCGGAATTAGTGATATCGGCATTGATGGATTTGGATGCGAGTGTGTTAGATTCGCGGTTGAATTCCTGCATCATAAAATCCAGACGGCGGCCAACGGCCTCTTTTTTCTTCAGGATATTGCGGGTTTCTTTGACGTGAGCGTCCAGGCGATCCAATTCTTCTGCTACATCAAGGCGTTGAGCTAGCAGAACTAACTCCTGTTCAAGACGATTATTTTCAAGCTGTACCTGAGCTTCTTCCAGCTTGGTTTGCAGGCGTTCCCGTTGCCATTGCATAATTTCAGGCATCTGCTGGCGAACTTTGCTGACTTCTTCGGTGACAGCATCCAGACGTTGTTCAATCATCGTCTTGAGTGCGGTACCTTCGGTTTCGCGGCTTTGAATAAAGGCATCCAGTGTTGTATCCAATTCTTTCAACAGTTGGGTACTGATAGCATCCAGATCTTGCTCTTCCGCAGCCATAACGCCTGGCCAGCGCAGAATATCAACAGGGTTGATTTCACCTTCATGACTCTGTTGTTTGACCCAATTTGCCGCATGCACCAATTGTTTTGCCAAGGTTTCATTTAAGATGAGTTCTCCCTGAGTGCGTGAGTCCAGTTCAAAACGTAGGTTGCACTCAACTTTTCCGCGAGTCAGACGGGAACGAATACGCTCACGGATCACCGGTTCTAAACTTCTGAATTGTTCTGGCAGGCGGATATAAGTCTCTAAATAACGCTGATTAACGGAACGTAGTTCCCAAGCGGCATTTCCCCATTCACTTTTGATATCTCGCCGTGCGAAAGCAGTCATACTACGAATCATGATTCGTTCCCATTTAAACAAAAGATTAAGGGATTATAACGCTCGTCGTAGATGTAGGATAGGCATTAGACCCATTAGGCCGTATAATGCGCCCCCAATAATGATTTAACAACGGAGATAACACTATGCGCCCAGCAGGAAGAGCGGCAGAGCAAGTGCGTCCTATCACTATAACTCGTCATTACACTAAACACGCGGAAGGCTCGGTTCTGGTGGAGTTTGGAGATACCAAGGTGTTATGTAATGCATCCGTTGAAGAAGGTGTTCCCCGTTTCTTGAAAGGTCAAGGACAGGGTTGGGTTACGGCTGAGTATGGCATGTTACCGCGCTCTACCCACAGCCGAAATGCTCGTGAAGCAGCGAGAGGCAAACAGGGAGGACGTACAATGGAAATCCAGCGTCTGATTGCCCGTTCACTGCGTGCCGCTGTTGATCTGAAAAAATTGGGTGAATATACCATTACTCTGGATTGTGATGTCATTCAGGCTGATGGGGGTACCCGTACTGCTTCTATTACTGGTGCTTGTGTAGCGCTGGTTGATGCGCTGAATAAAATGGTTGAAGCAGGCAAATTGAAAGAGAATCCGCTGAAATCAATGGTTGCTGCGGTTTCTGTTGGTATCGTGGAGAGCGAAGGTCGTTGCGATTTGGAATATGTGGAAGATTCAGCGGCTGAAACTGATATGAACGTTGTGATGATGGAAGATGGTCGGATGATTGAAGTGCAAGGTACTGCGGAAGGCGAGCCATTCAGTCATGATGAGTTGTTGTCCTTATTGTCCCTTGCTAAAGGGGGACTAGAGACCATTTTTGCAGCGCAGAGAACTGCTTTAAAATAATTCAGTTGATCAAGGTGACGTAAAAGTCGCCTTTTTTGTGCCTGTTGTATGCTGTTGTATGGCGGATAATTAGAGCTAAGTAGAGAGGAGAGACACCAATGAAAGCCTATCAGCGCGAATTTATCGAGCTTGCGTTAAAAAAACAGGTATTAAAGTTTGGGGAATTTACCCTGAAATCAGGACGAAAAAGCCCGTATTTCTTTAATGCCGGGCTGTTTAATACCGGGCGTGATTTGGCGTTAATCGGGCGTTTTTATGCGGCAGCATTGTTGGATAGTGGTATTCAATGTGATTTGTTGTTCGGACCTGCTTACAAAGGTATCCCAATCGCAACAACAACGGCGGTTGCACTGGCAGAGCGCCATGATATTGATATGCCATATTGTTTTAACCGCAAGGAAGCTAAAGATCATGGTGAAGGTGGGACTTTAGTCGGTAGTCCACTTAAAGGCAATGTCGTATTGGTTGATGATGTTATTACTGCGGGCACGGCTATCCGTGAATCTATGGAAATTATTAAGCAGCATAGTGCGACTCTTGCCGGTGTGATGATTTGTCTTGATCGTCAGGAACGTGGGAATGGTGAAATTTCGGCAATTCAGGAAGTTGAAAGAGATTACAGCTGCAAAGTGTCTTCCATTATTACCTTGAATGATTTGATTAATTATTTAGGTGGTCAGCCAGAAATGAAAGAGCATTTGGATGCAGTGGAAGCGTATCGTGAGCAGTATGGTATTTGATAGTCAGTTTTAAAAAAAGCCCTCGCCCAATAACGGGCGGGGTGAGTAGTAGAATAAATCATTGTAACTGAGCCCGTAATAATGGCCAGCGCGCTTCAAATTCCTGTGTTGGACGATAGTGGAATTCTGAGCGGACAAAGCGTGATAGCATCCCTTCACAAAATGCTAGTAATTGGGCGGCTAACAGCGACTCATCATAACTGAAACCTTGCCCATCACGTAATTTTTTCTCTTTCAAAACTTGACGGAGCTGTACTTCAATTCGTTCAAACAACTGATTTATACGCTCTTGTAGCCGGTTTTGTTCAAACATTAGAGCATGGCCTGTCATGATACGAGTCAGCCCCGGGTTTTTTTCTGAGAAACCTAGAATCAGGGCTAATATCAGGCGAATACGGGCAATGGTATCTTTCTCGTCTTTCAGAATCAGGTTAATCCGTGAAATTAATGAGTCTTCAATAAACTCAATCAGACTGTCAAACATCCGGGTTTTACTGGGAAAATGCCGGTAGAGTGCGGCTTCGGAAACACCCACATTGGCGGCCAGTTTAGCGGTGGTTATCCGGTGGCTACCATCACTGGACTGTAACATATGCGCTAAAGCCTGCAAGATTTCCTCGCGCCTGTTTCTTTTTTTCATATTTTCGTTTTCTGCCATATCGGATAAGACCCCTGCTAAGAACAGCAAAACAAACCAATGATCCTTTGCTCAAAGATACTTTGAGCAAAGGATATGATAATGGGTGAACGGTATTAGGTTTTACAGAGAGTTATTGGCGACCGGAATGACCAAAACCACCGCTGCCTCTTTCGCTGGTTTCAAAATCTTCTACCAGATTAAATTCAGCTTGAATGACAGGTACAAAAACCATTTGAGCGATGCGTTCGCCTGGTTCGATAGTGAAAACTTTATCACCACGGTTCCAGACAGAAACCATCAGTTGGCCTTGATAATCGGAGTCAATCAAGCCAACCAGATTACCCAAAACGACGCCATGTTTATGTCCAAGGCCAGAACGAGGCAGAATAACGGCTGCCAGTTGTTCATCGCCAATATGAATGGCAAGCCCGGTCGGAAGAAGTTCAGTTTGTCCAGGAGGCAATTCTACCGCCTTATCAAGGCAAGCCCGCAAATCTAAACCGGCAGAACCAGGAGTGGCATAAGTTGGCAGGGGAAATTCCTTCCCGATACGTGGGTCAAGGATTTTAACGTCGATTTTTTTCATCATAGCGTCTGACTATCTCGTCTAATAAATGGTGGCTGAGTAATAATTTATTACTATGAGGTAAGCGGATTTCTCCCTCATGCCAGAACAAATGTAATGCATTAGTATCGCTGTTAAAGCCGTGGCCAGTAAGGGATACATCATTCGCACAAATTAGATCCAAATGTTTTTGGTTCAGTTTTTTGCGTGCGTATTCTTCCACATTCTGGGTTTCTGCTGCAAATCCTACTACAAAAGGGCGGTTTTCTTGCATTGTCGCCACATTAGCAACAATATCCGGGTTTTTAATCAAGGTGAAAGTGACCTCATCACCCTGTTTTTTAATTTTTTCTGTAGCAATTTGTTTAGCGCGGTAATCTGCAACGGCAGCACAACCAATAAAAATGTGCTGTGAACCGGCTACTATCTGTGCTTGTTCATTCATTTCTAAGGCACTGGTTACGTCGATTCGCTTGACACCCGGTGGTGTTGGTAAATGAACAGGGCCTGTGATAAGCGTGACTTCCGCACCGCGTGTCGCGGCAGCTTGGGCGATAGCAAATCCCATTTTGCCGGAGCTGTGATTGCTGATAAAACGGACTGGGTCCAGCGCTTCACGAGTTGGCCCAGCGGTAATAGCAAGTTTTAGGTGAGCTAAATCCTGGCTTGCTTGAAAATGTTGTTCGGCCAGTTCGACAATTGCCATTGGGGACAGCATTCTACCAGGGCCAACGTCACCACAAGCTTGGTTGCCACTGTCTGGGCCCCACAGGAGAACTCCCCGTTCTTCAAGAATCTTGAGATTATGTTGTGTTGCTTGAGCACGAAACATTTGCTGATTCATCGCAGGAACCGCAGCAATGGGGGCTGAGGAAGCCAGACAGACAGTTGTTAACAGATCGTTAGCCATACCTGCCACCAAGCGAGCGAGTAAATCCGCAGTAGCAGGGGCAAGGATAATGAGTTCAGCCCATTTGCCAAGTTCAATGTGCCCCATAGCGGCTTCTGCTGCTGGGTCTAATAGGTCGTCAGAAATGGGGTAACCGGAAACTGCTTGCAATGTCAGTGGGGTAACAAATGCTTCTGCTGCTGGTGTCATCACTACACGTACCTGCGCACCGCGATCACGCAAACGGCGTATTAACTCGGGAGTTTTGTAAGCGGCTATCCCTCCGCTGATACCGAGCACAATCTGCTTGCCGGAAAGTCCTGCCATCATGATTGTCCGAATATAAGTTGCAAGGGCTCTGGATTTTATCACAAGAGATTACAGAGTTGAGGATAGTCTGAGTTTTGATAGTAAAAAAAGGTAAGTTTGCGAGCGGCTACGCAGCTCTTGATTATGACATTCGCGCTTATTTTTACGGCATGGAATACTGCTTGTATCAGATGAAACAGAGCCGAGAGATGAATATATGGAAGTTAATGTTGCTGAAAATACAGAAGAAATATATTCGAATTTAGCTCCTAGAGAAAAATTGCTGGCGTATGGCTCGGTTTCTCTGACAGATGCTGAGTTACTGGCTATTTTTCTGCGTACCGGAACTAGAGGTCTTCCTGTTTTACGGATGGCTGAATTTCTGCTGAAAGAGTTTGGGTCTCTATACCATGTACTCTCTGCTGATTATGACACTTTCTGTTCTCATAAAGGAATGGGATTAGCTAAATACGCGCAACTGCAAGCCATTGCAGAACTGGCAAAGCGTTTTTTCTCCAGCCAGTTCATACATGAAGATATTATGAGTAGCCCAAGTGTAACCAGAGAATATTTGCAAAACTTATTATCAGGGCGTGACAGGGAAATATTTGTTGTGTTGTTTCTCAATAATCAAAATAAAGTTATCTGCCATGAGGAGATGTTTAAAGGCACAATCAATAAAGTTGAAGTTCATCCTCGTGAAATTGTCAGATCGGCGATCAAGGTGAATGCTTCATCCATTATCTTGGCACATAATCATCCATCAGGTCATGCAGAACCCAGCTTAGCGGATAAGATTGTCACTGATAAAATCATTGATGCCTGTAATCTGGTTGGCATACAGGTACTGGATCATCTTGTTATTGGCCGACAATGTTGTGTCTCATTTGCTGAACGGGGATGGATTTAGTCTAACTTTTTCAAGATCCTTGGGGATCTTTAGTTGTGCGGGACTTGAGCGTCAGCGATTGAGGGCGTATACTACGCCACCTTTGAGGATCTTTGGTTTGGCGAGAAGAGCCTATCTCAGCACATTTTCTGAGTAAATGTGAGTCTTTTCAGTAGAATTTGCTGAGATGGGCTCCTAAGCCTGACGAGGCGGCCATACCCAATACAAAGCTCGAGCTGATTTGATTTTTGGAGAATAGACATGTCCCGAGTCTGCCAAGTTACTGGCAAACGCCCAATGAGTGGTAACAACCGCTCTCACGCATTAAATGCGACTAAGCGTCGTTTTCTGCCTAACCTGCATTCCCACCGTTTCTGGGTTGAGTCCGAGAAGCGCTTTGTAACTCTGCGTGTATCTGCTAAAGGTATGCGTGTGATTGATAAGAAGGGTATTGATGCAGTTCTGGCTGAACTTCGTACCCGCGGTGAGAAGTACTAAGGAGCTGAAAAATGGCTAAAGGTATTCGCGATAAAATCAAGCTGGTTTCTTCAGCTGGTACTGGTCACTTCTATACCACTACGAAGAACAAGCGTACTATGCCTGAAAAGCTGGAAATGAAAAAATTCGATCCAGTTGTTCGTCAGCATGTAATGTACAAAGAAGCTAAGATTAAGTAATTCTGGCTGATTTGATAAAAACCCGGCTTAGGTCGGGTTTTTTGTTGTCTGAAGAATTTTAAAACAGATATTCACTCTTTCTTCTCAGCATTTCATATATATCCTGTTATTCGTAGACGTAAAATGCTGTTTCGCTATACTAACGCCTTCCGGTAGGCTGGATATAGAACTGAAATGGCTAAAGAAAAACTAAATATTTTACATACAGAATCTTCTTGTGGTTGGGGAGGCCAGGAGATACGTATTCTGACGGAATCCCAAGGGATGATAAAACGTGGGCATAAGGTGGTTATCATTTGCTGTCCTGATTCTAATATCTACCGCGAAGCAAAATCTTATGGTGTTCCGGTTGTCGCCTTGCCTATTGAGAAAAAACGTTTGTCTTGCTTTCTTGCTATGCGTAATTGGTTGAAAAAAGAAGGCCGTCAGTTTGATGTTATTAATACGCATAGCTCTACAGATTCATGGTTGGTTGCTGTGGTTTGTGCAACATTAAGGCATATGCCACCAATGGTCAGAACCAGGCATGTTTCTACCAATGTATCCACTTCAATAACAACCCGTTGGTTGTATCTGAAAGCGTGCCAGCATATTGCGACTACAGGTGAAAAACTACGTCAGCATCTGCATGTAAATAATCGTTATCCATTACGGCATATGACATCAGTACCGACCGGCATTGATTTAGGTCGTTTTCGACCAGAAGATAAGAAGGTTTGTCGTCAGAGGATTGGGATTCAGGATAAACCGACATTAGGTGTCGTTGCGACCATGAGAACCTGGAAAGGGCATCGCTATTTGTTGGAAAGTTGGCAATTTCTTCACCAGAAATACCCTGACTGGCAGCTTTTATTTGTTGGTGATGGTCCACAACGTAAATCACTAGAACCTTTAGTGAAGCAGGAAGGTTTGTCGGACAGTGTCATTTTCTTGGGTAACCGGCAAGATGTTCCTGATTGTTTGAATGCGATGGATCTATTTGCATTACCTTCTTTTGGTAATGAAGGTGTGCCACAGGGGATTATGCAGGCAATGGCTTGTGGGATACCTGTCGTATCAACTTCAGTGGGGGCAATTACCGAAGCGGTAATTGATGGTGAAACCGGTTATATCGTGGAACCCAGAAATGCAGCGCTATTGACAGGAAGTTTAGATTTGTTGATGCATAATAATGAACTGCGTTTACAATTCAGTTATTCTTCATTAGAGCGTGCAAAGGCTTTATTCGGAATGGATAATATGTTGGATAAAATGGAAAAGATTTTTGCTTGTAGCATTAAAGATAAAAAACATTAACATTTTTTGCAATTTATTCTAAGCTCTATTCTTTGGTCTATGGTTTTGGGTGATATTTAACTCATTGATGTGAAGTTACTTTTAATTGATTATTAATTAAATTACCCTGTTTCGATCAATCGTACATAAAATAGTTTTATTGTATCTTTTGTTGAATTTTATAACAGATTAATCAGATAATTATCTCATGCAAATCAAAAATATTCTGGTCATTATTATAGCACGTTTCGGTGACACTTTATTGGTAACGCCAGTTATTCGTGCTTTAAAGCAGAAGTGGCCTGATGCGAATATTGATGTTATGGCGCATAAAAGAACTAAACAGATCCTTGAAAATATAAGTGATATCAATCAACTGACTGCTTTTTCAAAAGGCAAGGCAAAATGGTGTGGCTGGTTTACCCGTAGACATTATGATATAGCTTTAGTATATAACGACGATAAGCCTTTATTGCAATATGCGAAACGTAGATCACGCTTAACAGTTTCATTTTCAGATAAGTCTTCGTTGCAACCTGATTGGTTGACGGTAAAAAAGCCAGAGCAGTTGATGCCAGCTCAGCAGGAACGAGCCATGCTTGCTAGTGCGATAGGGGTTGAAGTAAGTGACTGGCAGTTGAATTACTGTGTTAGTGAAGAGGAATTGCATTTTGCCAACAGTTTTATGCGGCAGCATCATTTGGATAATAGACCTCTGATTGGTTTTCAGTTACAAAGTTTCCCAGCAAAAGCCTACCGTGACTGGCCAGTTGAACATTTTTATAAATTAGCTCAATACATTTATAGCCATTATCCACATTCGCATATTATGTTATTAGGCAGTACTGACGGTGAAATTGCTGCACAATCACTGGCAGAAAGACTAGGTGTTGAGAAATGTACTTCACTGGCTGGTAAACTGACAATGCGACAGAATGCGGCAATGATGAGTAAGCTTGATTTGTACGTTGGGGTTGATACAGGGCCGACACACTTAGCTGGTGCGTTAGGTATCCCGATGGTTGCTATGTATCACAGTTTTCACCCAGGCCGTTTTTTAGCGCCTCAACAGCATCCACATTTGGTGGTTATTGAACATCCGATTCATTATATGCAAGCCACACGCGAAGACCCGATGTCGGTTATATCTGTTGAACAAGTCTGGCAGGCAACTCAAAAGTTACTAGAAACTCAGTCATCAGGGATAACAACAAGATGAAAATAGGTTTAGTTGATGTCACTGTAACTATGTCTTACGGTGGTATTCAGACAGCAGTTTGGGAGCTTGCGAAAGCACTGACTGATGCAGGCCATGAAATTCATATTTTTGGTGGAACTGGTAATGTTCAACCAGATCTCAGTGGCAGATCCATACAGATCCATACTTTTCCGTTCATCCCCAGAGAGAAAGTGATTAATCTTGGTCGCCGTTTTCAGCGTATTGTTGAACGTTACTCATTTGCCCGCCATGCTCGCCATGTTGTTATTGCCGAAGATTTTGATTGGATTATTCTAACTAAGCCGTTTGATTTTTTTTGGCCACGAATGATGCCAAAAGAGAGCCGAACTAAGTTTTGCTATATGAGCGGTGGTACCAGCTTCTTCAAGGGGGACAGGAAGCTGAGTAAGAGAATTTCAGCTTGGGTGGCATGTAGTCATTTTAATGCCTGGCAGATTCAGCACCATTTTAAACAATTTCCGCAGGTTATTTACAACGGTGTTGACATTAATAAATTCAGGCCAGCAGATTCTTCTGTCAGAACTCGTCTTGGGATCAGTGATAAAACGTTTTTGTTGACTTTTGCTGGGCGTCTGGTTGGCTGGAAAGGTATGCATGTAGCCATTGATGCAATGGCTCAGCTACGGGATAAAGATGTTAAGTTGTTGATTATCGGCGCAGGTGAAGATCTGCAACGTTTGGAGAAACGGGTTGCAGCACTGCGATTGGAAGAAAAGGTAGCTTTCCATCCACCGGTAGGACATGATCAATTGCCTGAATATTATGCTGCTGGTGATGTGGGGATTTTCCCAAGTATTGGTGATGAAGCGTTTGGGATCACTATTGCTGAAGCTATGGCGTGTGGCAGACCTGTGATTGCCAGTTATATCGGAGGCATACCTGAAGTTGTCGGTAATGAAAATAATTCGGGTATTTTGGTTACGCCAGGGGATGCTTCAGCTATTGTCGATGCGGTTAATGTTTTATTGTCCCAGACAGACAGAGGGCAAAATATGGGAAGGAAAGCTCGTCAGCGGATTGAAACAATGTATACCTGGGAGCATTCAGCAAATCGTTTACTGAAAGCAATAGATAAATAATGAAGATTGCCTATATCGACCCCTATCCGGTTCCAGATTATCGGGTGGCATCATTACAAATCCTACAGAATGTTGACGCATTTGCCCGTCAGGGGGCTGATGTGTACTTGGTTACGCCAGAGGGTACAATTACTGCTGAGGAGATACTTGGGCGTACATTACCATCATCAGCTAAACTGGTTCCTTTACGCAATATCCGGCGTAAATGGTACTTTCCGCTCAATACTCAAAAGATGTTTTATTTCCAGGTTTCCTGTTGGTTGAAAAAGAACAAGATAGATGCTGTTTTTACCCGTAATTTGAAAATGGCAAAATATCTATTATGTGAACATCCAGAAATTCCTCTGTTTTTTGAAAGTCATGAAATTTTTGCTCAGTCATTTAAAGAATCACATGATTTGAGTAAAAATAAAAATCAGTATAAATATCAGAAACTGAAAGAAGCCGAGCACTTTGTTTATAATCAGTCTAGGGTTATTTTTGTTCTGACGTCGTTACTGAGTGATGACATTATCAGTGGATATAGTGTCAGCACACCAATTGTTGTGGCACCAGATGGTGTGGATATGTTGGCCGTGGAATCGATATTATCAGATAAACTTGTATCAAATGACCGTGAATTACCAACCCAGATTCTTTATCTGGGAAGTTTGCATCGTTGGAAAGGTATTCCAACGGCGATTGAAGCGATGATGTATCTTGAAAATGCAGTACTGAATATTGCTGGTGGCGAGCCAGAACAAATTAAACAATTACAACAGATTGCTCAGCAGATTGGTGTTTTTGACAAAGTTAATTTTCTGGGTTTTATTCAACCTAAATTACGTTTTCAGATGATTGCAGATAATGATATTTGTCTGTTGCCATTAACTAAGACCAGCATTGGTAGCCGTTATACCTCACCATTGAAATTATTCGAATATATGGCGATGGGTAAACCTGTGGTTATCTCTGATTTTGCTTCTATTCGTGATGTAGTTGATGAAAATGCGGTTAGTTTTGCCGACAGTGAGAATGCGGAAAGTTTTGCTGAGCAAATTCGGTTATTGAGAGTCAATCCGGAAAAAGTTAAAGCACAAATCAGTTATGCAAAAATGTTGGTGACAGAACGCTTTAATTGGGATCAGCGAGCCAGACTTATTATGCAGACTATATCAAAGGATATTTCTGCATAATAATCGGTGTGACGGTGGTCATATACAGTCATTTGATGATATGACCGGGATATCTGATTACTCGCTTTTCTTTTTATACAGTGCAATCATCAAACCGAGTAAAATGCCTATCTCATTAATGTAGGTATTTTCAAAAGCTCCACGGACAATAAATAGTCCAATAAATCCAGCTAATAGAATAATGCCAGCCTGCTTTATTATACCACTGTTACGGGCAGTAATATGGCTACCAGTATACAGCGCGGAGACGGTCATCAGTAAGGTTGTGATTAGACCGATTATTCCACCTGCAAACCAAAATGCCAGAAAGATATTGTGGGGGCCGATGGAGGTACGAAATATCCAATCTGGATAATCAGCAACTCGTTCATTGTAAACCTTATGGTAGACTTTATTGCCATAACCATAGCCTTTAATTGGGTTCTCTATAATCAAATCAAGAGCAGCCCCTTGTGTGCCATTTTTATAACGATGGCTGCTATCAGTTTGAGTAAGCTTCCAAAATAGTAATTTAGTATTTTCATTAGCTATTATCGTAGTGTGAGAAAGGACAACTGAAAAGCTAAGGATTAAACTCGCCATTATGGTCAGCTTCCATTCCCGATTAATAATGATAATAAAGACAGTGATAACAGCAACAGCTACCCAAGCACCACGGGCCAGAGTACCTAATAGCAAAAACAAGCTTATCGCGGAAGCAACGGCCAATATCAACCAACTCGTTAAGGTATGTTTTTTCCACAACGCCCAGGTGCAGAGTAAGATAGGGAAATAGAAAATAAAACCATAAGAAAATTCCCGGTGGTCGAAGTTGGTAAAAGGCATTTCACCCTTACTATAGTTAATAAGATATTTACCAATATCAGTCAGGCATATTGCCAACATCCCAATAGTAAATGAATATAAAATCATTTTGGCAATACTTTCTTTATTCTCTTTGTACAATACAATAGGAAAAGTAAAACTGAACAGTAACAGCCCATTTAGGATGGGCTTATTCATCTCTTGAAAGCTCAATGCGGGATCGACTGAAATCGCCACTGAATAGAACATTGCTAAGGTGAATAACAGAATAGACAGGAACAATGAATTGCGCATGGAACGCATCACTTGACGAAAATCCGTGGCCAGATAGGTCAGTGCTGTAATGCCAATCAAGATTATAACCAAATTTTTATATCTTGTTATATCAGGCAGATAAACAAGGGCTATATAAATCCCAATGATGGATAAGTTCCATAATGATTTTTTGTTGCGATTTTTAATGTCAAATATATTCATCAATCTGTTTTCATTCCTGTTGAGTTTGGTTGGAAATGATACACGAAAATATTATCTTAATCTGCTGAGATGTAATAGAGTTGAAACAATATACATAATACAGGAGTTATCATCATGCCAGAACTACCAGAGGTAGAAACCAGCCGGAGAGGAATAGAACCACATCTGGTAGGAAACGTAATTCAGTATGCGGTGGTCAGAAATGGGCGGTTGCGCTGGCCAGTTGCGGAAGAAATTATGAAACTGAGTGACCGGCTTGTACTCAGTGTTCAACGACGGGCTAAATATTTACTGATTGAGTTGGCAGAGGGTTGGATTATTATCCATTTAGGTATGTCGGGTAGTTTGCGGATCTTGTTGGAGGAACGCCCTGCGGAGAAACATGATCATGTGGATTTAGTTATGGCTGATGGCAAGGTTTTGCGTTATACCGACCCCAGACGATTTGGTGCGTGGCTATGGAGTAATGATCTTAATCAGTGCTCAGTATTGACGCATTTGGGGCCTGAGCCACTTACTGATGGCTTTAATGGCGCTTATCTTTACGCTCAATCAAGAAATAAAAAAACGTTGATTAAGCCTTGGCTAATGGATAACAAGCTAGTTGTAGGGGTTGGGAATATCTATGCAAATGAAGCGTTGTTTACTGCCCGTATTCAGCCTGAGCGCCCGGCACATACGTTAACTGAGTGTGAGGTGTATTTACTGGTAGAAACGATTAAAAAGGTTCTGCAACGATCTATTGAGCAGGGGGGAACGACACTTAGGGATTTCCTGCAATCTGACGGTAAACCGGGCTATTTTGCTCAGGAACTGTTTGTTTATGGCAGGACAGGAGAGTCGTGTCGGATTTGTGGTGGAAAGATAGAAAGTATTAAGCTTGGGCAGCGTAGCACTTTCTTTTGCCGTCATTGCCAGCATTAATTTATGCTGGATATCGGGGTGAAGCGTAGAGATAGGGAATCTCCTTGCTAACCCCGATAATTTCAGAAAATTATTTACCTAATTTTTTTAGCATTGCCTGTGCAACAGGTTCTGGTAAGAATGATGAAATATCGCCATCGTGACGGGCGACATCTTTAATCAAGGATGAAGATACAAATGAGAGATTTTGCGATGGTAGCAAAAAGACACTCTCCAATTCAGGCATAAAGTGGTGGTTCATATTGGCGAGCTGCCATTCATACTCAAAATCAGACACTGAGCGAAGACCTCGGATAAGAATATTGGCTTGCTGCTTCTTTGCGAAATTAGCCATCAATTCACAAAAACCCACCACTTCCACATTATCTAGGTGTGAGGTCACTTCTTTCGCCATAGCAACGCGTTCATCCAGAGTAAACACAGGATTCTTTCTGGCACTATTGGCAATAGCAAACAGAATGTGGTCGAACATACCCGCAGCACGGGTAACGATATCGATGTGCCCGTAGGTAACAGGATCGAATGTTCCGGGATAAATGGCTTTGGTTTTCATCAATTTTACCCTTGTTGCTGTCTCTTTTCCCACAACGCGACATACTTATTAAACGTATATTGAGCGTTAACGATAGCCAGTATTAATCCCTGTTTACCATCAAGAAAGCCAGCCCGCAACAGCCAGGTTTTAAAGAAAGCGCCGAAAGTATGGCTGAAAATAGAAAAATAACTGCACAGCTTACCTTGTTCATGACGTTGTTTTGCCCATGCTTTAGCGTAATTCAGCTGTTTTCCCTGAAATTCCATCAGATCACGGCAAGTAAGATGAAGTAAATCTCCTTTCAAAATAACAACTGGGGCTCTATGGGTTTCAAGCGATTCATGAACCTGATTATCATTGTATTGATAACGATCACGGGCATAGAGACGAAGGACTCTATCGGGATACCAGCCACTGTGTTTCATAAAGCGGCCAAGAAATAAATTCCGGCGGGCGCAACTGTAGACTTTGTTATTATCAGCATGGGTCAGAACTTGTTCTATAGATGCTCTCAGTTCTGGTGTTACACGCTCGTCTGTATCGATCATAAAAATATAATCACCAGAAGCATATTGCTGGGCTAGCTGGCGCTGGCGACCAAATCCCGGCCATTCTGTATTAGAAAATATTTTTGCGCCCATTGTCTGTGCTATCTGGCAGGTGTCGTCTGAACTGCCAGAATCAAGCACGATGATTTCATCAGCCCAACTGACTGAGGCCAGACAATCTGTGATCAGATCCGCTGAATTCTTGGTAATCATCACAACGGAAAGACGTTTTCTCTTACTCATTCAGTGGCTCCGTGGGGGGAGATAGGGTTCCAGCAATTTAAGCAGACGTTGAAGAGTACCCTGATTCTCATGCAATACTTCTGCTGCGTGGCGTCCATAGTACAAGCGATAATCTTCATCAGTCAGCAAGCTATTGATTTCGGTGAACAGAGATTGGCTGTTAGTCACGGTAATCAGGCCATTAGCTTGATCTAATTTGGCGCAGATAGCTTTAAAGTTAAAGGTATGGGGACCCATTAACACTGGAATGGCATGGGCTGCGGCTTCTAGCGGGTTATGTCCGCCACGTTCAACCAAGCTGCCACCAACAAAAGCCAGATCAGCAATACCATAGAGCAGCATCAGTTCACCCATAGAATCGCCGATAACAACCTGGATATTGGCTTCGGGAATTTTTCCTGAACTGCGAAGAATATAACTTAATCCGGCTTTCTTTGTTAACTCTTCAGCTTTAGTAAAACGCTCCGGATGGCGTGGTACGAGGATCAGCAGCAGATTTGGGTATTGTTTTAATAACTTGCAATGAGCATCCAGAATAATGCTTTCTTCTCCATCGTGGGTACTGGTAGCTATCCAGACAGGACGGCGGGCAGCCCATTGGCGTCGTAATGTCACTGCTTTAGCCGCCAGTTCCGGCGTTACTGAAATATCGAATTTCAAGCTGCCGGTGATAGCCAACTGAGAGCGTTTCAAACCTAATTCAGTAAAACGGTCGCCATCTTCCTGATTTTGAGCCGCAATTAAGGTAATTTTGTGCAAAATTGTTTTTACGAAATGGCCTATTTTTTGGTATCCCATTGCAGAACGTGCAGATAAACGGGCATTGGCAATCACTAGAGGAATGTTACGTCGATGAAGCTGGAAGATCAGATTAGGCCAAAGCTCTGTTTCCATAATGATAACTAACTTCGGGTTAACTTGGTTGAGAAAGCGCTCCATGGAACCGGGAAGATCGTACGGCAAATAGACGTGATTAACATCATTTCCCAAAGCAGACAGTACTCTCTCTGAACCCGTGGGCGTCATCGTAGTCACGGTAATTGGTAAGAAGGGGTAGTGATGACGCAAAGCTCTGACCAAAGGGATTGCAGCCAACGTCTCACCAACGGAAACTGAATGAAGCAGGATGCCCCCAGCGGCAACTTTACCTGCACAGAAACCGTAACGTTCACCCCAGCGCTTGCGGTAAGCAGGGGCCTTGCGGCTGCGAAGTAATAAACGCAACCAAATCAGAGGTTGGATGAGGTAGAGAAGTACCTGATATAAACGCAATAACATTCTATCAAATTCATTTATATAAATTAGCGCCAATAGTATCACACTGCTTCAAGGAAAGTGTGAAAATGCATATCTGTATGAGATAGATACGGTTGAGGTCTTAAAAGCTGCGTTTATCTATCAGTGACATATATTGTTGTAGTATATGGTCACTATCAAACTTTTTATACATATCTTCAGTAATTACAGGGGGATGATTATAGATCAATTGCATTTTTTCAGCTAACGAGTCAGGCGTGAGCTGAGATAAATATTGTGTTAATTCACCCGTCATAATCTCACTGACACCACCGGGGCATATAGTGCTGACAATTGGTGTGTGACAGATTAATGCTTCAATCAGAACCGTTGGCAAGCCTTCACTATCTGAACTGATAACGACGGCTTTTGCTTCACGAATAATAGGTAGAGGATTAGCGTGAAAGCCAGCTAAGATAACTTTATTGGTAAGATTAAGCTCACTGATTTTCTGTTTAATCTCTGATTCAGCTTGTTCTTCCCCTTGACCAACGATCAGTAACTTACAGGGAAGTTCAGCTTTAGCAAAAGCTTCCAGAAGACGGTCATGGCGTTTAACTACATGAAAACGACCAACATGTAGCAAATATTCTATTCCATGGTAAGGATTGTCTTGATTTGCTTTTTCTTTGATTTCTTTAAAATCAAATGGATTGTAAATAGTTAGTATTTCTGCTGGTTGCAGAGAAATATTTGTTTTTAAATCATCACCTACTGCATCAGAGACACAAACAAGCTGCCTATTTTTATAGGTTTTTTTAATTTTTTCTTTTTTTATCCAGTAAGCAAGCCCGCGCTTATTACCAAGGTAAGATTGAGAAAAGATACCGTGAATGCAATGCCAGATATTACAATCAGCCAGGACTTTTGATTTAACAACAATTCTGTCAGTTTTGTGCAGATTAGAGATTACAAGAGCTGGTTTACTTTTTTCTTGGAAAAGTTTCTGTAAAACTTTGTCCATAGATTTAGCTCTGCGATTAAGCTCATTGAGTCTTCTTAAGGGGCCTTGGTAATGATCAGTATCGACAAGGTAATTAATCCCGTCAGGGATGGTATAAGCCAGTCTGGTGTCGAGTGAAAGGATGGAGATTTGATAACCAGATTGATGTAATCCATTGGCGAGCCTGAGTGTGACGTTTTCTGCGCCCCCACCAGGTAATCCATCGATAATAAAAAGGATATGTTCTTTCACTGTGCCAATACTCGTTGATAAAGATGAATAAGTTGCTGTGATAAATTTTCGGGTGTTGAATTCAGAATTCGGTTTCTTGCTTCGGATGACATTTTGCTACCCAAAATGTCATCCGGTATACATTGAATCGCTTCTGTGAGTTTACTAATGTCAAGAGCGTCACAAATAAAACCATTTTTTTCTTGAATGACAAATTCGGAACCGCCACAAGTCGTACTGGTGATAACCGGTAAACCGCAGGCCATCGCTTCAAGAATGACATTTGGAAATGGATCGTACAATGTTGGCAGTAATAAAGCGTCTGCCATCTGGTAAAAAGGAAGAGTTTGTTTTTGTAATCCCATAAAACGGATTCGTTCGTTGCACCCTAAGGAATTTGCCAGTGCTAAATATTTTTTTTGCTCTTTATCTTTGCCGATAACTAACAAATAATTACCCGTTCTTGCAATAGCTTTAATTGCGGCGGCTAATCCTTTCCGTTCAAACCCAGAACCAACGTAAATTAAGCATTTGGTATTGAGTGGAATGTGATTTTTTTTCCGCAGTTGTAACCGAGTTTGCTCGTTTGCAGGGTAAAATTTTTTGTGATCGATGGCGTTATAGATGACAGAAATCTTATCTTCGGTAAGGTTAAAATCTTCTATCAATTCTTTTTTGATCATTTCAGCATTACAAATGACTTTTTTGAGTTCAGGTGCTGAATACATCTCTTTTTCTGCATTCATAACATAACGATGATAGCGATCGTTCAACAACCACTTCGCTCGCCATTTGGGTAAAATTTTTGCCCGTTGCAACAACCAGCGGCGATGAACCCCATCACCTGCCCGGTAAATATCACAGCCAGCAATCCTTTCATGGCTTTGGACTAAATCAAATTTTTCTTGTTGCCAGAGAGAACGAGCGGCTTTGGCGAAGCCTCTTTCTCGGCTAATTCGGCCTAATTTAATCGGATTGCATAAGTGGAGATGCCAGTTTGGGTTAGTTTCTCCTTGCCAGGATCGAGTTATAACATTCAGCTCTAATTGCTGATTACTCAAAGCCTCCAGTGCCCTTGAAACGAAGCGTTCGGCTCCTCCATCGGGGCGATATTTCTGACGAATGATAGCCAGACGCAGATGTTTCATAAGAGGAGCCTCCTTGCTGAAGAAATAACAGCTTCTGTTGGGATCAAGTTCAGGTACCGTTTCTGGGTATTGGTATCAATATCATCAGGGTCGGGCAGTCTACCATAATTTCCAGCCCAAATAACCTCACCAATCGCTTGCCATGGTCGCCAAAATGTTAGTTTGGATGGACCAAAGAGTGCAATACAAGGAGTGCTTAAAGCGGCTGCCATATGTATAGGAACAGAATCAACGCCGATCAGTAGCTGGGCATGGTCAATGAGTGCAGCTAATTGGGGTAAAGTTAATTGTCCGGCTAGAGATATTATGTTTTTATCGAAACAATACGATAATATATTATTTATCATTGCTATCTCTTGTTCATCTGGGCCTGATGTTAAGATAACTTGCCTGCCGTCATTTTTTAATGATGTTATTATTTCTGCCATTTTCTTTTCGTCCCAGCATTTAAAAAACCATCGGGACGTCGGCTGAATAACAATATATTTTTGCCCAATAGAGTGTTGAGCCAAAGTTTCTTTTACCCAGATTAAGTCTTTTTCACTGTAATTCATCTTCACATTAATCATAAATGAGGATAAATTCAGAGGATTCAGAATGGAAAGATTTTGCTCTACAGTATGCATTGAATGGTGTTGCTCTGTATTAATGACTTTAGTATAGCAGAGATACCATTTCCAGTTCTGCCGTTTGGGATAATCGAAACCTAAACGAATTGGTGCGCCGGTGAATAAAGTGATAAATGCACTTCGCCATTGGTCTGCCAGATTCAAAACTAAATCATAATGACGTTTTCGTAATTTTTTAAGTAACTGCCATTCATAACTGAGATGTGATTTCGCTCCCAATTTTTTCCATTTTCGGTCAATGGCAAAAATATGGGAGATATCGGGAGAATTTTCTAACATTGGCTGAGTTTCTTGATAAAGCAAAATATCGATTTCGGCTTCTGGATAATGATTTTTTAATGTGCTAATTACTGGAGTGATTAATAGCATATCTCCATGATGTTGGAGTTTTATCACTAGAATTCGTTGAAAATTGCCAGTTTTATTTGCCATTATATTTATTCTACAAATTATCAATATAATAATCTTAATAGAGGGGCATGGGGGGCGCTACTCTCTATTCCTGTTTAAGTAAATAATGCGATCCAGTTCCAGAATTAAATGAAGCATACATAAAATTACCACTTAATGATAAGTTAATTGCGCTATGGTACTGACCTGCGTACTATAAAGCCACAAATTTGGTTATGTTTTAGGCATGATTCTGATGATTTTACCAGCATTTATTATCACTATTGATACTGAAGGTGATGACTTGTGGCGAAACCACAGTCAGATTTCGACAGAGAATACGCATTATTTGCCAAGATTTCAGGATCTATGCGAACGTTTTGGTTTTAAACCTGTTTGGCTAACGAACTATGAGATGGCAATGGATGACTTATACATCGACTTTGCTAAAGATGTGATTGTCAGAGGTCAGGGTGAAATTGGCATGCATTTACATGCCTGGAATAGTCCACCGCTGGTTCCTCTTACCGACGATGATATGCGCTATAAGCCTTATTTGATTGAGTTTCCGAAAGAGCAAATCAGAGCGAAGGTTCATCTGATGACTAACCTATTAGAAGATAAATTACAAACTAAAATGTTAAGTCATCGGGCAGGACGCTGGGCATTTAATGAATATTATGCGGAGTTGTTAGTGGAATATGGTTATCAAGTCGACTGTTCTGTAACGCCAAAAGTTAATTGGAGCTTCACAAAAGGCGATCCTAATGGCAATGGTGGAACTGATTATGGTCACTTTCCATCTTATGCCTATTTTATGGATTTACAGGATATTTCTAAGCGAGGAGAATCTTCTTTGCTAGAGGTACCAATGAGTATTCAATATAAGCATCCACCGTTGATGAATTTCCTTAAGCAGAAATATGATAGCTTACGTGGCAAACAGCGTTCTCCATCTGTTAACTGGTTGCGGCCAAAAGGGGGTAATCTGGAACAAATGAAAAAAGTTGTTCAGCAAACATTGGCAGAAGGTAGTGATTATATTGAGTTTATGCTGCATTCCTCTGAATTTATGCCAGGTGGTAGCCCGATATTTAAAGATGAGGAACAAATTGAGCGTCTTTATCAGGATTTAGAGGGATTATTTAACTATCTAAAACCACAGGTTCAAGGAATGACATTGGCTGAGTATTACCAATTAAAGAAGCCATCATGGTTAAGAGGATAAAATTAACATGATTAAAGATGCTAAGGTTTGATGCAGATAACACGGACTTAAATCAGAGTTTATTTCATTAAGAAATGAAGTTCTTATGCAATATAACTTATTTACTATACCCAATAGATTTCAAATTGCAGCGCGGTGGCAAGTGAACGCATCCCCGGGAGCATAGATAACGATGTGACTGGGGTAAGTGAAAGCAGCAACTTGAAAGATGAAGGATATATAACTGTATTAATAGAGGAATATGGTTTAAAAATGATTCAAGTCTTTAATTGGGAACAGATTTTCTTAACATTTGAATATGAGAATAGATAGATAGTATGAGAATAGATAGTATGAGAGAGCATTTGCTGCAAATTACTTACTTTCAGTTAATTATTAAAAATCAGGCGCCTACCAGAAACGCCTTAGACTCGCGGTAATCAGCCAATACTTTTCTGAAGATGAGCTAACACCTTCGATGGAGTAATACTTTTGATATCTCCATCTTCTGCTTTCAAAGACATCTGTTCCTTGCCATAGCCCCCAATCAGGCCCGGATCTGTCGGGCCAAACAACGTAATATTAGGGCGATCCAGTGCTGCAGTGAGGTGACTCAGACCGGTATCAACAGAAACAACAGCTTTTGCACCAGCCAGTTCCTGTGCTATTTGCGCTAAAGTCAGTTTTGGCAGTACCTCCACGTGGGGGAAACATTCTGCCAGTCTCAGTGCACGTTGATACTCATGTTCTGCTCCCCAGGGGAGTTTAATTCGCATACCTGTTGGCTGAATTTCAGTAATAAGTTGGCGCCAGTGACTTTCTGGCCAGTGTTTTTCGTCGCGGGTAGTAGCATGGAGAAAAACCAGATAATCGTTTGGGTTTTCCGGTTGCTGCTTTAAAAAATGGCGAGCAATGCCATAATCACCTTGTTTTGTCGGTTTGCTATAACCAAGGCTGACTGCAAATAATTCCCGGATACGCTCTACGGCGTGTTGTTGCTTGCCGACTGAATGACGGAAATCATAAAAGAAGCTTGCCAACGGTTCTCGGATACTTTTACGGTCGTAACCATGTCTGGGGCCATGAGCTAATCGAGTGACTAGAAATGCGCTTTTCAATAACCCTTGAGCATCAATAACGGCATCATAGTGATTTAATTTTAGTGTTTCTTTAAATAAACGGCGTTCTGTACAGGTTTCTTTACTAAACCAGCTTTTACGCCAGCGGCGAATAGCAACAGGAATAATTTGATCAACTGCACTGTGCCAACCCGGGATTTGTGCAAAGCCTTCTTCCACCACCCAATCAAAACGAACATCAGGCAGGTTTTTTTCTGCATCGGTAAGTGCAGGGAGAGAGTGGAGTACGTCTCCCATGGAAGAAGTTTTAACCAGTAAAACCCGCATTAATCCTGATTCTCCGTTTTTAATAATTTTTCCAGAGAAGCCATCACCTGCTCTGGCTGGATATCGATAAGACTTTGATGATAGCCATGTGCACTGTCACCTTTTCTGATCTTGTGATAACCAGTAATCAGACGGATAACTTCTGCTTTATCAGATAATGGTGGGGTAAAATCTGGACTGCTTGGGCCATAAAGTGCAACGAGAGGGCGATTAAGTGCTGCGGCAACATGCATCAAACCGGAATCGTTAGTCACAACAGCATCACAAGCAGCGATAATATTGACTGCTTGTTCAAGAGATGTTTGTCCGGCAAGATTGATACAGTATTCACGGGCTTCTTCCGTCAGTGACTTGCGGATATCTTCTCCACCTTCGTGATCCTTAGTAGAGCCAAACAGCAGAATTTGATATCCCTTTTGCGTAATAAGCTGTTGAGCTAATGCAGCGTAATGATAGTGTGGCCAACGTTTCGCCGGACCAAACTCTGCACCGGGGCAGAAACCGATAATCGGTCGGTGATCAGAAATGTTGAATGCTGCGGTAGATTCTGCGATATCTTCATCAGTGACATCCAGCTGAGGCCACAGTAAGGGGTGAGGGAGATCCGTTGCACTGCTTATCTGCTTTGCATCATAGGCTAATGCGACATAGCGATGGACCATTAACGGAAAAGCTTCTTTATTCAGTATACGAATATCATTGAGCAATCCATATCTCATTTCACCACGCCAGCCGGTACGCAGAGGAATATTGGCGAAGAAAGGAACTAACGCAGATTTAAAAGAGTTTGGTAGCACATAAGCGCGATCATATTTATGTTCACGTAGTACAACACCAAGCCGACGACGTTCACCTAATGCCAGTGCACCATGGCCTAATGGCATTGCTAATGCCTGATTGATCTCCGGCATTTTTGCCAGCAGTGGGCGGCACCAGGCTGGAGCCATAACATCAATTTCTGCATTAGGGTACAAAGCCTTTAATGTTCGGTAAAGGCTTTGTGACATCATCATGTCACCCACCCACGAAGGGCCGATCACCAATATTTTCATAGCGAATAGATTACTTATCCTGATTGAGCCAATGCATATATTCCGTCACTCCTTCGGCAACTGTCTTGAATGGCTTGTCATAACCAGCTGCACGGAGTTTAGTTAGATCTGCTTGAGTGAAGCTTTGATAACGGCCTTTCAAATGCTCAGGAAAATCAATATGTTCAACGGTCGGCGATTTATCTTTATGAAATTCAACAACTGCATCTGCAACCGCTTGGAAAGATTCAGCGCGACCAGTCCCACAGTTATAGATACCAGAAACACCGTTTTTCCAGAACCACAGGTTAACGGCAGCGGCATCACCAACATAAATAAAGTCACGTTGAAAGTTTTCACTGCCGACGAATAATTTCGGGTTTTGTCCCTGATTGATTTGATTGTTCAGATGGAATGCAACACTGGCCATACTGCCTTTGTGACCTTCGCGTGGTCCATACACATTGAAATAACGGAAACCACAAATCTGTGAATCAGTATGAGGCAAAAGCTCCCGGACATACTGGTCGAACAGAAATTTAGAGTAACCATAAACATTAAGTGGTTTCTCATATTGACGCTCTTCAATAAAGTTATCACTACGGCCACCATAGGTTGCTGCTGAAGAGGCGTACAAGAAAGGAATTTTACGATCGAGACAATAATGCAATAACTCCTTTGAATATTGATAGTTATTATCCATCATATATTTGCCATCCCACTCGGTTGTGGATGAACAAGCGCCTTCATGGAAAATAGCGTCAATATCACCTAAATCATCATCGGCTAGGATACTAACAATAAACTCTTCCTTATCCATGTAATCAGCAATATCCCGGTCAGCCAGATTAGCGAACTTAGTACCATCTTTTAAATTATCTACGACCAGAATATCTTTATATCCTTCGTCATTCAGTGCCTTGACAATATTGCTGCCAATAAATCCAGCACCGCCAGTAACAACGATCATCGGACTCACCTCTATCAATAGGGTTAAATGAAGCAAACGGCTCCTATAATAACATCTAACACTTTTGAGGACAGTAGCTTAAGCAGGGGGATATACTGAAATAATATGGTAATTCAGTTTGCATGACGTGACGTGTACAGCAAAGTTAATATTATCTGCCTGGTAGTGTCGTCAGTAGCCTGATCAATCAGTAAAATACGTCATTACTTTTTATTTAATCAGGAGAGAATCAATGTCAGCATCATTTTACCAGCAAATTAATGAACAATTAGAACAAGCTCACTCTGAAGGGCTATTCAAAAATGAACGTATCATCACTTCTGCACAGAGTGCTGACATTGCTGTTGCTGATGGTAGCCACGTTATTAACTTCTGTGCAAATAACTACTTAGGTTTGGCTAATCATCTTGATCTGATTGCTGCGGCTAAAGCGGGAATGGATAGCCATGGTTTTGGCATGGCATCTGTTCGCTTTATTTGCGGGACTCAGGATACCCATAAAGAGCTGGAACAGAAACTGGCAGAATTCTTGGGCATGGAAGATGCTATTCTTTATTCTTCTTGTTTTGATGCTAACGGTGGTTTATTTGAAACCCTATTTGGGCCGGAAGATGCCATTATCTCTGATGCTCTAAACCATGCTTCTATTATTGATGGTGTCCGTTTATGCAAAGCGAAGCGTTATCGCTATGCTAATAATGATATGCAGGAACTGAGAGCACAACTGGAGAAAGCAAAAGCAGATAATGCCCGCCATATTGTGATTGCAACAGATGGTGTGTTTTCGATGGACGGCGTAATTGCTGACTTGAAATCTATCTGTGATCTGGCTGATGAATTTGGTGCTATGGTCATGGTGGATGATTCCCATGCTGTTGGTTTTGTTGGTGCTCATGGTCGCGGCACGCACGAATATTGTGACGTAATGGATCGTATTGACATCATTACCGGTACATTAGGTAAAGCGTTGGGAGGTGCTTCTGGTGGCTATACTGCGGCACGTAAAGAAGTTGTTGAATGGTTGCGTCAGCGTTCACGCCCATATTTGTTCTCTAATTCACTGGCACCGGCAATTGTCGCGGCATCTATTAAAGTGCTGGATATGCTAAAAGAGGGTGATGCGTTACGTGATCGTCTGTGGAAGAACGCAAATCTGTTCCGTGAAAAAATGACCGCGGCAGGTTTCACTTTGGCCGGTGCTGACCACGCGATTATCCCTGTCATGTTAGGTGATGCAAAATTGGCACAGGAATTTGCCGCAGAATTACTGGAAGAAGGCATTTATGTTACAGGTTTCTTCTATCCGGTAGTCCCTAAAAATCAGGCCCGTATCCGCACTCAAATGTCAGCGGCACATACGGAAGAACAAATTGAACGTGCAGTTGTAGCGTTCACGCGAATTGGTAAGCAATTAAAAGTAATTGCATAAGGTATCTCTATGAAAGCATTGTCAAAGTTAAAGGCAGAAGAAGGTATCTGGATGACAGATGTGCCCGAGCCAGAGCTGGGGCACAATGATGTGATGATAAAAATCCGTAAAACTGCGATTTGTGGCACGGATGTACACATCTATAACTGGGATGACTGGTCGCAAAAAACAATTCCTGTACCGATGGTTGTCGGTCATGAATATGTTGGTGAAGTTGTTGCAATTGGTCAGGAAGTGAAAGGTTTTAAAATTGGTGATCGTGTATCTGGTGAAGGGCACATCACTTGTGGTCATTGCCGTAACTGTCGTGGTGGCCGTACTCACTTATGCCGTAATACGGTTGGTGTAGGGGTAAACCGCCCAGGCTCTTTTGCTCAATATCTGGTTATTCCTGCATTTAATGCATTCAAAATCCCGGATAACATCTCTGATGAACTGGCTTCTATCTTTGACCCATTTGGCAATGCTGTTCATACCGCGCTTTCGTTTGATCTCGTTGGCGAAGATGTGTTGGTTTCCGGTGCAGGGCCAATTGGTATTATGGCTGCGGCAGTGTGTAAGCATGTTGGTGCACGTCATGTTGTTATTACAGACGTTAACGAATATCGCCTTGAGTTGGCACGTAAAATGGGTGTTACTCGTGCGGTGAATGTCAGTAAAGAAAATCTGACCGATGTCATGGCAGAGTTGGGCATGACCGAAGGTTTTGATGTTGGTTTGGAAATGTCTGGTGCGCCCGCAGCATTTCGTACCTTATTGAATACCATGAATCACGGTGGTCGAGTCGCACTGTTGGGTATTCCACCATCAGATATGGCAATTGACTGGAATCAGGTGATTTTCAAGGGCTTGTTTATTAAAGGCATTTATGGCCGTGAAATGTTTGAGACTTGGTACAAAATGGCGGCATTGATTCAATCTGGCTTGGATCTGACACCCATTATCACTCACCGATTCTCTATTGATGACTTCCAAAAAGGCTTTGATGTCATGTGTTCAGGACAGTCTGGTAAAGTTATTCTGAACTGGGATTAATCAATAAGTTATCACTAAGATTAACAGGCGCTTTCAGTTCTTGAGCGTCTGTTCCTTTATGAGTCAATTCGACATTGTATGCGGGCAGAACTGATCGTGAGATGTGATCAGGTTGTAGTTGAGAGGCATTGGCGATATTGCAATACTGCCATTGGATGAATTATCTCATTCTGCCTTGTAGGATAATTTTTTATTCTTCTTACTGAGATTTATCTTTAGCCAATTTTTGGATATGTTGGTTCACCGTATTCACAATAAGGTTATCAACCAGAGTATCGCCAATGATTGCCAGATAGTCTTTGCTGGTAACGGGATCTGATGCCTCTTTTATTTCACACTGCTTGCCCCATTTATGCTGATTACCACCAGCAGGTGTACCACTTAACAGCATGCTTGGGCTGACTAATTCAATATCAGCGGGAAGTGTTGGCAGCATCTTTTGTAATGCACGAATGGTTGTTGGGTGAGGATGGCCGATAGCAATAGCGGAGCCATTCTTACGGGCAATAGAAATTGCTCGGTTTAACTGGTAGCGGGTTTCCGCCTCTGATTGTACATCGTCTAGAAAAACATTACGGCGGATAACACGGACAGGTGTACCTTTTGCTGCCTTTGTTGCTTGTGTGTTCCCAATCGTCACACTATCGAGAAAATAGAGATGATAGCGGGACAGTGAGTGCATAACTTTCTGCATTCCCGGCAAGCTTGAAGTCATGGCGCTGCCCATATGGTTATTCATTCCTACAGCATAAGGGACCTTTTGTATTGCGTGCTGGATGATACGGTCAATTTCTTCACTGCTCATTGTTGGCTGGAGTGTATCTGGTTCTAACAATTGTTTACTGAGCGGTGCCATTGGCAGATGAATTAAGATTTCTCGTCTTTGCTTATGTGCTTTTTCTGCCATTTCCCTGCCATGTGGGGAATCTGGCAGAATGGCGATAGAAATCGCAACAGGCATCTGCAATATTTTGCTTTCATTATGAGGACGGTAGCCAAAGTCATCAATAACAATGGCCAGACGAGAGGCATTGACTTGCAGACTCAAAAATAACAGAGCGATAGCAATGAATTTTGTGAACCAAAGTTGTCTCATCTGATTATCTCCCAAGCCATGGTTGTGGGTTTACTGCTCTTCCCTGACGGCGGATTTCGAAATAAAGTGCGGGTTGATTTTGGCCACCACTGTTACCGACCAGAGCGATGGGTTGCCCGGCACGAACTTGTTGACCAACACTGACTAAGGCACTCTGATTATAGCCATAGAGACTCATATCGCCTTTACCATGCTCTATAACAACGACTAGACCATAGCCTTGCAACCAGTCAGCCAATAGTACCCGGCCATCGGATATCGCTTTGACTTCAGTACCTTCCGTGGCAGAAATCACCATACCTTTCCAGCGTAACTCACCTTGCAGAGCTTCACCAAACCCATGTATCACTCGGCCGTGGACAGGCCAGATTGCCTGACCAGCCGGACGTCCAAGGCCACCGGTACGCGCCATTAATGCACGTTCATCTTCAGTGGGTTTATAGCTAGAACCTTTCTGCTGTGCTTGTTTCTGTTTCGCTGCAACTTGCGCACGGACACGAGCTGCTTCTCTGGCTTCCCGTTCAGCACGTGCTTTCGCTTCTCGCTCTGCTTTGGCAATTTTATCTCTCAGACGGGTTTCATTTTGTTTTAACTCAGCAAGGTATTGCTGGTCTTTCTTCAGGGAAGACTCCAGCTCCGTCAGAGTTTTCTGCCGGGCGTTGCGGGCAACTTCCATCTGCTGTTTTTGTTGCTGTTGTTCGGCCAGAATTTGTTTCTGCTCTTCTTGTTTTTGCTGTTCAAGTTTTTTCTGTTCAGTCAAATCAACGGTGATTTGCTCAAGCTTAACAATAGTGTCCTGGCGAGCTTGATTAAGATAACTATAGTAAGCGAGGATGCGCTCACCACGTTTGCCTTCCTCACCTTTGAACATAAGTTCAAGCCCTTGATGTTGCCCCTGACGAAATGCAGCATCTAACTGGAGTGCCAGCATATCTTGTTGCACTTTTTGCTGTTTTCTCAGTTTCTTGATATTGGCATTGAGAGCAGTAATTTCTTTATTCAGCTTACTGAGTTGAGTTTGGGTACTGTATAGAGAGCGGCCAACTTTAGAAATTGTATTTTCTTGATCTTTCAGTTGACTTAACAACGTGTTGTGTTGCTGTTGCTGTTGCTGCACGCTCTTCTCTTTTTCTGCAATGTTTTGCTGAAGATCTTTAAGTCGGTTTTTATTGTCGGTAATCTGGTTGGCAAAGGTATTAAAACTGAAAACAGCAGACAGGAAAGCACAGAACAATAAGACATGGATTTTGTTCCGCCATAGGTTCTGATTGAGCCGATAATTACGGCTATATATTTCTTTGTTGTCAGCCATTTCTATAGACATACCTTGCTACGATATACGCCATATTATTCCATGATGAACAATTACTTACCAGATGCTGTGTTGATTTTTTACACTTTCAGATAATGCTGTCTTAACATTGAAATTGGATAATAATAAACATATTAGCTACTTTAGCCTATTTATTGCCGAAATTCCTGTATGTATTTAGTGTGGCAGAGAATAATCTGGATATGTACTTAAAACCCGCCATCTTCAGGGTATTTTTATTTTTCTCGAAACTCTCCGCAAAATTTTATTGAGCTTGCGCTATTTGGCTGTAATTGACGCAACACAAAGGTATACTCTGGAACCTTAGATATTTGTTATTAACCAACGGGAGTTTTTGCCCCCATGCTGCAAGAAATCATGCAATTCATTAACCAGAATATGATCCTTAGCCTCGCTTGGATTGCGTTGCTGGTTGCCGTTATTGTGACTACGGCGAAAGGCTTCTTCTCTAAAGCCAAAGAGATAACCCGTGCACAAGCTATTAATTTGATCAATAAAGAAGAAGCTATCGTTGTGGATTTGCGTTCTCGAGAAGATTTCCGCAAAGGGCATATCATTGGTTCAATAAATCTGACGCCATCTGAAATTAAAGACAACAATCTGGCAGAGTTGGAAAAACATAAAGGACAGCCTGTGATTGTTGTTTCAGCTAATGGTACTGAATCCCGTACTCCGGCTGAAAATCTTATCCGTGCTGGCTTTGAACACGTATGTTCTCTGAAAGAAGGGCTGGCTGGTTGGACAGGTGAAAATTTGCCATTGGCGCGTGGTAGAAAGTAATCATTTTGGGTGTGAGTGGTGACGCTCACATAAGAACTTTAATAAGGACATCTAAAAAAGGTAACAATTATTATGTCAGAACAAAACAACACAGAAATGACTTTCCAGATCCAACGTATCTATACCAAAGATATCTCTTTTGAAGCACCAAACGCGCCACAGGTGTTTCAGCAGGAATGGCAGCCGGAAGTAAAACTGGACTTGGATACGGCTTCCAGTGAGTTGGCTCAGGGGGTTTATGAAGTTGTTCTGCGTGTCACTGTGACGGCAGCTCTGGGTGAAGAGACTGCATTCTTATGTGAAATACAGCAAGGCGGTATTTTCTCTATCGAAGGTATCGAAGGAACCCAGCTGGCTCATTGTCTGGGTGCATATTGTCCAAATATCCTGTTCCCATATGCCCGTGAATGCATCACCAGCCTGGTGAGTCGTGGTACTTTCCCACAACTGAATCTGGCTCCGGTAAACTTTGATGCTTTGTTCATGAATTACCTGCAACAGCAGGCAGAACAGTCTCAGGATGGTGAGCAGGCTCAACAGGAAGCCTAATGAATAACACTGCTTCTATGACAGTTATCGGTGCCGGTTCATACGGCACCGCATTAGCTATTACGCTAGCACGTAATGGTCATGATGTTGTGCTCTGGGGCCATAATCCAGCGCATATTCAGGCTTTGCAGCAGGCACGTTGCAATCAGGGATTTCTGCCGGATGTGACTTTTCCTGATAGTTTATTGCTTGAAGCAAACCTGACAAAAGCACTGGCGGCAAGCCGCAACATTCTTGTTGTGGTTCCTAGCCATGTGTTTGGTGAGGTGTTAAAGCAGGTAGAACCGCATCTGCGACCGGACTCTCGTATTGTCTGGGCAAGTAAAGGCTTAGAAGCTGATACTGGTCGATTATTGCAGGATGTGGCCTGTGAGATACTCGGTAATAAAATACCGTTGGCGGTGCTTTCGGGGCCAACATTTGCCAAAGAACTTGCGGCGGGTTTACCTACTGCGATTGCTATCTCTGCGACTGAATCTGCTTTTGGTGATGAACTTCAGCAATTATTCCATTGTGGCAAAAGTTTCCGTGTTTATAAAAACCCCGATTTCATTGGCGTCCAACTCGGTGGTGCCGTAAAAAACGTCATTGCTATTGGCGCCGGAATATCTGACGGTATGGGATTTGGTGCTAATGCCCGCACGGCATTGATTACCCGTGGATTAACAGAAATGAGTCGCCTTGGTACAGCGCTTGGTGCTGATCCTTCCACCTTTATGGGAATGGCGGGATTGGGTGATTTGGTTTTAACTTGCACTGATAACCAATCACGCAACCGTCGCTTTGGCATGATGTTGGGGCAAGGAATTAGTGTCGAAGAAGCCCAGTGCCAGATTGGGCAAGTTGTTGAAGGTTACCGTAATACTAAAGAAGTGCGTGCATTAGCTAATCGCGCGGGTGTAGAAATGCCGATTGCAGAGCAAATCTACCAGATACTGTATTGCAATAAAAATGTGGTAGAAGCTGCTCAAGCATTGTTAGGAAGAGCCAGAAAGGATGAGAGCGATGATGTACGCTCTTAAATCAGAATAAAAATTTAAAGTAAGATAGGTTCTAATTGTGAGAGTAAATGTTATGTCACTAGAAGAATTGGACGAAGTTTGGAAGAACATAAAAACAGAAGCGAGAGCACTGGCTGAATGTGAACCGATGTTGGCCAGTTTTTTTCATGCGACGTTACTCAAGCATGAAAATCTTGGTAGTGCCTTAAGTTATATGCTAGCTAATAAACTCGCCACACCGATTATGCCGGCTATTGCTGTCAGAGAAATTGTAGAAGAAGCCTATGGTTCAGATAAGCAAATGATTGTCTCGGCTGCTCGTGACATCATAGCAGTACGTTTACGTGATCCTGCGGTAGATAAATACTCGACTCCCTTACTTTACCTCAAAGGATTTCATGCTTTGCAAGCCTATCGTATTGCCCATTGGATATGGGGAGAGGGAAGAAAAGCATTAGCGATTTACCTGCAAAACCAGATTTCAATGTCTTTTAGCGTTGATATTCACCCGGCGGCGAAGATTGGCTGTGGCATCATGCTTGACCATGCTACTGGTATTGTCATTGGTGAAACGGCTGTGGTGGAGAATGATGTTTCTATCCTGCAATCTGTAACCCTTGGTGGTACAGGAAAATCAGAGGGTGATCGTCATCCAAAAGTCAGGGAAGGGGTGATGATTGGTGCAGGTGCGAAAATACTTGGCAATATCGAAATTGGCCGTGGGGCAAAAATTGGCGCAGGTTCAGTTGTACTTCGTTCGGTTCCACCACACACAACAGCCGCTGGTGTGCCTGCCCGTATTGTTGGTAAACCTGAAAGCGAAAAGCCATCATTGGATATGAACCAGCACTTTAATGGAATCAACAATGGCTTTGAGTATGGTGATGGGATTTGATTTTTTGAATCACTGCGTTGAGAAATATACTGTTTATAAAGCTGAATACTCAAAAATGCCGTGTTTTTTAATGGGTCAGATGCACGGCATTAGCCTTAGTAATAACAGCTACTCTTTCAATAAAGCACCTGAATACCCCAATTGCCGCCAGGCTTCAAAAACCACAACTGCGACTGAATTAGAGAGATTCATACTGCGACTGTCTGCCAGCATTGGAATACGGATCTTCTGTTGTGGTGGCATATTATCCAGAACGTAAGGCGGTAGCCCTCTGGTTTCCGGCCCAAACATCAAATAATCCCCATTCTGATAACTTACTGCACTATGTGCCGATGTTCCTTTTGTCGTCAGAGCAAATAAACGGGCAGAAGACCCTCCTGTAAACCCTTCGTTCTCTAAAAAAGCATAATAATCATGATGTTGCTTGATATTGGCAAACTCATGATAATCCAGCCCGGCTCGGCGTAGCCTTTTATCATCCCAGGTAAAACCCAAAGGTTGAATTAGATGCAACTGAAAACCGGTATTGGCACAAAGACGAATAATATTACCGGTATTAGGTGGGATTTCAGGTTCAAATAAGACGATGTTTAGCATATACCCCCCAGAAACAAGGGGCACAGATTAGCAGAAATTGAGTAGGGATGCAGGAGGGATTTCATATCTGGTTTATCTGTTAATCTTTCAGAAATTGCTTATCACTCGGATATATTCATTTGCTTGTGGCTACAATATGGCTATTATATAGACAAAAATTGATGGAGGTTTTTTATGGCTGATACTGTTGTACGTGCCCGTGTTAACCCTAAGTCCAAAGCGGCTGCGATGGCTAATGCGAAAGCTATGGGGCTGAATCTTTCCACTATAATTCGTATGGTGGTTAATCGTCTGGCTGTTGAGCCAGAATTCCCTGCTGAGTTGCTGCAACTTAATCAGGAGACATTACAGGCTATTCGAGATCTGGAAAATGGCGTAGGTGTTCATCGAGTTGATACGGTAGATGAACTAAAACGTGATCTTGGATGGTAAATAATGTTAAAGATTGTTTACCAGAGTCGCTTCAAAAAAGATGCAAAGCGTTATGCTAATAATAAAAAGGCTCAATCTGTTATCTTGAAAGCTATTGAGCTTTTACAGACTGGTGAACCTTTACCAGAGCGTTACCGTGAACATTCATTAGCAGGTCAATATATTGGCTACCTTGAATGTCACGGAACGCCAGATATTTTGCTTATTTATCAGCGTACAAGGACTAAATTAAAACTATATCGGGTGGGGAGTCATTCAGATTTATTCTGAATTTTAAGGAACCAGACAGTATAGAGATATACATCTCAATTAGAGCGAAAACCATTGGGGTTATTTATCTGCCAGTTCCAGCTATCACGCATCATATCATCAATATTACGTGTCGCTTGCCAGCTGAGAATTTCACGGGCTCTTGATGGATCAGACCAACATTCAGCAATATCTCCAGGGCGCCTATCTGTTATCTTGTGCGGAATGGCTTTGCCTGCTGCTTTTTCAAAAGCATGAAGTAATTCAAGTACAGAATAACCGGCCCCGGTTCCTAAATTGAAAACTTCATAGGATGGTTGTTTATCCAAATAGTCAATAGCGGCAATATGGCCTTCAGCCAAATCCATCACATGAATATAATCACGAACACCTGTGCCATCTTTGGTTGGATAATCGTTTCCGTAGACTGATAAACATTCCAGACGACCAATCGCAACCTGAGTGATATAAGGCAACAGATTATTAGGAATACCATTAGGATCTTCGCCAATCATACCTGATGGATGTGCACCAACAGGGTTGAAATATCTTAGACTGGTGATTTTGAAATTTGGCTCGGCAGCGGCAAAATCTTTTAGAATTTGCTCGACCATTAGTTTAGAAGAGCCATAAGGATTAGTTGTACCACCTACTTTGGCATTTTCAGTTAGAGGTACAAACTCAGGATCGCCATAAACCGTTGCAGATGAGCTGAAAATCAGTTGATGTACACCGTTGGCACGCATAGCCTGCAACAGAACTAGGGTGCCAGTAACATTATTCTGATAATACTCAAGTGGTTTTCTGGTGGATTCACCAACTGCTTTTAATCCAGCAAAATGGATGACGGTGTCTATTTTATTTTCTTGGAAAATTTTATTTAATAAATTTAGGTCAAGAATATCACCTTGGTAGAACTTTACTGATTTGCCTGTGAGTTTTTCAACTCGGCGAAGAGATTCTGGTGATGAATTACAGAGATTATCAATAACAACAACATCGGCTCCTTTTTCCAAAAGCGCTAATACTGTATGGGAACCGATGTAACCGGCTCCGCCGGTGATTAATATGGTCATATCATTTCTATTTTAGTAGGTTAGAATGTTTATGTACTATTTTAAAACATCGTAAATATGATCTTTGGGATGAAAATCAATAGGTGCATTAATAAGAATATTCCTAATATTCTCAAAGTCATAATTTTCATAAGATGTTTTTAGGTCATTTAATAATGGATTTAATTTATCCCAGGTCAGAAAGACTTCATTGGCTGTCATGATTCTCGGATGACTTGTGCCAGAAACATTATCACCAATTAATAATTCTTCATAAAGCTTTTCACCGGGCCTTAGCCCGGTAATTTTGATTTCGATATCACCATGAGGGTTGGTTTCGTCTTTCACTGATAAACCGGATAGATTAATCATTTTTCGGGCAAGATCGTATATTTTTACTGACTCTCCCATATCCAGAACAAAAACATCACCATTATTGCCCATCGCTCCAGCCTGGATAACTAACTGGGCAGCTTCCGGGATCGTCATGAAGTAACGGGTAATGTCTTTGTGAGTTAGGGTTATTGGTCCGCCACCTTTTATTTGTTTCTCGAACAGAGGCACAACGGAACCGGATGAACCAAGAACGTTGCCAAAGCGGACCATTGAGAATTTTGTATGAGTGTTTTCTTTAGCAAAGGCTTGTAATATAAGTTCAGCAAATCTTTTTGTTGCTCCCATTGTATTAGTGGGGCGGACAGCCTTATCGGTAGAGATTAATACAAATTTATCAACATTTTGATTGATTGCAGCTTTGGCAAGTGAAAGTGTGCCAAAAATATTATTATTTACACCTTCTATGGTATTAATTTCTACAAGGGGAACGTGTTTATATGCCGCTGCGTGGTATATGGTATTAATATTGAATTTATCTATTATTTTATTTATCTTATCTGAGTCTTTTATATCACCTAAAATTGGAATAATAGTTATATTCAAATTGTTTTCTGAGTTTATCTTTTGTAACTCTTTTTCTATTGAATAAAGGCAGTACTCAGTTAGCTCAAATAATACCACCTTAGAAGGAGACTGATTTATGATTTGTCTACATAATTCTGAACCTATTGAACCACCGGCACCTGTAACGAGAATATTTTTATTCTTAATATTTTTACTGAGCAAATCTTGTAATGGATTAATTTGCTCTCTGCCGAGTAGATCATTAATAGAAACGCGTTTAAGCGAGCTTATTTGAGCTTTTCCTTCAACCAGGTCATTAAAACTTGGGATTGTTAATATTTCACAATACTCTTTTTGAAGTTTTTCAAGGATTTTCTTTCTATTGGATATTGACACACTAGGTATGGCGAGTAATATTTTCTTTATATTATATTTTTCTACTAAGGATGTTATGTCTTCTGGAGAAAAGACGCAAACTCCATGAATAGATAAATTATGTAATTTAGCATTATCATCAACAAAAGCAATGGGGTTAAATTCTCTGTGTTCTTTTAATATGGGCAAAAGTTGTCGGCCGGATTCTCCTGCTCCATAGATAATAACGGGAACTCCTTTATTTTTTAGTAAATTACGTAGTGTTCTATATAAAAATCTTGTACCGCAGAGTGATATAATCAGAAAAGAAAAATAAATAATAGGTACGGTTCTTGGTAAAAATGCCTGTTGATATAAAGAGAATGCCGTTAATAATAAGGTAGACAGAAATGAGCCAACGATAGCCCATTTTAATATGCTCATGTTAACGTATTTTATTATAGATCTATAAAATCCAACTTTTAAGAAGATAAATAGAGTACAAGGTATTGTGAATATGATTGCTAGCCAATGCTTAAAGCTATTAATTGGGATTTCTCTATCTAAACGTAACCACATACTAAGCCAATATGAGGCAATAATCATTAGTATATCAGCTATCAGAAGGATTATAGTTTTTATTAACCTGTCTTTACTTTTATTAAGAATTATTTTTTCATTCATGATTTTGGTTACCTAAAGACCACCTTATAAATTGTTTTAAGAATAATCTTCAGGTCATAGAAAAAGGATTGATTGTTAGTATAGTCTAAATAATATTTTGCTTTTATAGGCATAATAATATCAATATACGCTTGGTGGGGATCTTTATATTTATCTAAGATTTCATTTTCATCGATCATTTCTATGGAAGCTAAATCTGTTATGCCGGGTTTTACCGATAATATTTTATTTCTGACATCATCTGGATATTTGCCCATAAATTGTGGAACTTCAGGTCTTGGCCCGACTAAGCTCATTTTTCCTCGAAGAACATCAATCAATTGAGCTAATTCATCAAGTTTATATTTGCGTATAAATTTTCCAGAGTTGGTAATACGGAGATCATGACCAATAGTAAGTTGTCCTTTTTGCTCTGACCCGGTAGCCATGCTCCTAAATTTATGAATATAGAAATCTTGATTATATTGTCCCACACGTTTTTGTCGGAAAAAAATAGGTCCTTTTGAGTCCATTTTTATCCAGATGGCAATAGTAATTAAAATAGGAAATAATAGGACTAGTCCTATTAAAGAAGAAATGAAATCAAAACTCCTTTTTATAGCTAAATAATATATCGCCATTTAAGCTAGGATCTCTTTAATTGTGTTGATAACGTGGACTTGGTCTCCTTTTGTCATCTTTGTATATAAAGGAATGGATACAATTCTTTTAAAGCCTTCTTCTGCTATAGGAAAATTATTTTTGTCCAGAGAATAGGTATCTTTCCATATTGGTTGTTTATGTAGTGGAATAAAATGGACAGAGCAGCCTATATTTTTCTCTGCCATTTTTATGATAAAGTCATCTCTTGATATTTTGACTTCATCATTTAGTCTAATGGTGTATAAATGCCAGGCGTGCTGACTATTCGGTTCTTTAGGTTTAGTGGGTAAAGTAATTGGCAGATCTTTTAATTCATCATCGTAAAGTTTAGCCATTGCTTCTCTTTTCTTTTGAAAAGCGTCTATTTTCTTCAATTGATGGATACCAATGGCTGCACAAATATCTGGCATATTATATTTATAACCCGATTCAATGACTTCATAATACCAGGTCGGTGTTTTAGATTGGTATCTGTCAAAAGCATCTTTACTAATTCCGTGCAGACGCATGACTTTGGCCCTTTTTATAATGTCTGGATTTTTAGAGACTAGCATACCACCTTCCGCTGTTGTCATGGTCTTATTGGCATAGAAGCTGAATACCGTCACATCCGTGTCTAGAGTGCCAATTTTCTTTCCCTTATATAAAGTTGGGAATGAATGCGCGGCATCTTCAACTATTTTTAGATTAAATTCTTTAGCTATAGCAATGATTTCATCCATGTCGCATGATAAGCCTGCGAAATGTACAGGCATAATCGCTTTAGTTTTGGCTGTAATTGCTTTTCTTATTGCTGCTGGATTAATATTCAGACTGTCAGATAAAGAATCAACAAAAATAGGATGAGCGCCTAGATAACGGACAACTTCTGCTGTTGCGGTGAAGGTATAGGTAGGAACTATGACTTCATCACCGGGTTGAATGCCGATTGCTTCTAAAGCTAAATGCAAGCCAGCAGTTGCTGAATTTACAGCAATGGCTTCAACATCAGAACCCAAATATTCAGCAAAATCGTGTTCAAATCTTCTGGCTTTAGGTCCAGTTGTTATCCAACCTGTTTTAAGTGAATCAATGACTTCATCGATTTCGGATTGTCCAATTTCAGGTAATGCAAAAGGGAGAAATTCTTTATTCATTTTTTTTCCTTTGTAGAGATATATATTATTTAATTAGTCTTTTTAATATTCCGTTTATACTATAATATGTGAAGTTAAATAGTCTATTTTTCCATGGGATTTCTTTAAAAGACCAATATAATTTTAATGTCCTTATGGCCGATTTTAATTTATTGCCGGATATCTGATGTTCTCTTACTCTATATTTAACCAACTCTTCGGGTAAACCCTCTATTTTAAAACCTTGCGTTAATAGACTTATCCATAAGTGAGTATCTTGCCGCAATCTTATTTCACTTAGATAGAAACTGCCGGTAATAGCTCTATTGACCATTGATGTGGAAAAACCAATGCATGTATTTTTCATATAGCTATTAAGGGTGATGATTTTATCGGGAATAATTTTTCCACGGATCGGTTTGTTTTTTTCGTTTATAAATATATAACCAGTACATACAGCAGCTATTTCTTGATTTTCTATCATATAGGTAATTTGATGTTCTAATTTTTTAGGCATCCATAAATCATCAGAATCTATAAAAGCAATATACTTTCCTTTTGCTAATTCAAGGCCAATATTTCTTGCTTTACCTGCACCTACATTTTCTTTTAGAGCAATAAGGCTAATTCTGTTGTCTTTAAATTTCATTACTGATTTGATAGTGTCATCTTTTGAACAGTCGTCAATAATTAATAATTCCCACTTGGAGAATGTTTGTTCTAAAACTGATTCTATAGATTGTTCAATAAAATTGGCAGAATTATAGCTTGGCATAATAATGGAAACTATTACTTCGTTACTATCTTCTTTCATGATATAAGTTATTTACCCTATATGTATTTTATATAATCTATCGTGAATATCATATTAATTTTTCTATAAAAATTAATATGATAACGTATTAGTATAATATGCATTTATTAATCACTACCGAATAGATCTCTAGTGTAGACTTTATCTTTTACATCATTTAGTTCTAAAGTCATTCGATTTGAGATGATAATATCTGAGATATCTTTAAAATAAGATAGATTTTGTATGATTTTTGAATGGAAAAATTCTTCTTCTTTTATTTCTGGTTCAAAAACTACAACTTCAATTCCTTTGGCTTTGATACGTTTCATGATCCCCTGAATGGATGATGCTCTGAAGTTATCTGAACCAGATTTCATGATTAAACGATAAATGCCAACGATTTTAGGGTTCTTATTAAGAATTGAGTCCGCAATAAAATCTTTACGAGTTCTATTAGCATCAACAATTGCACTAATAATGTTATTAGGCACACTTTGATAGTTAGCTAAGAGTTGTTTAGTATCTTTAGGTAAACAATAACCTCCATAACCGAATGAAGGGTTGTTGTAGTGGTTGCCAATACGAGGATCTAAGCAAACACCCTCAATGATTTGGCGAGAATCTAGCTTTTGAGCTTCAGCATAACTATCTAACTCATTGAAGTAAGCAACACGCATAGCTAGATAAGTATTTGAAAATAGTTTTATAGCTTCTGCCTCTGTTGAGTCAGTAAAGAGGATTGGAATATCTTTTTGAACAGCACCTTCAACAAGCAAATTGGCAAAAACCGTTGCTCTTTCTGAGCGTTCGCCAACTACAATTCTTGATGGGTGCAAATTATCATACAATGCGCGACCTTCACGGAGAAATTCTGGAGAGAAAATGATATTTTCTGTTCTGAATTTTTTTCTCATTTGATTTGTGAAACCTACAGGGATTGTAGATTTTATTATCATCACAGCTTCTGGGTTATATTTCAGAACATCTTGAATAACTGCTTCAACAGATGATGTGTTGAAATAGTTATTTTTGGGATCATAATCGGTTGGTGTTGCTATGATGATAAAATCAGTATTATCATAAGCTTCTTTTTTATTCAAGGTTGCCTTAAAATTTAAGTTCTTTTCTTTCAAATAGTGTTCAATTTCTTGATCTATAATAGGGGATATTTTTTTGTTAATAAGGTTAACTTTTTCCTGATTAATATCTAAGGCAATGACTTCGTTATTTTGAGAAAGTAGAATTCCATTTGATAAACCAACATATCCGATTCCTGCGATTGCTATTTTCATTATTAGCCTATATAAAAGAAAAGTATTTTATTCTTGTTTTAGTAAGTTATTGTCTTATTAAGGTGCTTTTTCTAAGTTAATAGATACTTAAAAGGTTATTTAATCTTATATTTGAATTTAATATAACATGGGGCTAAGATATCATTTCTCATAAGTTATTTACTAGTAATTCTTTATAGGAGGACGATTTAAAATATAGAGAGCTTTTATATTTAATTCATATGCTTTATATATGAATTCATTTCTCAGTGAATGAATTATTAGATTAATAGCTTCTTTTTTATTACGGTAATAACATATATTTAATGAAATTAACACCGTATCCAGCTTTATATGCATATTTGAACTTCTTTATTACAAATAATAAAGAAATAAAATAATATTTTTTTCTAAAAACTCTTTTTATCATTTCTCTTTTTGCTCTAATTTTAGGTACTGATGAGTAAAAATCTATTCCTGATGTAATGGGGGAATGGGTACATATTTCAATAGGATAACGGATTAAATTTAAATTCTTATCTAAGCAATCTGAAAGAAATATCATTTCTTCACCAGATGGGAGAGATGTACCTAAGCCAAAATTTTCGTCAAATAATATATTATGTTCAATTATATCACTGCGTCTTAAACATATGTCAATTGAGGATGGATTTCCAATATTGTATTTATTATGGCGGATAATCCCCTTTGACTTTAATGTAGATAATCCATTTGTATACTTATGGTAGAAGGTTCCTACGCTTACATTATCTTTTTTCATATGTTCTACCAAGAGCTTCATTTTCTCCAGATCATATGATACATCATCATCCATAATAAAAATATAATCACTTTCCGATTGTTTAATTGCAATGTTCCTGCTTTTAGTCAAGCCTAATTGTGTATGTTTTATATATAATACATCTTCTCTATCTATTATTTTATTGATTCTATTTATAGCTTCATTGTTTAAGTTTGATATATATTGATGAACTATTATGTAATGAAATCCATGTTTATAATTCGGAATTTCAAGATCTTTGATTCTATTGCCTAGAGTAGATATAGCAATATCTATTGTTTCCATAATTATTTTCTTTCCGATGTGTTTTAAATTCTATATGTTCTCTTATTTTTTAGCAAATGTTTATGGTTAGAAATTTTTCTCATTTCATTATCTGATTCCAATAATTATTTAATATAGCTCAAAATTCACAGCCTATGCCACAATAGGAGCTTGTTATATTAATAAACAATTTTATTTCTTTAAGTTTATTTATATGGATAAAAGTAGATTGTTGAGTATAGATAAAATGATTGTAAAGCTGAATATTATTATCCAACTAATATTGAACAAAAAAGGTTAATTTTCAATGTTATGGAAAATAAAAACGATGTATTTTTTCTTCAGATTATATTTTATTACTCTTATATTATTGTCCCTTGGACTGGCAACCATTGCTATTTGTGTGATGTCTTATAATAATAAAGTTAAGGTCGTTAGGTGCAATGAATCTTGGGATGAATATTCTTATTAATAGTCATTATATTTATTTACTAATGTTAAAATTATTACAAGCTAAAGCTATTCTTTCTAATTTATTCACTGTTATAAATAGTGATTTATTGGTAAGTTTATATTCTGCCATAAGGTGGGGGGTAATAATTTAAAGCTAATTGAATAAGTAACTTTTATATAGGAATTCATTTTTTGCTAAAATTGTAACTTTTATTATGTAGGGTAATGTTATGTATAAGAATAAAAATAAGGTTTTGATATTATTTCTTTTATTAATTGATTCGGCTAAAATATAATAAATGGGGAATATATATAAAAATATAAAATTAGATGATAATCTAGATAATATATTTGCAAATAGACCAATTAGAAAGCTCCAAAATGTAATAGAGAAAATAAAGATACAAAATTGAAAGTATGTAGAGTCTGTTCCGTTTTTTTTGTAACTATCTACTTTCAAGTACCTATAGAAGAAATATAGTATTATTGGGATATAATATATTTTTGTTACAATTATCCAATAGTCATTGCTGTGAAAATATTTAGAGTGAATATAGTGTGTGTATTCATTCGGGAATGATGTTAATATGTCAATTATGTAAAATGGTAGAAAATAATATATAGGGGCTGTTAATATAAAAAATAAGAAAGTTGTTTTTTTATTTATAAATTTATTCAAAAATTGAAATAGAAAAACAATGAAAAACATTATAGAGCTTTTGTGGAATGTTATGGCTACTATAATAGCTATAATGGTTTTTGTTTTTTGTCGGGTATGGCACCAATAGGTAATTAGTGGAAATAGAGTTAATGCAGCATATTGTCTGATTCCATTTAATTGATTATTATATATATTGGTTACAGTAAAGAAAATCAAAAAAAATAACCATATAATAAATAAATTTCTCTTTAGGGTAGCGAAATACCAGAAAATAAAAATCGATTGTATTATTGAAAATACAAAAAAAACTCCTTGAGAAGGGGAATTTATGAATGAAAGTAATTTGTTTATATAATAAAATGTATATTCTCCTTTTATATAATATTTAAGAAGATATTGCTCTTGGTTTTCATATATCGATATATATGATAAATAGTCAGTACCAACAGAGTATTGCAAGCCTGCGACTGATAAGTATAGTATAAGAGGTGGAAGCCATAAAAATAAATGCAATTTATTTCTAGTTGAAACTTTTTCTATTAAATAGAAATAAAAAGTACAATAAAATAAAGTAAATATAAACATATTTTCATATCTTATAAATAAGAGTTTATCCCAATAGGAGTTTTTTCCAGACAATCAACCCACATGCCAAGTGCGGCATCGTTTCATAATTTTCTAGTTTCTTTTCCTAAACGTGCTAACTATTTGACGAAAGAGATTCATCCGACGATACACTTTAAATTCGTCATTCTGCTTTGCTGAGTTATACTCTTTCTGGATTGAATGTGTGTTCGATTCCTTATAACCTTCGTCTGGCTCAACCTTATTTGGACTCCCTGTCTGCCTGTTTGTAAGGAGGACAGAGTTTCTTTTACCAGTCTAATATCATGGGTATTGGCTTCCCATAAGGTGTTTTTTTATCATTTAATAAACAATACATCTATAGATATATACCCAATGGATTTCAAGATGAATCGCGACGGCAAGGGAGCGAATCCCCGGGAGCATAGATAACTACGTGATCGGGGTGAGTGAGTACCGCCAACAAAGAGGCAACTTGAAAGATAACGGGTATATCCCTATTGAGGAACCGGAACCACCGGCTAGAATGATGCTTTTCATAATTATTTTGGTTAATCTATTTATATTATTACTGATTTAGGTTAATTGCATGGTTAACCATTAGATGAGATTATTTAATGGTTTTGCTTAATATGTAGGAATTTCTTTTGTATATGAAGATGAAAAACCTGAGTCAGCATTTTAATAGTCATTAAATAAAGCTACCGCACTGGGTTGTTGGCTCCCAGAATACCTGTAGAATTCTATAACCTTACCCATTTTGTTGATTTTTAGGTGCTTTTTCTATCGTAACAAAAAATAACGGGGGATAAGATTTTGTAACTATTTAGGGGGAGAATAAACTGTAAGCTTCTCTGGGTCAAGCTGAATACTCTGCTTGTTTAATTAATTGATAGAATAAGGCTGCCAATCGGGGATTTTGATGGTTTTTTGTTGGAATCGTTCCTGATGCTGTATTTGAGGTTATTTGCTAAATAACTTTTCATAATTATGATACCCCCTCCCTTTTTATTCTCTGTGAGTCCTGTAGGAGAATGAATTCAAAAATGTTTTCACTTTTTCGAGCAACTGCCACATATACTGACAGCAATGATTTCGTGTCACCGTTTCATGCAGGGATTGCCACAGGCGCTCGATTTTATTCAGCCAGGGGAAATAAACAGGTAAAAACAATAGGTTAAATTTAGGATGACGGGTCAGCCAATCACTGACCATCCGTCATCAGAAATGTCGTAACATGCCACCATTTTATTCCTGCAACCTAGTTATATTGGCGACGACGACATCAGTACCGTGCACAACAATGTCACTACCGTCGCCGGGTAAGCATCTGATTAAAAAACAATTATGGCTGTAGTACTCATATATATTCCCACCTCGGAGTTCCCTCAAAGTGCTCTACTACTATTGCGATTGCGCTAAGCTCCTTAGTTAAATATCTTTACCATAAGGATATACAATCTGGTTAACATGGTATATGTAATAACTTTCATTTCGTTCTATTTTTTTTATTTCTTTGGGTACACTATATCCCATTAATTCAGATAATATTTGGTATGTACTTGATGTATTCAATAAACCTTGTTGACCTCTATAGGATTCAACTAGAGACTTTATATTTTTATTCTGATTATAATTAATAATAACTAATGGTATTTCAACTTGTTGCTTCCCCCCTTTTATAAAACCATGCCCTTTATTCACTATTTCACCATGATCTGAAAGGTAATATACAATTGATGGTGTTTTATTTTTTTCTACTATTGAATCTATCTGTTCTAATACTCTATCTGTGTGATGGATAGTCCTGTCATACTCAACACCGGGATAATTTTTATGCAATGCATTTTTATCTATATTATCAGAACTTAATTTCGAATTATAAGCAGCGTGACTTCCTCTTAAATGTAATATAATGAATTGATATTTTTTCTCATTAATAACATTTTTCAATTCCTTTATTAATTCTAAATCATCTTTCTCACCACTATTTTTAAAATCAACCTTATTGCTTGATTTTGCTATTGCAGTTGTTCCAATATCCCAAGTACTTAGGGGTGTTCCATTATTTGATAACCAAATTGTTTCATAACCCGCATCATTTGCTAGTTCAATTATATTTTTATACTTTAACCATTTTTGAGGATAGTGGGGTGAACTCATTGTTAAGATTTGCTTTAATGCCAAAGCTGTTACTGGTGCTGGTGATATAACGTCATGAATTAATGATTCTTTTTTTTTATTAAGGAATGGTGTCGTATTTTCTTCATACCCATAAGCACTATATCTACTCCTTAATGATGATTCACCAATTACTAATATGATATGTTTTATATCGTTATTTTTAGAACGATTAAAAGGCGTTTCTCGGTTTTGAACTATATAGGAGCTCATACTGTTATGATTTTTAAATTCACTAACTAATACAAAAACAGTTCTAAATCCCATAGAGTAACCACCATTCTTATAATTTTCTAATAATAAATCTGGAAACGATATATAACTTTTTCCATCATCTTTGTTATATAGAGTATAAGCCTTTGTGGCATTGTAACCCCTTGTCGAAATTACCATTAGCAAACATATCAAAGTCAATGAAAAATAAGTGCTTGAAGATAGGTTGTTTGTTGATTTTATTACTAAATAAACAAAAGCTACAAAGAAAAATAAATTTAACAATATTGGCTTCCAGTAACTGATGATAAATTCAAAACTCTCCCTTTTATTTGTACTAAAAAAAGAGGCAATATTTCCACTTTCAATTGTTGATTTAAACGTTGCTATGTATATAAAATCAAAAAAAACAATTATTGTTATTAAGGTTGAAATTGTGAATATAAATTTACTTTTACTCCTCAGACAAGAAATTGCACAAATAATCATAATTGAATTTAAGATGGTCATTGGGATTTGACCTATTAGTTTTCTTTCTGGAGAAATCATCATATTGATATTATAAATTAGAAAGAGAAGTATAATAAATAAAATTGATAATACAGCAATGTCTTTCTTTTTTAACTTTAACATAATGAATCCTGTAGTTTTTCTATATAGATACAAACATAGTAAGATTAACGATGTTGCACTTATTATGTGAATCTACCATAGATTTTTTAAATTTAAGTAAGTGTTTATATTTCTTCACTGTTAGGATAGTTGCCACCCCAAACATAAAAATCCAATATTACAGCCGCACTTCTTTGTCCCAAGAATAGAAGGTACACTTATAGGAAAGCTTTAAATCACGAGGTTTCTCTGCGTCATGAATATCAGAAAAAATGCAGATTTTTAGTTTTTACGGCTATAGTACTAGCAGGGCAAGATCGCGAATGTTTTTTAATCAAAAAAATAAATCGATTGCTTCGAATAAAGCACTATGATCTTATACTCTCTTTTGAGCGTTGAGAGTCAATTCTATGTACCTTGACCGCTTTACCTAGCACTTTTCAGACATTCAAGACCTACGCCAGAGCGCTAAAGTCGTCTATTCCTTATTCGATATCCTGTTTGCGACACTGTGTGCCGTCATTGACGGTGCAGAGGGATAGCGTGATATTCAGGAATACACCGAGGGACATCATGACTGGTTTCTTAAACATGACATGTTCAAAGAAGGTGTCCTCGTTGATGACACCATTGCCCGCCTTATTTTGTGTATCAATCCAGAACAATTTAATCTCTGTTTTATCGATTGGATGCACTCTGTTCATGAACTCACCCAAGGTGGTTTGCCTGCCGGCAGATCCACTGTCTGGAATTTAATCCCACTTTATCTTTTGATTTATTGCAACATTCTTCCCAACAATTGGGTTGCTTGCGTTCTCGTTGGAGTTTTGAACTTTTTATAATTAAAATCAATGAATTATTAAATATAAAATTATCCATCAGCACCTTCGCTTAAATTACTCGATCCCGAATACCCTGAAAAAATGGCGAAAATTACCGAGGCGTTGTCAACATGCTCGGAAAAACATCCCGTTTTTTATGAAGATGAAATCGATATCGAGCTAAATCCAAAAACCGGTGCTGATGGGTATTAAAAGGGCTGCAAAAACGTATCGTGACACTAGGAAAAAACCAAAAACATTACCTTACGGGCTGCTTGAATGTTCAAACAGGGAAAATCATTTATGTTGGCGGATTAAATAAGGATTCTCGATTATTTATCAATGTATTAAAAGAACTTGATCTCCAATATTGTCATGTTGACACCCTCACGTTAATTTTGGATAACTATAGTACTCACAAAAGCTGGATGGTCAGTGATTGGCTGACCCGCCATTCTAAATTTAACCTATTGTTTTTACCTGTTTATTTCCCCTGGCTGAATAAAATCGAGCGCCTGTGGCAATCCCTGCATGAAACGGTGACACGAAATCATTGCTGCCAGTATATGTGGCAGTTGCTCGAAAAAGTGAAAACATTTTTGAATTCATTCTCCTACAGGACTCACAGAGGATAAAAAGGGAGGGGGTATCATAATTATGAAAGGTTATTTATAACTATGATGAAATTAGACTGTATCCGTTTATTTCTTAAGACGATTATTTAATTGAAGGACACAACCTAAATAGCTATTTAGTGTAGTATTGTCTCATTATTTTCAAGTATCTTTTCTCAATGGTATCAGTATTCAGCGAAAGCTATTCATTCAGTTGTGTGTTCTTTGCATTACCCTTAAATACTTTAAGTCTAGCAACCAACATTCTAAACGAATTGTGGAAAATATATAAAAAAATAAATAATATACCAGAATAGATAGATAAACTTATTAATATGTGGTAGATAAAATTGAAAATACCTTTTTCAAAGGTGATTGTTAATGATTTTAATAACATGTTCGCAATGAAAGCAGAAATAATTGCAATTGAAATGAGTTTTGTGTTTTTAATTATAAATATTATATAATTCTCGCCAAATCCAAATGTAAACAAAAAATAACCTTTCCATATGAATACAATAATGAATAGGCTAATACATACACCGATTAACACTCCAGACAATCCAAAATAATAACCTAAAATTATTGACAGAGATAAATTAATAATACCTTCGGTAATGGGAGCCCAAACATCACTAAATAAGCCTTTTGCAGATAAGAATACATCTTGAATACGTGTTGTCATCAAAGCTATGTAAAACGTCATCAATATGATTGGTGTGCCATGAATTTGGCATTCTTCACCCACCCAAATAGCAATAAATTCATTGATATAATTATAAAATCCATAGCAAATGATTGCAGAGATAAAATAAATTAACACATGATATTGCCAATAGAATAACATGGTTTTTTCATGATTTTTCTCTTCTATTAAATTACCAATGCTGGCTAATGCTGCATTATTAAGCATATAGATCATTGCAGAAATAGCCATCATGACAAATACATAATTGCTGTAAATTCCCATTACCTCCAAGGAAGTATAAGCAAGCACTATTAACGGCGTTGCCTGTATCAGTATAAAGCCTGCAATTTTATGGAAAAACAGTTGTTTGGTTTTCTTAACAATATCAGGGTAGTTTCTTCTAACTTTTGATCCTCGTTTAATTGATGTGGTTATATTGTGATATTCATATTTTACTTTTAAGCACAAAATAGTATTAATCATAATGATGTTAATAATTTCTATTATTAACCAATAAACATAACCATGTTCAAAGTAGAGTAAACAAAAAATTTGGAATGTGACTTTTAATACTCTACCAAGCTGAATTATTTTTTGAACTTGGTAGTCTTTTTGATCTGCTGTAAATAAGATTTTTTTATATGCAAAAAGATATTCCGCCAGAACACCGGATAGCAAAACATAAAAGGTGGAGTATATATACCATTTGGGGAATTTGACATCAGAAAACCAAAACGGAAAAAATAGACTAGTGATAACGGAAAGAACTAAAACGATTATTGCGACATTTTTATACATCCAGCCTTGAATGGAAACAATATCTGTGATTTGCGCAGTGTTTCCGTTCTTCAATGGTGCATACAAAGATGAAGAAATTGCAACTGCAATCCCTAGTTCTGTTAAACTTAAAAACCCTACAATATTGACCATTGTTTGATTGAGGCCTAAAACATCTAATCCTAAATGTTCAATGAAGATGGCTCTTGAAAAATAGTTAACGGTGAAATTCAATATGAAAAAAATCAAAGCATATTTAATATTTCTTAAGCTGTTATGTGTTCTTGTCATTTGCATGTTTATGGAGAGTGGAAAGATTATGAAAATCCTTGCCGTGCAAGGTTTTCAAATAGATAGGAAGTATTCGTTATAGTTTTCTTCTACTTTCGTTTCAATTCTGTCTTAAATATTTTCGTATTATTCAATAAGTTCACCACAAATATGTTTCATCCCAAATAACAATCCCACTGCATGGCCGCGTCGGATGCGGCAATCATTTTCATTCATTCTTATATCCAGTATCCAATGCAATGTACCAAGGATCTCTTATTGATTTAATAAATTGTTCAGTATAGGGTAATTGTAATCTACATTCCCTTCTCTGAAGGAAAGGAGATGGTAACCCCTAATGTGGTTAGTTTCAGTCATTCAAACGAAAAATTAACAAAATAATCATAAATCTTGCTAACAACCAGAATATATACCCACAGCTTTTTCCTTAGTATTGAAATATTCGTCTTTCCATTTTTTGTAGATTTTTCGTCAGGAAGTATTTTTTGAAGGCTTTCTCCAGTTTCCTTAGATTTCCTTATTACTGCCAATAGATAATTGGTATCATTGGCTTATCATATACCGGGAGGAGCTGTTTAGATACGCCGATTGTTATAGGGTATAATCTGGTGCCGGAGCCACCGGCTAAAATGATGCCTTTCATATTAATTTTAATTTGACCAAATAATTCATGTTTTTTCTGAATCTAAATTAATTTTACGATAATCATTAAATGAAGTTATTTAATGATTCTTTCTTAGTATATAGGGGGATTCCTGTATAACGGAAAATTTGAACTAATGTTTAAGCATCATTAAACAAAGCTACCGCACTAGGTTGTTGGCTCCCAGAACGCCTGTAATATTCGGTAATCTTATCTATTGCATTGATTTCCCAATACTTTTGTCTGTCCTAACAAAAAGTAATGGGGGATAAGATTTTGTAACTCGTTGGGGGGAGACTAAACTGTAAATTCTGTCGGGTCAAGCTTAACAAGCCACTTGTTTAACTAATTGGTAGAATAAGGTTAGTTAAGATCTGTATTACCGCTCATGAAGTGGTAGCCAGATTCGTTAATAACGTACTATGATGTCTTACTTTTCAACGAGTTTTATTATACTCCTTTCGTTTCGTAGGGAGTATTTCAGCGTTACATTCGTTTTTTTAGATTGGTAACTTTCTTCTTGATATCCATCCGATAACAAAGAATTGTTATTGCTGAAAAAAATTGTTATTTCTAATTCTGCAATCCGTAATCTTTGGAGGTATCGGTGAATCTATCAGTGATTGTTATCTAAATGTTAGAAAATGGGGGAGAGATTGATGTAGGTTATGTTATTGATAGCCAGTAAAGTTTAGTGGTTTTCTTTAATCGTATTATTAAAATGAACTTAAACTTGTTGTGAATAGAATCGCATTCATTTAAGTGTCAGAATCAATTTTTTGATATTAAGTGGATTTACGGCAGTTAGGAATGAACCGGCAGAGACTCCTACGCATAGGAGTAATAGTTTTATAGAGATAGGCTCATCTACCAGCAAATAAGCAAAGATCACTGCCCAGATAGCATAGGTGATATTTAAACTCATAGCACGGATGGGTTGAAGCATGCAGATTGCTTTGTAGTAGAAGAGGTATGATAGGGTGGCTACCAGAGAAGTGAAAAATAATAGGGAGTATAATTCTATGTTTGAAAAGATATGTATGACTCCAGGAAAAGAGCGGACTAATAATATGATGATAATTAAATAACCCACTGAGGATGATAATTGCCTGATAAAATAAGCAATATCAGCAGGTATGTCTTTATTCATCCCATAAGAGCTGATAACAACTTCGGAACTCCAGCCTAGTGCACATATAAAGGCGAAAAGAAAACCTATCCAGCCAGATATTGTCTGAGTTGATGCTGAATAACCGAGTATCATTGTACATACAACGGCTAGTATTAATCCCAATATACCGATAAGGTGAATGCGATCTTTAAGTAGGAAAAAAGAAATGAGCGCGCCAATAGCAGGGTAAGTGGCCGAGATAGTTGCTGTGTAGCTAATGCCAATGTATTGAATCGCTAAAATATAACAAGACATGCCAATTGGGCCACCAAATATAGCTGCCAATACAATTATTCCATTTTTTTTGTTCTTGGGGATAAGGCGTATCGCGCGGTATTTTCCTTTAACTAAAAGATATATAAACATATATCCGCATGAAATCATATCATTCAGGAAAGCGAGTACGATGGGAATGAAGAAACAACAGGAAAGTGCGGTGTTTTTTAGTAATAATGCGAAAAGCACGCCGCTTAGCCCCCAGAAGACACCAGAGGAGAGTCCATAGGCATTGGCTGTTATTTTACTATTAGTGAATATAGCCATTTGAGTACTGTTTCATAAATTTATAGACTCATGCCAAGAGGGGCTGGCCCCATAATTTCCAGATGTTTAACCATTTTCCTTTATTGAGGGAGGAACTGAAGGAAGTATAATGCATATGATATATCTGATAATAAGGTTTTTGTTGGCTTGTTATTTTTATTTTCTGAATTATATGATTTTTAATTGCTCATGTGTTAAAAGTTTCATAGGATTATTGTTTATCCAGAAGGCTAATTTCAGCAATATGAATTTCAGCCAGCTTCATGATATGAATGTATTTATAGATATTATTTTAAAAGGTCATAAATATAATCTTTAGGGTGAAAATCAATAGGTGCATTAATAAGAGTTTTCCTGATATTCTCAAAATCATAACTTTCGCAAGATATTCTTAGATCATTTAATAGTGGGTTTAATTTGTCCCAAGTCAGAAAAACTTCATTAGCTGTCATTATTCTTGGGTGATTAGTGCCAGAAACATTATCACCAATTAATAGTTCTTCGTAAAGTTTTTCACAGGGTCTTAATCCGGTAATTTTAATTTCGATATCACCATGAGGGTTGGTTTCATCTTTAACTGTCAGTCCGGAAAGGTTGATCATTTTCCTGGCAAGATCATAAATTTTTACTGATTCCCCCATATCCAGAACAAAAACATCACCATTATTGCCCAGTGCGCCTGCCTGGATAACTAACTGGGCGGCTTCTGGGATCGTCATGAAGTAACGGGTAATATCTTTGTGGGTGAGGGTTATTGGTCCGCCACTTTTTATTTGTTTTTCGAAGAGAGGGACAACAGAGCCGGATGAGCCAAGAACGTTGCCAAAACGAACCATTGAGAATTTTGTGTGACTGTTTTCTTTGGCAAAAGCTTGTAGTATCAGTTCGGCAAATCTTTTTGTTGCCCCCATGGTATTGGTAGGGCGGACAGCTTTATCTGTAGAGATTAATACGAATTTATCAACTTTTTGATTAACTGCTGCTTTGGCAAGTGAAAGTGTACCAAAGATATTATTGTTCACCCCCTCTATGGTATTCATTTCTACCAGAGGAACGTGTTTATATGCCGCAGCATGGTATATCGTATTAATGTTAAATTTATTTATTATTTTATTAATCTTATCTGAATCTTTTATATCACCTAAAATTGGAATAATAGTTATATTTAAATCGCTTTCTGAATTTATCTTTTGTAACTCTTTTTCTATTGAGTAAAGGCAGTATTCGGTTAACTCAAATAATATCAACTGAGTGGGAGATTGAGTGATGATTTGTCTGCATAACTCTGATCCGATTGAGCCACCGGCGCCTGTAACAAGAATATTTTTGTTTTTAATATTTTTACTGAGCAAATTTTGTAATGGGGCCACTTGCTCTCTGCCGAGTAGATCGTTAATAGAAACGCGTTTGAGTGAGTTTATCTGGGCTTTTCCTTCAACCAGATCATTGAAGCTTGGGATGGTGAGTATTTCACAATGCTCTTTTTGTAGTTTATCAAGTATTTTCTTTCTATTGGATATTGACGCACTAGGTATTGCTAATAATATTTTCTTTATATTATGTTTTTCTACTAAGAGTGTTATTTTCTCTGGAGAAAAGACATAAACCCCATGAATAAATAAATTGTGTAGTTTAGGGTTGTCATCAATAAAAGCAATTGGGTTGAATTCTCTATGCTCTCTTAATATAGGCAAAAGTTGCCGACCAGATTCTCCTGCCCCGTATATGATAACAGGAACACCTTTATATTTTAATAGATTACGCAGTGTTCTATATAAAAATCGGGTGCCGCAGAGTGATATTACCAGAAAAGAGAAGTAAATAATCGGTACGGTTCTGGGCAAAAATGCCTGTTGATATAAGGAGAATGCTGTTAATAATAGCGCAGATGAAAATGAGCCAACGATAGCCCATTTTAATATACTCATATTAACGTATTTTATGATAGATCTATAGAAACCAATTCTTAAGAAAATAAATAGTGTACAAGGTATTGTAAATATAATAACTAGCCAATGTTGTAAACTATAGATTGGCACTTCTCTATCAAGCCGTAGCCACATACTTAACCAGTATGAATTACTGATCATAAGTATATCTACTGCCAGAAGAGTGATGGTCTTTATTAATCTGTCTTGACTAAATATTATTTTTTTGTTCATGATTTTCAATTATCTAAAAACTACTTTATAAATTGTTTTAAAAATAATTTTCAGGTCATAGAAAAGTGACCTGTTATTAATATAGTCTAAGTAGTATTTGGCTTTTATAGGCATAATAATATCAATATAGGCTTGATGAGGATCTTTATATTGACTTAATATCTGATTTTCATCGATCATTTCTATAGAAGCCAAATCTGTTATTCCGGGTTTTACCGATAATATTTTGTGTCTGATATCATCTGGATATTTTTCCATAAACTGTGGGACTTCTGGCCTTGGGCCGACTAAACTCATTTTTCCCTGTATAACATCAATGAGTTGCGCTAATTCATCCAGTTTATATTTGCGTATAAATCTCCCAGAGTTGGTAACACGCAGATCATGACCGATAGTGAGTTGGCCTTTTTGCTCTGACCCGATAGTCATGCTCCTAAATTTGTGAATATAGAAATTTTGATTATATTGGCCTACCCGTTTTTGTCGGAAGAAAATAGATCCTTTTGAGTCTATTTTTATCCAAATAGCTATCACAATTAAAATTGGAGAAAGGATAATTAATCCAATTGAAGATGATGTTAAATCAAAAATTCTTTTTATAATTGAATACGTTATTTTCATTTATTTAAGAATCTCTTTAATTGTGTTAATAACGTAAATCTGATCTCCTTTTGTCATTTTTGTATATAAGGGAATCGATACAATCTTTTTAAAGTTTTCTTCTGCTATAGGAAAATCATTTTTGTCTAGAAAATAGGTATCTTTCCATATTGGCTGTTTATGTAATGGAATAAAATGGACAGAACAGCCTATATTTTTCTCTGCCATTTTTATGATGAAGTCATCTCTGGATATTTTGACTTCATCATTTAGTCTAATGGTGTATAGGTGCCAGGCATGTTGACTATTCGGTTCTTTAGGTTTGGTGGGTAAAGTAATGGGTAGATCTTTTAACTCATCATCGTAGAATCTGGCCATTTCTTCTCTTTTCTTTTGAAAAGCATCTATTTTCTGTAATTGATGTATACCGATGGCTGCACAGATATCTGGCATATTATATTTATAACCCGGTTCAATCACCTCATAATACCAGGCCGGCGTTTTAGATTGGTATCTATCAAAAGCATCTTTACTGATACCGTGAAGACGCATGATTTTTGTTCTTTTTATAATGTCTGGATTTCTGGAGACTAATATGCCCCCTTCCGCTGTTGTCATGGTCTTATTGGCGTAGAAGCTGAATACCGTCACATCTGTGTTGAGTGTGCCAATTTTCTTTCCCTTATATAAAGTCGGGAATGAATGGGCGGCATCTTCAATGATTCTTAGATTACATTCTTTTGCAATGGCAATGATTTCATCCATATCACAGGATAAACCGGCAAAATGTACAGGCATAATCGCTTTGGTTTTAGCGGTGATTGCTTTTTTTATTGCGACTGGATCAATATTCAGGCTGTCAGGTAAAGAATCAACGAAAATAGGATGAGCACCCAGATAACGGACGACTTCTGCTGTTGCCGTAAAGGTATAAGTCGGTACGATAACTTCATCACCGGGCTGAATACCAATGGCTTCCAACGCTAAATGTAATCCAGCCGTTGCTGAATTTACCGCAATGGCTTCAACATCAGAATCTAAATATTGTGCAAAATCTTGTTCAAATTTTCTGGTTTTAGGTCCGGTAGTTATCCAACCTGTTTTAAGTGAGTCAATGACTTCATCAATTTCAGGTTGTCCAATTTCAGGTAATGCAAAAGGAAGGAATTTATTATTCATGATTTTTTATTGCCTTTATGAAATTGTCTGCTAATACGGAATAAGCGTGATTTTCTAAAGCGTAAATTTTACCTCTTTGCCCCATTTTGTTTAATTCGTTAGTTGATAATTCACTGAGCTTTAGTAAGTTCTGTGCAATATCTTCTGGTTTGCCTGATTTAATTGTAATACCGCAATTCGCTTCAGAAACGGGATCATTACCTGCATCAATTGCACATAAAATGGGTTTGCCTGCCATCATATAATCAATCAGTTTATTTGGGCTGATGCCAAATCTGAATAATGATTGCTTTTGTAGTCCGATATAGGCAATGTCAATTTTATTTAATAATTTGGGTATTTGCGTTTTAGGAATCGGATCAAAGAATATCACGTTATTTATTCCCAGTGATTCAGATTCTTCAATTAAATTATCTTTTTCAAGGCCAGTGCCGACCAATAAGAAAGTAATGGGTTTATCATGAAGCAATGAGGCTGTTTGGAGTAATTTTTCTAGCGCATTTGGCCGTCCATGAGCACCGCTATAACATACAATTTTATGCCCTTTATTTTTTTCAGCTGTGATTAACATTTCAAGTAAGCTGTTTAATGGCGTGAGTTGATTCGCCCAATCATCGACAACCACCCCATTAGGAATAATATGTAATTTATTAAGGTCTAACCCATGAGCTTGCATATGCTCTTTTACGTTTGGGAGCATAGAAATTACAATATCGGCATGTTTGTAAGCCGCGTTTTCAGCGAGTTGACATAATTGGATAAATGGATGTTTAGGTGACATTCCACCTAATTCTATAGGTGAAAGGGGCCATAAATCATGCAGTTCAAAAACTAATTTAGCATGAGCTTTTTGAGCAATACGTTTTGCCACCCATATATCCATAGGATATGTACTTGAAGCGATAACAATGTCAGGCCGATATTTTTTGATTAAGTTATTACTGTCGAACCAAATTTGCCGTAAAAAAGAGAAGATGTTTTTGACTCTGGCTAATCCATTTCCGTTATAGCCAGGGGTTGGATACCAGACAAATTCTAATCCGTTAAGATTTTCAGTGGTTTTTTTATTATTGATTAGTTTGGGTTGTGTTGTCCGGGCATGAGAATAAGAGGCTGCGAGTATGGTAATTTTATGTCCCGATTTTATCCATTCTTGACCTAAATGGTATGGACGAAATTCCATACCTAGATCCGGCGAACCCGCATAATGGTTTATATAGATTATATTCATAGTAGTTTTTCTAATTCGTCAGCAATTCTTGTCGCAGCGATACCGCCGCCATACATGGATTGGACAGAACCGATATCAATACTCGTCATGTCATGCACTGATTGGATTATTTTTTTATTTTCAGCTTCTGAAAGTTTGTTCACGCCGGCTTCAATTAGTTCGACCCATTCAGTTTGATCCCTGACGGTTACACATGGTTTTCTGAAGAAGAAAGCCTCTTTTTGTAGTCCGCCGCTGTCTGTAATAATCAGAGCGGTGTTTTTGAGTAGCCAGATCATTTCTAAATATCCCACTGGCTCAATTAAATGAACATCTAAATGCAGGTTGTATTGCTCTAATATTTTTTTAGTTCTTGGGTGAATTGGCATTAAAACAGTAGCAATTCTTTTATGTATATCATTCAATGCATTGACTATTTCAGTTAAACGCTGTGGATTGTCGGTGTTTTCAGCGCGATGGAGGGTTGTTAAGATAAAATGTTGGATAGAATCCAGACCATCAGGTTTTCTTGCCATCTGGCTAAAATATAAAGCGGCATCTTCCATCACATCACCGACTTTCTTTATAGTCACTGGCTTCGAGCTAAAGCCTTCTATTTGTAGATTATTGACAGCGGTGTCTGTTGGACAGAAAAGAATTGAACTCACATTATCTGTTAATATCCTATTTATCTCTTCTGGCATTTTCATGTTAAAACTACGCAAACCGGCTTCAACATGAATAACTGGAATATGTAATTTAGATGCGGCTAATGCACCCGCTAAAGTTGAGTTAGTATCACCATATACCATGACTGCATCGGGCTTTTCTGTGATAAGTACCTTTTCAACCTCGATTAGCATTTTACCGGTCATTTCACCATGAGAGCCGCCATGAATATTGAGCGTATAATCAGGTTTGGGAATGGCTAATTCATTAAAAAATATATCAGACATATTAGTATCAAAATGTTGGCCTGTATGAATGATAATTTCTTTAAATTTATTATGATTTTTTAAAGCGCGGGATACGGGACTTGCTTTAATAAATTGTGGTCTGGCGCCTAATACGGTAATGATTTTTTTCATATCGATTAACGTCCAATTTGTTGATAAAATTTGTTAAGTTTATTTTGTTCAATATCCCAATTGTATTTTTCATTTACTGCCAGAAGCCCATTGTTACCCATTTCTTCCGCTATATCAGCGTTATTTGATAAGTAATCTATCGCATCCGCTATTTCCTTCGGGTTTAATGGGTCGATGCAAATGCCACAATGGTTTCTTACAACAATATCTTTCCATAATGTGAAATTTGAAGCGATGACAGGGATGCCGGCACTCATATATTCGAATATTTTATTGGGTTGGGCATCTATATGATTGGGAAGTGGGTGATATAGCACAATACCCGCAATAGATTTAGATAAAAGTTCTTTGGTTTCTCCTCGATTTAAAAATCCCAGTTCATCTATTTTATGCCAATTTTTCATGCTTTTTATTTTATTCTCTAAACCTTTGTCAGAAAAATTTCCCGCTAATTTCATTGTTGTATTCGTCGTGAGGTGAGAGATGGAGTCGACCATCTCTGCTATACCTCTAATGTCGGAAATGCCTCCGACATAGCAGACTTGTTTTTCTTTTTCATGCCAGTTGGCGTTCTTATTATGTAATTCACCTAATATGGGGTAATTATTAATGTCTATGGTGTTTTTATTGAGTTTTAAGAATTTATTTCTTATTGATGGGGTAGCCGTAATAATTCCATCAAATTTCGCAGCAGCATATTTTTCGTAGAGGGTAAATAATTTAGAGATAATAATTTTGTTAAATTTATTTAAATAAGGTTTACTAAAAATCTGTTTAGGGACATCTTCATGAGCATCAAAAATGACTAGTTTACCTTTCTTTTTGAGTTTTAATCCGATAGGGATGAGTTCTGGATCATGGAAATGATATAAATCAGCGTCTAATTCTAATGCTTTTTTATAAACTTTATCGGTTGTTTTAAAGATTCTATTTAATCGACCTGTTAATATACCGACATCAATGATAGTAATGTTATTCTTTACTTCATTACCTTTACCATCTGCAACAATAAGGGAGACTTCATGTTCTTTTTGTAAGGCAGAACATTCTTTTAGGAAAATACGAATGTCGAAACGCGAATGTACTGAGGTCATATGTGTGATTTTCATAAGGGTATTTTGTTAGTTTTTGTAGGGAATAAAAATAATAGTATGCTTAATGCTAGCAGCCCATATGTTAGTAACAGTGCTGTAATCGCTGAATTTGATATCGTATATACGAAGGGCAAATATAATGTGGTTGAAAACTCAAATGGAACTTTTTTTGAACTCAGGTTCATGGCGAAGATTAATAGATTAAATATAAAAAAATTTATTAATAAACCAAATGTACCATATCGGGCGATACCGTCTCCGATAAAGCCGGTATTAGCCGATCCTGATGTGCCATAATATATTTGAGAAATTATTTGAGGAGCTTCTCTCGTAAATTCACTATTATTGTTGTAGATATAATCATAAAAGTAATAGGTATTTAATGTTGGTGTGAAGAATACTCTACGGAGCCAATGTATAAGTGGATCGTAAAAATCGAAAATAAAATATAATATCCCGGCGGTAAGGAATAAATAGAGAATGATATTTATCACTGAGTTACTTATCGATCTTGTTCCTTTTATATAGAAGAATAGAATAATAACGGCGAGGTTCATGAATGCTATACTTTTTAATCCAGAAGAGCTATAGATTAAATAGGAAATAGCAAAACTTATTGCAATGAGGATATATTTAATAGAGCCTCTTATATAGAGTGAAGCGAGTAATAACAATGGTGAGATAACATATCCCCCATTTGTAATGATGTACATGGTGAGTAGTGGTGTATTTGCTTTAAAGTGTTCTCTTACAGCATAAACGCTAAATATATTTGGCGGTATTATACTGAATCCGGGATTACTAATAACGAATAACAGCACAAGAATACCACATCCTATTATAATTATTTTATATAAATCCCATGGAATTTTCAGTTTCGGCATCGTTACTCTATCTATTATCCGAAAAAACAATATAGATAAGAAGAATAATATGTTTATTGTGAGTATAAAAATTGTTGAGTTGAGGGATGCTGAATTAATTAATGGGAATATAACTGATACGGGTATAATGTAAGTTATATATATTAACCATAGAAAAACCATGACTGGATTTTTTTTGTTATTGAGCAAAATGAGAGGTAAGAAAGATATCCAACAGAGAAAAATGCTCAAGTAACCTTGTGGGGCAATATTATAGCCTCTTACCTCATGGAATGTGTCTAATATAAGCATCGAATTCAGGTAGATAATAATCTGATATATAAATATTTTCAGAGTTATTTTAATTTTATTTTGCATTTTTTCTGATAAGGAAATAAATAGATGATAATACTAAGATAGATAGGAAGTACATTGTAATAAATTGATAATATGCCCAACTAATAGGTCCGTGTTTTATGTAATAATAGCCAATGTTAGCGGTGGATTTACTCCAATTATGATATAAATCCATTATCTCTTTATTTTTAAAATTTTGATTTCTTTCTATCAGATCTTTTAGGAGTAGGGTATGTATTCTATGATATTTGATATTACTTGGATTGCCAATTAAATCATAGCTGGACCATTCATTTCTTATGTCGAACTTAAATATATTATTACTGATCGATTGATATAAACTTTCGGATACCCTTTTACTTTCATCTATATTTAGATGATTTTCGAAGGACTCAATGCCATAAGTGGAGTAAATCATTCCGTTTAATACAAAAGCCAATTGGTCTGAATTAGCCTGAGGATCAACATATTCTTCAATCCAGGGCATATTATTTAATGTTGTTAAACTGCCGCCTTTATGAATAGGTGTTAGTGATGATTGGTATAGTAGTTTCGAGGTTGACAGATATTTATCATCACCAAAATGGTCATAAGCCCTTAATAGGAGAATAATAGCATATGCGTCTGTTAGTCCAGACCACCAGGGGGCAGAGAGTTTGTTGTTTTTATATCCTTTATATGGCCAATCAAAATCATATAAATAGTGATTTTCACCATGAAATAACTTTGTATTGTTTAATAACCAATCCGCTGAAAATTTAAAATTAGAAATTAATTGGTCTTTATTGAATTTAGGTGGTGGTACATTCCATCCAGGTAAGGATGAATCCGTCCTCCATAATATATTGATGTTGTCTTTATTTAGGGCTAAAGAAGAGTATATCATTCCATAGTGAACAACATAAAATGGAGATAAAAATGGCTCAGGAATATGGGGTGAATGTGATAAGGGAAAACCATAGCTATTAAATTCACGTTGAGAAAATTTCCCTTTCATGACCAAGCTTCTTACACTACCATTGAATTCATCTATTTCATAAGCATATTTATTGAATGTATAGCTCACAATCATCACGATAATGATGTAGGGAATTATTTTTATTATGTTTTTATTTCTCTTCATTTTAACCTTCTTTATACATGAAAGATAATTTTAGAATATAAGCAGTACTCATCAGATAGAGAACAAAACTTGTGAGTGAAAATAATAAAAGGGCTAAATAGATATCTCCTAGCATATATCCGACTAAGAGGGCTATAAATCTTAATATGATAGATGTTGTTTGAATGAATAAATTGCTTTTTTGATGTTCAAAAATAGATAAATATATTGATAAAGATGAATATATTATTTGCCCGCATAAATGAGGTATTAAACATAATAGATATTTACCTGATTCATACCATTCTTCACCAAAAATAAAGGTTATGGCGGGTATGCCCGCGAAGTATGTCACTATAGCAAATAAAAGAGAAATTAGCGTTAGAAAATAAAATGTTTTTTTTATCTTTAAAAAAGGTGCTGTAGCCGGGTCTTTTAAATATCCTTGTAATATAGACGAAACGGTTTGGCTTAGTAGTATAATTGGGGCACCTGATATTCTGGATGCGATTAAATAAAATCCGGCTGATTTTAGCCCATATGTGGACATGATAAATAATGGAGGTAGTTCATTACTAAATGTATTAATTGAGGCCGCAGGGAAATCATAAACTGGAAATTTATAATATTTCTTAGCCAGTAGTTTTATTTTTTTGAATTCTTTTCTGTTTGTAATAAAACGATATTGAGATTTTTTACCTAAAAATAGAACACCTAACGATTGACCTAATATCTGACCTAAGATAAGACTGCTTGCGCCTAAACTAGCGATACCCCCAATGATTTGAACGCTAATCATAACAATCGTTTGAGTTATTCTAGTGATAGAGAATTCACGATATTGCCTTTTTCTTATACTATTGAAACTGACGGCTCGATAAAATCCATAAGTTATAATACCCAGCGGGATATAGTATATATAGTTTCCTATAGCTATTTTTTCTGATGGATTGTATATTGCAAAGACAGTGATGACTATCAAGCTAATGGTTATTGGAATGAGACAAGATAATGTGATTAATGAATTAATCTCACGATTTTTTTCTGATGAACTTATCGAAAATTCATAACGAAGACAGGCACCTACTGCAAAAACACTTAAAAGTGATGAAAATGAAGCGTAAATGCCTAATTCTTCAGGTGAGAATAATCTTGTTAATACAGGTGTTGATAGTAATAATAATATCTGGCTGATTAATGATGAGAGTAATAAGCCAGATATATTCCTCAATAGTTTATGGTTCATAGATTTCAAATTGAACCGGTAATTTTATTAATTAAATCTATGGATAAATAAGGATGCATCGGTAAGCTAATCACTTCCTGGGCGATTTCATCACCCACAGGCAGAGTGATATTACTGGCCACCGCAGGTTGTTTATTCAAGGGAATAGGATAATGAATTGCGGTTGGGATGCCTTGTTCTTTTAATTTGCGCTGTAATTCGTCCCGGTTTTTAACCCGGATAGTATATTGCGCATAGGCGGAGAGATTGTGTGGCTCAATATATGGCGTGGTCATGATGCCAATGTTATTCAATGCCTGATTGTAGTTTGTGGCAACTGTCTGACGTAATGCCATTTCTTCATCAAATATGTCCAGTTTCGGTAGCAGAATGGCCGCTTGCAGGGTATCTAAACGGCTATTCACTCCGACTCTGACATGGTGGTATCGCCTGTCTTGCCCATGGCGGGCAATTTGACGAATAATTTTCGCCAGCTCTTCATCGTGGGTGAAAATAGCCCCGCCATCACCGTAACACCCCAAGGGTTTACTGGGGAAGAAACTGGTACAAGAAATTGTGGTCAGGTTACAGGAGCGTTTTCCTTTATATGTTGCACCGAAACTTTGGGCTGCATCTTCTATGACGGTCAGGTTATGTTTTGCTGCAATGGCATTAATTTCGTCAAAATCGGCACATTGTCCATACAAGGAGACCGGAATAATTGCCTTGGTTTTGGAGGTAATCGCGGCTTCGAGTAAAGCCGGGTCTAAGTTGTACGTGGTGGGTTTGACATCCACATAGACCGGTATGCCGCCCAGCAGTGCGACGGTTTCAGCGGTGGCAATGTAGGTAAATCCGGGGGTAATGACCTCGTCACCCGGTTTGATGCCAATCGCCATTAAGGCAATTTGTAACGCATCGGTACCATTCGCGCAGGTAATACAATATGGCGCCCCGGTGTATGCAATCAGCTTTTCTTCTAATTCGGCCACTTCCGGCCCTAAAATATACTTGCCGTGGGTGAGGACTTTTTGGATATTCGCGTCAATGTTATCTTTAATTCTGCGTTGTTGAGCAGCCAGATCGGTAAATTGCATTCTTTTATCCTTGCTTATTTAATTCGCACGACGGTCTGGTTATTGAGCTGATAAATATGGTGAGTGTGTGGACAAATGGTGGTGGCTTGTCCATGTAGCGGTAAATCGAGTTGTTCACCAAATTCACTCATCCAGCCAATCTGTTTGGCCGGTACACCCACCATCAGGGCATAATCGGGGACATCTTTATTAACAACCGCGCCGGCACCAATAAAGGCATAAGCGCCAATGGTGGTGCCACAAATAATGGTGCAGTTGGCGCCTAAGGTGGCGCCTTTTTTTACCCACGTGTTTTGATATTCACTTTTTCTTTCAATCAATGAGCGGGGATTATAGACATTGGTGAACACCATGCTGGGGCCACAGAATACTCCGTCTTCTAGATGAACGTTGTCATAAACAGAGACGTTATTTTGTATTTTGCAGTGATTGCCGAGGGTGACTTGATTACCAATAAAGACATTTTGTCCTAAAGAACAGCCTTCGCCAATTTGAGCGCCAGAACAGACATGGGTGAAATGCCAGATACGGCTGTTTTTCCCGATTTGTGCGCCTTCATCAACGATGGCACTGGGATGTATCATTACGTGTTCGGCTGACATGAAACCTTTTCCATGGATTTAATAGGTTAAAGGTAAAGAGAGGGTTTTATTATCTCTGGCGGATAAATAGGCCGCGATAAGCAGCTCTAAGGATTTTAAGCCTTCCCGGCCATCCGTGATGGGGTGGGCTTCCCCTCTCATCACATCAATGACATTTTTATAATAGAGGGGATGTCCAAATCCATAAACGGACGTAGTTTCATAGTTCGCGGTTTTGACGTGTTGGTCATACTCTTGTTCGTCAGCGAAATGCCATTCCTGGATTTCATTGACGGCCAAACCGCCCACCCGGACGGTGCCTTTTTCCCCGAGAATGGTGATGGAGCCTTCGAGATTCTGCGGATAAGTACACATAGTGACGGCCATCGAGCCTAAGGTGCCATCCCGCCAGCGGATATTGAGTACCCCGGTATCTTCCGTTTCGATATCCAGGTGGGTAGACGTCATGGCCTGAACATCTTTCACCGGGCCGATTAACCATTCAATTAAGTCAACATAGTGGCTGGCCTGATTCATGAAGGCCCCCCCATCAAATTCCCAGGTGCCCCGCCAAGCTGCCTGGTCATAATAGGCTTGGGGGCGGGTCCAGAAAACATTGAGGTGTACCAGATGGATTTTGCCAAAACGTTTTTCACTGACCGCCCGTTTCAGTAATTGCAGGGTGGCATTGAGGCGATTTTGTTTGACCACAAAAAGGCGTTTGCTGGCTTTATCGGCGGCTTTAACCATATTTTCACCATCCGCCAGCCGGGTGGCCATCGGTTTTTCGGTGACGACATGAAAGCCTTTATCGAAGCAGGCTATTGCCTGCTCTGGATGGAGGCCGGATGGGGTGGTCAGGATAATGATATCGGCGATGATAGTCTCCAGCATCGTGTTTAAGTCGATGAACCCCGGGACGCCGGTTTTTTCTACCGCTGCGTTTAATGCGTCTTGATCGTTATCACAGACGGCGACTAATTCGGCCTTTTCTTGATGGATTTCCAGCGCATTGAAATGATTTTTAGCGATCCGCCCACACCCTACTAAAGCAAATCTTATCTTTTTTTCGTTGATAGTGATCAGCATAATCTTATCCTAAGTTAAGCTTTGGTAATGTTTCTTTGGTTGGGAGAGTATTTGCCACGAGTATCGACGACTAATTTGGCGTTATTGATAATTAATTCATAATTAAATTTATCGTGATCGGTGGCTAAAATAACGCAGTCGAAGGTTTGGAGATTATTTTCCGTGATGGGCTGACTAATTAAATTAAAATGATGTTCCCGCATTTTAGGAAAGACCGGGACGTGCGGATCTGAATATTCGATATTTGCCCCTAATTCCTGCAGTTTTTCCATAATATGTACCGACGGGCTTTCTCGCATATCATCCACATTCTTTTTATAGGCGATGCCGAGGATTAATATACGGCTGCCATTAATGGATTTATTCGCCTTGTTGAGGGCTAATACGGTTTTATTGACCACATAATCGGGCATGGATGAATTGACTTCACCGGAGAGTTCAATAAAGCGGGTATTGATACCATATTCTCGGGCTTTCCAGGTTAAATAGAAGGGGTCAATCGGAATACAGTGACCGCCTAATCCCGGGCCGGGGTAATAAGGGACAAAGCCGAAGGGTTTGGTGGCTGCGGCGCGAATAACTTCGTGGATATCAATCCCCATTTTATCGGTAACGAGTTTCATTTCGTTGACTAAGCCGATATTGACTGCCCGGTGTATATTCTCAAGCAGTTTCGTCATCTCGGCGGCTTTCGTTGAACTGACCGGGACAACCTGGTCAATGGCGGGTTGATAAACGGCGATACCGGCTTTTAAGCAGTTTTCCGTGTGGCCGCCAATGACTTTAGGGATAGTTCGGGTCTCGAAATCAGGATTACCGGGGTCTTCCCGTTCGGGTGAATAGACCAGGAAGATATCTTCACCGACGGTTAACCCGCTTTCTTCGACCCGGGGTAATAACTCTTCTTCAGTGGTGCCCGGATAAGTGGTGCTTTCTAAGGAGAGGAGTTGCCCGGCTCTTAAATACGGTTTTACCCGGTCGGTGGTGTTAATGACAAAGCTGATATCGGGTTCGCGGTATTTATTCAACGGCGTTGGGACACAAAGAATAATGGTATCGCATGCAGCGATTTTAGTGAAATCCGTCGTGGCTTCGAAACCGGTATTTATTGCTTTGCTGATTTTGGATGAGGGAATATGTTCGATATAACTTTGGCCTTGATTTAATTTATCTGTTTTTTCTTTATCAATATCAAAACCAATGACTTTAAAACCGATATCGTTATATCGAAGCATTAAAGGTAAGCCAACATAACCCAGGCCAACAATGGCAATAATGGCGGTTTTATTATCAAGTTTCTCGGTGAGAATGTTGAGTGAGGACATATTTTGCCTTTTAAAATGATGATTTAAAAATGAAATCATGAAAATAAGTCACATTTGGTTTTTAATAGAATGCTATCTATTTTCATAAGTTTTATTTGGCAAGTGAAACTTTAACAAACTATTTTAAATAGGTTTTATAAGATATATTATTGGAATAATAAATAATGTAATAACAAAGCTACCGCACTAGGTTATTGGCTCCCAGAATTCCGTGGAATTTTATAATGTTATCTACTATTTTGATTTTTAAATGCTTTTGCCTGCTATAATGGAAAAGCAATAAAATATAAGGGTTTTTAATGAATAACGAAGGAGGTTAAACCGTCATACTCTCCGGGTCAAGCATAATAAAAATTTATTTATTTAATTATTTTGTACAATTAGGCCGGTGGAAATCTGTATCACCGGCCATGAAGTGGTAGCCAAATAACCAAGCGTAAGCCGCCTAGTGGGCTGTCTTCAGCACGTACCCAGCCACGATGCTGGCTGACTGCGGTTTCTACAATGGCTAAACCAAGGCCGGTGCCGCCAGATTCTCGGTCGCGGGCTTCGTCTGTGCGGTAGAAAGGACGGAATATATGTTCGCGGTCTTCTGGGTTGACGCCAGGGCCGTCATCGTCAACGGTGATGGTGATCCCTTGATTATCGGCGTGGAAACCCACGGCAATGTGGTGATGAGAGTAGCGTAAGGCATTGCGTACGATATTTTCAAAAGCACTGCCAAGCGCTGATGGGTTGCAGTAAATTGTCCAGGGACCTGGTGGTGAGGTTGTCTCGAGGATTTTATCCATTTGTTCAGCTTCAAAGCTGGCGTTATCAAGAATATCGTTCCATAAATCTGTCATTTTGATATTTTCTCTCAGCAGCTCATTTTTATGCTGGCTGCGGGAGAGCACTAACAGATCGTTAATCATGCTGTCTAGTCGTTGGGCTTCTGTCTCAATTCTTTCTAGTTCTTTACTTTCACCATGACGGCGGCGAAGTAATGCTGTTGCAAGTTGTAGGCGGGTGAGGGGCGTGCGTAGTTCATGGGAGATGTCGGAGATGAGTCGTTGCTGTGCGGTGACCATGCGCTCCAATACACTGATCATCTGATTGAAGCTGTTACCTGCGGCCAGAAACTCTTGTGGGCCAGCTTCCAATTCTGGATGTTGGCGTAGATTGCCTTTAGCAACATCGTCTGCGGCATTTTTTAATTTACGGGCAGGTTTAGCCAAACTCCATGCCAGCCATAATAGGAGTGGTGCACTGATTAGCATGGTGGCAATTAATAGCAATAGTGGTCGGTCAAACATCAGGTTAATAAAGTCTGACTGTGGGCTGTTTGCTGGGCGAACTAAGTAGAGTTGGTAATGATCTTCTCCGTCCCGGATAGAAAATGGCCCTAACATCTCAGAACGGCCATATTTTTTCTTTTTAGGGTGATCTGCATTATCTGATTGTCCGATAAAATTGCGGACCACTTGCATTTCACTTCTCTGGGCACCAATAACCCGTCCTTCACTGGTGACTAATATCAGGCGTTGCCCTGGTGGCGCCCATTTTTCAATTGCGCGAAATAAACGGCGCCACCAGAGTAAATCATTCGCTGGGTCTTGCGCTAATTCTGCTTCGATATGTTGTTCCAGCATAACTCCTTGCCGATATTCATTTTCCAGCAGAGAGGTCAATTGCCTGGAATCCAGTTTCGGTACCATCAATACCAGCATCAGGACTAACGCGAGAGTAAACCAGAAAATGGCGAAGATGCGTGCCGTTAAGCTGTTTATCATGTTGCAGAAACCATTAAATAGCCCCGGCCACGTAAAGTTTTAAACCAGAGCTGACCATCTTCCCGTTCAGGTAATTTACGGCGCAGGTTAGAGATATGCATATCAATTGCCCGGTCAAATGGGGTCAGCCGTTTACCTAATACTTCCTGGCTTAGATGTTCGCGGGAAACAACTTGCCCCAAATGTTGAGCTAATAAATAGAGCAATGTGAATTCAGTACCTGTTAAATCTAATATTTGATTAGCGAAGCTGGCTTCCTGGCGGCCAGGGTTTAATTGTAGATTATCGACCAGAAGCGTGGGTGGGCCGTTGTCTGTCTGTTGTTGTTCACTCCAATTTGAGCGGCGAAGAATAGCGCGTATACGGGCCACGAGTTCACGATCATTAAATGGTTTGGCAAGATAGTCATCAGCGCCTAATTCCAGTCCCAGAACGCGATCCAAATCGCTTCCGCGTGCTGTCAGCATAATTACCGGGGTTTGGTGATGTAGCCGAAGTTCTTTTAATGTTGAAATACCATTCTTACGCGGCATCATAATGTCGAGTAGTAGTAAATCAATCGAGTCGTCAAGGAATTTTAATGCTTGTTCTCCGTCATGAGCGATAACAACGTTAAATCCTTCCATTTCAAGTAATTCTTTTAATAGTGATGTCAGCTCTCGGTCATCATCAACTAATAGGATTTTATGCATCGATTACTTCCTCCAGGAACAAAAATACGATAACAAACTTTGCTATTCCACGACTTTACGTTCTTTTACAAGCTCTGACGCTAGTTTGCAGCCGCACAGGTATAGTTGTCTACATTGAATCGAATAGCATCGTTCGGGGAAACGAGGAGTTGTTTAAATGCGTAACATAGCAGCGTTGGTTTTGGCGTCAATGTTTGTTGTTATCTCGACAGCGTCTTTAGCTGAAACAGCAAATACAACTCACGCTGCTACAATACCCGATATTTGTGCGTCATGTGGTTATAAGAATACCGAAGGTCATCATTATCGTAATAATGAAACCAGTGACAATGATCATATGTTTAATGGTATCACTTTAACTGAGCAGCAGCGCCAGCAAATGCGTGATTTGATGGCGCAAAAACATCAGCAGCACTCATTGATGTTGATTAATCGCGCAGAACGTGAAGAGATGCGTAAGTTAGTAACGGCGAAGGATTTTGATGAAGCGGCAGTAAAGGCTCAAGCTGAAAAGATGGCCAGATATAATGTTGAACGTCAGGTGGAAATGGCCCGTATCCATCATCAGATGTATCAACTGTTGACTCCTGAGCAGCAAGCACAATTGGAGCAACACCACCGGCAGCATATGTCTCAGTTACCGAACTGATTTTGTAGTATCCATAGCAGTAAGTTAGTAGTAAACGAAAATTTTTCCTTGCCATAGACACCATCCCTGTCTTTCAGGCCCTTTTTAGGGCCTTTTTTTTCAGTCACTTACAACGCATTTCTTTGTAAAACAACAACATAAAAAAGTATAAAGGGGTTAGAAAGTATACGAAAGTTTTTGAGTGTGGACGTTCGGTGGACGCTCGCCACACTCTCTAGCTTTATTCTACTTCTATCCCACCCTTAAGAGGGTTTAATGTAATGGCATGTTGCAGATAGTCCGGGGCAAGGTGTGCATAGACCATTGTTTGGATTATGCTGGCGTGCCCTAATATCTGTTGTAATGCAATTATATTCCCTCCATTCATCATGAAGTGGCTGGCAAAAGTGTGTCTGAGGACATGAGTTGCTTGCCCTTTAGGTAAGTCGGGCTTTACTACATGTAAGATCTTGCAGAAATTTATGTAGTCAACATTGAACAGCTTGCCCATTTTCTTTTTGCCGCGAATTTCTTTCTCTAATTTGTCAGAAATGGGAACGATGCGTTGATCTCCATTTTTGGTATTTAGAAAAATTACACGGCCTTTTGATACCTGTTGAGCCGCCAGACTTTCCGCTTCCCCCCAGCGAGCGCCAGTGCTAAGGCAAAGTAAAGCCAGCTTTTTTTCCTCTTTATTTAGAGAATTAAGCAGTAGTTCTATCTCTGGTGTTGTGAGATAGGTCATAGCAACATTTTTCTCGCTTAATGGTTCTAATCCTTGTAGAGGATTTGTGCCGGTAAATTCCTCAATTTTTATTAAGGTCGAGAACATACCGGATAGTCTGTACATATCTCGATTTACAGTTTTCGCGCTTATTCCATCAGCCAGCCGTTTTCCCCGATGTTCCATGATGACTCTCTTTGTGAGGTGACCTATTGTGGGGTTGTTAAGCTGCCTCATTGTTTTGGTGAGATGTCGCTTCTCTATTGCTCCATTGTCTGTGTTTTGTCCGTAATATAGCCACCAAATATTGATGAAATCACTCAGTTGTGTCTTATCATTCGTGGTGGATGGTTCACTATTGCTAGCCTGTGTGAGCGTGTAACGTTCAAAGGCAACTGCTTCACTTTTTCTATTAAATTTCCTACGGAGTCTTGTTCCTGTGCTGCCGTAGGGTCTTACATCCACTTCGTAGCGTCCATCATTGAGCTTCTTAATTGCCATAAGTAAGCCCTTCGATGAAACTGACAGATTGTGACCACAACTCGTCAGCATACGCATAACCAATATCTAGCCAATTTTCTGGTTTGAGTGGAATGAGGTTTCGTTCTCTGGCCCATTGTGCGCGATAGCCGGCGAGACTTGACCAGCTTCCGGTGCTGTAGTGTCAGTCATTAGCCACAGCGTATATTTTTTGAACTTAGGGTGTTGAGTTAATTTAGAAAGTGTGTTCCAGCCGGGTTCGTTATGTCCTCCCTCTAATTTTTTTAATGTGCTAAGGGGGAGCTGCATGATTTCACAGAATTGTGATTGACTCAGGTTCTCTGCATTACGCATGGCCTTTATTTTTTCTCCTATGTTCATTGACTTAGTTCCGAGTATTGATCTAGTATTCGCTTGGTGGTGTAAAAGTCGGAACCATCAAGCACGAGCAAAACACCTTGTAAACAGAGTTAGAACGGGTTTAAAGGTGTTTGATCTAACGAGGTTAACAAATGAGTGAAGAAGCGTACAAGGTTGAATATCCAGTTGATGCCGTACCGTATCCAAAATTTGCGGCTTTGATCGGTAAAAAAGAAGCGGCTGTTCAAGAAATGGTAAAGCAGAACAAGTTGCCACTTATTGAATGGCGTGATCCGAGTAAACCAAAAGCTAGGGTAGGGGAGAAGTGGATTTATGTTCCTGAGTTTAATCGTGCTATGCGCGAGGCATTCTACAACCGGCCAAAAGAACAGCGTGACGCTTGGCTATTGTGGATTGGGCTATAAGGTGCGTGTTATGACTCAGATCCCAACACCAGAGGAATACAAAAAGGGGCGGGTAAAATTTGGAAAATTACTTATTCAGCCTTTACGCAAGAACGCCGTAGTTCAGATTACTCAATATCAGGTCAGTGATGGCGAATACTCTTATGGTCAATTCGATTCAAAAGAGCAGGCTATCAGTTTTGCAAGGCAGCTTTACGGGAGAGAAATCAATGAATGAATTAATGAAAATTCCGCATAAATATAAATTAACTGGCGATGATTTCAAAAAGACGAATCATTACAAATATTTCATGATTTCGGTAATTGGTTTGGCAACTGTGATATTAACCCCGTTATTAGTTTTTATTTACAGGTGATGAAATGGCAAATACAGAACCGTGCCGTGCTGTTGTCTTAACACTGGATGAGAAAATCGATGGTCTCAATAAAGCCTCTGAGGCGCGTAATCGGTATTTTTGTGATGATAAAGAAAATAATAACAAATTGGCCGATTTCATGGAAACTATGCGTGATCGCACAAATAACCGCGTTAGAAATAATGAACGGGTTTTGCATTTAATTTTTCACTTGGCAGGTTTTGATAAAGAGCGTTATCACGTCAAGTTTAAGGAATTAACAATAGAGGAACAGCGTTCATTAATATTGGCAATTAATCAACTTCGGGCAGTGGCGTCTATATTGCCAGATAAATTGGCATTGCCAAAGCCAACCCAGTATTAATTTAAAGCATAATTTAAGAAATTAATGCGTAAATTCGCAGGGGTTTTTATTGCCTAAAAATAGGAGATAAAAAATGAATATAGAGCAATTAATTAAAAGAAACAGAGAAGACGAACGCAAGATATTAGCCGAACGTTCTTCTTCACGTCTGTTAAAAATCGCGGCGCATATTGTGGCAAAGAAATTGGATTACGCCGCGTCATCTGCATTGTTGAACAGTGAAGCCGAGAAAATAGAACACGAAGCACGGGAGCTGGAGAGTGTCTAGGGAAATCGACCGTGCTTGCCAACATGCTGAGAAAACGCTAGAGCGCAGAATATCAGAGCATGTAAACCGCTCCGTCGGTGTCTCTGCGTTTGAATGTGAAGAGTGCGACCAACCTATCCCCGTGGAACACCGGATGAGTATCGCCGGAGTCATCCGCTGCGTCGCATGTCAGGAAGTTTTTGAACTGAAACAGAAGCATTATCGGAGTATATGAATTGGTGAATAAAACTATTTTGAAATGGGCAGGCTCTAAAATTCGCATTATGGATAAATTGCTGCCCCATCTGCCAGCAGGTCAACGGTTGGTTGAACCGTTCGCAGGTTCATGTTCTGTAATGATGAATACGCAATATGATGCGTATTTAATTGCGGATGCTAATAGCGACTTAATTGATATGTATCAGTGCATCAAAGAGAATTGTGATGGGTTTATAAATGCTGCGCAAGACTGGTTTTCGTATTTTAATAGCGAGCATGGGTTTTATTGTCTGAGAGCTTTATTTAATTCTGATGATAAAAAATATAAATCGCAGATATGGCATGCATCAGTATTTTTATTTCTAAACCGGCATTGCTTTAATGGCCTGTGTCGTTATAACTCAAAAGGTGAATTCAATGTGCCTTTTGGGAACTGTAGAAAACCTTACTTTCCCGAAGTAGAAATATTGGCGTTTGCTGAGAAATCCAAGATTGCTTCTATCCATCGTGCCGATTGGCGCGAAATACTGAAACTGGTTGATTTTGGGGATATGGTTTATTGCGATCCGCCTTATTTCACCAAAGGCGTTAATTTCACGCAGTATTGCAAAAATGGCTTTCTTCATCATGACCATCAGGAGCTTGCTACCTCTCTGAAACAGCTCAATGAATTATTGGGCGTTCCTGTCACAGTTTCCAACTCCATTGAAGCCAAAGAACTTTATGCCGATTTGGGGTTCACTATCCATGAAATCGAAGCACCACGCACCATTGCCGCCAATGGCAATCGTCAGCCAGTAATAGAAATTATTGCGACGCTAGAGGCGAGTGCATGAGTGAGTTAATCGACTTGTTGCAGGAGCACAACAGCGATTACCAGCAGTCAAAACGCCTGCAATATGAGATGTTCAAGCCCGGTTTGCCCGGCGAGTCAACGTTAGCTGAACAGATCATGTGGCAGGTAAACCCTGATGATTATGACTGGCGTCATAAAATTATCGGTGATATGCCCGATTTTTTGGCGCTCTATTTTGCTACCCGGTACAAAAAAATATTTACCCAATCGGGGGGTAATCGTCGTCGTGCTAATACGTTTTTGCGTCAGTTTGGCGAGAACGTATTACCACGGCTGAATAAAGTCACTGAACGCTATCAATTCAAGGATCAGGTATCCGGCGTTGCCCCGTTCCCCTTTATTGAGCAGTTGGAACGATTGGTTACGTTGGAGCGTAAGGATATCAAACAGCTTGCCTGGGGAATTTCCCATTTTATGGCTGAGAACTACGAAAATACATCGGCTCAGTATGTCAATCAACAACCTGCGAGCGAACAAGACGCCAGAGAACGTTTGATCCGTATCTATAAGCTGCTGGCGAATCTGACTCAACAAGCCGGCACAACAGCCCCTTACTGGCAGCAGTTCACCAAAGGTAGAGAAGGCGCCACAGTCGATCAATTGTGTGCCGGCCTCCTGCGCATGATGTCAGATAAATGGTGGTATGCCCGTTTGAAAAGAATGCGTGACATTCGCGCCGAGCATATGGCTATTGCGGTAGGCCAAGTGCAGAAATCGGCATCTCCCTACGTTTCCCGTAGTACGCTGCGTGAATGGTTGGAACAGAAGCGCCGCAATTGGGATTTTATTAAACAGTTTGATGTTGAAAATGAACAGGGCGACAGGGTGCCGCTGGAAGATATGGTACTCGGTAGTGTGGCTAATCCTGCTATCCGCCGTAGTGAATTGATGGTGAGAATGCGCGGTTTTGAAAATCTGGCTGACGAACTCGGCTATGTCGGTGAGTTTTATACCATCACTGCGCCATCAAAATATCACGCTGTCCATAGTGTCGGTGGCTTTGTTTCAAATTGGAATGGGGCCAGTCCCCGTGATACACAAAAATATTTGTGCAACGTCTGGGCGAAAATCAGGGCGGCTTATTCCCGTGCGGGGATCAGCGCCTTCGGTTTTCGTGTAGTTGAACCCCACTATGATGGTACGCCGCATTGGCACATGTTGCTGTTTATGCGTCCTGAACATGTCGATGAAATGCGTGACATCATGTGTTATTACGCCCGGTTGGAAGATTCAGAAGAATTACAGGGACAGAAGGCACTAAAAGCACGATTCCATGTGAAGCCCATCGATAAGGCGAAAGGTTCGGCCACAGGCTATATCGCTAAGTATATTTCCAAGAATATTGACGGTTATGCGCTGGATGGCGAAAAGGATGAGGAAACAGGCCAACTTCTTAAGGATATGTCACGGTCTGTTGCTGCCTGGGCCAGTCGTTGGCGTATCCGGCAGTTTCAACAGATCGGCGGTGCGCCCGTTTCCGTCTGGCGCGAATTGCGTCGTTTGAGTGGTGATGAGCAAATCTTGCCTGATGCAGATATGGATAATGTCCGATTTGCTGCGGATGTCGGGGACTGGTTCGCCTATACCGAGTTCCAAGGTGGGCCTCTGGTTGCACGAAAAGATTTAACCGTGCGGTTGTCCTATGAAATCACCGAACAGGGCAATGCCTACGGCGAAAATGTGTTGCGTATTTCTGGTGTCTATTCACCCAGCTTGGGCGATTCCTCTTCTTTTATTACCCGTACTGTTAAATGGAACATTGTTCCTAAATTTAACGCTGATGTTAAGGGTGTGGGTTTGGGGTTTTCTGGCGGCTCTGCCGCCTCTTGGAGTTCTGTCAATAACTGTACGGGGTGTGACAGTACGGTCAGAGGCGGTGATCTGTTAGTGGAAAAAGTTATCGATTATGCGGATTCAATCGGCATGGATTTTAGCCGGGCTATGGCGAAGTCATTAATCATCGGAGGAAAAATCAACATAGGTGAACAGTTGTTCAAGTTATGGACGGATGGCAGTTTTATTCCGATAGAGACGGAATGTCAGAAAGAAGCCCGTCGCGATTTGTTGTGGCAGCGGATTAAGAATATTGGTGAAATGAGGAATAAATGATGAAAGTTTTTGTGGTAAAGCACAAGTTTATTGATTACTCGAAAATTGTCGGCATTTTTCTATCAGGGGGAGAAATTTAGAGGGTAAAACGTTCCTTAACCCCAGTCGTCAGTGATGTTTTGATGGGAATGAACTGTTAGAATGCAAAATGGGAAGTAAATCGCAATTTATCCCCATTTGTCTGGCAAGCAATATTAAGTGAGGAAGTTAACGAGTTCGCACAGGTCATTTGCATGATGAATATGGCAGTGATCACGCAGGAACGGCATGCGCGGAGATGGTGCTGGTAGCAGCAGTCGCTCTGCAAATGAACTTTAATGCAAATGAGGAAATAAAATAGTACAGAAGAGCACATTAATATGAAATGTGCTCATTGGTTTTCATTAAAATTTTGATGAGTAGTTTTATTCTATTCCCTCATACTGTTTCGATTGTTTATTTTTATGCTTGTCAACAATCTCTTTTAGAGCATGTATCATCCATTTAATTCTAACTTTCTCAAGTCCAATTTTATTATCGTTGGTGGCTTCAATATTTTCAATAATATCTTTAAGCCATTCCATTTCCAGATTAACAACATTATCATGGCAATATCTTGTAAGTAGAGCTTTATTAATTATAGCCTGCTGTTGAGGTGGTTTAGATAACCATTTTTTAACGAATGTTTTAGGAGGTATCTCAGCCAAAATAGCTATACTGGAATACATCCCTTCATATTGATGATTTCTTGTGATTAGATTTCCGAATTCATTGACATTGTTATCTAATTTGCTGATTATATCTTCTGCAAATTTAGGGTATTGCTTTATTAAGCAATCTTCTGTTCTCTTATTAAAGTATTCCTTTAATTCGTTTAATTTTTTCTTATCCACATACTCTTCAAAGAACAAATAACTGTATCCATCATATGAAAAATCATTTCTATAATTATAATCATTTGAAATTAAATTGTTATACGGTAATTCATCTTGTTCATATAAATAATCTATATAATCTTTGCACTTTATAAATGTATCATCAAAATCAATATTGATAACTTTTAAAGTAGAAAACATAAGCATGCAAGAAAACACATGTAGCAAATCTCCCTCATTTTTTTCTAATTTTTCAGAAAAAGTTTTTTGAATATCACTGACAGCATTATTTACAACATTCTGATCTAATTGACTAAGATTATAAATCTTTTTCCATGATTTTATATTAGAACTTCCTTTTGTCATTAATATAATATTATTAACTGACTCTTCTATTTCGTTGGGGTTAAATACACCATTAAATAATATATCAGCCAATATATCATTGGTTAGAACTGGATTGTAAAAATTAATACCATTGTATTTTTCAAGCTTTTTCACAAGTGTCGAATCGAAAATCTCATAAGATGACTTGGCACGTAAATCTTTTTCGACCAGTGAGGATTTTTTCACCTCAATACATATGGCTACAAACATTGATGTCATGTCCAGAATAATTTTCTCATACTCAAGATGTTCGTTTTTTAAACATCTATATAATAAATCTAAATTAATAATAATTTCATTTAAAATTCTAAGTGACTTGCATTCAGACTGTTTGAAAATGCCAGTAATGTGCTCTCTATATTTTTCTAAGGTTTCCTTTGATATTTTATTTTCGATAAAAGAAATAAATGCATTATCTAGATCAGGGTGTAGTTTTACTGTATATCCAAAGACCTTTTCTTTCATCTCTTTGAATTGGTCTTCTAATTTTTCATCATGAGTTATAGCAATAACATGGCATTTATAGTGTTCAACGTACTTATTAATTACACCAAGTAATTCTTTTGAATTAAGCGAAGATCTTTCTAAATCATCAAAAACAATTACTCTATCATTTTTTATATCATCTGAAATAATCTTTTTTATAATGGAATCACCTAAGTCAGATAGTTTTAAATTAATACCACTTATATTTACTGTTGATAAAACTCCACGAGATAATATTTTTGCAACACTTTTAACTGGGTGCATTTTTGCAAATAAATCAGCATGAATTTCATCAGCATTATTTGTACCGAATAAACTCACATAATACATTTCGTTATTCTTTAGGCATTCTTTTATTGAGTGTGTTTTTCCTACCCCCCAATCACCAGTTACGAGGACAGCATAACCGGGTTGTTTTAGGCTTTTATAAGTGTTGATACAGTTTTCAAAATTTTCTTTGGATTTCATATTATCCTCTAATTTATAATTCATAAATGAAACCATCGGTAATTGTTAGATTCTGTGTAGCTGCCTTTTAGCTGCTAGTAATTAGTTTGAACTATTAAATTTACTGATAATTAATAGAATATGTACACACCATCAATCTTAGTAGAAAACCACCCATTTTGCGCACCAATCCGCAAGATCAAACAAGGATCTCATCCCCTGTAAAGCATCAGCACTAGCTTCTTTCAGATTGTCTCTTGCATGTGCATGAAAAACACTACATTTAGTGAGCAGGCGCGGCGGGGTCACGACTGCGCGTGGCAGCGTCTGGTAACTGTGCTGGCCTCAAATTTCATAATATAATCATTCTGTATTGAAACTATATTTCTTCCAGACAAAAAAAAGACCGCTCAGTCGGCGGCCTCTCAATCAATGACGCGGGCTATTTGTCCTCGTTCATATCCAATGAATACTGTTCAAATCGGATCACCTCCTCACCAATCCAGTCATTTAATTGTTTCATTTTACTTTGCAGCGGCATCAGTTCATTACGTACAAACACCTTAGCCGCCTTCTCCACATCACCAAAACCGCCGGTATTCTGTGGAATAATCCCCATCATCTGCGGTGGTACACGGTGCGCGGCCAGTATGTCGTCACGGCTGGCATTCTTGATATTTAAAAATTCATCCTTAGCCGCGGCTTCAGACAGTGGAATGGTCTGGATACCGTCTTTTTTACCGCCCGGCGCATATAAAAATAGATTGCGGAAATTACCCGGCCCCTTGGCATTTTTCAGCGCGTCGCGAATATTATCGATATCGGACAGGTTTTGTGACGCATCACTGATATACAGGATGTAACCCGCATGGGAACCGTTCAGGTAATACTTGCGGCGAAACAGAGTGGCCGACTCATTCAGCAGCGCCGACGGCAAAGCAGCTAAATACTCCGGCAATCCGTAAAGTTCCTGATTAATGTCGGGTTCAATCAGATGAAACACTTGCCCCGTCGGGAACGGGTATGGCTGGCTGTTGTAGCCATATTTCACAAACCAATAGGTTTCCAAGTCTTCGCCGCGTCGGGTGAACTTGGCCGGGCAGTGATTCAGCTTCAAAGGCTGGCCGAGGCGATTCTTGCGTTGTTCAAGATAGGCATTGCCAAACAGTATAAAGTCCAGCGCCCATGAGTCGAATGCCTGTCGGCTAAGTAGACGGTGTGGGATAAAGGTACTGGTCAGGATGTTGCGTTTGACATAAACCGCGCTGCTGTGGTGCGGCGCCGAGCGAAACGACAGCGCCAGCCCGTTAAAACTGATTGGCGGTTCATACCAGTTATCGACCAGTACACACTCCAGATAATCAAACACCTCGCGCCGGTCAAGGACCGGGATCGGATCGCCAAAGGTGAATGCTTCAATCGATGGGCTGGCTGTGGTTTTCACCGTCGGGCTGCGTTTTCTGTTTTTACGGCTCATCAGTAAACCTCAACAATATTTCTATGGTGGGGAGTGTCACCGGTAATCGGTTCATTAAACAGGGCGTGCATGGCGGCCCATGCCAGATCTGCGTGACTGGCTTCTTCGCTACGGCTGGTTTGATAGGTCGGGCGGTTGCCGCTGGCGGTGGTAGAACGGCGGATAGCCATAAAACTTTGTGCAATGTCGGTCTGGCCGGCGTCAAACTCCAACCGACGATGGTTGATAATGTCCCATGCCTTAAGTACCAGCGCGTTTTTAACGGCGGGGTTATAGACAAATTCCCGCACGGATGGGAAAAATTCTTTGACGTTTTGGTAAACCCCATGCCCGACGCCAGTCGAGTCAATGCCGATATATTCGACGTTGTACTGTTCCGTCAGTCGTTTGATGGCGTCAGACTGAGCGCGAAAGTTCATGCCACGCCACTGATGACGTTCAAGGATGCGGAATTTGCCACCCGGTACCTGCGGTGGAGCGACTACGACACAACCGGCACTGTCGCCATTCTCGCCCCCTTTGGCGGGGTCATAACCGATCCAGACAGGGTGATAACCATACGGGCGTAGCATCAGGGGTTGCACATCGTCCCAGATTTCCCAGCTATCGACCATGCAACCCTGCATCAGTTGCAGTGAGAAAATGGATTCGATATCGTCCATAAATTCACACATCAGCAGGTTCTGGTACTCGTCCGGGCTGTATTCCAGCCGTAACTGGTCAATATCAAACAGGTTACAGCCGCCCCTGACGGCATCTTCAACCGTGACAATCTGCCGCCACTGACCATCGGCACATCGTAGGCCGCTGGCTAATGCTTGATGGCTAATATCAATGTCAATACGATTGGCCTTGGCGCGGCCGCGATTAAACAGTTTGCCTGACCAATACGGGTACGCGCTGTGGGTTAAGCTGGACGGGGTAGAAAAGTAAGTCTGGCGCCATTTTTTGTGCATTGCCATACCGGATGCTACCTTGCGCAGTTCCTGAAATTTCGAAATCCAGAAATATTCATCCAGATAGAGATTGCCGTGATAGCTTTGTGCGGTGCGGGCATTGGTGCCGAGAAAATACAGGGTGGCGCCATTATTCAGGGTGATCGGGTCGCCTTTTAGTTCGACGTCCACTTCCCGTGCCATTTCCAGGATGTACTGCTTGAATACGTGGGCCTGTGCTTTACTGGCAGAGAGAAATATCTGATTGCGTCCGGTATTCAACGCATCGATCAGGGCTTCACGGGCAAAAAAGAATGTCGCACCAATCTGACGGGATTTCAGGATATTACGGATACGATGCGCTAATCCGGCGTGATACCAGCCATGTTGATAACCGAACAGGGTCGAGCGGAAAATGTCTTCCAGCTTTTTGACTTGTTCTTCACTGAACACGTTCTTTTCCGGTGGCCGGTGCTCACCTTTGTTGCGGTTGGCAATTTTGGGGTTCAGATCGGTTTCATTACCGCTGCCGCTATATTTCCTGATCCGCGCTTGTCGTTCTAACTGACGGTGCAGCAGGTCAATTTCCTTAAAGTCTTTGCCTTCTTTTTGCTCCTTGGCGATAAGCTGACATAGCCGTGCTTCAAGGGACAATTCGATTCGTTCAAACGGGGTCATCTCATCCCATTTGTCGCGACGTTTCCAGCTATGGATAGTGGCCGCTTTTTCGTTGAGCATTTCCGCAATCCGTGCAATCCGGTACCCGTTAAAATACAGGTGCATTGCGTGCTTACGGGGATCAAAATCAGATGTTGTTTTCATATCACCAGACTACAGACCCGCCCGTCATTTCTCTGTGTCTGCCCTGTGTGTCAGTCCAGACACAACCGCATTTTATTGTTTCCTCGACTTGACGATACAAACTAGTAGGCCATGACTGACCCATTGATAATCAGGGCTTACAATGCCGAAGAAATCCAAACCCTTTCGAATCTGTGTAGAAGGCGCAACCACAGACGGGCGCAAGGTTCAGCGCGAATGGCTGACACAGATTGCCGCCAACTATGACCCGCAGACCTACGGTGCACGCATCAACATGGAGCATTACAATTTTTCGTGGAGTCCTCGCTTTGGTGATGTGGAATCGGTTTTTACCGAAGAAATCAAGGACGGCGCGCTGGCGGGCAAGTTGGGGCTGTATGGGGTACTTTCACCCACCGATGATCTGGTAGAAATGAACCGTAAGCGCCAAAAAGTTTACACCTCTGCTGAAATCAACCTAGATTTTGCCGACTTCGGCGGGGCGTATCTGGTGGGATTGGCCGTTACTGACAGTCCGGCAAGTCTTGGCACCGAAATGTTGCAGTTTAGCGCTAATGCGGACAGCAATTCCTCTCAATTCAAGGAAGCAGCACCCAGACAACCTCTTTACGGCAGCGGAAGAAACCCTGTTTGAGTTTGTGGATGCACTAGAGGAAAGCGAAAAGCCCTCTCTCTTTTCCCGTGTACAGGCATTTTTCCATAAGAAGCAGCAAGCTGACGATGCCCGTTTTAACGATATCCATCAGGCCGTCGAATTATGTGCCCAAGAGCAGCAGGCCACAGTGGAAGCCGTGAGCACACTTTCTCAACAAATAGGCGAAATAACCGCTATCAAACGGAAGCAGACTGAACTTGAAACCCAGCTTCGTGACTTAAAAACTCAGTTGAGTCAGCAAGACAGCCAGAAAACACACCGACCTGTTTCGCTGGGATCGCCGAACGCTGACACTCCAGTCAGTAAACATCTGACCAACTGTTAATGGAACAATCCCATGAAGAATGAAACTCGATTTAAATTTAACGCCTTTCTGATGCGTCTGGGTGAAATTTACGGTGTGGACGCCACGGCATTTACAGGTAAGGTAGACGTCAATCCATCCGTTGCTCAGACGTTGGAAGATGAAATCCAGCAAAGCGCCGATTTCCTGCAAAAAATTAACATGGTTCCCGTCAGTGAGCAGTCGGGCGAAGCGATTGGGCTAGGTGTCGGTTCGACTATTGCAGGGACGACAGACACCGACAGTAAGGAGCGAGAAACTTCCGATCCGACCCGACTCAACGCTATTGAGTACAAATGCGAACAAACCAACTTTGATACTAGCATTCCTTACAAAAAACTTGACTTATGGGCGAAATTTCAAGATTTCCAGTTACGTATCCGTAACGCCATTATCAGACGTCAGGCATTGGACCGCATTATGATCGGCTGGAATGGGGTTAAACGGGCCAAAACCTCAAACCGCGTTCAATATCCACTATTGCAGGATGTAAATATCGGCTGGTTGGAGAAAATCCGACAGGATGCACCGGATCATGTCATGAGCAATATCACTGACGAAGCCGGTAAAGTTATATCTGAAACCATCCGTGTGGGAGAAGGCGGTGATTTCAATAATCTGGACGCACTGGTGATAGATACCGTCAACAATGCTATCGACCCAGAATATCAGGATGATACGGAGCTGATGGTCATCTGTGGCCGTGAACTGTTGGCTGACAAATATTTTCCGTTGGTCAATCAGTCGCAGCCCAACACCGAGAAAATGGCGGCAGATGTGATTATCAGCCAGAAACGTATCGGTAATTTGCCTGCGGTGCGCGTACCGTATTTCCCGCCCAAAGCCTTGCTAATTAGCCGTCTGGATAATCTGTCTATCTATTATCAGGAAGGCACTCGCCGACGTTCTGTGCTGGATAACCCCAAACGTGATCGCATTGAAAACTACGAATCAGTCAATGAAGCGTATGTCGTTGAAGACTATCGTGGTGTGGCCCTGATTGAAAATATCGAGATGTTGGCAGCCAGCAAAAAAGCAGCGTTGCCGCAGCCAGATAATGCCGCATCTGAGCACAACGCCGACACTGAGGAACAATAATGGCTAGCCCGTGGCAGCGTCACCGAATGCGATTACAGGCGACCGAGGCCGCTCAACTGAGTAGCCCCGCGCGGCAAAATCACGGCGGTTATAACCAGATGCTGCTGATGCTGGAGCAAGACCGCCGTCACCTTAAAAAAATCCAGTCTATGGAGCGCAAAGCGCAGCACAAAAGGCAGATATTGCCTAAATATGCGCCGTGGATTACTGGGGTATTACAGGGGGGCATAGGTCATCAAGATGATGTGCTGATGTATGTCCTGCTGTGGCGTATTGATGCCGGTGATTATGATGGTGCGCTGGATATCGCTGAGTACGCGTTACAGCACCGACTCGCTATGCCTGAAAATCATGAGCGGACAACGGGCTGTGCCGTGACAGAAGAGATCGCCGAAGCCGCCCAGCGTTGTTATACCGCTAAATCTCCGATGCCTCTTGCCACGCTGGAACGGGCGGCTAATCTCACCCACGATCAGGATATGCCCGATAAGGTGAGGGCGGAGTTATATAAATGGCTCGGTTATAGCCAGCGGGATAACAACCAGCCGCAGCCTGCCTATTGTTCACTGAGCAGGGTTTTAGAACTGAATAATCATGTTGGCGTGAAAAAAGACTTAGAGCAACTTGCCAGAGCGCTCCGCAGTCAGAAACACGACAACACATAACCGAACGTGCCAACGCGCCGGGGCGGCACGGGGTGGCGAAGTCTCAACGCCCTGTTCACCGCCCACCTATTCAGGGGGCAATATGGACTTTATTTCAACCGCACCCGCAACGGATAAACAGGCCACCATGACCAGTGTCCCGTTTTTTCCTGCTATCGAGATCGGTCGCTACCGTGACGAGATGCGCACAGATGGTACGGTCACCGCGCCGAGATTACATCAAGCAATTTCCAACGCCATTGTTGAGGTGAATCGCGAGCTGAACCATTGGCGGCAGATCCATATCGATGAGGGATACTCATCACTGGCCGACATTCCCGCCGACACTCTCAATGGCGAGAGTGAGTTGGTTTATCTCTATCGTCGTGCGGTGTTTTGCCTGACCAAGGCGAATCTGATCGAACGTTACCGCGATATCGACACTACTCAGACTGGCAGCAAAAAGGCTGAGGCAATGGAAATCACCATTGACGACCTGTGGCGGGATGCGCAATGGGCGATGCGCCGGATACAAGGATATAACCATGTGATAGTGGAGCTGATCTAGTGCAAGTGCGGGCGCAACAGTATGACACCGTGGATTCCTTATGCTGGCGCCACTATGGACGAACACAGGGAGTCACCGAACGGGTATTAGAAGCCAATCCCGGTTTGGCTGATGTTGGGGCCATCCTGCCGCAGGGTATCGAGATTGAACTGCCTGAAATCATTCCCGTTCCTGTAACGCCCATCATTCAATTATGGGATTAGAAAATGGACAAACAACCGGATTTATGGGCTGATTTATTGAATGGCCTGAGAAATTCATGGCCGCAGATATCCGGCTCCTTACTGGCTGTACTGATCTGTTATGGTCGCCTGATTTATGACGGTGTAGAGCGAAAAAAACGCTGGGTTGAACCGTTGCTATGTGGCGCGTTGTCGTGGGGTGTTTCCAGCGGACTGGAATTGTTTGGTATTCCCGGCAGTGTTTCACCGGCTTTGGGGGGCGCCATTGGTTTTATTGGTGTTGAAAAACTGCGTGAATTTGCCCTTCGCGCAATTAATAAACGTTTGGGAGACAAATCACGTGACTAGAGGTGTTCGCAATCATAATCCGGGCAATATTCGCCACGGCGATAAATGGCTGGGATTACACGACATACAAACAGACCCGTCATTTTGTCATTTTGTGTCACCAGAATACGGCATACGGGCCATTATCAAGATTATCCGCAATTATGAACGAAAATATGGATTGAATAGTATCCGGCAGATAATTTCTCGTTGGGCACCCCCGAATGAAAATGATACCGAAAATTACATTGCATATATGAGCCAGACGGTTGGTATTCCCTGTAACGCAGTGATTGATGTTGATAATCCGGTGATCATGACTCGATTGGTTTGCGCCATCATTCAAATGGAGAACGGACAGCAACCATATGCCGATATGATCATTAAACGGGCGTTTGCGCTGTTATGAGGTTTAATCTGCACATATTCACCTTGAGTACGCTGGTGGCAGTGTCTGGCCTGCTCTGGTTCTATTACGGTGAGTATCAGCAAAAAAGCGATGAATACCAAACGCTGAACCAGCGGTATGAGCAACAGCAAACCATTACCGATAACGCATTCCAGACCATCAGGATAATCAATGATATCTCACGGGTTAATAACGAAAATCGGAAGCGATCAGCCGTGGATGCTGCACAAATTCAGGCGGCTATCAACACTGTTGTTGTCGGTAATGATTGCGCCCGTCGTGCTGCTCCTGATAGGGCTGTTGTCCGGTTGCAGCAGCACGCGAACCGAATACGTTCAGGTACCGTTGATGCCGATTCCGATGCATCTACTCGCTGACTGTCTGCCCCCGGTCATATCCGACACAATGACATGGGGTGATAGCTTGTTGCTGAATGCACAGTTACTGGCGGTTATTGAACAGTGCAATCTGGATAAACAGGCCATTCGACAAATAGAACAGATTAGATAGGTGACACATGAATAAGCCTAACGCTTTGCGGAAGGTCCTGACAGAAAAGATCCCCTACTTGCGCGACAACCCTGAATACCTGCATTTGTTTGTTGAAGATGGCGTCGTTTTGGCGACAATGGCACTCTCCTTGTCTTACGAATATGAATACACGCTAAACCTGATTATTGAAGCCTATCCCGGTGATCAGGATGTGCTCATGGTGGTTATCGTGCATTGGATACGCGAGCACCAGCCAGATATTTTCGCTCATCCTGACAATCGCCGCAGCGGCTTTACTTTTGACGTGAATATTCTCAATGATGACACCGCTGATATCAGTATCGATCTGAAACTGACCGAGCGTGTACTGGTCACCCAGCAAGGGCAGGTTAGCACGGTGTGCGCCGTTCCTGAGCCTGAAAACCCGTTTGACAGGTGGTGAGATGAACGGTGACGCATTGCAGCCTTTGGATACCGCACTAACCGCCCTGTTGAATCAACTTTCTCCCGCCAGTCGAAAGCAGCTAGCCCGTGATATCGCACGGGACTTACGACAGAGCCAAATGCAACGTATCCGATCCCAGCGTAACCCTGACGGCAGCCGTTTTACCCAACGCAAGGCACAAACCCGCACTGTACAGCATGGTATAAAATTTATCTGGCGCGGTGAACCTCGCACCTTGAAAAATTGGCAAATCCGCAAGGGCAAGAAGGGTGAAACGATTACCGGTTATGATGCCGAGCGTAAAGGGCAGCGTACTTTTTACAAACGCGATATCCAACGTTTTCTGGACGTCAAAACCGACCGGATAAGTACCCGAAAATCCGATAAAAAGTCCCGCATGTTTAAGAAACTGGCTACTGCGCGTTACTTACGTCTGTCCGCCAGTGAGCGGGAAGCCATTATCTTTTTCGCATCGAAAGTCACTGCGGTTGCTCGTGTGCATCAGTTCGGATTAAAGGAACGTATGAGAGGGAAAAACATTGAAGCCAAATATCCATCGCGGCGACTTTTGGGACTGACACAGAGCGATATTCAACATATCGAAGACCAGATATTTTCCCATCTCATCCACGGATGTGTGCCAGTCAGTACACAAACCTCATGACGTGCAGGTGAGGGTTTGGGGTGACATTGTTGTCTGCATGAACACACAATTAACTGAACTGTTGCGCCGATTGCGCAATCTGATCCGAATCGGTGTCATTACCCAAGTAGATACTACACGGGGCATGTGCCGGGTTATGACAGGCAATCTTGAAACCGACTGGTTGCACTGGTTGACATCCAGAGCGGGAAGTTCCCGAACATGGTGGGCGCCCAGTATTGATGAACAGGTTTTATTGCTATCCCTTGGTGGTGACTTGACCACAGCTTTTATACTGCCTGCGATTTTTTCTGATGAGTTTCCGGCCCCTTCGGCATCACCGGAAGCGGTGTGTATCGCTTTTCCTGATGGTGCCGTGATGGAATATGAACCGCAGACCAGCACCTTAACTGTCACAGGTATTAAGACTGCCATGATCACCGCGTCGGCCTCCGTACATGTTACTGCACCAGAAATCACTTGTGTGGCCGGCAATCAGATCACATTGGATACACCCACCGTCATTTGCACCCACCATCTGACTACGGGCAGTCTGGAAGTGCGAAAAAACGGCACTATGCGCGGCAATATCGTCCATGTAGGGGGTGAATTCAGTTCTAACGGGGTTGTGGTGGATTCGCACCGACACCACGGTGTGCGCTCCGGTGACAGTACATCGGGAGTCCCCATATCATGATGTACCTTGGTATGAATCGACAGACGGGTGAGGCTATCAGCGATATCGCCCATGTTCGCCAGTCAGTTAGCGATATCTTGCTAACGCCGATGGGTAGCCGTATTACTCGCCGCCAATATGGTTCGTTGTTATCCGAACTGATTGATGCGCCCCAAAATCCTGCTTTACGTCTGCAAATTATGGCTGCGTGCTATACCGCCATCCAGCGATGGGAACCCCGCATTACCCTGACCGCTATCACTATCAATCAGGGTGAAGCCGGATACATGACTGTTGATATCAGCGGCCAATATCGGCTATCCAATGTCCCGGTTGCTTTTTCTGTGCCTGTGGGGTGATCATGCCGACCATCGACCTTAGTCAGTTACCGCCGCCGGAGGTTGTCGAACTACTGGATTTCGAAACCCTGCTGGCTGAGCGAAAAGAAAAACTGATTTCACTGTATCCGCCAGAGCATCGCGATGCTATCACCCGCACATTGGCGCTGGAATCCGAACCCATCACCAAACTGTTGCAGGAAAACGCCTATCGGGAATTGCTCTTGCGTCAGCGCGTCAATGAGGCGGCGCGGGCGGCGATGGTGGCGTATGCCACAGGCAGCGACTTAGACCAACTGGGGGCGAATAACAATGTGCAGCGTTTGGTATTACAGCCCGCTGATAATCTCGCCATACCGCCGATCTCTGCGGTGCTGGAATCTGACGCTGATTTTCGGGTACGCATTCCGCAAGCGTTCGAGGGGTTAAGCGTCGCCGGCCCTGTTGCGTCCTATGAATACCATGCGCGTAGTGCTGACGGACGGGTTGCCGATGCATCGGTGATAAGCCCGGCACCTGCCTGTGTCACCGTCAGTATTTTGTCACGTGAGGGGAACGGCGCGGCCAGTGATGAATTGATTGCGGTCGTGAATACTGCTCTGAATGATGAGGACGTTCGTCCCGTGGCGGATCGTCTGACCGTACAGTCTGCGGAGATTGTCGATTATCAAATTGATGCCGTGCTGTACCTGTACCTAACTCCGGAATATGAGCCGATATTGCAGGCTGTGCGTGAACGGCTGGCACGTTACACTGCTGAGCAACACCGGATTGGCTGCGATATCGTGCGCAGTGCCATCTTTGCTGTCTTGCATATGCCTGGTGTTCAGCGTGTTCACCTGAAAGCTCCGGCTCAGGATGTGATTTTGGATAAAACTCAAGCGAGTTTTTGCACACGTGTGCAGGTAGTGATTGGGGGAGCGGATGAATAACCGCTTGTTACCGGTCGGATCATCACTGCTGGAAGTGGCCGCCGCTGAAGCCCTCGCCAGTCTGGCAGATGTACCGGTTCCCCTTCGTGACTTGTGGAGTCCTGAGCGGTGTCCAGTGAAATTGCTCCCCTATCTGGCGTGGGCGTGGTCAGTTGATCGCTGGGATATGGACTGGCCGGAGAATACTAAACGCGAGTCAATTAAGGCGTCGATGTTTGTTCATCAGCACAAGGGAACAATAGGCGCTATCCGCCGTGTGGTGGAACCGTTCGGTTATCTCATCCGTGTTATCGAATGGTGGCAAACCAATGATGCCCCCGGCACTTTCCGATTGGATATTGGCGTCATGGAAACCGGTATCACAGCGGAAACTTATCAAGAACTAGAGCGGTTGATTTTTGATGCCAAACCCGCTTCACGGCATTTGGTCGGTATGTCTATTCAGTTGGAGACCGGCGGCGAAAATTATTGCGCGGTCACTAGTTACAGCGGTGATGTATTAACCGTTTACCCCTATATCCCGGAATTAATTACCGTCACTGGCTCTGATGTAGTAGGGGCTGGAGTGCATATTATTGATGATGTGAGGATTGAGTCATGAGGACCAAATATTTTGCCCTGTTAACTCAATTGGGCGCGGATAAGCTGGCAAATGCTGCCGCGTTGGGTACCAAGATTGAAATCACCCATATGGCTGTTGGTGATGGTGGCGGAAGCTTGCCGACACCAGATACTACACAGACTAAACTGGTTAACGAACGCCGTCGTGCGGCGATTAATGAGCTAAATGTTGATCCCAAGAATACTAACCAGATTATTGCCGAGCAGGTAATCCCCGAAAACGAGGGCGGTTGGTGGATACGGGAAATTGGCCTGTTTGATAAAGACGGTATTTTGATTGCCGTCGGAAACTGCGCGGAGACTTACAAACCGCAGTTACAGGAAGGCGCTGGGCGTACACAGACTATTCGTATGGTCTTGATTGTCAGCAGTACCGACACAGTAACATTGAAAGTTGATCCCTCCGTGGTGCTGGCAACGCGGGAATATGTGGACGAGTCGATTCAAATTCATGTGAAGAACCCTAATCACCCTGACGCTACGCTAAAAGATAAGGGTTTCGTTGTTTTGAGCAGCGCAGTAGATAGTAATAGTGAAATCCACGCGGCAACCCCGAAGGCGGTTAAGGCGGCGTATGACTTGGCAAATGTCGCGGACAATAACGCTAATGGCCGTGTGCCTGCTAATCGTAAAGTGAACGGGAAGGCGCTTTCCTCTGATATTTCACTGAATGCGGGGGATATTGGGGCGTATACCGAAGGGGAAATGGATTCTCGTGTGAATGAAGTCAACATATTGGCAAATAAGGCAAACCAGAATGCGACCGATGCTAATGATAATGCTAATAGTCGATTGTCCAGGAAGGATAACGGCGCTGACATTCCTGACAGAAATGCTTTTGTGAAAAACCTCAATTTGCTGGAAACGGTGGTGTTGGCTAAAGGAGCAGTACCGAGCAACCGGAAAATCAACGGTAAGGCGTTGACCGGGGACCTTAGTTTGAGTGCTGGAGATGTGGGAGCATATACGCGAGCAGAGAGTGATAATACTTTCTTGCGTATTTCTAGCGATAAAACCGCCACCGTTGGTAGTTTACTGATTGATAGCAAAACGCCTTTTCCTGAATTGCGTTTCAAATCGAAAGATGGGTATGTAGTAGGAATTAACGGCTCAGAAGGAAAATTGTTGCATATCTATTCTAACGATTCGAGCAATCGGCGGCGTTACAATATACTAATACCTGAGCGAAGCGGTACTCTTGCGCTACAAAATGCAGCGATAAAATCTGAAAATGGTTGGTGGCAATGCGGGGATACGGGAATAATGATTCAATGGGTTAAAGTTGCATCCAGTCAACAGTCATGGGTAAAAGTCAATTATCCAATTTCTTTTAAAAATAAGTTCCTTGGCTATATTGCCAGTATGTCGAGTGTCAATACATCAACGGGCCACACATTAGTACGTAATGCAACACTATCGACATTTGAATATCAAGCTGGCACTCCTAACAATAATGAGAATCCAGACAGAGTTGTACATATATTATTTTGGGGGGTATAAATGGTTTATTTCTCCAGAAAAGAAGGCGCTTTTTATAATGAAGCTTATGAAGAATGCGTTGAAATAACAGCAGAAAAACACAATGAATTACTCGCCGGGCAATCGCGCGGTTTATCAATTGTCAGTAGTAAAGAGGGTTATCCAGTACTCATTGAACGTGCTCCGTCCGTTTATCATAAATATGATGGTGAAAAATGGATAATATCAGAAAGTGATAAAATAAAGCTTAGACAGGAACAGCAGCAACAAGCAGAACATAAGAAACAGCAACTTATGCTCACGGTAGGTAAACAGATAGCCCCGTTACAAGATGCGGTAGATTTGGGGATGGCGAGTGATGAGGAAAAATCGCTGTTAGCCGATTTGAAAAGATATAGGGTATTACTGAACCGCGTTGATGTTAATTTAATGCCAGATATTCATTGGCCCGAAAACCCCTCAGAATAATGGAATCAGAGCCGCAGTAGTTTAGTTCTTATTTGAGCGGCTCTGACTATTCGATATCGGGAGCCTGTGAGGTATCTACTCTATTTCTGCAACGTCTTCTATTTTAAGTTTCATAGTGCGTAATGTAACGACTGAATATTTTAATTCGATGACGTCTTATTAATTGCTCAGGGGGTAGATGTTCTTGTGACTTTTTTGATATCCTCCACTTTGTGCTATCCCTGATACTTACCCAATCAACTGAATTTTATTGTCACAGCGATCACCATAGTGAAATCATCATTACGGGAGTCTTTCGCTATGGCACAAGATTATCATCATGGCGTCCGCGTGCAGGAAATCAACGAGGGCACGCGCACCATTACCACTGTCAGCACCGCTATTGTCGGGCTAGTCTGCACAGCGGATGATGCTGACACCAAAACTTTTCCCTTGAACATGCCAGTCTTGTTAACCGACGTTCTGACTGCCAGTAGTAAGGCTGGAAAAACGGGCACACTGTCCCATGCTCTGCGAGCGATTGCCGACCAGTCCAAACCCGTGACTGTTGTTGTGCGTGTGGCTCAAGGGGAAACCGAAGTCGAAACCACGTCGAATATCATTGGCGGTGTTACCGACGAAGGCAAAAAAACGGGAATGCAGGCGCTGCTTGCGGCACAAGGTCAGCTCGGCATCAAACCGCGTATTTTGGGGGCGCCCGGTCATGATACCCAACTCGTTGTAACAGCCCTTGCCGACATCGCTCAAAAGCTGCGGGCAATGGCTTATGTCAATGCTTACGGCTGCAAGACCATTGCCGACGCTATCAAATACCGCAACAATTTTAACCAGCGCGAACTGATGTTGATTTGGCCGGACTTCCTCAGTTGGGATACGGTCAAAAATAGTGAGTCTATCGCATACGTAACGGCTCGTGCGCTGGGCCTGCGTGCCAAAATTGACGAGGAAACCGGTTGGCACAAAACCTTGTCCAACGTTGGTGTCAATGGTGTGACAGGGATTTCTGCCGATGTCTTTTGGGATTTGCAGGATGTTGCCACCGATGCCAACCTGCTTAACCAGAACGCCGTTACGACCTTGATCCGCAAGGACGGTTTTCGCTTCTGGGGTTCCCGCACCTGTTCGGATGATCCACTGTTTCAGTTCGAAAGTTACACACGCACGGCGCAGGTACTGGCCGACACGATGGCTGATGCGCATATGTGGGCGACTGACAAGCCACTGACACCTTCTCTGGTACGCGACATTATCGAAGGTATTAATGCCAAGCTGCGCGAACTGAAATCCAATGGTTACCTGATCGACGGTCAGTGCTGGTATGACGACAGTGTTAACACCAAGGACACCCTGAAAGCAGGCAAACTGTTCATTGATTACAACTACACGCCGATCCCGCCATTGGAAAACCTGCTGTTGCGCCAGCGCATCACTGACCAGTACCTGATGAATTTCGCCAACAGCATTAACAGCTAAGGGGCTACTCGTGGCATTACCTCGTAAACTCAAATACCTGAATTTGTTCAATGATGGCAATAATTACATCGGTGTTGTGGAAGAAATGATGCTTCCTAAACTGAGCCGTAAGCTCGAAGCCTATCGCGGCGGTGGCATGAATGGTACCGCCTCGGTGGACTTGGGGCTGGATGATGGCGCACTGGATACCGAATTTACCTTGGGCGGCGTGGAAGCCCAACTTTACCGCCAATGGGGCATTGAGAAAGTGGACGGTGTTTCTCTGCGCTTTAACGGCTCCTTTCAGCGTGATGATACCAGGGAAGTGATTGCGGTCGAAGTCGTGATGCGTGGCCGCTTTTCGGAGTTTGACCACGGCAGCTATAAACAGGGCGACAACAGCCAGACCAAAGTCAGCGCCAAAAACACCTACTTCAAACTGACGTGGGACGGAGAAGTCCTGATCGAAATCGACACCGTTAATATGGTGGAAATCGTTGGTGGTGTTGACCGTCTGGAAGCCCACCGACGCGCCATCGGTTTGTAACAATTGAACGCTTATCATCTATAAATCACTATAGGAACATTCACCATGATTGAACAAACCCCTGTTGCCCAGCCGGAACACGCTACAGTGACACTGGAAGAACCTATTACCCGTGGTGCAACCACCATCAGCGACGTCGTTGTGCGTAAGCCCAACAGTGGCGCACTGCGTGGTGTCCGCTTGCAGGCCCTGATGGAAATGGACGTTGATTCTATGATGTTGGTGTTGCCTCGTGTCACCGCGCCGGCACTGACCAAAAATGATTTGTTGCTGATGTCGCCAGGTGATCTGATTAACCTCAGCATTGAGGTGGTCAATTTTTTGCTGCCGAAGTCGGTGAAGTCCGATTTCCAGCATCAATAACCGTTGATGAACTGGTGGCAGATATTGCCACCGTGTTTCACTGGTCGCCTGCTGTGGCAACTGAGATGGGCCTGCCTGAATTGTTGGCATGGCGTTACCGGGCCATGAAACGGAGTGGGGCCGATAATGAGTGACCGAAACTTACGCCTGCAAGTTATCTTGAATGCCGTTGATAAAATTACCCGTCCTTTTAAGAGTGCGCAGGCTTCTAACAAACGGCTGGCTGAAACCCTTCGCCAGTCGCGCCAGCAACTCCGGGAACTGAACCAGCAGGCCGGACGGATCGATGGTTTTCGCAAGGTAAAGCGCCAATTGCTAGAAACCCGGCAGGCTTACCGCAGCGCTACCGAGCGTGTGGCAGCACTGAACTGTGAAATTAACGCCAGTCAGAACCCGACACAGGCCCAAATCAACCAGCTACAGCGGGCAAAAAACGCAGCTAGGCAGTTCGAGGAAAAAAATCAATCCCTGAGTCAGTCCCTGCAACGTCAGCGTGATGCCTTGTGCGCCAGCAGTATCTCAACTAACCAGCTTGGACAGGCGCAGAGACGGATAAACGCGGACATCAACCACACAACCAGTATGCTCCAGCAACAGGAGCAGCAGCTTGGGCGTTTGAGACAGCAGGAACAACGGTTGGCTAATACCCGCTCTCGCTACCAAAAAATGAAAGATGTGCGTAACCAAATGACGGCAACCGGTGCTGCGGCAACGGCAGCGGGTGTTGGTGCGCTCTATGGCGCTAAACGGGTGATGATGCCGGGTTATGACTTTGACGTGGGGATGTCGAAGGTGCAAGCGCTGACCCGTTTGGATAAGCATTCTCCCGAACTAAAAAAATTGCAGGAGCAGGCGCGGCACTTAGGCGCAACAACGGCATTCTCCGCCAATCAGGTCGCGCAGGGACAGAGTTTTTATGCAATGGCCGGCTTTACTCCAGACCAGATACGATCAGCCATGCCTGGTACATTGGCGATGTCATTGGCGGGTGATACCGATTTGGCCGCGACGGCGGACATTGGTTCCAATATCCTGACGGGTTTTAAGCTGAAATCCGAAGAAATGGAACGGGTGAGTGATGTACTAGTGGGTGCCTTTACTCGTTCTAACACTAATCTGATGATGCTGGGTGACACCATGAAGTATGTTGCCCCTGTAGCGGCAGGCTTAGGGGTTGATATTGAAACCGCCGCTGCGGCGACGGGTAAACTCGGTGATGCCGGTATTCAGGGTAGTATGGCGGGTACCTCCCTAAGATCCATTTTAGGACGACTGGCTGAACCGCCCGCCACCGCAGCGAAAGCGTTGGCAAAACTGAACATTCAGACTAAGGATGCCAAGGGCAATCTCCGCGCTTTGCCGGATATTCTGACTGAGCTGGACAAGAAAACTACCAAAATGGGTAACGCCCAGCGTGCCGGCATTTTCAAAGCTATTGCCGGGGAGGAAGCCTTTTCCGCTCTGTCGGTATTTTAAGGGACATCTCAGGATTCGGAAAATAAAGCACGTTAATTCGGCAACAGTGGTCGTAGTGGTCTATGCTGTTGCGCCAGAGGTAATCCCCAGCTAGGTTGATATGCTCCTACCCCAGCGATAACAGATACTGCAATAGTGACTTATCGAGGGTACTTTCCTGTTCGGCCTTGATAAATGAAGATGGTTCAACCGTAAAGGTGGTCGTCGCCAACTGACGTGGAAAAAGCTGAATCTGATCCTGAAAATGATGGGTTATCCAACGAAATGGAAAACCCGATCAATATTCAGGGCTCGCTGAATATGTGTGGGGGTTCTGATCTGTTGGGAGCCGGATGCGGTAGTTCCGCACGTCCGGTTCTAAGGAGGGGTCCGTCCGGGTAACCGGCGGGTCTACTCAACTCAAGCCCCAATTAACAAACTTAAGAAGCGAAAAACGACGTCATTGTTTGACATCATAATGGGACCAAAATAGAATGATATCATCAAATGACGTCAATGGGATGAAAGATGATTAAGGTTAAAGAGCTGAGTTCAAAGCACCGCAAGACCCTTGCGGATGTGCTGACCATCCCGCCGAAATCCGGCATAAAATGGGATGATGTAGTCAGCCTGATTAACAAACTGGGGGGGAAGATCAAGAACGGCAATGGATCACGCCGGAAGTTTATCCTCATGGGCTCAGTCTATCAGACTCATCAACCTCATCCTGGTAACGTAATGGATAAAGGCGCAGTAAATGGCCTTCGTGAGTGGTTCGAAAATGTAATAGGGGTCGAACATGATTAAAAGCAACAACATTATGACTATCGACGGCCATCCCGCTTCTGTTATCTACGAAGCAGAAATTAGGGCCTTCCGCGGCAAGTTTCTGGATGTCACTGGATATTGTGATTTCGTATCAAACAGTATTGACGGGCTTGAAAAAGAGGGACAAATTTCACTGGCTGAATATATAGAAACGTGCGAGGAAGAGGGAATTAACCCATTCAAGGAAGAGGGCAAGCTAAAATCTTTTACTCTTCGTTATCCTGGCTGGCTGGAAGCTCGCTTGACTGCGGCGACAATATCACACGCAGTCTCAAAGAACCAGTTCATAGTTCAGCTGCTTGAGCGGGAACTTCAATAAAATAGATAATGCCGGACAGTGACAAAACTTGTTTTTATTGCTGTTTGGGGTTGTTGGGGTCTACTCAACCACCCCAGCGATAACAGATACTGCAATAGTGACTTATCGAGGATACTTTCCTGTTCGGCCTTGATAAATGAAAAAGCCTACAGTATGTGGGATTGATAGATCTGTTAAGGTGATGGTTAAATTTTAATTAAGTATTTCTTATGAAAGTAATTTGTGGTGAAAGCCCCGTTTAAGGGGCTTTGTCGTCAATGTGGACATTGGGTGGACGATGATAGAAAAAGTATATTTATTTTCAATATGTTATGGGTTGTATGTAGACACCATTCCTGTCTTTTCCCCCGCCTTCTGGTGGTTTGTTTATCTGGCTAAGATTAATTTATTTTAAAATCAACCAGATAAATATCAAATTATTAGTATTATTCATATCGGAGACCCTTGAACAATTCCGTAGTAAGCGATCTGATGTGGTGATATCTCAGGCTATTTAGTCTTCTTCTTTGTAGTGAGAGTCTTGCTGTTTCATGACGAATGGAGGTTGCTGTGAGTCAGATCTTGCAAAACCCTCAGCCTCTTAATTGGACGATTTTGCCAGAAGGTAGTCTTTTCTGTGGTTTTTTTGTTGTTGTTATTCTGATCAATCCTGTTTATCTTACTTCATTTAACTTAAGTAGATTTAATTATTCATGGTTCTCAGGAAGGGAAATACTATGTCTGGTAACGAAATAAAAGATCGACGTCCGATCAAAATGCGCAATTCAGTATGGGCTGGGAAAGCGGCTAAGTGGCTGCAATATCACGGGGTGACACCAAATAGTATATCTGTTGCTAGTGTTGTTTTTGCTGCATTAGCTGGATTGTGTTTCGCGGCCTGTTTTGAGGGCCAACCCTTCTGGTTAACTTCAGTATTATTGATTATTGGGGCTTTACTTATTCAGGTCAGGTTAGTGTGTAATTTATTGGATGGAATGGTTGCTGTTGAAGGTGGTCTGAGGACATCTGCCGGCACTGTTTTTAATGATCTTCCCGATCGTATCGCTGATTCTTTTATTTTGATTGGATTGGGATACGGTTTAACTCTTTTCCCATTTGCAATTTCCCTTGGTTGTATTGCGGCATTATTGGCCGTTTTGACCGCTTATATTCGCTTATTAGGCGGTACTTGCGGTTTGCCTCAGCGTTTTCTTGGCCCAATGGCGAAACAACATCGTATGGCATTAATTACTGTTGGTTCAATTGTCGCGGCTTTTTTGCCTCAGTTATGGGGCCAGTATCTTTTGTTTGTGGTATTAGTCGCTATCACCTTGGGTTGTCTCTGGACATGTATTCGTCGAACTAGAGTCATATTAAATGAATTGCAAGAGAAGGATGCTTGTAATGAATAAGTCCCAAAAGGTGACACTGGTAAGTAAAGGCATGGGTTCTTTTCTGTCCGGGCTTTGCCGTTTGTTAACCGGTGTGAGAATTCGTTGGATTGGATGTAAGCCATCAGTGGCTTCCCGAATTTATTATGCTAATCATACCAGTCATCTGGATGGGTTAGTTATCTGGGCTGGGTTTCCTCGGGCATTACGTTATCGGGTGCATCCGGTCGCTGCTCGTGATTATTGGAGTAAAACTCGTCTGCGCAGGTATTTTATCAATAAAGTTTTTCGGGCAGTGCTTATTGATCGTAGAGGAGAGGATTGTTTAAAGGGAAATACTCTTACGCCAATGGAGGATGTATTAAAACGAGGGGAGTCTTTAATTTTGTTCCCAGAGGGGACACGAGGAAGTGGGGAGCAAATTAATAAGTTTAAAGGCGGTCTATATTATTTAGCGAAGAAATATCCTGATGTTGAGCTTATTCCTGTTTATCTGGAAAATTTAAACAGGGTTTTGCCAAAAGGTTCGGCACTTGTTGTTCCTGTTATTTGTTCGGCAACATTTGGTCAGCCTTTGGAGAAATTAGGCGAAAAAGAGGAGAAAGCTGATTTTCTCCAGCGGGCTCGTCTGGCATTGGAGGTGTTAATATTATGACTATGCTTAATAATAAACTACTCCTGTTGCTGGGTGGTATGTTCGTGCCGTTAATTATTGCCAGTATTGTTGGCGCAATACTATCTTTCAAATATTCAAAGGATAACAGTAATGCGACAATCGATAATCTGAATGCCCGCATCCGTGGCTGGTGGGGAATGTGTGTTGTTTGTTTGTTATCAGTGATTATTGGGCCAATCGGTTCAGTTTTATTATTTGCAAGTATGTCATTTTTCGCTTTACGGGAATTTTTTACTCTGACACCAACACGACGAAGTGACCATGAAGCCATGTTTTGGTGTTTCTTTATTTTTATGCCATTGCAATATATTGCCGTTGGTATTCAGTGGTATGGTGTGTTTTCTATTTTTATCCCTGTTTATGTTGTCCTGTTTTTACCTGCCCGTATTGCATTGGCTGGTGATACGACTAATTTTCTAGAGCGGACGGCTAAAATACAGTGGGGAATGTTAGTTGCTGTATTCTGTATTAGTCATGCACCTGCGTTATTGATGTTGAATATTCCTGGTTATGAAGGGGAAAATGTCGAATTACTCCTGTTTTTGATGATTGTGGTGCAGATGTCGGATGTTTTGCAGTACGTGTTTGGTAAATTATTTGGCAAACATCCTATTGTGCCTAAATTGAGTCCTAATAAGACAGTTGAAGGTTTTGTCGGCGGCATTTTGGCGTCGGTTTTATTAGGCATGTCGCTTTATTGGGTAACGCCATTTTCTCCGTGGGAGGCAGGTTTGATGTCGTTAGCGATTACGCTGATGGGCTTTATTGGTGGCTTGTGTATGTCGGCGATAAAACGCGATAGTGGCATTAAAGATTTTGGTGAAATGATTGAAGGTCACGGCGGCATGTTAGACCGAATCGATTCTTTGTGTTTTTCTGCCCCAGTATTTTTTCACCTGACACGTTATTTTTATACATAGTGGAGTGGAAAGATACTAACGTAATGAATGAGGATTATAGGTGTGAGCACTGTGGCGTTGGTTACCGCAGTGCTGGTTTCTGTTTTGTTGGTGACTTGTGACAATCTGCTGGTAAGGTGTATTTTTGGTGAGTATGTGAAATGTGGGACTGTAATTAAATTATTTTCAGTTAAATTGATCTCAAAAAGGGACTCATTGTTAATGCAGACTTGGTTTTTTACCGTATTATATGTAGGGTTGAATCAATTCAGCATGATTGTCTCAGTGCGTTAGGCAATAACAGGTTAAAAAGGCAGATTTCTGTTTCAGGCAAAGTGATAGCATACGAAGCCCGCTGTTAGCGGGTTTGCAAATATTACATCTACAAGTCAGAGGTCATCATGGTCAATGAGATCAAAAGAATCGGTGTCTTAACGAGTGGCGGTGATGCGCCGGGTATGAATGCGGCTATTCGCGGTGTGGTTCGTGCAGGATTAACCGAAGGGTTAGAAGTTTTCGGTATTTATGATGGTTATCTTGGCTTGTATAAGAACCGCATGAAGAAACTCGACCGTTTCAGCGTATCCGATATGATTAACCGTGGTGGTACTTTCCTGGGCTCAGCTCGTTTCCCTGAGTTTAGAGATGAGAAGGTGCGGGCTATCGCTATTGAGAATATGAGAAATAATGGCCTTGATGCACTGGTCGTCATTGGTGGTGATGGTTCTTATCTTGGGGCGAAGAAGCTGACAGAAGCGGGTTTCCCATGTATTGGTCTGCCAGGCACTATTGATAATGATGTGGCGGGTACAGATTATACTATCGGCTATTTCACTGCGCTGGAAACGGTTGTTGAAGCCATTGACCGGCTGCGTGATACTTCGACTTCCCACAAACGTATTTCTATCGTTGAAGTGATGGGGCGTTATTGTGGTGATCTGACTTTGTCAGCTGCAATTGCGGGGGGATGTGAGTTTATCGTGTTGCCCGAAGTCTCATTTAGCCGTGATGAACTGGTTGCTGAAATTAAAGCAGGTATTGATAAAGGTAAACGCCATGCGATCGTTGCGATTACTGAACACGTTTGTGATGTGTATGAACTGGCGAGACATATTGAAAAAGAGACTTATCATGAAACTCGTGCAACGGTTTTAGGCCATATTCAGCGTGGTGGTTCCCCGGTTGCTTATGATCGTATTCTGGCTTCTCGCATGGGAGCATATTCTATTCAATTGCTGCTGGAAGGTTATGGTGGTCGTTGTGTTGGTATCCAGAACGAGAAACTTGTTCACCATGACATCATTGATGCAGTGCAGAATATGAAACGTGTGTTTAAACAGGATTGGCTGGAAACCGCGAAAAAACTGTATTAATTATTCCCTGTTGCCTGTAAATGCAGGAAAATTTGTATCTGTTGCAGCCTCGTTGGAGGCTGTAATTTTTCCTCAGTATATTCCTCTGGCGTATAAGTGAATGCTTTTAATTATTTCTGAGAGATAACGCTTTCTGTCAGCCTTGAATTTCATAACAGTTAAAACCGTTTGGGAGAAATCCAGATGAAAGTCAGATGGCATGTGGGATTGGCGTTACTGTTTGTTGCTAGTAGCAGCCTGTGGGCAAAAGATCTTCAGCTTCTTAATGTTTCCTATGATCCAACCAGAGAGTTTTATCAGCAATATAATCAGGAATTTAGTCATTATTGGCAGCAGAAGACTGGGGATAAAGTGATAATCCGGCAATCTCATGGCGGTTCCGGTAAGCAGGCAACTTCTGTTATCAATGGCCTTGATGCGGATGTTGTGACGCTGGCTTTGGCCTATGATGTGGATGCGATTGCCGAGCGCGGTCGGATAGATAAAGCATGGATTAAGCGGTTGCGAGATAACTCAGCACCTTATACTTCAACAATTGTTTTTCTGGTGCGGAAAGGCAATCCGAAACAGATTAAAGACTGGTCAGATTTAATTCGTACAGGTGTATCTGTTGTGACACCCAATCCAAAAACATCAGGTGGAGCGCGCTGGAACTATCTGGCTGCATGGGGTTATGGGTTGGCTCATAACAATCAGGATCAGGATAAAGCGAAAGCGTTTGTGAAAGCACTTTACCAAAATGTTGAAGTGTTAGATTCAGGTGCAAGGGGAGCGACCAATACTTTTGTCGAACGTGGCCTTGGAGATGTATTAATTGCCTGGGAGAATGAGGCGTTATTGGTTATCAATGAGCTTGATAAAGACAAATTCGAAATTGTGACACCAAGTTCTTCAATTCTTGCTGAGCCAACAGTTTCTGTTGTTGATAAAGTGGTTGATAAACGTGGTAGTCGTGAGCTGGCAACGGAATATCTACAATACCTTTACTCTCCTGCTGGGCAAGAGATAGCCGCTAAAAACTATTATCGTCCACGTGATAAAGCGGTTGCCGATAAATACCGGTCTGTTTTTCCTGAATTGGAATTATTTACTGTCGACGAAGTATTTGGTGGTTGGGGAAAAGCTCAGAAGGTACATTTTGTGACAGGTGGTGTGTTTGATGAGATTATTCAGCGCCAGAAATAAATAGCCGCCGTAGTTATACGGCGGCCAATGACTATTTTATGGTCATATTGATAAAACGATGAATTATACTTTTTTCGCTGTTACCGCGGCTTTTACGATAACAGCGAAAGTGTCAGCTTTCAGGGAAGCACCACCAACCAGAGCACCGTCAATGTCTGGTTGAGCGAATAGTTCAGCTGCGTTATTTGCATTCACAGAACCGCCGTACTGGATAATGACTTGTTCTGCGATTGCTGCGTCTTTCTTCGCAATATGATCACGAATAAATTTGTGCACAGCTTGAGCTTGTGCTGGTGTTGCTGATTTACCGGTACCGATCGCCCAGACAGGTTCGTAAGCGATTACTGCTTCTTGGAATGCTTCCACTCCCAGTAAGTTCAGCACAGCATCAATTTGCCTTGCACATACAGTTTCAGTCTGACCGGCTTCGTTTTCCTGTTCCGTTTCACCGATGCACAGAACTGGGATCAGATCTTGTTGTTTAAGAACAGCAAATTTTTTCGCAATGAATTCGTCGCTTTCTTTGTGGTAAGTACGGCGTTCGGAGTGGCCGATGATAATGTATTCTGCGCCAATGTCTTTCAGCATTTTGGCAGAAGTTTCACCAGTAAATGCGCCAGACAAGTTTACATCGACGTCTTGTGCGCCCAAAGCAATGTGACTGCCAACCAGCGCTTGTTTAGCCTGAAAGAGATAAAGTGCTGGTGGCGCGATAGCAATTTCACAGCCAGCAACATGGTTCAGTTCTTTACGCAGGCCAGTAATAAGTTCGTTAACCATGTGGGTACTGCCGTTTAATTTCCAGTTACCCATAACCAGTGGATGCCGCATGTTTTTTCCTCCAACCAGAGAATTTTTAAGTAGTGGATTGAATGAAATTCATTCTTGGAATAGATTCGGTAGTCAGGGTCCACAGTATAGTGATCATTACAAACAATAGCTTTGTTTTTTATCACTAATCTTGATTAGTTGTCAGGTTCAGATAGTGATAGCTTAATCGGTTCAATAGCGAAAGTTAGTATCTTTTCGCTACTACTTATCACAATATAGCGAATTGCCCCAATATTTTGGCTATAAAATGGCGATTTTTTGCCGTTTTTCAATAAATTATCAATATTCTCTTTGCCTTGCTCCGGTGAAAGGGTCGGGTTAAAGTGGCGCATCAGAGCTATCATATATTGCTCTATCAAAGTTTGATTTTTTTGAGTTTCTATTTCATCTTCTGATGGTAACAACGTGAGTTGTAGGCTTTTGATTTTTTCATTTCCCCGTTCCAGAACGGCGGAAGAGTAAAGTTTCTCATTGATTTTGCTGGCTGCCCGTGTCAGTGGCAGAAGAATGTCTTTGCCGGTGATTACGCGATACTCATGTAGTGGTAATGCCGGATTGCGGCGATTATATTTTTCACGAAACAGCGGGATGGTTTCATCAAAGGATGGTGCATTTGGTAGAAGATAAATTGCCTGAGTTGCTGTTGATCTATCAGTATTGGCTACCAACGGCAGGTTGACGCTGATTGTTACTAATATCATAGCCAGAAATTTATTGATGCTGATTTTCATGTTGCCACTCGCTTAGGTTAAACTGCACTGAAAAACAGAATACACGATTGGAAAAGAATAAATGACATTACAACAATGGGGTTTTTCATTCAAAGGGCGAATTGGGCGACGTGAATTCTGGATTGGTATCGGTATTTGCCTGGCTCTGATGTTGGTTATCTTTACTATTCAGGGAATGAGTGATTTGCCCATGCATTATGCGGTTTTTGCCGTTGTTTTGGTGATGTATCCAGCAGCAGCGATAATGGCTAAGCGTTTGCATGACCGAAACAAACGGGGAGGCTGGTCGCTGCTTTTATTACTGGCATGGTTGCTGATCGCTGTTGATTGGGGTGGCATGGAACCATTCTGGCAATGGGGGATTGGACGTTTTATCCCCACATTGATAATCGTTATGATGGTGCTTGATTGTGGTGTATTTCGTGGCACCGATGGGCCAAACCAATTCGGTAAGGTGGCAGAAAAAGTCGATTTTGTTTCTGCCAAAGATGACTGAAATCACCAATATTGCTCGCTAGTGATATGCCCAGGTTTGCGGCGCAGGTGTTTTGTCATTCCACGCTGTTCTTTCAGCAGGTTTTGGGTGTCTTTCACCATTTGAGGATTACCGCATAACATAATATGGCTGTTGTCGCTGTTCATAGGAAGCCCGATAGCCGCTTCAAGTTCGCCATTTTCGATTAATGCAGGGATACGGCCAGTCAGTGAAGTGGGGTTTTGCTCGCGGCTGACGATAGTCTGAATCTGTAACTTGCCATTGAAACGCTGAACCAGTTGCTGCATTAGGGGGAGATAGCTCAAATCTTGTATGAGTCTGACCGCATGTACCAATACGATGTTCTCGAATCTATCTAGATAATCTCCTTGCTGGAGGATTGACAGATAAGGACCAATGGCTGTCCCCGTTGAAAGCATCCATAATGTTTTACAATCAGGTATTTCATCAAGAATGAAAAATCCCGCAGCTTGTTCTGTGACTAATAAATCATCACCGGGTTGTAATGCAGCTAACCGTGGGCTGAGTTTACCTTCAGGAACCGTGACTAGATAGAATTCAAGATTATTATCTGTCGGGGCATTAACATAAGAGTATGCACGCTGAATTCGTTCATCATCTATTTCCATAGCCAGTTTCGCAAACTGACCAGCGGTGAACTCTTCAACCGGTGCATGCACTTTGATACTGAATAAAGTATCCGTCCAGTGAATAACTTGTGTGACTTTTCCTGTAACCCAGTTGGCCATTGAAACTCATCTCCTATCCTGAAATCCCGGAACAATTTTTTACGCTGTTATTCTAATCTATGGATACCAATACCATTATCGATTCTGTGTCATAGGGAAATTGACTGGTTTTTTCTTAATATCTGGTTTTGTATGTACAAAATTGTTGCCATTTAAGGCGTAATTAACTGTCATTTTTTCTGAAAATAAAATTGGGTACTATCTCGAAAAAATTTTTAAATTTGTTAAGTTAGTCACATTGATGGAGTAAGAGACTACAGCTGTTTTCTAATCGCTGGGTAATTCTGTTGTTAATTATATGAACTTGTTGTGAATTCGATGAGAAAATTAGATAACTTTAATTTATTGCTAATATTGATTGCATTGGCTGCTGTGGGGCAGATGACACAGACAATCTATGTGCCTGTTATTGCAGATATTGCTAAAGACTTTAATATGCCAACCGGTTCTGTACAACGTGTGATGGCGGCATATCTGTTTTCTTACGGGCTTTCACAGCTTTTTTATGGCCCTCTTTCAGATCAGATTGGCCGTCGTCCGGTAATTCTGGCCGGTATGGTGATTTTCTTGTTTGCTACTGTTTGCGCTTTATTTTCTCCCAATCTGGATGTATTGGTTGTTGCCAGTGCCTTACAGGGGTTAGGGACGGGGGTTGCTGGCGTCATGTCCAGAACGATGCCGCGGGATTTGTATACGGGTACTGCGCTACGTTATGCCAACAGTTTGCTAAATATGGGGATTTTAGTAAGTCCGTTATTAGCGCCAATGATTGGTGGTGTTATCGCGCATTTTTTTGGCTGGCGTTCTTGTTATCTGTTTTTGCTGATTCTATGCGCGGGTGTCGTTTATTATGTGTTTTGTAAGCTACCAGAAACCCGGCCACAGCAAATTGAAAAACGAAAAATGTTCACTTCTTTTCGTCATCTTTTATCGAACGGGTCATTCACTTCTTATTTGATGATGTTAATTGGTGGTCTGTCAGGTATTACTGTCTTTGAAGCCAGTAGTGGCGTGCTGATGGGGGGAGTGCTTGGATTGAACAGTATTACTGTCAGCATCTTATTTATTCTGCCAATTCCAGCAGCTTTCTTTGGGGCGTGGTATGCAGGACGGGAAAGAAAACCTTTTTATAACCTGATGTGGCATTCGGTGATTTGCTGTTTACTGGCTGGGGTGCTGATGTGGTTGCCGGGATGGTTCGGTGTTATGAATATCTGGACGTTATTGGTTCCCGCTGCGCTCTTTTTCTTCGGTGCCGGGATGTTATTCCCACTGGCAACAACGGGGGCAATGGAACCATTTCCTTATCTGGCCGGTGCAGCTGGTGCGTTGGTTGGCGGTTTACAGAATGTTGGTTCTGGTGTAGCGACCTGGTTATCAGCAATGTTGCCACAAAACGGCCAATTCAGTGTGGGTATGCTGATGTTTTTTATGTCAATTTTGATCCTGCTTTGCTGGTTACCTTTGGCGCATAGGATGCAGCATCAGGAACATGTAGCCTAATATGTGTTCATGTAGTAAGACAAGGGTGGAAGATTCCACCCTTTTATCTAAGGAAACTTAGCTTTTATCTTCCCAATCTTGCGCGCGGGCAACCGCCTTTTTCCAGCCATTATATTTGTAATTACGTTCAGTGGTTTCAATGCCTGGACGGAATTCTTTTTCAATGGTGGCTTTGCTTTTCACTTCATCCAGATCTTGCCAGTAGCCTACAGCTAATCCTGCGAGGAAGGCAGCTCCCAATGCCGTGCTTTCACGCACAACAGGGCGTTCTACGCGGGTGCCAAGAATATCTGACTGGAATTGCATCAGGAAGTTATTGGCAACTGCACCACCATCTACACGCAGTGCTTGCAGTCTGGTCCCTGCATCAGCCTGCATTGCATCCAGTACATCACGAGTTTGATAGGCAATTGATTCTAGTGTCGCACGAATGATGTGATTACTGTTGGTACCGCGGGTCACGCCGAAGATTGCACCACGGGCGTAAGGGTCCCAATAGGGTGCGCCAAGGCCGGTAAAAGCCGGAACCACATATACGCCGTTACTATTTTTAACTTTAGTGGCAAAGTATTCGGAATCAGCAGCATCTGCAATGAGTTTTAGTTCATCACGCAGCCACTGAATAGAGGCTCCACCAACGAAAACTGCACCTTCAAGTGCATAGTTTACTTCGCCGCGGGGGCCGCAAGCAATGGTGGTTAATAATCCATGGTTGGAACGTACAGCATCTTTACCTGTGTTCATCAACAGGAAACAGCCTGTCCCATAGGTGTTTTTCGCCATACCGGGCTGAACACAAAGCTGACCATATAGTGCAGCTTGCTGGTCACCCGCGATTCCTGCAATAGGAATACGGGTGCCGCCTTTACCGCCAATGTTGGTTTGACCATAAATTTCAGAAGATGAGCAAACCGTTGGCAGTAAGGTGCATGGGATTTGTAATTCATCAAGAATGTGCTGATCCCAATCCAGATTGTGAATATTGAATAACATGGTACGAGATGCATTCGTGAAATCCGTAACGTGAACACGGCCTTGAGTCATTTTCCATACTAACCAAGTGTCCACAGTACCGAATAGCAGTTCGCCTTTTTCGGCCCGTTCACGTGCGCCTTCGACATGATCCAAAATCCATTTTACTTTGGTACCGGAGAAGTAAGGGTCCACAACTAGCCCTGTATTCTGGCGAATATATTCTTCCAGCCCCTCTTTCTGCTTCAGTTTAGTACAGACATCCGCAGTACGGCGACATTGCCACACAATAGCATTATAGATAGGTTTGCCAGTTTCTTTTTCCCAGATAATGGTTGTTTCACGCTGGTTAGTAATACCGATGCCTGCAATCTGATCAGAGCTAATATCCGCTTTCGCTAATACTTCTACCAGCGTTGAGCTTTGGGTTGCCCAGATTTCCATTGGATCATGCTCGACCCAGCCGGGCTTCGGATAAATCTGGGTAAATTCTCTTTGTGAAATAGAGATAATATTAGCATTGTGATCAAGAATGACAGCTCGTGAGCTGGTTGTTCCCTGATCAAGGGCAACGATATATTTTTCCTCAATCATATTCTTTGTTGTCATGATAATAACCTGTTCTGGAGATCCTCTACTTTAAGCTTTCTTTTTGTTCTGGTTTTCAGTTTTACCAACACTAGTTGGCAGATTGCGGCCAATAAGTTTACGGTAGCCAAATGCCCCGATAATGCCGCCGATAATTGGGGCGGTCAGAGTAACCAGGCAGTAAGGAATTTCACGTCCACCAGTTAGCGCAATATCTCCCCAGCCAGCCAGATAAGCAACTAATTTAGGGCTAAAGTCACGGGCTGGATTCAGGGCGAAGCCTGTTAGTGGGCCAAATGCACCACCGATAACGGCAATCAGAATACCAATCAGTAATGGAGCCAGAGGACCACGGGGAACGCCGTTACCATCGTCAGTCAGCGCCATAATCAGACATAGTAAAACGGCGGCAATGATGGCTTCTATCATAAATGCCTGAGGAATAGAAAGTGATGCCATTGGATAAGTAGAGAATACGCCCGCAGTAAACAGACTTTCAGAGGTACCACGAACGATATTATGTACCTGCTCGTAATCAAGGAATATATTGTAATACATCGTATAGACGATAGCCGCAGCGACAAAACCACCAATCATCTGGGCAATAATAAAAGGAATAACTTTTTTGCCGCTAAAACGGGCAAACAGCCATAAGGCAATGGTTACGGCTGGGTTAAGGTGACCGCCGGAAACACCTGCGGTAAGATAAACAGCTAAAGCAACTCCCAGACCCCAAATAATACTGATTTCCCACAAACCCAGTTGTGCGCCGGCAATGCGGGCAGCGGCAACGCAACCCAGACCAAAGAAGACCAGTAGTGCGGTACCAAGAAACTCAGCGATACATTGCCCGGTTAATGTCGTGCTAGTAGTTTGGCTCATATGTTCTATCCTACTAAGAAGATTTTAGAGTGATAATTATTCTTTTCGCCTTTCAGACATTGAAAGGTGGATTATGTAAATTTATCGTTAATGCGCGTAAACGAGAAATAGCGCAATTGAAATGTGTGTGTTGTGTCAACAAAATGAGCGAATTCGCATCTTTCTATGATTTTGCTAAAAATTAAAGTATGAGCCGCTTTGTGCTTTTATTTGAATAGTTATTTTACTTGTACTGGGGATGTTGCTAGACAGGGGCGCTTTGGCTACATACAATCAGAAGATTGCTTATAAGGGGGAACCGAGAATGTCATTTGAAGTTTTTGAAAAGCTGGAAGCCAAGGTTCAGCAGGCGGTTGATACTATTACCCTGCTACAAATGGAAATTGAAGAATTAAAAGAAAAAAACAGATCTTTATCTCAGGAAATTCAGAATGCAACCAGTAGCAATGAGTCTTTGGCTCGTGAAAATGAGCAATTGAAGCAAGAGCAGCAGGGTTGGCAGGAGCGTCTTCGTGCCTTATTAGGCAAAATGGAAGATGTTCAGTAACTACAATTTCCAGCAGACAAAAAAGGGCGATTCAAAAAAATCGCCCTTAATTTTATACATTGCTGTCAGATGATCTCATCTTCTTCGCTATCATCAAGCCCAAGCGGCTCTTCGGATAGGATGATACCAGTATTATCAGCATACAGATAATCACCAGAGAAGAAAGTTACACCACCGAAATTTACCCGGATATCGCTTGTTCCGGTACCTTCATCACGACAGCCAGCCGGAATAGCCGCTATAGCCTGAATACCAAGGTCAAGCTCTGCCAGTTGATCAACTTGACGTACAGCACCGTAAACGACAATGCCTTCCCATTCATTTTGCACAGCGAGTTGTGCAAGTTCTGCATCAATCAATGCTTGGCGTACAGAACCACCACCATCTACCAGCAAAATGCGGGCACGACCGTTTTCTTCAAGCAGGTCATAAAGTAACCCGTTATCTTCAAAGCATTTAACTGTGATGATTTGACCACCAAATGAAGTACGTCCACCAAAATTGGAGAACATAGGCTCTACCACATTTATTTCTTCCTGATAGGTATCACAAAGCTCGGAAGTATCATATTTCATAGGATTTACGTCTGGTTAAGGTATGGAACGATAAGTATATCCCTTCCAGGCTGGTGTTAGCAAAATCATCAATTGATAAAATGGTACAAAAGATCAAATTCTGCCTGGTTAATTAAGAATAAGACCGACAGAAAAAAGAATGTTAGTCAGTAGTGCTGTTTTGACCATCTGTTCTAGCATTGGACGCATTCCTTCTGGTGTGGGTTCATTAAGTACATACCACATGTGCTTGAGTAATAAGGGTAGAGCGAGCAGGAATAGCCAACCGGTCCAGCCAGGCAAATTTCGTATGGTAAATAATACCAAGCAGAATATTGCTCCGATGATCAGACTGACATGATAGTAACGGGCTTTTTTAGGGCCGAGACGGACAGCCAAGGTGTTTTTGCCATGTCGTTTGTCATCTTCGATATCGCGCAAGTTATTAATATTCAAAACAGCAGTAGACAGAAAACCGCAGGCCGTTGCCGGCAACATAACAATTGAGTCAAAAAAACTAGCTTGAAGATAGTAAGTCCCGGCAACACTTAACCAGCCAAAGAAAATCATTACTGAAATATCACCGAGTCCCATATAACCATAAGGTTTTGTACCGACTGTATAGGTAATTGCGGCAACAATTGCTAGCAAACCAAGTACCAAGAAACCTAATATGTCCCTGGGTTCTTCACAGGCAATAGCAATCAGGGTTGCACCAGATAGGCTAGCCAGCAGCACCATAATCTTCAGTGCCCTTTTCATCTGTGAAGCAGTAATAATTCCTTTTTGCATACCGCGCAGTGGTCCGATACGTTTTTCGGTATCACTTCCTTTAACAACATCACCGTAGTCATTGGCGAGATTGGATAAAATTTGCAGTATGGCGGCTGTTAATAGAGCGAGTAAGGCAACAGGGAGCTTGAAATGCCCGTTCCAGGCAGCAAGGGCTGATCCGGTCATGATAGCGGCAACTGCCAGAGGAAGCGTTTTAGGACGCAAACTTTCCAGCCATGCTTGGGTTTGACTAATGGAAGTTGATGAGTTCATTTCTGCGTTAACTCGCTCCTTTGGGGGTTATAAAAAAGCGATGGGAGGCAAGCCTCCCATCATTAATTCTATAGCGAATCAAGGAATTATATATCCCAATTATAGAATAAATCGGCTCAGATCTTCATCTGCAACCAGCTCATCTAAATGTTCTTTAACGTAGTCAGCATTGATGTCGACTGACTGACCATGACGTTCGCTGGCTTCAAAAGAGATATCTTCCATCAGTCGCTCAAGAACAGTATGTAAGCGACGAGCGCCGATATTTTCGGTTGATTCGTTTACCTGCCATGCTGCTTCAGCGATTCTGCGGATTCCGTCAGTGGTGAAACTGATGTCCATTCCTTCTGTTGCCATCAGTGCTTTGTACTGTTCAGTCAAAGATGCACTAGGTTCAGTCAGAATGCGTTCAAAATCTTCTGTGGTTAATGCTTGCAGTTCCACGCGGATTGGCAAACGCCCTTGTAATTCAGGGATCAGATCAGAAGGACTGGAAACCTGGAATGCACCGGATGCGATAAACAGGATATGGTCTGTTTTTACCATGCCATGTTTAGTGGATACAGTACAACCTTCCACCAGTGGCAGTAGGTCACGTTGAACGCCTTCACGGGAAACATCAGGGCCTGAAGTCTGACCGCGTTTACAGATCTTGTCGATTTCATCAATGAAGACAATGCCGTGTTGTTCAACTGAATCAATTGCCTGCTGTTTCAATTCTTCCGGGTTAACCAGTTTAGCGGCTTCTTCTTCTACCAACAGTTTGAAGGCATCTTTGATTTTCAGCTTACGTGATTTGTGTTTCTGACCGGCAAGGTTCTGGAACATGGATTGTAACTGATTGGTCATCTCTTCCATGCCAGGAGGAGCCATGATTTCCACACCCACGGGTGCGGTAGCGACGTCGATCTCGATTTCTTTATCATCAAGCTGACCTTCACGTAATTTCTTACGGAATGCTTGGCGTGCTGCTGATGGTTCAGACTGAATTTCTGTTTGCCCCCAGTTATTTTTTGCTGGTGGGATCAACACATCCAGAATATGCTCTTCTGCCAGTTCTTCAGCCCGGTAACGGTTTTTTTCAATGGATTGCAGACGAACCATTTTAACCGCAGCGTCTGTTAGATCACGGATGATAGAATCGACTTCTTTACCAACGTAGCCAACTTCTGTGAATTTTGTTGCTTCAACTTTGATGAATGGTGCATTTGCCAGTTTTGCCAGCCGACGTGCGATCTCGGTTTTACCTACACCAGTCGGGCCAATCATCAGAATATTTTTAGGAGTCACTTCGTAACGCAGCATTTCATTCAACTGCATACGACGCCAGCGGTTACGGAGTGCGATAGCTACAGCGCGTTTCGCTTTGTCCTGACCAATAATATAGTTGTCAAGTTCACTGACAATTTCGCGTGGAGTCATTTCAGACATACTATCTATCCTTACGCTTTTGAAGGAAGTTCTTCGAAGTTGTGATTATGGTTGGTGTAAATACAGATATCACCGGCAATTGTCAGCGCTTTCTCTGCAATTTTTCTGGCACTAAGATCAGTATTTTCCAGCATTGCCCGTGCAGCGGCCTGCGCGTATGGGCCACCAGAACCAATAGCAATCAAGTCATTTTCTGGCTGAATAACATCGCCGTTGCCTGTGATGATCAGGGAGCTGTTTTCATCTGCTACTGCCAGTAATGCTTCCAGTTTGCGCAACATACGGTCAGTTCGCCAATCTTTGGCAAGTTCAACAGCTGCCTTTGTCAGGTGGCCTTGATGCATTTCAAGTTTACGTTCAAACAGCTCAAACAGAGTAAAAGCGTCTGCTGTACCGCCGGCAAAACCCGCGATTACTTTGTCATTATAGAGGCGGCGAACTTTACGGACATTGCCTTTCATGACGGTATTACCCATCGTTGCCTGTCCATCACCACCGATTACGACCTGGCCATTACGGCGAACACTTACGATTGTAGTCACGAGTAAGCCCTTGGTTACAAAAATAGATAAATGTGACGCACGGTATTTTCGACAGTGTATATGGCTATCGAAAATACCGTGTGTACGGTGCTAGGAGTTATAAATGGGGGAGGATTATAATTTTTCAACCCCCTATTACACGGAGAATACAACCGGGTACCCCGGCATCTTTCAGACGTTCCTGCATTTTTTCAGCGAGGCTTTTACTGTAAGGGCCAAGAACAACACGATGCCAGCCGCCTCCCGTTGTGATTTGGCTTTCAATACCGGCAAATGCCAGTCTGGCGCGTACTGATTCAGCCTGATCCATATTACGGAATGAACCACACTGTAAAATCATGCGTTGTGCGCTTTCTGCTGGTTTAGGTTTACTGGTTTCAACTGGTGGTGTTTGCGGTTGAACTGTTTGAGCTTGTACTTGTTGCTGCGGTTGTGGCTTTGCTTCCAGCGGTTGTTGCGTTTCTGCTGGTGGCTTGATGATAACTTGTGAGCGTGGCACTTGAACGCCATTGTATGGAACTTCTGGCAATGAAGTTGCTGGCTGTTGCATATCTGCTTGCATCTGTTCAAGTAGCTGCCGTTGTTCTGCGGTTAACTGGGTTTGTGAATTTATTTGCCCGCTAGATGATGGATCACGCGGAGTCGCTATGCCGACAGGACGATTTTCCAACTCTTTGATGTAGCGCCAGCGCTCTTCCGGTTTTGGCGGCAAGCCATGACTTTGCGGAGGATGTTTTGGTCGTGTGTCTGGAGCGCTTTCCTGTTTATTTTGGGTGATAAAGTAAAGACCACCAATAAAGATAACCACCAATGCTATTGCTACTGCCATTGTTGTTTTTGGCAGACCTTGAGTTTGGTGCTTTTTCTTATCGGTATTTTTACGGCGGGGGGTTGAACGCCCGCGGCTCACATAATCTCGTTGTGCCACTGTCTAATTCGCTGAGTTATTTAAATAAAAGAAAATAAACAATATATTACTTAACCTGCGGTTATTTGCCTAGCTTTTAGGCGAACAGGCGCTTTGTCGAATGATGAGTTCAGATTCTAATAATTGAGAACCGCCAGATGTTGTGTGACCTTGGATTTGATCGAGTAACAGCAACATTGCTTTGTGACCAATCTGATAACGAGGTTGGCCAACAGTGGTCAGAGGTGGATCGCTGTACGTGGCTAAATTTAAGTTATCGAACCCAATAATTGATAAATCTTCCGGTATTTTTAAGCCCATTCTTTTAGCCTGCCACATAACGCCAATCGCCATCACATCGCTGTGGCAGAAAATAGCGGTAGGAGGCTCTGGTAGAGACATCAATTGTTCGGTCAGCTTTGCACCGCTTTCATGGGTAAAATTACCCTGGACAATATAATCTTCACGAATTGTCCCACCAGAACGACGCAATGCTTGTATATATCCCTGAAGGCGATAACGGCAAAGTAGCATATCTTCCGGCCCGGAAATGCAAGCAATATGTTTATGGCCTAGTGTTTGTAGGTAATGGGTGGCGTTGAATGCTGCGGTCAGGTTATCAATATGAATAGTCGGAAGTTCCAGATCAGGTGCAAATTCATTTGCCATCACCATTGGTGGCAGGTTTTTTTGTTCTTCTTTACTGGCATCAAATGGAATGTTAGAACCGAGCAGCAACATACCATCGATCTGTTTAGTGATAATTAGGTTGAGAAATGCATGTTCTTGTTTATGCTGATGTTGACAATCACCGATTAACACTAGATAACCATGTTGCGTGGCTGTCTCTTCGATACCACAAATCACATCTGTGAAAAAAGGGTCACTGATATTCGGCACTATTACCAGGATCGTTTTCGACTCACTGCGTTTGAGATTGCGGGATAAGTTATTAGGATAATAGCCCACAGCCAGTACAGCTTGTTCCACTTTTTGTCGTGTCTGGGAGGAAACCTTTTCCGGATTCATGAGTGTTCTTGATACTGTTGCGGTAGAAACGCCAGCCACTTCAGCGACATCTTTCATCGTTGCGGAGGTGCCATTCTTTTTCTGCTCCAAAACTCACTCCTCATTTCCTGACTGATTAGTTAAACGATTGTCATTTTTGGGTTGCCGGAAGCCATCAGTCATTTTAAGTAAAATAATGACATTTGGTTTAGGATTATGACAATGTTATTAAGGGATCATTCTAAACAGTTTGGCAAATTCGTTTGTTCCTTAGTTTGCAAAAAAAGGTGATATAAATCATTTATTCGATGTGGCTCGCAAATTAGTAAATAATTTTTCATTGATTGCGTTTATCAAGTGTGATTTTTCCGAGTAGTTAATAGAAGAATGTTTTATTTGATAAACTTATATGCTTAAAAATAAAGGTCATTAACCATCCGTTGGGTCCACATCAATACTCCATTTCACTTTTCGAGTTTGCGGCAACGCGGTTATTTGTGGGTAGACCATTGCCATTATTTTCTGTAGAGAAATTCTAGATGGATGTTGAATGAGTAGCTGCCAGCGATAACGACCGCTTCTTTTTGCCTGTAATGCAGGTACTGGTCCCATGATCCATAAGTTATCATCGCGCAGAGGATGATTTTCAAAAAGCAAACGTAATTGCTGTAAAAAGGCGGGTGACTGCTGATTATCATGATCTTCTGACCGCAAGATAATATGGCTAGTAAATGGCGGCAAAAATACGTTTTGTCGTTCATCCATAGCTTGGGCCGCGAATGCGTCGTAGCCTTTATTCAACAGAATTTGCAATAACGGATGATCAGGATGATGGGTCTGGAGAACTACTTCTCCCTGTTTACCTGCCCGACCAGCACGGCCAGATACTTGCGTATAAAGCTGTGCGAAGCGTTCCGCTGCCCGGAAGTCTGCAGAAAATAGGGCACCATCAACATCCAGCAAGGAGACTAGCGTGACGTTAGGGAAATGGTGACCTTTTGCCAGCATTTGTGTGCCAATTAATATACGGGCACCTCCGGCATGAATATCAGTCAATCGTTGCTCCAGTGTTCCTTTACGACTGGTGGTATCTTTGTCAATGCGGGTAATAGGCACACCGGGAAACAGGTCTGAAATACCACTTTCAAGCTGTTCTGTGCCAAGGCCAACAGGTTGAAGATGGGTAGAGCCGCATTGTGGGCATTGGTGAGGAACTGAGCGTTGGCTGTCACAATGATGGCAACGCAACTGACGATGGTGCTGATGTAGCGTGTAATAATGGTCACAGCGTTGGCATTCTGCAATCCAACCACACTCATGACAAAGTAAGGCCGGTGAATAACCACGGCGGTTGAGGAACAGCATTATCTGGTTGCCCGCTTTTAGATGTTCCTCAATACGCTTTATAAGTGGCTGAGATAATCCGACTCTTATCGGCAAACCTTTTAAATCCAGTAAATGTTGAGTAGCGGGTTGGGCATGACCTGCACGTTTGGATAATGTTAGCTGGCGGTATTTGCCTTGTTGCACATTATAAAGTGTTTCCAGTGCTGGAGTAGCAGAACCCATGATAACCGGGATATTTTCTTTTTTTGACCTGAATACTGCTAAATCACGGGCATGGTAACGCCAGCCTTCCTGTTGTTTATAAGAGCTATCGTGTTCTTCATCGATAATGATGACACCCAAACAGGCAAATGGTGTAAATAGGGCTGAGCGTGTACCGATGATAATCGCATTCTCACCGCGTTGTGCTCGCAGCCATACAGCCAGGCGTTCACTGTCATTCAAGGCTGAATGGAGAACGTCAACCGGTGCATTGAAGCGTTTTCTGAAACGGCGGATTGTCTGTGGTGTCAGGCCAATTTCCGGTACAAGGATCAGCGCTTGTTTACCTTGTGCCAAAATATTCTCCAGTACGCTAAGATAAATTTCTGTTTTACCTGAGCCGGTGACTCCAGCCAGTAACCAGGGAGAAAACTGCTGATCTTCTGCACGAATAGCACCAACGGCTGTGGCCTGCTCTGTATTCAATTTCAGACGTTCGCCGGTGATTTGAAAATGGTTTCTCCAGTCTTTAGACTCAGGTTGCACAGGGTGTAAATCGATAAGTTCCTTCTTTTTAAGTGATTGAAGGGCACTTTCGCTCAATCCCAGTTCTGTAATCTGATGGCGATATATCGCTTTCTGACGCAGTGCTGCCAGCGCTTGCTGTTGTTTTGATGATCGTTTCAATTGTGCCAGCGGTATTTCAGCTCCTGTCGGAGTCACTTGCCATTGCCAGAGCGGGGTTGATTCAGCTGGTTTTCCCTGACGAAGCAATACCGGCAATGCATGAAACAGGACTTCACCTAGCGGATAATGGTAATAGTTGGCAGCCCAGAGTAATAATTGCCAGAGATCTGCTGAAAATAAGGAGCGAGTATCGAGAATAGACTCTATCGGTTTCAGTTGTTCCGCTGGAATATCACTACTATCGGTTGTTCCCGTGACGATACCAATCGCTTTGCGTTTGCCAAAAGGTACTGTTACCCGCATCCCTGCAATGGGTAATTGGTTGCTTGTGGGCAACAGATAGTCAAAAGAGCGAGTAAGAGGGACAGGTAGAGCAACCTGAACAACAGCCATAAAATTATTCCGTAAAATCAATGAGTAAATCAGAATGTAATCAAAAATTGATTATAGAATATCATAGACAACGAGCGGATTTCATTGCGAGATAAGCAGATATTCTGTATGATCCGCCGCCTTTGGTACGGAAGATGCCAAACTTATTTTATCAACGCGACGTGTGGTGTCTGGCGGCAACAAGGCTGGATAGCGACACGGCCTTAACAGAGGTTATCCCATGAAAAAAGATATTCATCCTAAATATGAAGCAGTTACTGCAACTTGTTCTTGCGGTAATGTAATGCAAATCAGATCTACCGTTGGTCACTCCCTGAATCTGGACGTATGTGGTCAATGTCACCCATTCTATACTGGTAAACAACGTGATGTTGCTACCGGTGGTCGTGTTGATCGCTTCAACAAACGTTTCAACGTTCCAGGTGTTGGCAAGTAATTGCGGATTTGTGTCTGCTTATAGAGCAGTCCACTGGTACGAACAAACGCCCGGTGCTTTGCATCGGGCGTTTTGCATTTAAAATGAACATAACAACAAAACCCCTGAATTTTGCAGCGGGCTTTGTTGTGCCACCATCAATATTCCCAGGTATCGGGATCAATACCTAATTCCCGCATGATTTCTTTTGCAGCTTCTGGGATTTCATCGTTACGCTCTTTGCGTAAGTCATTATCATCAGGAAGTGGTTGCCCGGTAAATGCATGCAGGAATGCTTCACACAGCAATTCACTGTTGGTTGCGTGACGCAGGTTATTTACCTGACGGCGGGTACGCTCATCAGTGAGAATCCTCAACACTTTCAAAGGAATTGAAACTGTGATTTTCTTCACTTGTTCACTTTTTTTGCCATGTTCAGCATAAGGGCTGACATATTCACCGTTCCATTCAGCCATGGGGTACCTTAAATAGTCGTATAGTCATAAAGTTAAGCCAGATAACAGAGGCAGCTTTCATTGTGAAATATTGCCATTTTATCGTGATTTCCTTATCAATTATACAGTTATAGTATATTCGATAAACTAATCGCTACTAATAAAAGTATCATAATTATGATGGATAATTATCCCATCGCTTAATCTAACCGTAAAGAGGTTTAGATGTCTAGATGTGTTGACGTCTATTGTGGTAGGGGATATTCTTCCTTGACTCAATTTATGGCAGACAGTGGTAACTGATATGACACGCAAACAGGCAACGATAGCAGTTCGCAGTGGGCTGAATAATGATGAGCAATACGGCTGCGTTGTTCCACCTATTTATCTTTCCAGTACTTATAATTTTACTGATTTCAATCAGCCGAGGACACATGATTATTCCCGAAGGAGCAATCCTGGTCGTGATATGGTGCAGCGAGCATTGGCTGAATTGGAGGGAGGGGTAGATGCTGTAATGACCAGCAGTGGCATGTCAGCGATTCACCTATTATGCACTGTTTTTCTAAAGCCTGGCGATCTGTTGGTTGCTCCTCATGACTGTTATGGCGGTAGCTACCGATTGTTTGACAGTCAGAGTAAACGTGGTGCTTATGAAGTCGCTTTTGTCGATCAGGGAGATGAACAGGCGTTAAAGCGAGTATTGTCCAGAAAGCCAAAGTTGGTATTGATTGAAACGCCGAGTAATCCTTTATTACGTATCGTAGATATTGCTCGTATATGTCAGCTTTCCCATGAAGTGGGTGCGACAGTCATTGCTGATAATACTTTTCTGAGCCCAGTATTACAGAAACCTCTGGAATTAGGAGCGGACCTGGTTGTTCATTCCTGTACTAAATACCTTAACGGGCATTCTGATGTCATTGCCGGAGCGATTATTGCAAAGGATAAAGATATAGCCACGGAGCTTGCTTGGTGGGCAAATAATATTGGTGTAACTGGTGCAGCGTTTGATAGTTATCTGCTGCTGCGAGGAATACGTACCTTATCGCCACGGGTACTTTTACAGCAAAATAATGCGCTGGAGATTGTGAATTATCTTCAACAGCAACCGTTGGTGAAAAAGCTTTTTTACCCTTCTTTGAAAGATCATCCAGGACATGAAATTGCTTGTAAGCAGCAATCTGGTTTTGGCTCAATGATAAGTTTTGAGTTAGATGGTAGTGAACAGGCGATACGCTGTTTTCTGTCTGAGTTAAAATTATTTACTTTGGCGGAATCATTAGGCGGTGTGGAAACTTTAATTTCCCATACGGCAACAATGACTCATGCGGGAATGTCAGCCCAGGCAAGGGCGGAAGCGGGGATTACGGATTCACTATTGCGTGTTTCTGTGGGTATCGAAGATAGTCAGGATTTAATCACTGATTTAGAAAATGCATTTCAGGCAGTAGTAAAGGAGTGACCATGAGTGCACTGGCAGTAGCAGGGGCGGAAAATGGCCGCCAATTACATAAGTTTGGTGGCAGTAGTCTTGCGGATGTGAAATGTTATCAACGGGTAGCTAAGATTATGGTTAATTACAGCCAACCCGGTGATTTAATGGTGGTATCCGCGGCAGGCAGCACAACTAACCAGTTAATTAACTGGCTTAAGCTCAGTCAGAACGACCGTATTTCTGCCCATCAGGTACAGCAGATTCTGCGCCGTTATCAGCAGGATCTTATCAAGGGGTTGCTACCTGAAACTGTTGCTGAAGAATTGGTGAAGAGTTTTATTGCTGATCTTGAAAGATTGAGTGCATTACTGGATAAGCCGGTTAGTGATGTGACTTATGCGGAAGTTGTTGGTCATGGGGAGATTTGGTCTGCTCGTCTGATGTCAGCTGTGCTAGAAGCTCAGGGGATTCCTAGCGCTTGGGTGGATGCCCGTCAGTTTTTACGCGCCGAGCGGACAGCTCAGCCACAAATTGATGTTGCACTTTCTCAGCCATTGTTGGGTCAGTTGTTAACTCAAAATCCAAATAAGAGACTGGTTGTAACGGGTTTTATCTCCAGTAATCATGATGGAGAAACGGTTCTGTTGGGACGTAATGGCAGTGACTACTCTGCAACTCAGGTTGGTGCTTTGGCTGGGGCGAAACGAGTGACTATCTGGAGTGATGTTGCTGGTGTTTACAGTGCTGATCCAAGAAGAGTGAAAGATGCTTGCCTGTTACCTTTATTGCGTTTGGATGAAGCTAGCGAGCTGGCCCGTCTTGCTGCACCTGTGTTGCATACTCGTACTTTGCAGCCTGTTTCCGCCAGTGATATTGATCTGCTATTGCGTTGCAGCTACCAACCAGAGCAGGGTTCTACCCGTATTGAAAGAGTGCTGGCAACTGGGACTGGGGCAAAAATTGTTACCAGTCATGATGATGTTTGCCTGATTGAGCTGCATGTGGCTGTACATCATGATTTTAAACAGATCCATAAAGATATCGATTTGTTGTTAAAACAGGGACAAATTCGTCCGTTGGCAACAGGTATTCATCATGACTGTAATCTGATTCAGCTTTGTTACACTGCCGAAGTGGTGAATAGCGCTCTGAATGTTCTGGAAGATGCTGCGTTGCCTGGGAAACTCTCCCTGAGAAAAGGTCTGGCGCTGGTGGCTCTGGTTGGTGCAGGTGTATGTAAGAATCCATTGCATTGCCATCGTTTTTATCAACAACTTAAAGATCAGCCAGTAGAATTTATCTGGCATGCAGAGGATGGCATTAGCCTTGTTGCTGTGCTGCGAACCAATCAGACTGAACATGTAATTCAGGGGTTGCACCAGAGTTTGTTCCGTGCTGAAAAGCGGATTGGTCTGATTTTGTTCGGTAAAGGAAATATCGGCTCTCGTTGGTTGGAGCTATTCACCCGCGAGCAGAAAAATATTTCTGCTCGCAGTGATTTTGAATTTATTCTGACGGGGGTGGTAGATAGTCGCCGAAGTTTGCTTGATTATCAGGGGATTGATGCCAGTCGGGCATTAGCTTTCTTTGATAATGAGGCGATAGAGCATGATGTTGATGAGCTGTTCTTGTGGATGCGAGCGCATCCTTATGATGATTTAGTGATCTTGGATGTGACGGCTAGTGAAGAGTTGGCTCAATGTTACACCGATTTTGCCAGCTACGGTTTCCATGTTATCAGTGCTAATAAAATTGCTGGTTCTTCCAGTAGTAATGATTATCGTCTTATCCGTGATGCATTCGCTAAAACAGGTCGTCACTGGTTTTATAATGCGACAGTGGGTGCTGGCTTACCGATCAACCATACCGTGAGAGATTTACGAGAAAGTGGCGATACCATTCTGTCGATCAGCGGGATTTTCTCCGGTACATTATCCTGGCTGTTTCTACAATTTGATGGCTCCGTGCCATTCAGTGACTTAGTTGAGCAAGCGTGGCAGCAGGGATTGACAGAACCTGATCCACGTATTGATCTATCTGGTCAGGATGTGATGCGTAAATTAATTATCCTCGCGCGTGAAGCGGGGTATGAGATTGAACCAGAGCAAGTACGTGTTGAGTCACTCGTCCCGAAAGAAGCAGAATCAGGTTCTATTGAGCAATTCTTTGATAACAGCGGTGTTATTAATGAGCAGATGGTACAGCGATTGGCCGCAGCACAGGAAATGGGTATGGTGTTGCGTTATGTTGCTCGTTTTAATGCGAACGGTAAGGCAAAAGTAGGTGTTGAGGCGGTATGTCCTGATCACCCGCTGGCTTCCTTGTTACCATGTGACAATCTATTTGCAATTGAGAGCCGCTGGTATCGTGATAATCCGTTGGTGATCCGCGGACCAGGTGCGGGTCGTGATGTGACAGCAGGCGCGATTCAATCTGATCTTAACCGTTTGTCACAGCTGCTTTGAGTTGCAAAACTTTCACTTTATCTGATGTGATTTCCTTCGCTTGATATTCGAGGAAACGTGAGGAAGGTTGCTCTGAGAAGGGAGCTCTTCCTCATTGTTGTCTTGGGCATTTTGATCTGCCAAATCGATGTAAACATAACCAAATATCTATTGATGAATTTTTTTCCTGTTCAGGATGAATATTACTCACTCGCTTAACCCAAATTTGTTGTTGACTAAAAAATGCCAATCCTTCATCTTATTTAGACGTCTAAACGTATAGGTGTTTAGATGTTTAAATGAGAGTGGCTGGCAGATTATAAGATAGAAAATTATTCCGTTTGTTAACGAGGTGCAGGGTATGAGTTTTTTTCACGCTAATCAGCGAGAGGCGCTGAATCAGAATCTGGCTGAACTGGAAGGGCAGATCCGTGTTTCATTTGAATTCTTTCCACCGCGTACAGTAGAGATGGAAAAAACCCTGTGGAAATCCATTGGCCGACTGAGCACCCTTAAGCCTAAATTTGTTTCCGTTACTTATGGTGCTAACTCTGGTGAACGTGATCGAACCCATAGCATTATCAAGGGAATAAAAGAAAAAACGGGTCTTGAGGCGGCCCCACACCTTACTTGCATTGATGCCAGCCGTGATGAATTGCGCAAAATAGCCCGTGATTACTGGAATAATGGTATTCGTCATATTGTGGCTTTACGTGGTGATTTACCGGATAACAGTGAAAAACCCAAAATGTACGGGGTTGATCTGGTTGAGTTACTTAAGGAAGAAGCTGATTTTGATATTTCAGTTGCTGCATATCCTGAAGTTCATCCTGAAGCGAAAAGTTCCCAAGCTGATTTGATTAGCCTGAAACGGAAAATTGATGCTGGTGCAAGCCGTGCTATTACTCAATTCTTCTTTGATGTGGAGAGTTATCTGCGTTTTCGTGACCGTTGTGTTGCTGCCGGGATTGATGTGGAAATTGTTCCAGGAATTCTGCCGGTATCTAACTTCCGTCAGCTTCAGCGTTTTGCTGTAATGACCAATGTTCGTATTCCGAGCTGGATGACCAGAATGTTTGATGGGTTAGATTATGATCCTGAAAGTTCTAATCTGGTTGGTGCTTCTATTGCAATGGATATGGTGAAGATTTTAAGCCGTGAAGGTGTGAAAGATTTCCACTTTTATACCTTGAACCGTGCGGAACTGAGTTATGCAATCTGTCATACTTTGGGTGTTCGTCCTTAATAGTTAATCGTTAATCGTTGGCTCTTACTAAGAAAAACGCTTAGTAAGAGCATCTTTTTTGCGGCCTTACTTCGATAAAGGATAAACTTTCATTTGTTTATAGGACAATAAGATTAATATATTTAAATATAATGTGTTTATGTTTCTGATGATCTGAATTCCTTTCAGAGTTCATCGGAGATTAGTTATTGGTCGCGAATAGTTTTTTCATTAGCGAAATAAAGCGTTATACCTATCTATTTATAGACCATTACCTTTGGGATAGGTTCTTATTTGCTTAATAGAGCGTCATTGAATTATCGCGGCATGCAATGATGAAGAAGAGATGCTCAAGATACTTGAATTTGTCATGCAGAGTCACTGAGGATAAACCATCGGCGTCAATATCTGTGCGTAAAAATGAACAAGGGCGGTTTTCCGGCCCTTGCAGATTTAAGTGAATTTCAGCAGGTTAAAGAATGCTAATCTGTACTGACATGGTATTTTGAGGCCAATTAGCAGAAGTGTTCTGGTATCTGAAGATACCATTCTGGTAACCGTCTAGGATGTATTCCTTAAGGAAGCCAGCCACAATTTGGCCTCCAGCACACGGCCAAGTGTAGTACCCGTTTGTAATGCAAACTGGCGTAGAAGAGTACAGCGAGTATGGCAGCATACCGCTGTTCATCCAAGCAAAGGAATTGTATCCGTAGCCAATTTCCAGAACGGCGGCGCGGAGCTGTTGCCCTCCGTGATTGCAGTTCGTTACCGGCAAGTTGGAAGTGTATTCCCATCCGCAATTCGTCGAGCCAACGGCATAGACCCACATATTGGTGAGCGGAGGTGCTGGGATGTAAGCTAGCTCAGATTTAGTGTTGAGCTCTTTCTCTTCGACCCGGATGGGATTCTCAGGGTTAGGCAGCAGCGGTGATTGCGCTGTCAGAGCATTTTGAGCAGCAGGGACCTCCTTCAGTTGTTCTGTTTGGGTTTGGGCATAGGCATTAACGCCAAACAAGGAAGCAAGAGATAACAAAATGGCAAATTTATTTTTCTTCATGATTTAATCCTCTTAGAAATGGAAGAGCACAATTCTAGGGAAGTGAGCAAAAATCACATTATCAAATTTTATTTATGTAATTAGAGGGGGTTAGTCTGTCATGGGCGCGTCTTTGCTTATCTCATCGCGGAACAGGGCTGGGTAAATTATAAGGAATTATTCTTTAACAAAACTGTGGAATTTTCTCCCTAAATTCTCATTTAGAGCGAAGCAAACTTTTAGGATTAGGGAAAGATAGATAGCCAATAACCCATAGGGCTGACAATGAAAAGGGCGGTTTTCCGCCCCTTACAGATTTAAGCTAATTTCAGCAGGTTAAAGAATGTTAATCTGCACGGACATGGTATTCCAAGGCGAATTAGTGGAAGTGTTCTGGTACCTGAAGGTACCATTCTGGTTGCCGTCGAGGTTGTATTCATTAAGGAAACCAACCACAGTTTGGCCAGCAGTGCACGGCCAAGTGTAGTATCCGTTCGTAATACAAACTGTTTGAGAAGAGTACGTCGCTGATTTAGGCAGTATACCCCCATTCATCCAAGCAATGGGGTTGACCCCGTAGCCAATTTCCAGAACGGCGGCACGGAGCTGCTGTCCTCCGTGATCGCAGGTCGTCGCAAACAAGTTGGAAGTGTATTCCCATCCGCAATTCGTTGAACCAACGGCATAGACCCACATATTGGTTAGCGCAGGTGCGGGAGCATGAACAGACCCATCCTCGATTTTGAGATTCTGCTCTTCGGCTCGGATGGGACTTTTAGCGTTAGGCAGTAGCTGGGATTGCTCTATTAGGACTTTTTGAGCAGCCGGGACTGCTGGCAGTTGCTCTGTTTGGGCATAAGCATTAACACCAAACAAGGAAGCAAGAGATAGCAAAATGGCAAGTTTATTTTTCTTCATGATTTAACCCTCTTAGAAATGGAAAAATACAATTCTAGGGAAGTGAGAAAAAATCACATCATCAAACTTTATTTATGTAATTGGTGAGAATTAATCTGGCGTTATTGCATATTTTCTTGCCCTGTTGCGGAAAAAGGGTTGGATAAATGATAAGAGATTTTTCTCAAATCAGGCTTGGACGGGTGAGAAATAGTTTCTTTTTCGTTGTCTATTGAGCACATTTTATATGAGATTGCCTGGGGAAAAAGATACCAGTACTGTGCTCAATAATGTCATTATCGTTGCGCGGAGATTGCCTACTACTGACTGTTACTAACCTGTATTGCGCATTCCTGCTGCTATACCAGCAATAGTTACCATCAACGCCTGTTCGAGCTGTGGATCAGGATATTGTTGTTGACGGGAACGTAGTAATAGTTCTGCCTGTAGGACGTTTAATGGATCGGTATAAACATTACGCAGAGCGATTGATTCTGCAATCCACGGTAAATCTGCCATCAGGTGTTCATCCTTGGAAATGGCTAATACTATCTTAATATCCGCAGAAAGTTGCTCGCGTAGCCTCTGGCCTAACGGCCATAAGCTCTTATCTACCAAACGATGATCGTAATATTCCGTCAACCACAAATCAGCTTTGGCGAAGACCATTTCTAGCATACCAATGCGAGTGGTAAAGAAAGGCCAATCATGGCTCATTTCTGCCAGTACATCCTGTTTACCATCATTCACCACTTTTTGTAGCGCAGTGCCTGCACCTAACCAGGCTGGTAACATCAAGCGGTTCTGTGTCCAGGCGAAGATCCACGGGATAGCGCGTAGACTTTCTACCCCTCCTGTAGGACGGCGTTTGGCAGGGCGAGAGCCCAAAGGCAGTTTAGCTAATTCCTGTTCTGGTGTTGCCGCGCGGAAATAAGGCACAAAATCGGGCTGTTCACGCACATAATCACGATACATCTGGCAAGAAACATCAGACAGGGTATCCATCACCTGATGCCATTCCGGTTTAGGTTCCGGTGGTGGCAGTAGGTTTGCTTCCAGAATGGCACTGGCATACAACGCTAAGCTACTGATAGTGACCTGTGGAAGACCGAATTTAAAGCGGATCATTTCACCTTGTTCGGTTACACGTAGACCTCCTTTCAGACTTCCTGGTGGTTGAGAAAGCAGCGCTGCATGTGCTGGTGCACCGCCGCGGCCAATAGTACCGCCACGACCGTGAAACAAAGTCAGTGTGACGCCCTCTTTTTCACAGACTTTGATTAAGGCATCCTGCGCTCGGTATTGCGCCCATGCAGCAGCCATGACTCCGGCATCTTTTGCTGAGTCAGAATAACCAATCATCACCATCTGTTTATCCTGAATCAGTGAGCGATACCACTTAATATTCATCAATTGCTGAATGACATTGTCGGCATTATTCAGGTCATCTAGGGTTTCGAACAGTGGGGCAACGGGGAAGGTGAATGGGCAACCGGCTTCTTTCAATAGCAAGTGAACAGCTAATACATCAGAAGGTGCTTTAGCCATTGAAATAACGTAAGCCGCGATGGCATCTTGAGGGGATTCCGCAATGACTTTACAGGTTGAGAAAACTTCTTGAGTTTCATGGCTTGGTTGCCAGTTATGTGGAAATAGTGGACGTTTGGAATGCAGCTCATGCAGTAGGAAAGCCTGTTTCTCTTCTTCTGACCAACTGGTGTAGTCACCTAGTTCCAAATATTGTGTCAATTCAGAAATGGCGGTTGTATGGCGGGCGCTTTCTTGACGCACATCAAGGCGTACCAGAGATAGGCCAAAACAACGGATGCGGCGCAAGATATCTAATAATTGACCATTGGCAATGATTTCCATCCCACAGGTTCTTAATGACTGATAACAGGCGTAAAGTGGTTGCCAGAGCTGTTCATTATCCACCAGCAAATCAGTTGGTGGCAGAACTTGCTCTCCTGTCAGTTGTTTCTCTAAATAGGTCAGCGTATTGCTGAGTTGTGTCCGCAGTTTTTTAGCGATTTCTCGATAAGGTTCCAGAACTTCATCACCACCTGCCAGTTTACGAACTTCTGGTGTACATTCGGACATGGATAGTTCAGAAACCAGAACCTGAATATCTTTCAGGAATAGATCGGCTGCTTTCCAGCGGCTAAGTAGTAACACATGGCGAGTCACTTCAGCCGTTACGTTTGGATTACCATCTCGGTCGCCGCCCATCCAGGAAGTAAAGCGGATAGGTACCGCTTCGACCGGTAGGCTATAATTGATTGACTCTTCCAGTTGTTCATTGAATTCACGTAGGAATGCTGGAACACCCTCCCACAAACTGTTTTCCACCATCGCGAATCCCCATTTAGCTTCATCAATTGGGGTAGGACGGATTTTGCGGATTTCATCGGTATGCCATGACTGAGCAACTAACTGGCGCAGACGGCGCATAATGTTGTTACGTTCATAATCCGCCAGATCATCGTGGTCTAATTGCGACAGACAGGTGTTAACTGCTACCAGCTTATGGATCAATGTACGACGTGCGATTTCAGTTGGGTGAGCGGTGAGAACTAGTTCAATAGACAGTTCATTTACTGCTTTTTTCAGGTCGTCGTTATTGAAGTTTTTTTCTTTTAAGTGAGTGAATAATTTCGCTAATGCAACCGGGTTGCTGGCAGCTTCACCGTGTGGGGAGATGCTGTGATACTGTTCTGCGACGTTTGTCAGGTTGAGAAATTGGTTGAAAGCGCGGGCCACTGGCAACAGTTCATCATTAGATAGGTTTTGTAATGTAGATAATAGCTGCTGGCGGTGTTCTTCATTGCCGGCGCGGGATGATTTGGATAATTTACGGATATTCTCGACTTTGTCGAGAATATCTTCCCCTAGCGCTTCTTTGATCGTGTCTCCGAGCAGCTTACCTAGCATGCTGACATTACTGCGCATTGCGGAATATTGTTGGTTCATGTGAATCTTGGCCTTTATTGCTGGCAGAATGTTGATTCTGTTCCTGTAGAAAAATTTTAGTAAAGTGGCGTAAAATTGTTTTTGTGACGCCACAGTTTTGCACTTACCCTAAGCATGATATTCATATCAGAAAATAATCAGTTTGGGAGAAATTTCTAAAATTTAATGACCGGTTATGTTCTATAAGTATTACTTATATGCCAGAAAGCTTAGGAAACGTGCTTTTGTTGCTTGCTCTAATGTTTGAGTCCCCCTGATTTTTAGGGGGACACGTTGAAACAATTAATTATTGTTCAGACAAAAATGATCGACTAATTGAGAAATTATCTTTCTGGTAGGTTCAATGAATGACATATCAATAAATTCATCTGGCTGGTGTGCCTGCTCAATAGAGCCTGGGCCAAGGACTAAAGTTGGACATAATTCTTGAATGAATGGCGCTTCGGTACAGTAGTTCACTGTTTCAGCTCTACGGCCTAGCAGTTTTTCTATTACATCGACCATCTTGTGGTCTGTTGGGCATTCATAACCAGGAATGGGGGGATGTAATTCATTGATAGTCAGACGGCCAGGCCACCGTTGTTTCACTGGTTCCAAGGCTTCATTTAACAGTCCATTCAAATCTTGTAACGTCAGCCCTGGCAACGGGCGAATATCCATATGCAATTCACAATGTGCACAAATACGGTTCACCGCGTCACCTCCATGAATATAGCCGAAGTTCATTGTCGGGTATGGAATGGCAAATGCTGGATTGTTGTAACGCTCTTTGAGCGTATTGCGTAACTCAATCAGATGACCAATAGATTCATGCATCAAATCAATGGCGTTTATCCCACGGGCTGGATCACTAGAGTGTCCTGATTGGCCGATAATGCGGATAGCGTTCGATAAGTGTCCTTTGTGTGCACAGATAGGCTGCAATGATGTTGGTTCGCCGATAATGGCGAAATCTGGCTGGATAGTTGCACTTGCTGCAAAATAACGAGCACCAGCCATTGTTGTTTCTTCATCTGCGGTAGCTAGAATGTACAGTGGACGGGTCATCTTACTGACATCAATATCTCGCAAGGCATCAATGATAAAAGCGAAAAAGCCTTTCATATCTGCTGTACCCAACCCGTACAGTTTGTTATCGCGTTCTGTTAGGGTGAAAGGATCTTTAGTCCAGAGTCCTTCGTCAAAAGGTACGGTATCAGTGTGTCCACACAGCAGTAACCCACCTGGGCCACTTCCCAGAGTCGCCAGTAAATTATATTTTCCGTGGATTTCGGGTACGGGCTGTATCTCAATCTCGAAACCAATTTCCTTTAACCAGCTTGCCAGAAGGTTGATTAAAGGCTCATTACTTTGATCAATGCTGGCATCGCTAGCACTGATAGATGGAGTAGCGATTATCTGCCGAAATATCTCAATAAATGGAGGTAATTTAATGTTCACTGTTGACAGCCTTTATTCATGATAGTATCAATATTCATGCATTTTTTTTGAATAAAAATACATTATCCCGTTTAAATACTGAACACAAGGTAAAGATATCTTATGTTGAATACGCTGGTTGTTGGTGCAAGTGGTTATACCGGAGCAGAACTGGCAGCATATCTGCATCGTCACCCGCATACAAATCTGATTGGACTGATGGTTTCTGCCCAAAGTGTTGATGCTGATAAATGCTTCTCAGATTTACATCCACAGTATAAAGGCATCATTGATCTGCCATTGCAACCACTTACTGACATCACTGATGTTGCTAAAGGAGTTGATGTGGTTTTCCTTGCCACTGCCCATGAGGTCAGTCATGACATTGTGCCTGTGTTTCTGGCAGCTGGTTGCATAGTGTTCGATCTTTCCGGTGCCTATCGCGTACAAAACACGCAGATTTATCAACAATACTATGGATTTAAACATAAACATATTCAATGGTTAGAACAAGCTGTATATGGACTTGCTGAATGGCAGGCTGAAAAAGTCAAACAGGCCCAGTTGATTGCCATTCCGGGGTGCTATCCAACGGTTTCTCAACTTTCCCTGAAGCCACTACTGGAAAATGGCTTGCTAGATACCAACTACTGGCCGGTGATTAATGCCACTAGTGGCGTGAGTGGGGCAGGGCGGAAGGCTACCATGACTAACAGTTTCTGTGAGGTTAGCTTGCAACCTTATGGGATATTTACCCATCGTCATCAACCAGAGATTGAAGAACATCTGGGTACCAGAGTGATTTTTACTCCACATCTTGGGAATTTCGTGCGGGGTATTTTGGCCACAATTACCTGTAAATTGAAGCCAGGTGTTACCTCTGGGCAGATTAATGAGGCTTATCAACAGGCATATAAAGATAAGCCATTAGTGCGGCTCTACAGTAAAGGGGTGCCGGCGCTGAAATCGGTTGTTGGATTGCCGTTCTGTGATATCGGTTTTGTTGTACAGGGTGATCACCTGGTTATTGTGGGTACTGAGGATAATCTCTTGAAAGGTGCATCAGCTCAGGCAGTTCAGTGTATGAATATACGTTTTGGGTTTGAAGAAACTCAGGCATTACTTTAATTATTGGCGTGAGGGAGTAGAGCAGATGGAACCTTTAGTCATAAAGTTAGGTGGCGTGTTACTGGATAATGAAGAAGCACTGGAACGTGTGTTTACTGCATTACAAGAGTATCGGAAAACACACAAACGTCAGTTGGTTATTGTTCATGGTGGTGGTTATCTGGTAGATGAAATGATGCAGAAGTTGCAACTGCCCGTGGTGAAAGAGCTAGGATTGCGGGTGACACCGTCCGATCAAATTGGGATTATCACTGGTGCACTGGCAGGTACAGCCAATAAAACTCTGCTGTCGTGGGCGACTAAATATCAGTTGGCATCAGTTGGATTATATTTAGGCGATGGTAATGTAGTCACAGTTTCCCAACTGAGTGAAGAGCTAGGGCATGTAGGAAAAGCGATGCCAGGTGATGCTAACTTGCTGAAAATTTTGCTGGATGCTGGCTATATGCCGATTATCAGTTCAATTGGTGTGACTGATAAAGGGGAACTGATGAATGTGAATGCAGATCAAGCAGCGACGGCGATAGCTCAAACGTTGTCTGCTGATTTGGTACTGCTGTCTGATGTTAGTGGGATTCTGGATGGTAAAGGGCAGAAGATATCTGACATGAATGCTCAAAAAGCAGAGCAACTTATTATACAAGGCATCATTACTAACGGCATGATTGTGAAGGTGAATGCAGCTCTAGATGCAGCTAGGACATTAGGTCGCCCAGTAGATATCGCCAGTTGGCGTCATGCGGACCAACTGACTGCTTTATTTAACGGTATTCCCGTCGGTACTCGTATTCTGGCTTAAATCAGTTTGATTAATTTTCGGCAAGGCTTTGCTGATGAACAACAACGGAATTTCAAAGGGTAACTTCATGCATACTAAAGACATTAAGAAAATAGTTCTCGCATATTCTGGTGGTCTGGATACTTCTGCCATTATTCCTTGGTTAAAAGAGCATTATGACAACTGTGAAGTTGTCGCTTTTGTCGCAGATGTAGGCCAAAGCCGTGAAGACTTGGAGGGGGTGGAGCAGAAAGCTCTGCGCTCTGGTGCATCGGCTTGTCACGTTGTCGATCTACGTGAAGAGTTCATCAAAGATTATGTTTATCCGGTACTGAAAACCGGCGCGCTGTATGAAGGTAGCTATTTGCTGGGAACTTCAATGGCGCGGCCAATTATTGCTAAAGCACAGGTTGAACTAGCGCTGCAAGTGGGAGCAGATGCACTGGCTCATGGTGCAACAGGTAAGGGCAACGATCAAGTTCGATTTGAAAGTACTTATACTGCATTAGCCCCCCAGTTGAAAGTGGTAGCACCTTGGAGAGAGTGGGATTTACGTTCTCGTGAAGCATTGTTGGATTATTTGAAAGAGCGGGATATTCCGACTACAGCAACACTTGAGAAGATTTACAGTCGTGATGAGAATGCATGGCATATTTCTACAGAAGGTGGAGTATTGGAAAGTACCTGGAATGCATCTAATAAAGATTGCTGGGTATGGACGGCAGAGCCAGAAGAAGCACCAAATGAAGCTGAGCTGGTAAACGTCACTATTGAGAAAGGCGAAGTGATTGGGATTAATGGTAAGGTATTACCTCCATATCAATGCCTTGAAGAGTTGAATATTTTAGGTGCAAAACATGGTATCGGTCGGATCGATATTGTGGAAAACCGCTTGGTAGGTATGAAATCCCGCGGCTGTTATGAAACTCCAGGAGGAACGATCATGATGGCTGCGTTGCGTGGTGTCGAACAATTGGTTTTAGACCGTGATAGTTTTAAATGGCGTCAACAACTTGGATTGGAAATGTCTTATGTCGTTTATGACGGACGTTGGTTTGCTCCGTTGCGTCAGTCTATTCAAGCAGCTGCTGAGGTTTTGGCAACAGATGTTAGCGGTGAAGTGGTACTGAAACTTTATAAAGGTCAGGTGACAGCTATCCAGAAGAAATCAGCAAACAGCCTTTATTCTGAAGAATTTGCAACGTTTGGTGAAGATGAAGTCTATGATCACAGCCATGCAGAAGGGTTTATACGTCTGTATTCTCTCCCTTCACGTATTAGGGCATTAAATAGTAAGAAGTAATTTCATCGTCCATGGTAACGGGAATAATGGCCAGATTGTGAATCCATCCTTGGGTTGACTCTTCTGGCCTATTATTTCCACTTTGTGAATAAAATTGCGGTTTATAAAAAGGCAATAATCACTCAGACATCAGATAATCAGGAACGAAAATATGGCACTTTGGGGTGGACGTTTCAGTCAGGAAGCAGATCAACAGTTCAAACAGTTTAACGATTCATTACGTTTTGATTACCGGCTGGTGGAACAGGATATTACGGGGTCAGTTGCATGGTCAAAAGCGTTGGTGACGGTTGATGTACTGACGGCTGAGGAACAACAAAAACTAGAGCTGGCATTAAATGAGCTACTAAACGAAGTGCAAGCTAATCCACGAGCCATCTTGCAAAGTAATGCAGAAGATATTCATAGTTGGGTGGAAGAGCAGTTGATCAGCAAAGTCGGTGATTTGGGTAAAAAGCTCCATACTGGCCGTAGCCGTAATGATCAGGTGGCGGCAGATCTCAAACTTTGGTGTAAAAAGCAAATTACACATATTCATCAGGCAATTGTGGCATTACAGCAGGCATTGGTTATTACCGCAGAGAACAATCAAGATGCGGTGATGCCTGGCTATACTCATCTGCAAAGAGCACAGCCTGTCACATTTGCTCATTGGTGCCTGGCTTATACAGAAATGTTGGCTCGTGATGAAAGCCGGTTACAGGATGCGTTAAGACGACTGGATATTAGTCCGCTTGGATGTGGTGCATTGGCAGGAACTGCTTATGATATTGACCGTGAACAACTTGCATCGTGGTTGGGTTTTGCTTCTGCAACCCGTAACAGCCTGGATAGTGTTTCAGATCGTGACCATGTATTGGAATTGTTATCTGATGCTAGCATCAGCATGATCCACCTCTCTCGTTTCGCTGAAGACCTAATTTTCTTTAACAGTGGCGAAGCAGGGTTTATCGAACTGTCCGATCGGGTAACTTCCGGTTCTTCTCTGATGCCCCAGAAGAAAAACCCAGATGCATTGGAGTTAATTCGTGGGAAATGTGGCCGGGTCCAAGGTGCGTTGACCGGTATGATGATGACTTTGAAGGGCTTACCACTTGCCTATAATAAAGATATGCAGGAGGACAAAGAAGGGTTGTTCGATGCGTTAGACACTTGGTTGGATTGCTTGCATATGGCAGCGCTGGTGTTGGATGGAATACAGGTGAGGCGTTCACGTTGTGAAGAAGCAGCTAAACAAGGCTATGCCAATGCAACCGAACTGGCTGATTATCTGGTTGTAAAAGGTGTTCCATTCCGTGAAGCTCACCATCTTGTCGGGGAAATCGTAGTTATGGCGCTTGCTCAGGGTAAGGCATTGGAAGCGTTGTCATTAGCAGAGTTGCAGAAATTCAGCCGTACAATTACTGAAGATGTATACGATATTTTGTCTCTGCAATCTTGTTTGGATAAGCGCCTTTCAAAAGGTGGCGTATCACGAAAACAGGTCATGAAAGCGATTTCAGATGCTAAACAGAGATTGAAACTAGATCAGTAATAGTCAGCAGGGGGTATGAATATATCTCCTGTAAAAATAAATAAGATCTTTACATATAAGTTTTTAAGGATTATTTGATAGTTTTTTCCTCACATTGATATAATTATTTATTGGTAGTTTCTATCACTTATATTAAATATGTTGAGGTTGGGAATGAATATCCGCGATCTGGAATATCTTGTGGCTCTTGCGGAGCATAGGCACTTTCGCCATGCTGCCGATTTTTGCCACGTCAGCCAGCCTACGTTGAGCGGGCAAATTCGTAAGCTTGAGGATGAGCTAGGTGTAATGCTATTGGAGCGTACCAGCCGTAAGGTTTTGTTCACTCAGCAAGGGATGTTATTAGTGGAACAAGCTAAAACAGTTCTCCGTGAGGTTAGGATCTTGCAGGAAATGGCGTCACTTCAGGGGGAAAATATGTCTGGCCCTCTGCATATTGGTTTGATCCCGACAATTGGCCCATATCTGTTACCGCATATTATTCCTGAGCTGCATTATTTGTTCCCTAAGCTGGAAATGTATCTGCATGAAGCTCAGACGCAAAGCCTGTTAGGCCAGTTGCATAGTGGCAAATTGGATTGTGCGATTCTGGCTATGGTCAAGGAGACGGAAGCGTTCATTGAAGTTCCGCTGTTTGAAGAACCTATGAAATTAGCAATCTATGATGATCATCTCTGGGCAGATCGGGAAAAAGTCTCTATGGATGAATTGGCCGGTGAGAAATTGTTGATGCTGGAAGATGGTCATTGCTTGCGCGATCAGGCAATGGGTTTCTGTTTTCAGGCTGGAGCGAAAGAAGATACACATTTCCGTGCAACTAGCTTGGAAACTCTGCGTAATATGGTTGCTGCTGGTAGTGGAATAACGTTATTGCCTGACTTAGCAGTGCCGCAGGAGAGAAAACGTGATGGTGTCTGTTATCTGAAATGTAGCAACCCTGAACCTAAACGGTCTGTCATTTTGATTTATCGCCCTGGTTCACCTCTGCGTAGTCGCTATGAGCAATTGGCAGAGGCGATTAAAGCTAAAATGAATGCTTATTACGGGCAATCAAAATAGCCGGTTCAGGCCATTCAAGGCCGCGACACGATAGGCTTCAGCCATGGTTGGATAGTTGAAAGTAGTATTGACGAAATATTCGATAGTATTACTTTCACCTTTTTGTTCCATAATAGCTTGACCGATATGAATGATTTCAGCGGCCCGCTCCCCGAAGCAGTGAATTCCAAGAATCTCTTTTGTTTCTCTGTGAAACAATATTTTCAAACTTCCTACGTTCATCCCTGCAATTTGAGCGCGCGCAAGGTGTTTAAATTGTGCGCGACCAACTTCGTAAGGCACTTTCATCGCAGTTAATTGTTGTTCTGTTTTTCCCACAGAACTGATTTCAGGAATGGTATAGATACCTGTTGGAATATCTTCAATTAGATGAACTTCTGCGCTGCCCTTGGTCATCGCTTGAGCGGCAATTCGGCCTTGATCATAAGCAGCGGATGCCAGGCTTGGATAACCGATAACATCTCCTACGGCATAGATATTTTCGTTGTTGGTTTGATAGATCTTATTGACCTTTAATAAACCGCGGCTATCTGCTTCCAGACCCACATTTTTCAGTCCTAAAGTATCGGTATTGCCTGTTCGACCGTTAGCATAAAGTAGACAGTCAGCTTTGACTTTTTTACCGGATTTGAGATGAACAATCACGCCATCATCAACACCTTCAATTTTAGAATATTCTTCATTGTGACGTATCACGACACCGCTATTCCAGAAATGGTAGGAAAGTGCGTCTGACATCTCTTGATCAAGGAAAGCCAGCAAGTGGTCACGGGTATTGATTAAATCAACTTTCACGCCTAATCCACGGAAAATTGAAGCATATTCACAACCAATCACCCCAGCGCCATAAATAATGACATGCCGTGGTTCATGATCCAGTTTCAGAATTGAATCACTGTTATAAATACGTGAATGTGTGAAATCAACATCCGGCGGGCAATAGGGGCGGGAACCTGTTGCGATAATAATCTTATCTGCACTTAAGATATCGTAGTTATCATCGGCATAACGCACACTTACCCGATGTTCATCAATAAAAGTGGCTTCCCCGGAAAACATACGGCACCCGTTGCGCTCGTAAAATCCCTGGCGCATTTTAGTTTGCTGATTGATGACAATTTCGGCACGGCGTAAGATTTCGGCAAATGAAGAACGAAGAATGCGGGAGTTATCACTGTACAGAGGATTTTGGTTAAATTCTATAATACGGCTGACAGCGTGGCGGAGGGCTTTGGACGGGATAGTACCCCAATGAGTACAACCACCTCCGACATTATTATAGCGTTCGATAACTGCAACGCTTTTACCCTGTTTCACCAGTCCCATTGCTGCTCCTTCCCCTCCGGGGCCGGAGCCAATGACAATGGCGTCAAAATGAATATGTTGCATAGAGGAAAGACCTGTTTTTACACAAAGTTACAACGCCATATTAACATTGGTTGACTTAATAACCCAAACGCCATAAAGATTTAGTGTCGCAGTTTCATGGTGAAACAGATCAGTATCAGTGACATGATAGGAGCATCATCATAAAATTTGGTTATATTCAGACAGAGATATCAGGATTCGTGTGAGTAACATTACTGGCGTCAGAGCGAAACAGAAAGAAAAAACCCGTCGTTCATTGATCGAGGCTGCATTCAGCCAACTGAGTGCTGAAAGGAGTTTTACCAGTCTTAGCTTGCGTGAAGTTGCCCGTGAAGCAGGTATTGCGCCAACTTCATTTTATCGTCATTTCCGTGACGTTGATGAATTGGGACTTACTATGGTTGATGAGAGTGGCTTGATGCTGCGTCAGTTAATGAGGCAAGCCCGGCAACGTATTGCGAAAGGTGGCAGTGTTATCCGTACTTCTGTTTCAACTTTTATGGAATTTATTGGTAATAATCCAAACGCATTCCGATTATTATTACGTGAACGCTCAGGTACTTCTGCTGAATTCCGTGCTGCTGTAGCACGGGAAATCCAACATTTTATTGCTGAGCTGGCAGACTATTTGGAGCAAGAAAGTCATATGCCGAGACATTTTACTGAAGTACAGGCAGAGGCAATGGTAACAATAGTATTCAGTGCAGGTGCAGAAGCACTGGATATTGATTTGGAGAAAAGACAGCGTTTGGAAGAACGTTTAGTCTTGCAACTACGGATGATTGCTAAAGGTGCATATTATTGGTATCGCAGAGAAATGAATCCACCGGACCCTAAACTTAAATAACTATGAAGAAGGAGAACGAAATGATGGAACAATACCGCCAGGACAAAAGTACATTGTTACTTGCTTTGATTGTCGGATTAGCAACTAATGGAACGTTTTCAGCAGTTTTTAGCTCAGTTGTTTCTTTTTCAGTTTTCCCACTGATAACACTGGTTTTATCAATTTACTGTCTCCATCAGCGCTATTTGAATTACTCAATGCCAGATGGCATGCCTAAGTTGGTTGTCGCCTGCTTCCTGTTAGGATTATTTAGTTATAGTGCAATTATCAGGGTTGAATATCCTGAAATTGGTTCTAATTTTCTACCTGCGGTAATTGGTACCGTATTGGTGTTCTGGATTTATAGAAAAGTCAAAATCCGTAAAAACCAAGCAATTGTAGAAGGTTGCGATTAGTTGGTCAAAAGCGCCGCAAGGATAAAAAATATTTGCGGCGCTTTTGTTTTATATAGCGGTTCAATATTAACTTAATTTTTCCAAAAGTACGCCACATTCCATATGATGTGTATACGGGAACTGGTCGAATAGAGCTAGGCGACTGATTTTATGCGTTTGGGTTAATGTTTCTAAGTTGTGGCAAAGAGTTTCTAGGTTGCAGGAAATATAAAGAATTCGTGGATATGCCTGGACCATTTCAACAGTTTTTTTATCAAGGCCGCTACGTGGTGGATCGACAAAAATGGTTTCACATTGATAGCTTTTCAAATCGATTCCTTGAAGACGATTAAATTCGCGTTCGCCATTCATTGCTTGAGTAAATTCTTCGGCTGACATGCGGATAATTTGCACATTATCAATATTGTTGGCCGCGATATTATATTGAGCGGCTGCAACAGATGGCTTAGCAATTTCTGTTGCTAGTACTCTTTCAAAATTTTGAGCTAGCGCCAGAGAAAAATTACCATTACCGCAGTAAAGTTCAAGTAAATCGCCTTTTGAACCTTTGGTAATATCAATTGCCCATTCGAGCATATGAATATTGACGCTAGCATTTGGCTGGGTGAAACTGTTTTCCACTTGGCGGTAGATCATTTTCCGGCCTGCAACAGGCAAAACTTCATCAATATAATCATGATCCAACATGATTTTAGTTTTAGCTGCTCTGCCAATGAGTTCAACATCAAATCCTTTATTTCTTAACTGATTACGTAGTTTTAATGCTTGTTGTGTCCATTCGTCACTCAATTTTTTGTGATAAAGCAGAGAAACGAGGATTTTATTACTGCAAGTGGATAGATAATCAATCTGAAATAGCTTATGGCGCAGGGTCTGTTCAGATCTAATGGAGTCAATTAGTACTTCCATCATTTTGTTGATTAAGTTACTAGCAACGGGGAATTGAGTAATGCGAATACGCTGTTTCGTTTGTTGCTCAAACATAATGTGGTACAAATCATCCTGCTCATGCCAAATACGAAATTCTGCCCGCATTCTGTAATGAGATACTGGTGAGCGGAAAACCTCTGGCTCCGGGGTCTGGAAAGACGCCATCATGCTTTTTAAGCGGCTTACTTTCTCTGTAAGTTGTTGTTGATAACTTTCCGTTGGCAGGGGATTTTGCATTATGTTTGTTCTCTTATATCTGTAGTAAGAAAAATTTTCGTGCGAAATTGTAGGGAAAGAACAAAGGATGTCCAGTTTTCTTATTACTCATGCATGATCTTGTCTATGCTTACTATTATGAATAGGCTCAATGCTTCGTCGTAGCGTGTCCTTCTAACAATAAATTGTGGGATGTTTTCTCTACATGATAAATAAAAACCGATTTTTATTATCCGTTGTTTCAATCGTGGTGATCTCCGGTTGGAATTATTCCTCTGTTGCGGAGGGGCGGCAGGATTCATTGGTTGTTACGGCAAGTAGGTTTAAACAGCCTGTCTCAAGCATACTGGCTCCTTATACTGTTGTAACACGAGATGAAATTGAGCGTTGGCAATCAAATAGTGTAGCTGATATTTTACGCCGCCTGCCTGGTGTTGATATTGCGCGAAATGGTGGTATTGGACAGTTTAGTTCTCTGTTTATCCGTGGTACTGACTCTCGTCATGTATTGGTGCTGATGGACGGAATACGTTTAAATCAGGCAGGTGTCAGTGGTTCCTCTGATTTAAGCCAAATACCTATATCATTGGTTCAGAAAGTTGAGTATATCCGCGGACCACGTTCAGCTGTTTATGGCTCTGATGCGATTGGCGGTGTTATCAATATCATTACGACCAGAGAGAAACTGGGAACTAACCTCAACGTAGGTATCGGCTCACATGGTTACCAGATTTATGAGGGCGCAACCCAGCGAAAGTTGGCCGAAAATACTGTCATGACAGCAGCAGCTAGCTATACTTACACTAAAGGATATGATGTTGTTTCTGCTGGTAATACTGGTGGTTTCAGACAACCTGACCGTGATGGTTTTATGAGTAAAATGCTCTGGTTGGGAATAGATCAAAAATTTAATGAGCAATTCAGCGGATTTGCCCGTGCTTATGGCTATGATAATAGAACATCTTATGATGCCGATGTTAACTGGAATTATCCATATGCCAGGCCGGATACCCGTGAACTTTATAGCCGTCACTATGACGCAGGAATCCGATTTAACCAAGGGAGTTACTCGTCCCAACTAATCACAAGTTATAGTTATATAAAAGACTATGACTTTGATCCTAAATATGGACGCTATGACAAGTCCGCTACTCTGGGTGATTCTGAACAATATAACCTGCAATGGGGAAATACTTTTCAGTTATATCAGGGAATGGTGAGTACTGGTGTAGATTTTCAAAAACAGTCCATAGACGCAGGAACAAATTATATTCCGACGAATGAAACGGTACGTAATACAGGAATATATCTGACAGCACAGCAGCAATTAAAAGATTTGATTCTAGAAGGTGCCATTCGTTCAGATAAACATTCAGAAGCTGGCTGGAATACTACATGGCAAACCAGTGCAGGCTGGGAGTTTATTGAAGGTTATCGTTTGATTGTTTCTTATGGTACGGCGTTTAAAGCGCCGACGCTAAGTCAGATGTATGGTTTTGGTGGAAATTACGATTTGAAGCCCGAAGAAAGTAAACAATGGGAAGGTGGTATTGAAAGTGTAGCTGGCTTGCTGAATTGGCGTCTTTCTGTATATCGTAATGATATTGAGCAATTGATCGATTATACAAATAGTCACTACTACAATATTGGCAAAGTAAAAATTAAAGGTGTTGAGTGGACTGGCTCAATGGATACCGGCATATTCCAGCATCAACTGACATTACAATATATTGAGCCACGTAATAGTGAAACTAATGAAGTTTTAACTCGTCGTGCGAAGCAACAAGTGAAATATCAACTTGACTGGCAGTTATATGATTTTGATTGGGGGTTAACTTATCAATATCTGGGGCAGCGTTATGATAACGATTTCAGTACATATCCCGCTCAAAAAGTGAAATTAGGTGGTGTTAGCTTCTGGGATTTAGCTGTTTCATATCCGGTCACCTCTCACTTAACAATTCGTGGTAGAATAGCCAACCTGCTTGATAAAGATTACGAGACAGTTTATGGCTATCGCACTCCAGGACGTGAATACTACCTCACTGGGAGCTATAACTTCTGATTTGAATAAATTCGCTTGTCCGACAGTTTTAATATTTGACTCTGGTGTAGGTGGTTTATCTGTTTACCAAGAGATCCGGCAATTACTACCGGATCTCCACTATATGTATATTTTTGATAATGAAGCATTTCCTTACGGTGAGAAATCGGAAGAATTTATTGTTGAACGAATCGTTAAAATTGTTGACGCTGTTCAGCAAAAACATCCACTGGCAATAGTCGTTATTGCATGCAACACAGCAAGTACAGTTAGTTTGCCAGCTCTGCGCGAACGGTTCGGTTTCCCTGTGGTTGGAGTAGTTCCGGCAATAAAACCCGCCGCAAAGTTAACCCGTAATGGAATTATTGGATTGTTGGCCACCAGAGCGACAGTTAACCGCGCCTATACAAAAGAATTGATCGAAAGATTCGCGACAGATTGCCGGATTGAATCTATAGGCTCTGCTGAATTGGTAGAGTTGGCTGAAGTTAAATTGCATGGTGGTGAGGTCTCTTTCGACGCTTTAAAAAGAATATTGAGACCTTGGCTCAGAATGAAAGAACCGCCTGACACGATAGTATTGGGTTGTACTCATTTTCCACTATTGGCAGAAGAACTAATTCAGGTATTACCTAATGGTACACGCTTAATTGACTCCGGTGCAGCTATTGCCAGAAGAATAGCTTGGTTGGTTAGAAATCAGGAGAATCTTGTTTGTACCGCAGCAGATAGCCTTGCTTATTGTATGAAACAGGATGCTGATACTGATGCATTAATCCCCATTTTGCAGGAATATGGATTCTCAAAATTGAAAAAACTAGTAACTTAAATGAAATTGGATGAAATAATCGGCAGTCGTTGGTTTTTTTCAAATAAACACTTGCCAGCGCCGAAGAACGCCCTATAATGCGCCTCCACTGACCGACACCCCGCTGAGAAAAAAGCTGGTGGGGTCAGGCAGAGCAACGTGAATAAGCGCTTGACTCTGCGGGCGAACAGTGTAATATACGCAGCCCGGCTGACCGGGAACATGCGATTTTATGGCAGCCTGCTCTTTAACAATTAATCAGACAATCTGTGTGGGCACTCACAAGACGGTATCACAAAAAAATACTGACAAGTCTTGAAGAGTGAACAACA
>NZ_PUJW01000007.1 GCF_011189575.1 Photorhabdus cinerea
CGGAACATGACAGAGATATCAATGCCGCGTTGAATATCAGGGAGCAAGGGTTATTTGAATTACAGGCGGCGGGTCTCGTCGTCTCTGCCCATGGAGGCCAGCGTCAGACTTGTCGAGCACAAGCAGCCGCCTATGAAGTGGGAAGCCTCGCCCGATAGGACGGGGAGCAGTCACTAATTGATCTTTTAATGCTACATCTATTTCAATTCATTATCATACCAATATAACCATTAATTATTTCTACTGTTCAATTTTATCGATAACTGTCATTTTCACCGTCATCACAGTGGAAACTCACAGGACACAGGACCGCAATCATAGCTAAGCAGTTACTGACAAAATTTCATGTCAATCAGTATAATAGTGTGATTGTTTATCTTTGGTTTTATTCAAACATGGATAATAGTACTCTAAATACAACTAACCTGTACTGGTGACACATACTATTCTGCGTGGTACCGCTACGCTATTTATTTCCAGTGCATCATGTATTGAGCATCCACATTACAGAAAAGGAATCTAATTTTATGAAAAAACCGGGAAAAATAACCTGCCGAGCGTTTGTCACTGCGAGTCTGCTGACACTGATGGCAGGTTGTAGTCATATGGAAAAAAAACCTATTACCGAAGAAAACAAACCGGTACTCTCCACTAAGCTGAATATCCATCAACCTACAGCGCTCATTATTCCTGTCACTATCTCCGGTAAAAAATATCAATTCTGGCTGGATACTGGTGCCAGTTATACCGTCATTGATAATAAACTGGCCAAAACGCTGACACAAATCACACCAGAATCAGAAATACCGATTACATTCCACCATATGTTGTCCGATGGGTTGATTACAACTAGTGAAAAACGCTTACATAAAGCTGACTTAACATTATGGCAACCCCTGGCGATTACCCTTGGTAATTATACGGTGCCTGGTTCCGATCCCTGGATTGGCATTGATATGAGTCTCTTCAGCCAGTCCATTGGTCAAAAGATAGATGGTATTCTTGGAATTGACACTTTCCGTCAGTTAAGCTGGGAGGTCAATAACCTGAATCATACTCTGACAGCATGGCGCCATGCACCTTCAATCCTAAATTATCAACAATGTGAACCTTACAGTGACAGTTACAATAGATCTCCTGCAATCCAGGTTTCCAATGTCATTTTTAATATAGATACCGGAGCCAGTCATAGCTATGCTTCTCAGGAATTTATTGAATATCTGAAAAAAGAGTATAAAGATAAGATTTCTGAAGGAATTAACGTCAAATATGCATCCGCCAGCGGGCTTGATAGTAGTAAAGAGTACCTGATTAATGGTTTTTATTTACAACAACTGCCGGTGGGTCGTCTGCGAGTTAGTGAAAATAAAAATGATCTATATAGTCTTGGTTTGAATTTCTTCTCACGTTTTGATGACTATCTGTTTATTCCAAATAAAATGTTGCTCTGTTTCAACGCCAAAAACTTTACTCGTTATGATAATAAACTATTTCGAACTATTATGGTTCGCTATTTTAATAATAAAATAGAAGTCTTTTATAACGAACCAAAAGATATTGAGAAATTTGGCTTGAAAAATGGTGATATTGTGCTAGAAGTTAATGGTCAGAAAATCCTTCCTAAAGATATAACTTACGTACGTAATCAGCTGTCAGAAACCCCAGCGGGTAAACTGACAATAAAAATTGAACGGAATGGTACACAGCAAATCATCAATATCTAACAGCATCATTCAGAGGGAGAAACTCATTCTCCCTCTAAGAGTTATTACAAATTCTACCAATTTAAATTTCCATCCTATTTTATGTTTTCTTTAACTCTTCAGTTCAATCCTTAATACCAATAAACAATTCAATTCTGCTATCTGGTATGGTTTTTATTTTGTTTATAAGAGAGATACGTTTTAGGTAAATTTTTTTCTTTTAGTTCCTGCCATATTTCCAGGGCCTGTTTTTTCCCTTTACCTTTATTTTCCGGATCAGCAATGAAATCGCTAATAAAATTATTCAAACGAGCAGAAGGGATCTGTGGAAGCCTACCTTCCTGCTGTTTCAGAGAAGCCAAATGCTCGACTAAATCGCCATAGGTAATTTTGTTATTATTAACAATTTGCATCTTACGCCAATGATTTAACCAATACCATTGGCCGGATTTATCTGGTAATGGCCCATATTGACGGCTCACCTGTTCTGACAAGAAATTTTTCGTTTGCTTGTCACTGACATAATTGATTACCAAACTTTTCAGGGTGAGTAAATCCCGACCAGCACAATCCCTTTTGTTAGGAATAGCAATAGGCAAATCGCCAGAATAACCAAACAAACGTGACCCAATATGCAGCTCAAGTTCATTCTTTTTTAAATTACCAGGTGTAATTCCCAAAGATTTAGCAAACTGCCGAAGTTCAGCTACGTAAAAATAACCATTCTCGAACGTTTCCTGACTCATACCTTTATGTAATTTACTCACAGTGACATTTCCTTAATCATTCCTGCCAATCACGGTTACCCCATATTCTCGATCTCATTAAGGGTTAACACCGCTATTCGTTCTAACAACAAGATCATAATTTCCCATGCTTGAGCACAAAGCTGCTGTAATGCCAAACTCTCCTCATGAGAAATATGTTGATAAAGCTCACTGCCTAACGCCGAATGACCGTGATCTAAAGTAGAATGTGCTGCTATATATTCACCTGGCTCACTAACCTGTGAGTTGGCTAGCAGGTGGAACATATCAGCGCATTTCTCCAGGACTAAATGGACAATAATCAACTTCTCTAAATTATCTAACTGAAACATTTTCAATACGAACCAATTACCATAGGAATCAATCTGTGCATCCCAACCACGTTTAGGCGGTAATAATTCATCATGACCTAATTCATCCTTGAAATGTTCCAGGAATAAAGGATGGTATCGACCATCAACAACCATAGACTGACGCGCATACATAATATATTGGAAAATTTCCGACCATTGTCGTAACTGGCTCTTAAATATATTTAAATTATGTTCATCCTTCATCCGCCCATCCTTGAATATCTGGAAGAATAGTGTCTGTTCCGCTTTTACACAACACTGATCATTAAAGTTTAATAATGCTTGCTGCGGTGTTTCTGATACAGAGAAATTAATATTAGCGTGCTTTTCACTAAATAGCCCGTCAGCTTCATATTGAATTGATAATGCATCCAATCCTTCCCCTCTATCACAGCGAAACCCATGTCGGTTACCTGCCGGGATACATATTACATCTCCTTTCTCTACTAAAGCGGTCGTGTCGCCAATAAGCGTTGCTTTACCTGAAGTGATGATCACCATGCTGGCAACATTGTGCTGGTGTGGTTTATGTACCTCACCCGGAGCTAGCTCTGCGAAACTGATACTTAATGGCTGCTGATTTTTTACAAAATCCTGATATTGAGGAAGCTGAGCCAATGGCTGTACCGCCCCAATCATATGCTCCACACCATCTTTAAATACCGAATTAATTATTGGTATAGAAGCACGCTTTATAATGTTGATCATCTTTTTACCCTCAGAGAGTGATTTCATAGCTGGAACAATGAACTAGCAAAGAAGGCATAGGTTTGGATAACACCGTTTTTGCACCAGGCTCAATGAAAAGCATCGGCCCGTGACGGTAAATAAATTGAATACTCGATTGCCAACGCACAGGTTGAGTCAATTGTTGTACCAATTTCTCAGCAATATCAGCAGAACCAAGGGTTGTGCTGTCACATTTGAGATCACCGAAACGCGGAGTAGCAAACTTAACCCCCATTAAATAATCATGGAATATTTCCGCAATCCCCGCCATTAACCGCGTATGAAATAGGTCAGATACCACCAGAGAACATAATATCAGAAGGGTAATTTTTACTTCTCTCTGATATTCATAACCGATGACTTGAACAGCCTGTCTATGTTTCTAAAATCATCCAATACCTAATTTGCAATCACGATTAGCATTAACTTAATTTCCATAGAAAACTTAGGAACATGAGGTATTGAAACATTCGTTCAAAAAGGAGAATAAAAAATTCTTGAAAGGTAATGAGTTTTAATTCTTTGATTCTGTACTGAAATCAAACAGATCTGTCAGCTCAATCTGCAAACCACTTGCAATAATATTAATGATTTCAAGCGTCGGATTTCTGATCCCTCGCTCAATGCCACTGATATACGTACGATCAATTCCACATTTATCGGCAAAAGCTTCCTGAGACATCCCAGATGATTGTCTAAGATGCCTAACTCTTTGTCCAAGAAGGGATTTTATAGCATTTGGCTTTTTCATCTAATAAGTATCGAATTATGTTACTTATCAGACCACGGACTATGAGTCACTTTTTACTGTAAGTTATGTTATTATATGTGACTTATAGTCTACTATGTAACGATTTATCTTTTCATATCAAAGTTATCCGTAACGTGGAGAAATAAGATGAAAAATCAGGACTGGCACCCAGCAGACATTATCGCCGCGCTGAAAAAACAGGGAACATCGTTAGCAGAAGTTTCAAGGAAGGCGGGATTAGCATCATCGACCCTTGCCAATACCCTGCAACGCCGTTGGCCTAAAGGTCAACAACTTATTGCCGACGCTTTAGATCGCGATCCTGCCGAGATATGGCCTTCGAGGTACATAAGGTAAGTGGCTATATGTTATTGAAACAGCACATCGCCAAGATGGGCTGTTTCAGTATTATGCGATTCGGTAAGAAAGTGATTGCTATGGCAGGAGAATCAAATCTTCTGGAGAGAGCTAAAATCAAACAGATCTTTCAGTTCGATTTGCAAACCACTTGCAATCACATTGATAACTTCAAGCGTGGGATTCCGGACTCCACATTCAATACCGCTGATATAAGTACGATCAAGCCCACATTTATCAGCAAAAGCTTCCTGAGACATACCAGATGCCACTCTGATATGTCTAACTCTTTGTCCAAAAAGGGATTTTATAGTATTAGGCTTTTTCATTTGATAAGTATCGAACTATGTTACTTATCAAACCACGGACTATAAGTCACGTTTTCCTGTAAATCAGGTCACTAATATGATTTGTCGCCAGCAACGTTAATAAATACTCATCTTAAAAGGGAGTTATTCTGAAACGAGTTAATCTATCAAAGGGATTTACCGCAATGCCTGAACTTCATCCACATTACATTAGCGTTTCAGTTTTGCCCCTTGATAAATCTGGTTTAAAACGAATTAATATGCTCTTTTATTTTGAGATTTTTTAATTTTTTTAAGCGCCATTTGCCTTTTCAGTGGTGACAAATAATCAATAAAGATTTTGCCATGTAAGTGATCAATTTCATGTTGCATCGCAATAGCCAGGAAATCTTCACTTTCCACCGTTATTGCCTCACCATGCCGGTTTAACGCTTCAACTTTTACCTTTTCGAATCGCTCTACATCCGCATAATATCCTGGGACAGATAAACACCCTTCTTGTCCGATAACACTGCGTTCTTTTTCAACGATTTTGGGATTGACCAGAATCAAAGGTTCATCCCGTGTCGCTGAAATGTCAATGATCACAACCGCTTCTTTTCGTCCAACTTGTGGTGCAGCCAAACCGATCCCATTACCAGTGCTATACATGGTTTCAAGCATGTCATCAATAAGGCCCTGGATCGCCTCAACATTTATAACCTCGACACATTTCTGTCTCAGTCTTTCATCCGGAATAGTCAATATTTCTAATGTTGCCATGACAAATGATTCTCTCTATTCAGGCAGTTTGTCGTCGCTTTTTGTTGGTTTTGAACCACACTATAGCGCTACTGTCCAAGCTGCTTTATTTTTAAATTCATATAGTTAATTAGTTTTTCGTACCAAATTTAGCAGTCACTATACCTTCTGCAATATCTTTTACATGATAGAAATTAATCGATATCATACCATCCAGTACACCTTTAAAACTGCTAAATAGCACTAACGGCATATTACTCGAATAAAGATCCTAGCTGCATTCTACTATCAGCACTAATTCATCATCGAATATCGAATAATGTCGCAGTGAAAACAGTATCGAAGCGGCAATATGGGCTAATAAGTTCAAGCGTCTTGCCATATTCCTCGTCTCTATTCCCTTGATGAAAAGAGAAAATATTCTGAATCAAAGCAGAATAATAATCATGTCTTGGTATCCCCAATTTCTGGCTCAATGCCGGGATTGATGAAACTACTCCATATCACAAAAATAACTATTTTTGTTCTATTCCATTATTAATTAAGCATGACAATAAGGGGAATAATCAGAGCAAAATACTCCCTATGGATATATTATTAGGTTGCCACTGTAAAACCCACTGGGATTCGCTCACCGTACTCTTCCCATAGTAGTTGCAAAGTCACGATTTTGTTATGTAGCTCTTTGTGCACCGCGGCCCTGTCAGACAAGGAGTGTTTCTTCATCTTAACCTGAGTCTGGAGGAAGGTCCGGTGTAACGCAGCTTCATCCCATTCAGGGGGTAACGGCCATTGTTTTATCCCCAGTTGAGCCGCCCGATTGGCATACCATGAAACAACGGATGGGTAGATCGCCAGATTCCATCCTATCTGGCGATGGCTGAATTGTACGCCATATTTAAGTCTAAATATTTCCTTTAGTTTTCTCATAGAGATTGGAACTGTTGGCATAGGTATCCTTCACCAGAAAGGGAAAGGATGCAGTGTTCTCCCCATTTGGCTTCCAGTTCACCCAGTACCGTTTCTGCTGCATCCTTTGATGCGCGGCTTCAAGTCTGCCATAAACGCTTTATGATGTTTTGAGGCCACATATTTCCCGCCAGCCGCATCCCCAGCAGTTCCTTCTTGCCTTCAATATTGATCCCAAGGCGAGGAAGACCGATTTGTTGATGACGGCGCCATTGTGACGGACTTTAACCACGATACAGTCAAGATAAACAATCGGATACAGGCTGTCTAAGGGGCGATTTTGCCATTCGGTGACCTCTGCTCTTTAACCGCATCGTTCACGGTGGATATCAGCGTCGGTGACACATCGGCGTCGTACATTTCTTTGAACGTGGCCGCGATTTCACGGGTGGTCATGCATTTGGCATAGAGAGACAAAATCTGGCTGTCCATCTGCATGATGCGCGTCTGGTGCTTTTAATCAGCTGCGGCTCGAAAGTCCCTTCGCGATCACGTGGCGTCTTGAGCTCAATCTCCCCTTCATCACTACTGAGCAATATTTTAGAGGAGTAACCGTTACGGGTATTAAAGTGGGATTTTGGTGCATTTTTCTCATAGCCAAGATGGTCAGTCAGTTCAGCATTCAGCACGGTTTCGACGGTCAGCTTAGTGAGCATACGGGAAAACTGATTAAGATTGGCTTCAGTTTTGAGGCCCTTAGCCAGTTCGGCAGAGTGCCTTAAGTTTCTTTTCGTCCATAATTTACCTGTCTACGTTGTTGTAAGGAATATATCAAGAACAGGCAATTACACAATTTAAATTACAGTCTCTTTTTGATTTCTGATTCCTGTTAAGTTTAATAATCATTGTATATAGAGCTTCAACCAATACGAACAAAACCCTATTTTTATTTTTTCAGATTAAAGCATCATCTTCCCAGCCTCAAAATATTATTTACTATCAATTAGTTATATGAAAAAGTTAATAATAATTCTATTTTTAGTTTTTCCTATTATTTTATAGTGCGAATATCGAGAGTACCAATATAGGGGAAAATGTATTGTTCGAAACCTCGCATAATCCGCTCTCAATGGTCTTCGCTCCATCGTTTATTGCTGGCGTGCCAATCTCTAGCCACTTTTTTAAAAGTTAAGGTTTCGGCAATCGCTTCTTGTTTTTCTACTTCTCTTTTTTTACTGGGATTAATGCCATTGCGGATCATTATCTTAATACTATCGCGTTGCTCTCTAGCTTTCCCTAGTGTTACTTGAGGATATGCACCTAAAGCAATCCGGCTTTCTTTACCCGCAAACCGATATTTCAGATACCAGCGTTTTGAGCCACTGGGTTTAATGAGCAGATACAAACCTTGTACATCAGTAAGTTTGTATTCTTTTTCACGGGGCTTTGCCGCACGAGCTTCCATGTCTGTTAAAGGCATAATTTGGGGGTCAACTCATTATCGAAAAGAACTGACCCCCAATTTGACCCCCAAATATCATGGATGTCAACGGATACGAATGGACGATTATAGACTCAAAAGCTAAGTAATTTGTTGTTTTTTCAGGTAGTTACGGAAGTTTATGGACGTCTCTGGAAGGTCAAATGGTGCGAAGGCCGGACTCGCAAATGAATATAATTGATTGAAATTAAATAAATTATTAAAAGTAAATTTTCACAATGCCCCATTTTGTGCCCCATATTTATTTTACTCCTTTTACTTGTTCATGTATTTGATTTTAATATATTTTTATGAACAACTTGATACATTGGTATAAGAGTGAAGTTAAAAAAGCCATGAGGTTTAAATTGATCTGCCATTTCACTCTCAGGGCTTTATATAAAAATTTATCATTTTCACAAAGTAGATCACAAGTTGAAACGGGTTATTCCTACGCCTTATCTCGAACCTTACGCTCAATTAATCGACCTTGCTTATCAAAATAACGGCTAGGCCAGATCTCTGAGGGGTGAATACCGAGATAATTAGCAATGATCCACTCGCCTTTAGGCCATTGTCTACTGAGTGCATTTGCTAATGTTGATGAACTGAGTCCTGCTTCACGAGAAACAGCCGCTAAGGTTGTGCCACGTTTACGTAATGCAGCAATAATATCGGCCTGATGCCAGTCATTTCTAACATTGTTATTCATTCCTGCTACCCCTTCCATTAATTGATCATTGATGGTGGTGATTCAAGGCAGGGTTAGCAGACTGGGTTCACACCAGCGAGGCCGAAGCCTCCCCTACCTGAATCACCATTGAAAGGGTGAACGCAGGCGCACTGGCAGAAACATCCTACCAGTGTCCGTGAACACAAGGCTGCTAAACCTTGACCATTGAATTGAGCCAATGGCGGGAATACTTTAACTGATTGTATTATTGGACTCAATAACCGAACGAATAAGTTTAACGGCTATAAACTTGCTCCACATAAAGCTCAGTTTTATGAACGCGGTAATTCTTTAATCAATCAGCTCATCGATTTCCTTATTTATACCTGACAACATACGATCTCTGGCGCGCGACAGTTCGGACAAAACAGAACATGCCTGCTTTGCCCTTGACGGATATCTGTGCGCCAGAGTGAACGCAAGTTGAGGTATTGCGGGGTATCGGTTGAGTACACAGTACTGCCGCCTGTATTAACAGGTCATCCCCACCGGCTAAAAGCCAGCCTCGATATCGTCAAGTTCTCCTTTTGATACTTTTTCAATCAATAAAATACAGTGTCAGATTCACTGTGTGGTTAATTAGGCCAAAGCCTGTCAGGGTTGTGTTGCTCTTTTGCTGCGGCGTCACTTTCAGCGGTAAACCTGCGAAAAGTGACGCCTTGAGTTCCGTAAACAGTCAGTAAAAGCTGTGCGAGCGTTGGAATGCTCGCGGGCACAGCAAAACACCGCAAGGTTAAGTGTCAAATGGTAGTAATGAGTTAAATGTTTAGGTGTAAAAAATTTATCTGATGAATAATTCAAACAGAGATAGTGAGAAATATGAATCGGATGTACGAAAACCATCCTGTTATTTATTGAAGATAAAGGAAAATATGCTTTGTGTTGATATGAAAGATAAGTGCATGATCTAATGTTCACTACACTTGATTGGCAATATAAAAACACCTTTTGGGTGTATTTTTTCGTTTAAGAAACCTTCATCGCCAGACGGTGGTTTAGGTGTCTGACAATATCTGCTTCCAAAAGTGCGCAGATGTACCGCAATTTTGCTCTCCCTTTCAGGCTACAGGAGTTTTGTTTCGCCACATAAAGGCCGATCCTGACAGGCGATGGATCGTTTTTGTAGAAAACGATATTAATGGTTAGGCAGGAGGTAGTCAAACCGTAGCTACACTTTGCCATTTTATTTTAGCCTAAATTAACTCATCTCTCCATTTTCCTCAAAAATCAGGCGAAAATTGGATTTAATTCTTTGATTAATCTGATTGATGCTGGATTAATGCAATAATTGAAACATGCATCCATATATAGGCTTTCATTGGCGACAGCTCATTTAAAATTTTTCGGAGAGTCATATTTAGCCTCAATCTCATATAGCTGATAACTTGCTCCAATAGTGGTGGTATAACATCGAAAAAAAATTAAGTACGCTGGACTTACAATCGTTCAACGTACTTTATTAAAAAATAATCTCATGATGAAGTAATTTTAATGAAAATAAACCAATTCCAAAATCATATTTTAAAAAACTTATTTTTTTCAGAAAGCTCAAGTATCGAATTTTCTTCTATTAAATGTATGTCATCATCACTCCAGAATTTATCGCTTAAAATTGAAACTATATATTGACCATTAATATCATTAGCCACATTAAATATATCTCTGATTTGATTAATATCAACATCTTCAATGCTATCATGAATAATAAAAGTTGATCTTTTTAATTTCACCTTATCGACAAATTTAATATAAGCCAAATCAAAAGCTGTAATTTCGCCTTTCTTTTTACCACCATTACTATTAGGTGTTATACAAGATATATCAAATCGACACTTTCCCTTTTCTGTATCAAATGAAAGGTCAAAAATATAACGTTCATTATAGATTTCTTTAGTCAGCCCTCCAAAAAACTCATTAAAAATTTCTATATTTTTCTCTAGTCCATTTATTGAAATATCTATCTCTTGAAGAAGCTCTCTTCTTTGTGATTCTAATGATTTTATATGTTTATTTGTATCATTAATTCTTGAGAGATTAACTTCAATACTAGCCAGATTTTCGCGCAATAGTGTTATTTTATTGTAAATTTGGTTTATTGACTTTAATGTTTCTGGCTCCTTTATAGTCTTAAACAATGAGGACTCCAATTCATGACTCTCATTTATTCTATTATTAATAATAACTGCCTCTTCTTGTCTCCTTGATAATTCAGACTCAAGGAAAGTAATTTTATTTTTTATTATATTGTTATGAAATAATACCATTTCTTCGTAAGATTTTTTAAGATTTCCTTTAAAATAAATTCCAGCAGATTTATAAATATCAATTAAATCTTCTTCAACCATTTTTGTGACATTACTTTTCAAAGCTGTAATTGATTCCTCGATGTTACGAATGCGCATATTTAAAGATGCATATTTTAAAGAAAGAGAACTTATATTAGATTGAATTTCAGCAAGTTTTTTAAAGTTATCATCATGGCTATCTTTAAAATCATAATTATTAATATTATTTTCAGCTTCGGATATTTCTTTTTTCAAAGGCTTAATCATTTTCGCCAAAACTGTTTCACGATTTGGATTTCTGTAAGCTGTAAGATATCCTTTTTGTTTTTTTATCTCTTTATTAAAATCGTTTTTTTGTTTAAGTAACTGTAATCCATTAAAACCGAATAAAAACAAGTATAACAAATCATAAACGTCATCACTTGTATTCCCATGTAAAAATTTTAGTGTCATCTGCATTTTATCATTGGTATTTCTAATGAATTTATGTGACACATTCCTCAAGCTAGGTTTATCTGTCTTCAATCCGAAAACAGAATATGATACAAATTTAATATATTCTTTCTTATCAACCTCTATACTATCGATAAAATACAAAGAATCTTTCTCATCAATAGTTATTATTCTTGATATAATCGCTTTTTTATTATCTACAGTGTTAAAATCAAGTTGGAATTTAAGAATATTAGAGTTAATAAATGAGACTATTTCAGGTATATCTTTGCCAAATTCAAAATCATGATAAATATCATGCCCTGATGACATAAATAAATAATCTATAACTCTAGATAATGTTGATTTACCAACACTATTTCCACTTTCCTTCCCAGAAGTTCTTTTATTAACTATAATATTAAGGCCATCTTTAAATTCTACTTCTCTAATCAGATCACCATTTTTAATTATTTTAAGTTTATTTAGGCGCATAAATAACATCTCCATTTTCATCCAACTCAATGATATCAATAACAAATAACCAATCCAATGAATAAAGGAATAACTCAAATGATAACTCAATGGAATCATTGACATAATCATATAATGTGGATACTTCAAATCTTCTGGTATCACTATTTTGAAATAACTTTATAATATACCCGCCAAGATATATCAGATTTACTTTTGGATCGGTGTCAATTGTAATCATTTGGATTCTCCAGAACCACACACTCAATGATTGAATAACTCACAATCATTTGTACACCATAATCTATATCTTCTTGTAAAAATTCAGTTCCTAAATCTGAACATGAACTAACCATTTCTTGTGCAGCAATAATGATATCGTCAATGATATTATCTGAATTCTTCTTAATCATATCGATAGAAAATGGTTTTTCATAAAGTCCAAAACGGCCTAATGCAGCATTATAAAAATTTTTAAACTGTCTTTTTAATTTAACACTTCCATCAAGGATTAAACTATCCAGAGTTTTAATTGACGTATCAACTAAAATAGCATCATCTCTATATAACTCAGCAACCCAGCGGTTACGCTTCAAATCATTAAATTCTATTTTTATATCGATATCAGATGGTGTACGTTGTAAGTTTTGCTGAGAGACTGGTGCAGTAGAGATGATTTTAACTAGCTTTCCAATAACACTAGCTCTTAATGCTCGAGGTTTATTATCTATGAATACTGGACCAGTATTATTATCGAAATTAACTCCTGCACTCATACTTAACCTCTATTATCGATATTAACAGGGCCGTTATTATCCTGAAAGTATTGAGATCGTTCACCTTGATGAACTTGATTATTATTAGTTGTCTTTGAATTAATTTTGTTATTTATTTCAATATGTAACTTTTGTATCTCCTTTTCTTTCTTAGAAACTCTAAAAGTCTGGACGATAGCAATAATGCCAGAAACAACGCCTATCAAGTATCCAAAAGCAGTTACATAAGGATTAGCCAGGAAGGTTATCATCATAGTTTTAAACCCCATTTTATAGCAAATAGTAGAAGGGATTAATTCAAAACATCATGTTATCAATGATACAACGTTAAGTGAACATTTATTATTCAATATATTAAGGCACATCACTTTGGAGTCAAAACAGGTGTACCTACAGAATTTTTGTTACCTTTTTGCTACTATTTTTAAATCAAATGACGTGATATTATTAATAGAAATAATCGCCATGTTATAACATCAACAATAGAAATGTATTAAATTCATATTATTTCATTTCTAAATAATAAATATTGTTCATTTCAAGGAAAAAATAAGCTTCAAGATCTGAGATGATAAAGATTTATATAACAAAAAATATAGACATCGAGAGTTATGTGGAAGTCGGTAAAAAAGGAATTAACACTAATGGATAAATAACTTGATGCAGAACCGTCTTTTTTTCATTTTATTTTAGCAATTCTGAGAATGTAGCTGACGCGCTGCGCTTGTCTTCTCCGTATTATCGGGCTAATAAATTAACCCGATAATACGGAGAGCTGAAAGATCACCTGCCAGAAAAACAATTTTTGTCTACCCCCCCTATTAAAGAATTAGTAATAAAACTGCTCACACTGTTCACCTTTAAATATTTTTATTTAAATTCATACTATTAAGTGGTGATGACTTGAAATCAAACTCATCACCACTCTTCACCCAACCGTTCACATTGAACCGGAAAATAAGGTGAACAGTGATGAATAGTTGTGAACAGTTTTAAAATAACTATTCACCCTGTAATGTTTTGATATATCTGGTTTAAATTATAGGGTGAATAGTGATGAACACTTTTTTATATTTCTTTGAAAAATGTTTGTAATCAAAAGAAATTATTCTTCTGGCAGGCTATCCCTTGTCAGTTTCGGCATCCATTCGATAACAGTATCAATATCTAGGCTCAGGTTGCTACGAATACCTTGTTTGCTTTTCTTGCGCAGGTAATGCTGACCGTACTCCGCCAGTGCGCCCGGCATATCCATGCCAAAACGAGTTACAGAGACAGGTTTATTCAGGTTATTGCCTTTCATATAAGCAAGGTAGGAGTGATAAAGGTATTTACGGGGATTGAACGGCACAATCTCCGCATTGCCGATTAACAATCCATCAGGTTCATGAGAAGCAATGAGATAACCGCAGAAATCAACCATTGAATCTGTACCACGTTTAATATCCAGAGCTTCTGCTGATTTCTGTTGCTCTGCTAGTAAACGCCTTGCAGATTGTGGATCAGCAAACCTATGAAGCAGATGCCGGATAATAACAGGCAATTCTGCTGCGATTTTATCTCGCAGGAGTGGATCACGTTCATTTTCCGGCACAACTTCGGAAAAATTAAAAATTACCCGACGCCGTGATACCCCACCACTGCGATCACTGAAACTCATAGCGTTATTGTTCACCGCCAGCACAACCGCAGGAATGTGGGCTGAATAGGGTTGTTTATGTTTCGGATCAATGGCAACTTCATCGCCACCCGTAATTGCCTTGATGCCGGAACCATCGCCCACATAGCGAGTCTGATCTGGCAGGATAATCAGTGAATAGCCGACAATCAACGCTCGTTCCCGCGGGTTTTCCAGTGCTGCCATACTCGCAGAAACAGTATTTCCTTTGCCTGCCAGCATTGAACAAATTTCAGCAAAGATGCTTTTACCACTGCCTCCGGCACCGGTGACTTCCAGAAAAAGCTGCCAGTCATAACGGTTCGCCAACACCATAAACAGCGCTGCCAGCACTCTGTCTGCTTTATTTTCACAGTTGGCAGTTGCTTGATTGAGCCAGCGCCAGAACTGTGGCGCGTGATTTTGCAGGGTTTCCCCCGAAACAGGGGAATTGAATTCAACGTCATTGGCAAGCAGCAACCAGTCATTTTTACTATGTGGTCGGAACTGGCAGGTTTTCAGATTAAACACGCCGTTACTGAATCCGATTAAGTGGTGTTCTGGCGGCTGCATCATGGGAAGCTGCAATTTCAGAGCATCCACCGCAGAACTAATACCATGCGGTGAGTACGGTAGCTTCTCTTCCATAAAAGCGGCGACCATTTCCCGCCTTAAATCGCGATCACTGACCGGACGCCAGACAACGCCATCATAGTGATGAACGCTTTCCGAAGCACCATCCAGTGCCAAATCACTGTTATACCGCGCCAGTAACACTTCTCCGCGCTGGCTGGCTCCCATCTGGCATAATGTCAGTTTTGAAGATTCGGTATTATTATTAAGCTTAACGGCTGCTTTTTTCTTGATTAGTGTTGGTTGATAAAGCTCCTGAGTAAAGGCTTGCCGTGCTATTCCCACTCCGTGTTGCTGGCGGTAATCGTCCCAATCGGCTTTGTACTCAGTTGGTGGTAATGTGACCCATCCATTGATCGTTTTGGCGGTTTTTTCTGCCGCAATTTTTCCAATATTCTTTTTCGGCTTACCGTTCTTATCTAACTCATCGGGAAGATACCAATCATTATCTGCGGCAATAATGATTTTCGTATCAGGCCAGTGTTCCCGGACTGATTGAGCTACAGAGAGCAAATTACCTGCATCTATTGCAGCCAGAACGGTGCCTTGATGTAATTGGCTAACGGTCAATGCCGTGGCGTAACCTTCGGTAATGATCACTGTGCCTGGATGTTCTCCCAACTTTGATAATGCAATAAAAGCACTTTTCTTTTGGCTACCAGACAGTAATTTCTTTGTTCCATCCAGTTTGATGATCTGCGCACCTGTAACTTTTTTATCCAGTGTTACCAATGGCAATAATAACGAACCATCTTTCAGTAATCGCTGGTTAGAACAATGCAATCCTTTTGCAGTCAAATAGGGCGATTCTCCGGCGACAGTTAGCGTCATTAGTGCCGCTACTTTTTCGGCAATTGGCTGTGTTGTTTGAATGGTTTCTTTGGCTGGTTTGGATTCTGGCAAAGGCAGCGCCAGCACGTTAGCCACAACTTTAGCAGCTTCCGTAATCGAGATCCTGTTGGTTTTTGCCACTAAATCCAGTCCATCGCCATAGTTTGGAGCGTCACACTGGCGGCAATGCCAGTTGCCGTTATGGTGATCATCAATAAAGTGAAAACGGTCAGTTCCGCCGCAAATAGGACAGGTGCCATGTTTGCCTTTTGCGGGAATATCAACACCACAGGCAGGTAGAAGATTTTCCCAATGATACATAGCAGATTTTTTCACGGATTGGATTAGGTCGAGCGGTTTTTGTCCGCCTGTTTTATCTGAATGTGTAAATTTAGGGTGAGTTTGGGTATGCTGTATATCAGCCATCATCGTTACTCCTAATAACGGTCATTGGTTAGACGCCTCAGATGTGTATCAGCACACTGGGGCGTTGTTTTTTTATGTCATTCTTTTATGCAATATGTAATTGGTTATCCCATAAGTAAAAAATTTTCGTTGATCGAGCTACTGATTTTTTCTATCACGAAACGGTTTGGCAAAATCATAAGGAGTTACAAATTGCTCCTTGTTAGCATCCAGATAATCCGCCCACCATTGCACCATCAGCCGCCGTTCATCCAAATGTTTGGATGTGTGAATATACGCCGCCCGGACATTATTTCTTTCTATATGGCTTAGCTGGCGCTCGATTGCGTCATCACTCCACAGGCCAGATTCTCCCATTGCACCACGTGCCATTGTGCGGAATCCGTGTCCGCAAACTTCTGTTTTGGTGTCATAGCCCATTGTACGTAACGCATTATTGACGGTGTTTTCACTCATTACTTTCTTTGGATCGTGATCGCCGGGAAACATTACCCCACTTTCTCCGCTCAGGTTGTGCAAAGTTTCGATAAGCGAAATAGCCTGACGGCTCAACGGTACAATGTGTTCTGTTTTCATTTTCATACCACGTTGAGAATGCTTAACACCATCAATGGGTTTTCGTGTCGCTGGTATATGCCAGACAGCCCTTTTAAGATCGATTTCTTCCCAACGGGCGAATCTTATTTCACTGGAACGAACAAATGTTAATAAAGTCAGTTCTACTGCAATTTTGGTCAGTAAGCGCCCGCGATAACAGGAAAGACGAGTTAAAAATTCAGGTAGGCGTTCATGAGGCAGTGCAGGGTGATGTTTGGGTTTTACTATGGTGAGAGTGCCAGCCATATCATTGGCAGGGCTATATTCAAGGATGTCATTTTGAACCGCATAACGCATGATGGCAGCTACACGCTGTTGTAATCTCTGGGCTATATCGTGTTTGCCATCAGTATCAACGGCTTGGATCGGTGCTAACAGTTGGCTGGTTCGCAAAGTGCGAATATCGAGAGTACCAATGTAGGGGAAAATGTATTGCTCGAAACCTCGCATAATTCGGTCTCGATGGTCTTCACTCCACCGTTTATTGCTGGCGTGCCATTCACGGGCGATCCGTTCAAAGGTATATGCACCCTTTGATTCGGCTTGTACGTCTTTTTTCTCTGCTTTGGGATCAATCCCTTGAGCAAGCAATTTTTTAGCTTCATCCCGTTTAGCGCGAGCATCAGCTAATGAAACGGCAGGATAAACACCAAAGGCCAGCCGATCTTCTTTTTTGTCGGTGGGGCGGTGATACTTCATGCGCCAGTATTTAGAACCGCGCGGCGTGATTTCGAGATATAAGCCAGCGCCATCCGCTAATTTATAGGATTTCTCTTTAGGTTTCGCAGTCTCGATTTGTCGGGCGTTTAGTTTCATTTTTGGGGCACATTTAAAATCGAAGTGTAGGTGCCCCAGATTATGCCCCTTGGTGCATATTGATTGCAACAGACCACAGTAGACGTCAAAATAACGAAGTATCTTGATTTTGTGGGGTTTTTAGGGAATTTGTAGACTTGGGTAGACGTTAGAAAACTAACGAATGGTGCCGAAGGCCGGACTCGAACCGGCACACCCGAAGGCGGTTGATTTTGAATCAACTGCGTCTACCGATTTCGCCACTTCGGCACTGAAGTAGTATGCGGATAACGGAGGCCATTATACTTGTCAGCGATCTGTTAGCAACTGTTATCCTTCTGATTTAGTTTAAATGTCGAAAAAAAGAGCACGTTGCATATGTTCAATGCAAAACTACGCTTGATTTCTAAGCACAAAGCCCCTCGCGAGCACATAAACACTCTCAACAACATTTTTTCTAGCCAAAATAAATTCCCGACTAAGCACTAAAGCAACGATAAATACCCAAAAATAATTTTACAACCATAACAGGCTGAAACATCTGACGCAGATAGACAACCTATAATCACCTTATATAATCTCAGGATGATAATTCACTGCGAGGTAAATGATTATGACGATTATTAGCTGGATTGGTGCCGGTATCTTTTTAGGCATTGTCATTGGTGCGTTGATGGCATTGTTTAAAAAGAATAAGTAGCAGTTTCTGGTTTCTCTATCCTGTTCCTGTATTCACTGGAAATATGTCTGATTGGTTAATTCAAAATGAATAAACTGCTTTTTAAGATCTTCCCTGTTTCTGCCATGATGCTGGCTCTCGCGGCCTGTTCTTCTTCCGATAAAATATATTCGATAAAGTTTCTGCAACCAAAGAAACAGCCGCTAAAATGGGAAGTGTTTGAAGGCAATGCGAGAACTAAAAAGCTAGCTTCACAATTGGTCGATCAGTATGCACGGGATATTTTCAACGGTAGCAATGCGCAAGGTATGGCAATGGTGGTAGTTGATAATAATCAGGTGGTTTACCGTAGCTTCGGGGAAACCCGTCCGGGAAGTGGTATCCGCCCTAAGCCTGATTCCGTTATCCGTATCGCCTCACTGACTAAGCTGATGACTAGTGAGATTATGATCAAACTGGAAGAGGATAAGGTTTTACGCTCCACCGATCCATTACAAGACTATAGTTATTACGGCGTGAAAGTGCCTCAATATAGTTCCCTTCAACCTATCCGGTTGTTCCACCTGGCAAGCCATACCAGCGGGTTACCTCGTGAGCAACCGGGAGGGAAATGGGGACGTCCTGTTTTTGTCTGGCCTACACAAGCCAACCGCTGGACTTGGTTGCAAACAGCCCAATTAGATATACCTCCAGGCACAACAGCTTCTTATTCCAATCTGGCTTACGATTTATTGGCAGATGCACTCTCTAAAGCCGCAGGTAAGCCATATACCCGCTTGCTATACGATAAGATCACCGGCCCTTATTTTATGAAAGACACTACACTGACACCAAGCCGTTCTCAGTGTGCCCGTTTGATGGAAAGTTATAAGCCTAGTCCATGTGTCAATACTGTTGCAGCAGCCGGTAGTGGTGGCGTTTATTCAACACCAAAAGATATGCAACGCTGGATGCAGCAGTTTCTATCATCAAACAGTCAGTTACGTAAACAGACCGCCAGCCGCGAACAAGGTGTTTATTTTAAGCGTTCCGATCTGGCTGCAATCAAAGGAATAGATGTTGCCGGTCAAGCGGATGGTCTTGGTCTTGGTTGGGTTTATATGAGTACCCGTGGGGATACTCCAAATATTTATCAGAAAACCGGTGGAGGCGGTGGATTCAATACGTATATAGCAATGATCCCCGAACAAAATATCGGAGTATTTGTCGTAATTACCCGTAAACAACACAGTAAGTTTAGCAGCGTAACAACAGGGGTTAATCAACTAGTCGCTGCATTGTCGAGGAATCATAATCAAGCTTGATGTTGACGTTTTATAAATTAGAGATACCAGGGATGGAGTTTCCTGTTCATAAAACCCATCCCACAGTTCCTCCAAATCGGGTCCCATTACTGGACCATGATTGCTAAAAGCTACTGTCTCTTAAGGAGTAAATAAATACTGAGGGCAAGGAACAATAAGCTTGGTAACAATGCGGCCAGAACTGCTGGCATACTGTATACCAGACTCAACGGGCCAAAGATCTCATTGAGTAAGTAAAATAAGAAGCCGAAAGTGATACCTGTTATTATCCTAACTCCCATCGGTACGGTACGCAGCGGCCCGAAGATGAAAGAGAGTGCCATCAACATCATTACCGCAACTGAAAGTGGTGCAAAGATCTTTTTCCACATATTCAGTTGATAACGTCCTGATTCCTGCTCACTTTGTTTAAGATAACTGATGTATTGATACAAGCCACTGATAGAAAGTGCTTCAGGATCAAGAGCAACAACACCCAATTGCTCTGGCGTCAAGCGGGTTTTCCAGTCAGCAGAAATGCGCTGCGACCCAGTGATTTTTTTACTGTCTGTCAGATCAGATTCTTCCACCTGAGAAAGCTTCCACAGATCGTTCTCCTCATCATAAACAGCACTGTCTGCATATTTCACAGAGAGTAGCTTTTTATCATCATTAAAATGATAGATATTAACGCCTTTAATCTCTGTGTCGCTCATTACCCGCTGGATGTAGATAAAATCGGCCCCATCTTTCGCCCACATACCTTTGGTTGTTGAAACCAGAGAACCACCAAACATTTTCTGAGCCCGGTAGTTACGTGCCATCTGTTCACCTTGTGGCGCTACCCATTCACCGATAATCATCGTCAAGATTACCAACGGAATAGCCGTTTTCATGACTGAGCCAGCAACTTGCATACGGGTAAAACCAGAAGCCTGCATAACCACCAGCTCACTACGAGTTGCCAATGTGCCAAGTGCCAATAATGCACCAAGTAAAGCCGCCATCGGGAAGAATATCTGAATATCTTTCGGCACACTTAGCAAAGCATAAAGGCCAGCGGAAATAGTGGTGTATTCCCCTTGCCCCACTTTTCTCAACTGATCAACAAACTTAATAATGCCGGAGAGTGATACCAGCATAAACAATGTCATCAGAATAGTCTGAAGAATAGTCCGCCCGATATAACGATCTAATACACCAAACATCAGGCTACTCCTCTTCCTTTGAGACGGGACCAAATCCTGCGCATCGGCACGGTGTCCCAGATATTGAGAACCAACGCCAGCATCAGATAAGCGCCATTAACTACCCACATCCAGAGCAACGGGTCCAACTTACCTTTACTCCCGTTAGAGCGCAGGGAACTTTGCAGTAAGAAGAAAATCAGATAAAGCAGCATCGCAGGTAACATACTTAGCACCCGCCCTTGACGGGGATTTACTACACTTAACGGTACAACCATCATGGCCATAATCAGTACCGAAAGTACCAGAGTCAGACGCCAATGGAACTCAGCGCGAGAGTCCTTATCATTATCCCGCCATAACTGAGTAATGGATTTTTGTTCAACTTTATCACCATCTACGGCTGAAACCTGATGCCCAACAACCGCCTGATAATCATTGAACTCAGTGATCCTGAAATCACGCAGCATTGCAGTGCCTTCGTAACGCGTACCACGATTAAGGATAACCTCCTGCCTACCATCAGGCCGTTCCACCATATGGCCACCATCAGAGATAACAACTGAAGGGCGCTGGTTATCCACCGGACGAAGCTGGGCCAAGAATACGTTTTCAAACTTATCACCGTGTACGCTACCAATATAGAGCACCAAGTTACCGTTATCAGAAGGTTTGAATTTTCCTTCTATTATCGCCGCCAGGCTTGGATTAGCCTTCGCGTCAGCCAATACCTGCTCCTGGTATTTTGAGGACCAAGGAATCATCCAAATAACATTCACTGCGGCCAACGCGGAAGTCAACAACGCCAGAATAAGCGCCGAAACCACCAACACACGCTTACCCAAACCACACGCATGCATAACAGTAATTTCACTTTCAGTATAAAGCTTGCTGAAAGTCATCAACACCCCAAGAAAAAGACTCAAGGGTAAAACAAGCTGCGCCATTTCAGGCACACCTAATCCTAATAAGGATATAACCAAATTTGCTGGGATGTTCCCTTCCACTGCTGCACCCAAAATCTCTACTAATCTTTGGCAAAAAAAGATCAATAAAAGGACAAAGAGTATCGCAACTTGGCTTTTCAGGGTTTCCCGTACCAGATATCTAATGATGATCACGCTTATTACGCCTGTGAAAACTTGTCTTTTTGCAGGAAAATCGCTAACTTCATTGTATATATACCATTTATTATGTGCATCAGTTTGGCTTCCTCGCTGCTAAAATGATATCGAAGCCATTCCATAATTCAGGTTCCCAGTCAGAATATACTTATAGTTAGCTAAACAATAACAAATAGTACGTTTAGCTTAACATAAATAGTTAACTTTCTATGGGGTAGATTAATACGGAACGTTATATTCTAGCGATAGCATCCGTCTTTGTCTTTAAGATTCAGGAGAACGCATGGAGTTTAGTGTAAAAAGCGGTAGCCCGGAAAAACAACGCAGTGCGTGTATCATTGTTGGCGTTTTCGAACCTCGCCGCCTATCCCCTATTGCCGAACAGCTCGATAAAATAAGTGATGGTTATATCAGCGCCTTGTTGCGCCGTGGTGAATTGGAAGGCAAAGTTGGTCAATCACTACTGTTACATCATGTTCCCAATGTGTTATCTGAACGTATTCTGCTCATAGGCTGCGGCAAAGAGCGCGAGCTGAATGAACGTCAATATAAACAAATTATCCAAAAAACTATCAATACCCTTAATGAAACTGGTTCAATGGAAGCAGTCTGTTTTTTAACAGAATTACATGTTAAAGGCCGTAATAATTACTGGAAAGTACGCCAGGCAGTAGAAACAGCAAAAGAGTCTCTTTATGTTTTCGACCAGCTTAAAAGCAATAAAAATGAGCTGCGCCGCCCACTGCGTAAAATGGTGTTTAATGTTCCAACCCGTCGGGAACTAACCAGCGGTGAACGTGCAATCCAACACGGTCTTGCCATTGCTATCGGTATCAAAGCAGCTAAAGATCTTGGCAATATGCCACCAAACATCTGTAACGCAGCTTATCTGGCTTCCCAAGCCCGTCAGCTCGCAGACTCTGCGAATAGCCATATTACAACAAAAGTAATTGGTGAAGAGCAGATGAAAGAGTTGGGAATGAACGCTTATCTGGCTGTTGGTCAGGGTTCTCAGAATGAATCCCTGATGTCAGTCATGGAATATAAAGGCAGCCTTGATAAAAATGCGAAACCGATCATCCTGGTTGGCAAGGGCCTGACTTTTGACTCTGGTGGTATTTCAATCAAATCTGCTGGTGGTATGGATGAGATGAAATACGATATGTGTGGCGCAGCAACCGTTTATGGCGTGATGCGTGTGGTTGCGGAGCTACAATTACCACTCAATGTCATCGGTGTCATGGCAGGCTGTGAGAATATGCCAGGAGGTCGTGCTTACCGGCCTGGGGATATTTTAACCACCCTATCTGGTCAAACGGTCGAAGTGCTCAATACTGATGCAGAAGGCCGTCTGGTTCTGTGTGATGCGTTAACTTACGTTGAACGTTTTGATCCAGAATTGGTCATTGATATCGCCACATTGACCGGTGCTTGCGTAACAGCTCTTGGTAATCATTACAGTGGGTTACTATCTAACCATAATCCACTGGCCCATGAGCTATTAAATGCTTCTGAACAATCCGGTGATCGCGCATGGCGTCTGCCAATGGCCGACGAATTTTTCGAGCAAATCGATTCTAATTTTGCCGATCTGGCGAATACCGGTGGTAGTGCGGGTGGTGCTATTACTGCTGCCTGCTTCCTGTCCCGCTTCGCAACAAAATATCATTGGGCACATCTGGATATCGCCGGTACTGCATGGCGTTCAGGTAAAGCGAAAGGCGCAACAGGCCGTCCAGTTGCACTATTGTCGCAATTCCTGTTAAATCGTGCAGGAAGTACCGGTATCAATAACGACGATTGATTTATACCCCGCTAATTAAAGGGCATTAACAATGCCCTTTCCCCGTAAGAGACATTATGAAAAGCGCCACGTTTTATTTACTGGAACAACCATCACCCCAGGCAGATTTGCAAGCTCATGAATGGCTGGCATGTCAATTTGCGGCTGACCAATGGCGAGCCGGAAAACGGGTGCTAATTGCTTGTGAAGATCAGCAACAGGCAGAAAAGTTAGATGAAGCCCTGTGGCAATGGGAACCCCATCAGTTCGTCCCGCATAATCTTGCCGGTGAAGGGCCGAGATATGGTGCACCAGTTGAGTTATGTTGGCCTCAGAAACGGGGAAATTCTCCCCGTGATATATTGATAAATCTGCTGCCGCAATTCGCAGACTTTGCCACCGCTTTCCATGAAGTGATAGACTTCGTTCCTATAAACGAGAATTTGAAACAGTTGGCGCGTGAACGATATAAATTATATCGCAGCGTCGGCTTTAATTTGACCATGGCAACGCCGCCAACATACTAAGTATCAAGATAAAATGGAAAAAACACCCGCTAACCAAACGCAATCCGAGCCATCTCTCGATAAAACTTACAATCCTAAAGAAATTGAGCAACCTCTTTACACCCATTGGGAGAAAAGTGGTTATTTCAAGCCTAACGGCGACACCAGCCGTGAGAGCTTTTGTATTGTTATTCCGCCGCCAAATGTAACCGGCAGCCTGCATATGGGCCATGCATTCCAGCAAACCATTATGGATACCATGATCCGTTATCAGCGGATGCAAGGTAAGAATACTTTGTGGCAGTCCGGTACTGACCATGCAGGTATTGCTACTCAAATGGTGGTTGAGCGTAAGATTGCAGCAGAAGAAGGCAAAACACGTCACGATTATGGCCGCGACGCTTTTATCGATAAAATCTGGCAATGGAAAGCAGAATCCGGCGGTACGATTACCAATCAGATGCGTCGTCTGGGTAACTCGGTTGACTGGGAACGTGAGCGTTTTACCATGGATGAAGGTCTATCCAACGCTGTAAAAGAAGCTTTTGTCCGTTTGTATCAAGAAAACCTGATTTACCGTGGCAAACGTCTGGTTAACTGGGACCCGAAATTACACACTGCTATTTCCGATCTGGAAGTCGAGAACCGTGAAGTAAAGGGTTCTATGTGGTACTTGCGTTATCCACTGGCTGACGGCGAAAAAACCGCAGAAGGTAAAGATTATCTGATCGTTGCAACTACCCGGCCTGAAACCATGTTAGGCGATACCGGTGTAGCAGTTAACCCAGAAGATCCGCGCTATAAGGATTTAATCGGCAAAGAGATCATTCTGCCACTGGTTAATCGCCGTATTCCTATTATCGGTGATGAACACGCAGATATGGAAAAAGGCACCGGTTGCGTGAAAATCACGCCAGCCCATGACTTCAACGACTATGAAGTGGGTAAACGCCATGCCCTGCCAATGATCAATATCATGACAATTGATGGCAATATCCGTAATGAAGCAGAAGTTTTCGATACCAATGGCGAAGTTTCTGATGTTTACAGTTCTGATATTCCAGCTGAATACCGGGGTATGGAGCGTTTTGCTGCCCGTAAAGCAATGGTTGCTGAATTTGAAAAATTGGGTCTGCTGGTTGAAATCAAGGCTCATGATCTGACTGTTCCTTACGGCGATCGTGGCGGCGTAGTTATTGAGCCAATGCTGACTGATCAGTGGTATGTCCGTGCTGCACCTCTGGCAAAAGTGGCTATCGAAGCCGTTGAGAATGGCGATATCCAGTTTGTACCTAAACAGTATGAAAATATGTACTACTCCTGGATGCGCGATATCCAAGATTGGTGTATCTCCCGTCAATTATGGTGGGGTCACCGCATCCCGGCGTGGTATGACGCGGAAGGTAATGTCTATGTAGGTCGCAGCGAAGAAGAAGTTCGCTGTGAAAATAATCTGAGTGCAGATATCACCCTCAACCAAGATGAAGATGTACTAGATACCTGGTTCTCTTCCGGTCTGTGGACTTTCTCTACCCTTGGCTGGCCAGAACAAACCGAAGCACTGAAAACCTTCCATCCAACGGATGTGTTGGTGAGTGGCTTTGACATTATCTTTTTCTGGATTGCCCGCATGATCATGATGACCATGCATTTCATCAAAGATGAAAATGGCAAGCCTCAGGTTCCATTTAAGACTGTCTACATGACCGGACTTATCCGGGATGAAGAAGGTCAGAAGATGTCCAAATCTAAAGGGAATGTCATTGATCCACTGGATATGGTTGACGGTATTGCCCTGGAAGATCTGCTGGAAAAACGCACCGGCAATATGATGCAACCACAGTTGGCTGAAAAAATCCGCAATCGCACAGAAAAACAATTCCCGACAGGTATTGAAGCTCATGGTACAGATGCCCTACGCTTTACACTGGCAGCACTGGCTTCGACTGGTCGTGATATCAACTGGGATATGAAACGTCTGCAAGGCTACCGTAATTTCTGTAACAAATTATGGAACGCCAGCCGTTTTGTTCTGATGAATACGGAAGGTCAGGATTGTGGACAAAATGGCGGCGAAATGGTGCTGTCATTGGCTGATCGTTGGATTCTGGCTGAATTTAACCAGACAGTAAAAGCTTATCGTGAAGCACTGGATGCATATCGTTTCGATATGGCTGCAAATATTCTTTATGAATTCACCTGGAACCAATTCTGTGACTGGTATCTTGAACTCTCTAAACCAGCAATTAACAAAGGTTCAGAAGCAGAAGTTCGCGGTGCTCGTCATACTCTGATTGAAGTTCTGGAAGGATTATTGCGTCTGGCCCATCCTATTATTCCATTTATCACCGAAACCATCTGGCAGAGGGTGAAAGTAGTTAAAGGGATTGAAGCCGATACCATCATGCTGCAACCGTTCCCAGAATTTGATCAGGAAAAAGTTGATGAACTAGCTCTGAACGATTTGGAATGGATTAAAGAAGCAATTATTGCGGTACGTAATATCCGTGCTGAAATGAATATTGCACCTGGCAAGCCACTGGAAGTTCTGCTGCGTAATGCTGACGCGGGAGCACAACGCCGTGTAGCAGAAAATCTGAATTTTATTCAAGCAATGGGTCGCCTCTCGTCAGTTACCCTTCTTCCTGCTGGCACAGAAGCGCCGGTTTCTGTGACCAAGCTGATTGATGGAGCAGAGGTATTAATCCCAATGGCTGGCTTAGTCGATAAAGAAGCCGAGCTGAACCGCTTGGATAAAGAGATTGAGAAGCTGGATAAAGAGATTGGCAGCATCGAAGGAAAACTGTCGAATGAAGGCTTCGTCAGTCGCGCACCTGAAGCCGTTGTAGCCAAAGAACGTGAGCGTCTGGCAAGCTGCAATACATCAAAAGAGAAATTACTGGCTCAAAAGGAAACTATTGCCGCGTTGTAATATTCTCAAAAATTAAATTTCCACCAAGGCCACTACAATTCATTGTCAGTGGCTTTTTAATTTAAAAAGTGAGCGATAAAGTTTATAAGAAAGCATACATTCAACCCATTCTGTATAAATACATAAAATATATTGAAGATAAAAACCTATTTTCTTAAAAGATATATCTAATAAATATTTATTTTATATATAAATCATTATATTTTGTATATTATATTGAGAATGAAATCATACAAATATATTATTAAAAATAAAAAGTTAAACTATAATGCAATTTTAGTTCAACAATTAACCACTTATTAATCTTAATAATCTATTCCAGTAAGTATTATTAGGATGACAATAAGCAATGAACAGAGACAGTTCTCAGAAACCGAAGCATACAGGTACCCAAATAAATTGCTTCACTAATTTCTAATAACCCGGAGAAATAAAATGAAAATACTTCTTACCCTGTTATTGGTAAGTACTACTCAATTAGGTCTTGTACATTCAGCCAATGCAGAATCAACTCTTGATAAGATTAAATCAACGGGTGTATTCAGAATTGCAACCGAAGGGGCTTACTCACCATTCACCTATCACGATGCTTCAAGCGCTTTGACAGGCTTCGATGTTGATATTGGTCGTGAAATTGCACGGCGTTTAAATGTAGAACCGGCATTTATCGAAGGAAAATGGGATGGACTTATTGCCGGGCTGGATGCTGGACGTTCTGATGCTGTAATTAATCAAATTGCAATTACACCTGAGCGCAAGAAAAAATATGATTTTTCCATTCCATATATCACATCTCAAGCCGTACTTATCACCCATAAAGATAACAACAGCATAAAAACATTCAGCGATTTACGAGGCAAAACCTCAGCACATACTCTGACCAACAACTTCGCCCAAATTGCAAGACATAACGGCGCGGAAATCATCGGCACTAATGGATTTAGCCAGGAAATCGAACTGGTTAGTACCGACAGAGCCGATGCCACAATCAACGATAACCTATCTTATCTGGATTATAAGAGGCACAAACCAAATGCACCGGTGAAAATTGTTGCTTCTGATCCCAACGCAATTCAGACAGCCATTTTGCTCCGCAAAGGAGAGTCAGATCTGAAAGCTGCCATCGATAAAGCAATAACTGATATCAAAGCCGATGGCACCTACCAACGCATCTGGGTTCAATACTTTGGCTCCAATACTCGTGAATAAGTGAAACATCTCTTACTCAAATGTCCCCATTACCTAAAAGTCGGATACAAATTCTGACCAGGGGACTTTATCGTTAATCTCGTTTAATCGAACAATCAGCGAATATTTTAATCAAAAATAAAATATATTAATTTATGTAAATTCATTGATATCGAAAATCACAATATGATATAACTTTATTTTATATATATAAACGACCAGCTTGCCATATGATATTTTAAAAATTACATATAAATATATTCTTATATTACACACAATAGGGAAAATATATGGAACCCTCCTGGTTCAATTTAGTACTCGATTCTTTTTGGCCTATGCTTTATGCAGGCTTTACTTTCACTATTCCACTCACTCTTATTACCTTTACTCTTGGTATCATACTGGGCTTTATCGTTGCACTAATCCGGCTTTACGGGCCGAAACCCTTTGTTGCTGTCGCCAAATTCTATGTATGGCTGATCCGTGGTACGCCGTTGCTTGTACAACTGTTTCTTATTTTTTATGCTCTACCTAGCGTTGGTATTACGCTAGGCGCATTTACTTCAGCCGTTATCGGTTTCACTCTGAATATCGGTGCCTATACATCTGAGGTAATCCGCGCTACTTTATTATCGGTACCAAAAGGACAGTGGGAAGCCGCTTACTCCATCGGCATGAGCTGGACACAATCATTACGCCGTATCATTCTGCCTCAGGCCGCGAGAATCGCTATTCCACCGCTCTCAAACACATTTATTTCACTGGTGAAAGATACTTCACTGGCCTCAGTAATCACAGTACCGGAGCTTTTCCTTGCCGCACAACGTATCGCTGCGGTGACTTATCAACCTCTCATTCTTTACACCGAAGCTGCCATAATTTATCTGATAATCAGCTCAGTATTATCATCATTACAAGCCCGTCTGGAAAAGAAGTTTTCGCAAAAGAGTGATACAAAGGAATTAGAAAATGATACAGCTCAACGGCATTGAGAAAAGTTTTAACGGGCAAAAGGTCCTGAAAAATATCGATCTTACTATTGAGGAAGGCAGCCTTACCGCATTAATCGGCCCATCAGGAAGCGGCAAAAGCACGCTGTTACGCTGTATCAACTTATTAGAAATTCCTCAGGCTGGGAAGCTCCAAATTGGCAATGAAAGCATAACCTTCATCGGTAAAGAGCGAATTGTTCACAAGGACGTACAACGGATTCGCCAGCAAACCGGTATGGTGTTTCAAAACTTTCAACTTTTCCCTCACCTCACCGTCATTGAAAACATTATGGAAGGGCTGATCTGGGTTCAGAAATGGTCACATGAACAGGCAAAAAAGCGAGCACTTGAGCTACTAGAAAAAGTTGGTATGTCACACAAAGCCGATGTCTTGCCAGCCACACTATCCGGTGGTCAGCAACAGCGCGTAGCAATTGCACGGGCGCTGGCACCTTCGCCCAAAGTGTTATTGTGCGACGAGCCAACTTCCGCGCTCGATCCAGAATTATCCCAGGAAGTTGTTGCCGTATTAAAGCAGTTAGCCAAAGAAGGAACCACGATGTTAATGGCTACTCATGATCTACGTCTGGCAGCTAATCTTGCTCACGACGTCATATTCTTAGAATCTGGAGAAATTGTCGAATCGGGAACGTCGAAAACTATTTTTACTCGTGCCCTTAAACAACGTACCGTCGAATTTGTTTCGACCTTGACCAATACCTTACCGGATTGGGAGATATAACCCACCGTTAACAACACCTTGTCATCATTGATCCTTACAACAACCAATGATGATCAAATAAATAAATTTTTTGACCGCCTGGAGAAACAAAATGAAAGTGTTCCTTACCGCATTATTAGCTGGTGTCATTCAACTCAGCATCGTACATTCTGCCAGTGCAGAATCTAGCCTTGATAAGATTAAATCAACGGGTGTACTCAAAATCGCTACCGAAGGAACCTACCCACCATTCACCTATCACGACGCTTCAGGAACTTTAGCCGGTTTTGATGTTGAGATTGGTCGCGAAATTGCCCATCGCCTAAATGTCAAAGCCGAGTTCACCGAAGGTAAATGGGATGGCCTTATTGCCGGACTGGATGCCAAACGCTACGACGCTGTACTCAATCAAGTCGCTATTACGCCAGAGCGCAAGAAAAAATATGACTTTTCCACTCCGTATATTATCTCCAAAGCCGTACTTATCACCCGCAAAAACAATGACAGTATCAAGACGTTTAGTGACCTGAAAGGTAAAACATCAAGCCATAGCTTAACCAGCAACTATGCGCAGTTAGCAAAACGTTTTGGTGCGGAAATCGTCCCTACCGAAGGATTTAATCAGGCAATCGATCTGGTTGCTACAGGCAGGGCTGATGCAACCATCAATGATAATCTGTCCTATCTGGATTTTAAAAAACACAAACCTAATGCACCGGTAAAAGTTGTCGCATCTGACCCCAATGGCGATCAGGTCGGTATTCTAATCCGTAAAGGCGAACCAGAATTACAAACCGCTATCGATAAAGCGTTAACCGACATTAAAACTGATGGCACCTATCTGCGCATTTCTACCAAGTATTTCGGTACTGACGTTTCTAAATAAGAAAGTGACCCTCTTTTCTTTCAAGAGGTGGTTATCTCTCAATACTTGGAATATTGTACAGTATTTAAAATATGAGTAGTGAAGGTCTGACACAGAATTCTGAACACATTCAACGGAAACGATCAGAATTCTGCACCTTCTATTAATTTAATTATGCTAAATTTTACCGCTTCTTCACCATGTTTATTTGTATCCATATAGAAAGGCAAAGTTCCCCCCCTCCTCCTGAGCTTTGCCTTTCTATATTTGCATAGCTAAAGTCCTCCCACTGATAATATTTCATTTGATCTTTATTTAAAATTTATTCCTTTTGGAAAGTATTGTCTGATGAAACTATTGATATTCTCATTTATCCTTCTTCCCCATCGGAGATAGAATTTGAATCTGGTTTCTCACCTTATTCAAGGTCACAGAAACATTATCAGCTAAAACAGTACAGCATCTGAATTCACCGCCTGAATTATGTATAATAAATTATTATTTCCAGACTGGATTAAAACAATCTGTCACAGAACAATACCATTAATACGGTCCTTAAAATATTGAAACAGGCATCTTCAAGTTGAATGGGTTTAAATAATCACGAAAACCTTATCAAAAACACTTCTTCAATTAATAATTGGCAGCTTATTACGATTTATTATCACTCCATTATTATGGATGGCAAATAATATATAGCATTGCTGAATCAACTAATCATAACTTTATATTTGAAATTCGCATCGATATTTGAGAGTATCCTTCGCGCATGCATTATGGATGAAAAAATTTAATTAATAGGCGGAAATTTCATCCATAAATATTATCTTTAATAAATAGTGCTTAGGAGCTAACAATATATTTCAGGAGAAAAATTTTTGGTTCTTAAAGAAGGGTATTTGCTCTACCTCCCTTATGACATCACTCAAAATAAATTATGGAAGAGTTTAAAATTAAGCGGAGATAAATGTGAAACCCTTATCTCAATTTCATCGTTATAAGAGGTAAATATAATGCGAGTTCATTATCTTAATATTATTACTAGCGGAGATAAGTATAATGCGAAACCATTATCCTAATATTATTATTGGTGGCGGCCCTGCTGGGCTAAATATGGCCCTTGAATTGAGTAAACGCGGTATTGAATATCTCTTACTTGAAGCAAACGAGACTGTTGGTGGTCAGTGGGATAGATTTCCTGTATGTGGAGAGTTGATCTCGCTCAACAAAAAATATGTTCCCGGAGACAATCATACCTATCGGATGCGTTATGACTGGCACACTCTCAGCACTATTGACGCGGAAGATGTGGTGAATGATCCAAAACTTCAATTTACAGAATGGACATCAGCGCATTGGCCATCAGCAAGAATCTATAAAGAATATCTAAAATACGTGGCCGATAAAATGGGGCTCGTAAAGTGTATACGCACCAATATGCGCGTTCGGCGTATAATGAAAGAGAATGAACATTTTATTATCGAGATTTCTGATTCTCTGTCCATCTCAGCGGATCGAATATTTTGTGCTACCGGCGTATCAAAGCCGATTATGCCAGATATTAAGGGACTTAATGCTGAAACCTGTACCCTTTACGAGAACTTCGATCCAAATACTGCTGCTGAGCGCTATAAAAATAAAATTGTTGTGGTACTTGGACGAGGTAACTCTGCTTTCGAAATTGCACACCACCTTATCGATATCACAGCCGAGACACGTGTTGTCACGAGATCATTACCACTGTTCGCCCGGCAAACTCACAACGTGCATGATTTGCGTGCTCAAATCTCAGATGTTTTCGATTTAATGCAACTCAAGTCCAACAACAATATTGTCAGTGACCGCATTGTTGAAATTCGGCGAATCACTAGTGGGAAGCATAAAGGACAATTATTGGTCAGCTACGAGACACCTTGCCCGCATTGGTCCCCACCAAGATGGATGAAACGAACAGGCATCGTTGACGATGTGATTGTATGCTGTGGATTCAACTATACCTTATCAGATATTTTCGACATGGATACTGTTCGGCCAGATGTTGATGAAAAAGGTAAATACTGTTTGCTCACATCAAGTTGGGAGTCAGTGAACGTACCAGGGCTCTATTTTATTGGTGCTCCTATGCGAGTCAATGATCCAGATGCCGCCTCCGGATTTGTACATGGTTTCCGATGTAATATTCAAGCGCTTGGAAATATCATTGCTGAGAAATATCACGGCATGGCTCTCAAGCCAATGTTTGAATGCAGAATCCCCCTTACCAATCCCTCAGACGCGCTGGTATCTCTCTCCAAGTTTCTCGTAGACCTTGTCAGTACAAGCATGCCACTATTTGAGCTTTTCAGCTATTTCGGAAACGTAGTCACATTTGAAGAATGTAATGATGAAGGTGTTATACGCGCGCGTGTATGGCCTTCGTTTTCGCGAAAATATAACAACGAGCGTTGGGGAGATAAACAAAATCGCCTTGAGGTAGTATTTGAGTATGGATTCTATCGGTATGGCAATGGCGAGCTCCCGACACATTACTTTACGTTACCAGCCGATCATTTCGACACTTCTCAAAGTGCTTACATCCACCCCGTGTTTCATGTTTTCCGCGAGGGTGTAGAAGTGAACGCCTTCCATATGCAAGAGAGTCTTATTGGTCGTTGGGACCTTGATGACTATGTAGATGCCGAGACCAATGTTGATCAGTACAGGAACGTTGCTTTCAATGCTTGCGCCTGTGCACTTGGTATTGAAGAACGCAGAAGCATGTTGCCAGTGCTTGATGAGTTTGTCGAAAAGTGCTACCCACTCATGAGCGAAGAGGAAATTGCAGAAGCGCTTCGGATTCAACCAACCCTGGCATTACTTGCCAAGCAGTCATGATTGTATTGTACTAGATGTGTACAACGAAATTTAACTAACAAGACAGGGACAGGATAGCGATTTTTATCTAAAAAACTCATGTCCCTGCGCCAGATAGCGAAGGTTACCTTATGTTCACAAATTTTACTACACTCCAAGGTCTATTAGGACTCATATTGACTAGCTCAGTACTGATCGCTGTTCCTGGCCCAAGTATCATGTTTATTGTAGGGCAGGCGGTGTCAGTGGGACGGACCAACGCATTACGTGGTGTGATTGGAAATGCAATCGGAACCTATTGCGTTGCCGTGGTCCTTGCCTTGGGAATTGGCTCTTTGCTCATACAATCCAGCACTGCTTTGATGGTCATTCGTTTGCTGGGTGCTATTGCCTTACTAGTCATCGGTTTTCAATATCTTTTTTTTTCAAAGCCACTGCGAGTTGGGGAGAATGTTAGTTCCAAGAAAAATAAGCAAACATTGGCGTTAGGAATAATCGTTGGTGCAACGAATCCGAAGGCATTGATTATGTTTGGTACGATAGTTCCAAGCTTTTTAAGCGAAGGAATAGACAGCCCTATTTTATCCCTGCTCAGTTTTTCATTGATACCGATTGGCTTAGGCTTGGTGATAGATACAGCATGGGTCGCTGCCGCGCATGCTGTGAGTTCGCGCGCATCTTTTACTGAAAAAAGAATGAGGCTAGTGAACATACTAGGTGGAGGGATGATAATCGTAATGGCTGTTTTCTTAGTCATGGGAGCTCTACTTTGAAAAATCAGCAGATATTAACGTTCAATTGAAATATAAATTTCTATAAAAAGGAAATAAGAATTAACCACGCTTTAAATTAATAAAGGGCAACTTACAGAGTGGAAATCTGTAAGCTAGACCCTCTATTACTTCTTACCCCGATACCTTAATGAAGCCTATCTCCTCCTTGCTCCGGTAGATCGTCTTCATCATCTTCATCTTGTGCGTCAGGATCTTCAAAGTAAGTACCCCAACCATCATAATTGACACCGATTTTTTCGGCCAGATTCATCAGTTGTTCAACCTGGGTATCGATCAGTTCTGCATTTAACCCACATTCACTGATAACATCACAACACATAAGAATAGTGCCATCCTCAATCTCCAATTCTTCTGCATCAGTCACTTCATAACCTAGCTTAAAGGCTTCGACAGCAGCCTTTTCCAACAGATTAAAATCTTCTGCAGAAAAGTGGTGTTCAATGGCATAAAGCGCATCTGGGTCACTACCATCTTCCAATAATTCTTCAATAATAAGGCGCGTTTCTTCACGTTGTTCTTCTAAGTCTTTTTGATTTGCCATACCCAATATCCTCAATCAGTTGGCCGTCCCAGCTTTCATTCTCCCACACCACAGTCAGCCTAACCACTGTTTACATCAAAGAAATCTAACACGGAGTTGAAATTGAATTTTTATAGATATAAATTGAATACAAATGCAAAAACAAATGCGGAGGTACTCAACAATGAATCCGTTCTATCAACGTAATTTACTAAGGTTACTTGATTTTTCTTCAGCAGAAATCCTCGCTTTTCTGAAGCTGGCGGCTGAATTAAAATCGACTAAAAAATCCGGCACAGAAAAAGCTCTGCTAACAGGTAAAAATATTGTGCTAATTTTTGAAAAGGATTCCACCCGCACCCGCTGTTCATTTGAAGTAGCTGCTCATGACCAAGGGGCAAATATCACTTATCTTGGCTCTAGTGGTAATCAGATTGGTCATAAAGAATCAATTAAAGATACCGCCCGTATACTTGGTCGCATATATGACGGTATTCAATATCGTGGCTATGCTCAGAAAGTAGTTGAAACGCTGGCAGAACACGCTGGCATCCCCGTATGGAATGGCCTGACGAATGAATTTCATCCTACCCAGTTACTGGCAGATTTACTCACTATCCAGGAGCATCAACCTGAGAAACCGCTGTCAGAAATCAAATTCGCCTATTTAGGCGATGCCCGTAATAATATGGGCAATAGCATGCTAGAAGCTGCAACACTGACAGGTATGGATGTTCGACTGGTTGCTCCTGAAGAGTACTGGCCAGATGCAACACTAGTTGCTGAATGCCGAAAACTGGCTGAAAAAACCGGCGGTAAAATTACTCTAACTGAAAATATCGCTGAAGGTGTTAAAGATGCTGATTTTCTTTACACCGATGTCTGGGTTTCGATGGGAGAGCCAAAAGAAGTTTGGCAACAACGAATTAGCCTACTGAAACCTTATCAGGTAAATATGGATATGGTGAAAATGACAGGTAATCCGCAGGTAAAATTCCTACACTGCTTGCCTGCATTCCATGATGAAGAAACTACGTTAGGTAAGCAACTGGCAGCCAAGTTTGATATGTATGGCGGGCTGGAAGTCACCAATGAAGTTTTTGAATCAGAACACAGTATTGTGTTTGATCAGGCAGAAAATCGCCTACATACCATTAAAGCGGTAATGGTAGCAACACTGGCAAAGGATTTGAAAATCTGATTACTTAAGATATCTGTAGGGTTATGTCTATAAAGGCGTGATTCTGCCAATACCATTTTTCTTCCGGCGAATACTTGCTGTAAGATTTTTCACGAGTATAATGCGCCGCAATTTGCCGGGAGAAATCATGAAAAACAGCGCTTATTTTCGTCAAGCTAAAGTGCGAGTGCAACTGCCTAAAGGCAGCCAGCAACCATTGTTTTTCCCGCCGCTAAACCGATCATTTAAGGCCCCTCATTGAGGGGCTTTTTTTTGCCCGGCAATCAATTGATAATCGCTACACCCGGATGTCAGCATTAGAGGAGAGTGAAAAATGGCTAATCCGTTATATCGCAAACATATCATTTCAATAAATGATCTGAGCCGCGAAGATCTGGAATTGGTATTGCAGACTGCTGCCGCACTAAAAGCCAGACCACAGCCTGAATTACTGAAACACAAGGTTATCGCCAGTTGTTTCTTTGAAGCTTCTACTCGTACTCGCCTCTCTTTTGAAACAGCAATCCACCGTCTTGGTGCTTCAGTTGTTGGTTTTTCAGATAGTAGTAACACTTCCCTAGGCAAGAAAGGAGAAACACTGGCAGATACCATTTCCGTTATCAGCCAGTATGTTGACGCTATCGTGATGCGCCATCCACAGGAAGGTGCACCACGTCTGGCTTCTGAATTTTCCAGTTATACCCCAATCATCAATGCCGGTGATGGTGCTAATCAGCATCCGACTCAAACCTTACTGGACTTGTTCACTATTCAGGAAACCCAGAAACGGCTGGACAGTCTGAATATCGCCATGGTTGGTGACCTAAAATATGGCCGCACCGTCCATTCGCTATCACAAGCGCTGGCGAAATTTAATGGCAACCATTTCTATTTTATCGCCCCAGAAGCACTAGCAATGCCAAACCATATTCTTCATATGCTGAATGAAAAAGGTTCTACTTATAGCCTGCATACTAATATTGAAGAAGTCTTGCCAGAGCTGGATATTCTTTACATGACTCGTGTACAAAAAGAACGCCTTGATCCATCCGAATATGCCAATGTAAAAGCCCAATTTATTCTACGTGCCACTGATCTGACGGGAGCGAAAGAAAACCTTAAAGTTCTACATCCACTGCCACGTATTGATGAAATTACTGTCGATGTAGATAAAACTCCCCATGCTTATTATTTCCAACAAGCAGAAAATGGCATTTATACTCGTCAGGCACTATTATCTTTAGTTTTAAATGAATGATTAAAAAAATACTTTTTAATCCGCGAACATAACCGGTTATTACTTTCTTTCTAAAATGGAATGCGTGTCGATTCTTAACCATTACCTGGAGGGTGAATACAGACAAGTTGTCACCAAAATGTATTCATAAAAACACTATGACCCAAGATCATAAATTACAAGTCGAAGCCATTAAATGTGGTACAGTGATTGACCATATCCCAGCTCAGGTAGGCTTCAAATTACTTTCTCTGTTTAAACTGACTGAAACTGATCAACGTATCACCATCGGCCTGAACCTGCCTTCCAATCAATTAGGTAAAAAAGATCTCATCAAAATCGAAAATACATTTCTTACAGAACAACAGGCTAACCAGCTGGCTATGTATGCGCCGAATGCAACGGTGAACTGTATTGAAAACTATGAAGTAGTAAAGAAACTACCAATTAACTTGCCCGAGCGCATTGATAGCGTGTTAGTCTGCCCTAATAGCAACTGTATTAGCCACAATGAGCCTGTAGAAAGTAGTTTTCGGGTCAAAGTCACATCCGAAGACGTGGTGCTAACCTGCAAATACTGTGAGAAAGAGTTCGACCGCAACGTGGTAATACTCAACGAGTAAACGATCTATGCCAGTTGCTGAGGCAGATACGGGGACTATAATAGTACCTTTGTGAAATATTCATTCAGTTATCACATTAACAGGAGAACCTATGTCATACGAGATTAATACCGATAAAGCCCCTGCTGCAATTGGTCCATATGTTCAGGGTGTTGATCTGGGCAGCATGATCATCACTTCTGGGCAGATTCCGGTAAATCCAGAAACAGGTGATGTAGCAGAAGATATTGCTGCTCAAGCTCGTCAATCACTGGAAAACGTTAAAGCTATTGTTGAGAAAGCAGGTCTGACTGTAGGTGACATTGTTAAAACGACCGTTTTCGTTAAGGATTTAAATGACTTCGGCACTGTTAACTCTACCTATGAAGCATTCTTCAAAGAACACGATGCATCTTTTCCAGCACGTTCTTGTGTTGAAGTAGCCCGTCTGCCAAAAGACGTTAAAATCGAAATTGAAGCTATCGCGATTCGTAGATAATCCTCCAGTTCCACTTTTATAAATCCTTAGTTAGTCGCTAACTAAGGGTTTTTACTTTTCTCCATCCTCCAAACATAGCTGACTATTCTTTGTCTTAGATCAAATCAAGTCGTTATTATTTCGCTTTAATTTACTATATGTTGTGCTTAAATATAAAACACAACCTACATATAGATTTATCCATATAAATACCAGAACTGGTATTGTCGATACCTATGGATAACACTTTCAAGGAGCCATATTGTGAAAACTGTTGTGATAAAACGAGATGGTCATCAAGCGCCATTTGATGAAGCACGTATCAGAGATGCTATAAAACGGGCCGCTTCCACTGCTGGCGTCACAGATGATAAATATTGTGCTCAAGTTGCATCCGCAGTAACGCAATTAATGGCTAATCACAAACAAGTTGATATATGGGATATTCAAAACGCAGTAGAAAATCAATTAATGGCGGGCAACTATAAGCACCTTGCCCGTCTCTATATTGAATATCGTCACGACAGAGATATTGCCCGAGAGTTACATAGCCGTCTTAATCAGGAGATCCGTGGCTTAGTTGAGCAAAGTAATATTTCCCTGCTCAACGAGAATGCCAATAAAGACAGTAAAGTTATCCCCACTCAACGCGATCTGCTGGCAGGAATTATTGCCAAACATTATGCCAAACAACATATTCTGCCGCGTGATGTGGTATTAGCTCACGAAATAGGTGAAATCCACTACCACGACCTAGATTATTCACCCTTTTTCCCGATGTTCAACTGTATGTTAATTGACCTAAAAGGCATGCTGACCAACGGGTTCAAGATGGGTAATGCTGAAATAGAACCGCCGAAATCCATTTCAACCGCAACCGCAGTCACTGCTCAAATTATCGCTCAAGTTGCTAGCCATATTTATGGCGGTACCACAATTAACCGTATAGACGAGGTGTTAGCACCATTTGTTAAAGCTAGCTATGACAAACAATTAGCAATTGCTACAGAATGGGATATTGCCGATAAAAAATCCTTCGCGGAAGCACAGACCGAAAAAGAGTGTTACGACGCCTTCCAGTCACTGGAATATGAAGTTAATACTCTGCATACCACCAACGGACAGACACCTTTTGTCACTTTTGGCTTTGGTCTTGGTATTTCAAAAGAATCTCGCCTAATCCAGCAATCCATTCTGCGTAACCGCGTTGCTGGTTTAGGCAAGAACCACAAAACAGCAGTATTCCCCAAACTGGTATTTGCTATCCGTGATGGCCTGAATCATAAGCCTGGTGATCCTAACTACGATATCAAACAACTGGCTCTCAAGTGTGCCAGCCAGCGGATGTATCCTGATATTCTTAATTACGATCAGGTTGTTAAAGTCACGGGTTCCTTTAAAACCCCAATGGGCTGCCGCAGTTTCCTCAATGTTTACGAAGAAAATGGAAAGCAAATTCATGAAGGACGCAATAACCTGGGCGTTATCAGCCTAAACCTGCCCCGTATTGCCATCGAAGCCAGAGGAGATGAAAAACATTTCTGGCAATTACTAGATGAACGTCTGATGCTGGCGAAGCAAGCATTGATGACCCGTATTACCCGTCTGGAAGGGGTCAAAGCACGAGTTGCCCCAATCCTTTATATGGAAGGTGCATGTGGGGTTCGCTTAAGAGCGAATGATAACATTGCTGAAATCTTTAAGCATGGCAGAGCTTCTATCTCTCTGGGCTATATTGGCATTCATGAAACCATTAACGCATTGTATGGCGATCAGGTTCATCTATTTGATGATCAACAATTACGTGCAAAGGCTATCTCAATTATTAACCATCTGCGAAAAGCAACTGATCAATGGAAGAAAGAAACCGGCTATGGTTTCAGCCTATACAGTACACCAAGTGAAAATCTATGTGACCGTTTCTGCCGCCTTGATACCGCTGAATTTGGTGTTATCAAAGGAGTGACAGACAAAGGCTATTACACCAACAGCTTTCATTTAGATGTTGAAAAGAAGGTCAACCCTTACGATAAATTGGATTTTGAAGCACCTTATCCACCACTGGCAAACGGCGGTTTTATCTGTTATGGCGAATATCCTAACCTACAACATAATTTGAAAGCATTGGAAGATGTCTGGGATTACAGCTACTTATGTGTCCCTTATTATGGAACCAATACACCCATTGACGAGTGCTATGACTGCGGATTTACGGGTGAATTCTCCTGTACCAGCAAAGGATTTACCTGCCCTCGTTGTGGCAATCATCAACCTTCAAGAATATCAGTAACCCGCCGCGTCTGCGGTTATTTGGGGAGTCCTGACGCTCGTCCATTCAACGCAGGTAAACAGGAAGAAGTAAAACGCAGAGTAAAACATCTGACAAATGGGCGGTTAGGCTAATTAAAACAGGCAAAGAAAGTGAATTATCACCAATATTACTCTGTTGATGTGGTTAACGGTCCCGGAACTCGCTGCACACTATTCGTCGCGGGATGCGAACATCGATGTCCCGGTTGTTATAACAAAAGCACCTGGCGAGTGAATTCTGGTCGCCCATTTACGCAGGAAATAGAAGACCGTATTATTGCTGACTTACAGGATAGCCGTATTAAACGACAAGGGTTATCTCTGTCTGGCGGCGATCCTCTGCATAAACATAACATACCGGTAATCCTGAAATTGGTAAGACGGGTCAAGACAGAATGTCCTGAAAAGGACATCTGGATCTGGACTGGCTATCTTTTAGATGACCTTAATGAAGCTCAACAGGAAATTGTCAGCTATATTAATGTGCTAGTGGATGGGAAATTTGTACAAGCACTTTATGATCCCGGTTTACTGTGGCGTGGCAGTTACAACCAGATTATTCATAAATTAAGATAATTTCATCGCTGCCAGCAGATTTTCTTACCAAATCCCAGCATGTTATTAGTCATCTTTATTTCACTAAGATTCAGTTGCCAGACAGGTGTTTTGGCAGCAATTGCCACTGGAAAGCGGCGACAATAACGTGCTCTGGCCTCTTTATCTTTTTCACCCTCAAGACAAATGACTTCCCCTTTGAACTGAATACCTTTTATCTGTGCAATATTACGGATCTGTCCAGTAACCGTACCTGCAACCAGTGGATTTATTTGCATCATTTCACCATGCCGAGTATGGGATTCAGTCATAAACAAAAAGGCTATCTTATCGGCATCAAAAACATAGAAACAACTCGCACACCAAATATCATCATCAGCGGCGGTGCAAAGCGTAAGGACATGCTGTCTTGCGAGGTATTGACGAATAAGCTGAAAGTTTTCGGTGGTATTCACACTCCCCCCAATGGAAGGATTTTATCTGCCCGGATACCCAGAACCACGCCCGGATAAACATCATCCTGCGGCGTGTTCTGATATCTCCTGACAGAATCAGGGTTCAGTATGCTCTACTATAAATTAGTTATAGATTTCAGCAACACCTGACAATTGGTTCTTACCACTAGCAGAGATAATACGGAAAGAAGATGCACCAGCTTTGTCAGCTTTTTTGGACAATTCGGCACTCAAGCTTTCCAAGGTATCAGCTCCCGTTACAGAAACCACACCAACTTTAGGAGATGAAGAAGATTGAACTTCAGTTGCCGCCATACTTCCAAAAGAGATAGCACTTAAAGCCAAAGCAGCAGCGATATATTTTACGTTTTTCATAACATGATCCTTGATCAATTTTTAATGGAATGAATTACTCTCTGTGACGTGGATCATATTATGCTCTAACTGACAGAATAAAAATTAGCAATTATTGCTATTTTATTTCAAAATTTTTGAATAATTAATGCTATATCCAGGAAATTGATATGTAACAAGTTTTAATAAATCTATTATATTATAATAACTTAAGATAAATTATTCCGAAAAATAATATAGAAAGACCACTTGAGCAAAATACAAATATCAGAAATAAAAAATTAAGAAAAAAATTATATGGCTAAAAATCAATGGGTTCTTTATTTGCTGAAAACGAAAACAGGAACGCTGTACACAGGAATAACGACAGATATCAACCGCCGTTTTGCACAGCATGAAAATGGTAAAGGAGCAAAAGCACTCAGAGGTAAAGGCCCATTGCAACTGGTTTTCAGCAATAATGCTGGCGACAAATCCAATGCTTCACGACTGGAATATCAGGTAAAACAGTTGAGTAAACAACAAAAAGAGAGGCTGGTTATTTGCCAGCCCATCTGTATAGCAGAATATTTAGCATCAATTCAGAAACGGTCAAAAGGTGGAGAGTAAGTAACCAGTCCAGTATGGTCAGCCAAAAAACTATCAGCTAATTCATATATCTGAAAATAGGGTTCATATGTTGGCCACTGACAGTGCAACTGATGCTCACTGGCAAGCGTAAAACCAAATCGACGGTAGTAACGTGGATCACCTAAAACAACGACTGCTCTATAGCCAAATTCATTCAAGCTATCCAGACCTTCATAAATCAGTCTTTCTCCAATCCCCTGCCGGCGATATTCTTCAGAAACCGCCAACGGCGCCAAACCGACCCACTGGTGATCTTCGCCATTAATATCTACCGGACTAAATGCCACGTAACCGATTACCTGGCCTTCATCATCCGTAGCAACCATGCCCAATGTCAGTAATCCATCTTCTCGCAACTGCTTTACCAATTCCGCTTCCACCGCGGCATCAAATGATTTCCGTAGTAACCGATCTATCCCGGCTGCGTCTACCGGAATTTCTACTCTAATCAACATGATAATCGCGCATGATCGCATTGATATGCGCCCTCCAGCAAATTGATTTTAATAAACTCATCCAATTGCAACAAACCCGCACGAAGAACAGCAAATATGGGATTTAACACTATTACATCTACTAGATTTCTAACATACAACCCCAATCCAGCCTCTCCTGTAATACACAAATGACGATGCAGGAAGGAAAAGGTATCAGAGGCTTCTTTGCGGGTAGCTATCAGAATCAGATCATTGGCTTTGTCGTTAAGACCAATATCTTTCTGCTCATGCCGACTGAGAACCAAATGATTATCATGGGCAGTAATAAACCAACGCAGATTGAGATCGCGGATTTTTCCTAACACAACTCAGACTCCTTACTCGATAAAGTAATGTAGCTATTCTGCCAAAATACATCGATATTCTTCCGATCCTACATCAAGAATCCAACGCAGAACCAGCTGTAAATTTTACTTTTAGCTATTAGGGTAACATCTGCTTATAAACTGCTCTAAATCAAAATATCCCTTCTTTAATTCAATTAAAATTCTTAACCATTATTACTTCATTCCGGTATTTTATATCAGGAGGATTTGTCCCACAGAAGACCTATATGAGAATACAATCGTTGCAGATAACAGGGCAGATACTCTCTATATCATTCTAAAGTAGGAGATCAAGGCCCGTTATTCCTTCAATCTTAAGAGAAAATAAAAATACAGATAAACATACAGTTACAAAAGAAATTGTAAACATAAGTTGCATGTTAAGATCTAAATTTACACATCTTGATTATAGCGGATTGCAAATTTTTAGCTTAACGTATGACGTCAGTCCATACGTATTTCTTACGGTTATTCCCAGGAATAAGGTTAAAAACACGCATGGATTTCATTAAGTATTGCTTCTGGATTTACTATCCTTGGGCTGTAATTTGTCACAAACGTATATTAGTTCGATCTTTATACAATAAATAGGAATGGTGTATGGAAGGCCAAGATATTTATTCAAGATTCATTGGTAAGAGGGTAAAGCTATGGATGGATGAGCGCTTCCCGCTACAGAACGCGCCACTTTTCTTTATCTTTTATATCATCAGCTATTCCGTAGCTTTTTACTCGATAGGGGAAAAGCCGGTTTTATCATGGGAGATCCTGCTCGGTTGCTTAATGTCCTTTTCTTATTTTTTACTATTACGGATATTCGATGAGCATAAAGATTATCAGCTGGATTGTGAACACCATCCACAGAGGATATTACAGCGCGGCATTATTACGCTAAAAAATCTACGAGTACTCGGTATCTGCTGCATTGCCCTGCAATTGGGTGGGAGTTTATTTTTAGATCAGGGAGTTGGTTCAGTCACTTTTGCCTGGCTATTAGTCTTTATCTGGACCTGTCTTATGGGGAAAGAATTCTTTATCAGTGAATGGTTAAACCAGCACCTCACTTGGTATGCCATTTCCCATATGTTGGTCATGCCACTCATTATCTGGTGGCTGGTTAATATCGCTAGTCCCAACCTCACACTCACTTTCCCAATATGGGTTTTGATGGGGTTATGCTTTTTCTCTGGATTTAGTTTTGAAATTACACGCAAGTGTAAAGGCCCAGATGAAGAACGTCCGGAAATACCGACCTATTCATCTATTTTCGGCAGAAAAGGGGCAGTTGCTATTATCGCGGCATTACTCACCATAATGTTAGTGTTACAGATTTGGCTAATTAATATCACCACTGACGACATTGCGTTATGGGCATTAATTATCTTGGTAGTTTGTTATGCATTGTGTCTGTGGCAATTAGGTAAATTTCTCTGCCACCCCACTATTCAAAATCGCAAACGCAATGAAGCTGTCGTGGGAATATTTATGGTTCTGGGTTATTCAGTTTGCGCTGCCAGCATTTTAATAAAGCTTGGGTTTGCTTAGGTATCGAAGGAAATATAGTTATGTTGCAAAAAAATATCCAATCATATGCGAGTCATGTCTCAGATAATACCACTACTCACATAGAGAGCTGTGCACTGGGTTCAATTCCAGAATTATCACGTGACATATTCAGCAATAAACACCAAGAGGTATCTGCCGTTCATACAACAGCAGCCCAGGTAAAATTATTACCCCGCCGCCATCTTTATACATATACCGAGGAAGCCCGGCAAAAACGCCTAGATTATTTGGCAAAACATACCGGACATACGCTAGAACACGTGGCAAATACCCATCTGGACGCGACGAAACTAACAAAAACGATTGAAGGATTTATTGGTTCAATAGAAATCCCTGTAGGGATTGCTGGCCCTTTATTGATAAAGGGACAATACGCTCAAGGGGTATATTACGCACCGATTGCCACCACGGAAGCCGCCCTAATTGCGTCAATATCCCGTGGTTCCTCAGCCATTATGCAATCAGGGGGTACGACTGCCCGTGTGCTTGGTCAACGCATGATACGAGCTCCCCGTTTTGAATTTTATAGCGTCTCACATAGCATTATGTTCAGTGATTGGATCAACGAACATATCAGCGAACTACGACATGAAATTGGACGTCACTCCAAGCATGCGCAATTGACGGAAATAAAACCACACATCATTGGACGTAGTGTCCATTTGCAGTTTATCTACAATACAGCCGCCGCTGCAGGTCAAAATATGACCACCATCTGTACCTGGTATGCATGCCAATGGATACAAGAGCAGTTAGCAGAAATGACTTTTATACCACTGCGCCACTTTATGATAGACGGTAATACTTCCAGCGATAAAAAGGTGGCTTATCAATCCTTTATTGAAGGACGTGGAACGCGTGTAGTGGCAGAGGTTTATCTAAATGCTGAATCCTGTCAGCAAATCCTGCGAGTCACTCCTCAACAACTTGTCACGGCTTATCATCATGTCTGCGAAGGAGCCACAGCTTCAGGGATGGTTGGTATAAATATTAATGCAGCAAATGTTATCGCCGGTATGTTTACAGCCTTAGGCCAAGATATCGCCTGCGTACATGAATCTTCGGTAGCACATTTGCACATGACATTAACTGCCGATAACCGCGTCTATTGCTGTATCACATTGCCATCACTGATCGTAGGCACAGTCGGCGGAGGTACCTATTTACCACACCAACGTGAATGTCTGAACATGTTAGGCTGCACCGACGAAAACGGCACTGCTCGCCTGGCTGAGATCATCGCTAGTTATTGCCTGGCTCTTGATATTTCAACACTGTCAGCCATTGCTGCGGATGAGTTTGCGCAATCGCATGAAAAACTCAGCCGTAACCATCCAGCTCCCACCGTTGGTATTATTCCGCGCACCCCGCAAGAGCTTGACCTGTCATTCTTCCAACAGGCAAATTTTAACCCTGTGTTACAAGGGGCTAACCTGACCACCATCAAACCCAAATTTTCTGGCGACGATGGACACAGCATGCTAACCCAGCTGAGTTCAAACTATGCGGAACGTTTAATTGGTCTATTTCCCTTTGATATGACCACATCCGCACAGCTCACTCTGCCTGTAATGCTGAAGCTAAAACCGTTGGGGAATGAAGTCGTTAACATGATACTGGATATCGCCAAACACTGTTCCCCTGAGCTGTTTACTGTTTTTCAGGATTTTGCACATCAGCTTGAATTTAACCAGAGCCATACCCGCGAGCTAGCTATTATGAACCAGCAAAATCCACAGCTCATGCGTTATATCCCTGTCATCTATGGTGTGATTGAAAACGAGGCAACTGGAACCTATGCCCTGATTGAAGAATTGCTTCACGATATGGTGTTAATGAACAATATTAATCTGGAAATACCCTGGGAACAGCACCACCTTGAAGCGGCTATCCGAGGAATTGCCGATATTCACGCCATCTGGTTAGGGCAAGAAGAAGAGCTAATGTGGAAATTCCCACAACTGCAAATGTCGAATGCTGATACGGTTTCACAGACGAGCCCCCTATGGAAAAAACTAGGCAATTTTGTTCACCAGACATTCTCGGAGCTATTAACCGCCGAGGAACACCAAGATTTCCAGTTCTGGGTAGATAACTCAGCCATATGGTGGCAAGAGATCGAACAGATGCCTCGGACATTAATCCATGGTGATTTCAATCCACGTAATATCGCTTTCCGGCAGCAGGAAGAAGGGTTACGTTTATGTGCCTGGGATTGGGAATTGTCTACTTTGCATCTGCCCCAACGCGACCTCGTCGAACTGTTAGCCTTTAGCTTAGACCACCAGCAAAGCGATGCAAACAGTGTGGCCTATTATATTGAACTACACCGAATTGAGCTCGAGCAAAAATCGGGGATTTCTCTTGACCCGATAAATTGGCATCGCGGCTATGAGCTAGCGCTACGTGATTTCTGGATGAGAAGAATCCCGCTTTATATGATGGCACATAATGTTGTTGGCTATCCATTTATGGAGCGCACGATGAAAACTATCCGCTGGCTTATTTCATTAACGCGGAATCAATAGTCAATCGAATTAGGTTATTTAATTCACTCTTCCTCTAATAATAAGGGTGCAGCAATAGCTTGTAATACATTCGTGTCTTATTGATCTATTAACCCACAAATATTATGTGCAAATAAGACCATGATATATATAAGTGTACTATTGCTGCATTGGTGGAATAACATGAAATATCTCTATACTCAAGATAGCGCTATTAAATTAGCGGAGCATTCCTTAGGTGGCAAAGCGGCTAATTTATTATGGCTGACACAAAATGGTTTTCCTGTACCTAATTATTGGGTCATCAGCAGTGAGGTACTGAACAGCTTATTAGTTAACGATACGTTTGCAATCAACATTGTGGAACAGTTAGCCGCTGTGCCACATGATATCAGCCAGGAAAAACTCGACGCCATTGCCGCTCCTTTGCGCCAATGGTTACAATCACTCCCTCTGCCTACGGAATTAGAAGAAGAGCTGGCTCTGTTGTCAGAAAATCACCCAGATACGTTTTTTGCTGTTCGCTCATCCGCTATTGGTGAAGATGCAGCCAATGCGTCTTTTGCCGGGCAGATGGATAGTTACCTATTCCAGCGTGGCAAATCCGCACTTGCTGACAGCTTACGTGCTGTGATGGCTTCAGCCTTTAATACCCGTGCGTTGCAATATCGCCTGCATAAACAACTGCCGATGGGTAATATCCGTAGCGCTGTCATCATTCAGAACATGGTTGCCTGTGAAGTTTCTGGAGTCATGTTTACCGCGCACCCAGTTACCGGCAGTAGACAACATTACTTAATCTCATCCGCCTGGGGAACTGGGGAAGGTGTAGTTTCTGGTGAATGCGATACCGATGAGTTTTCAGTTCATCTCACCATGCCTGAGATCGAACGCCATATCACGCAAAAAGGGACAGCAAGTGTCTTCGATACCGCCAACGGCAGCGGTACAGTGACAGTACCAGTCGCAGAGGAAAAACAGTGGGTTCCAACCTTATCCGATGATGAAATATATGCATTGCGAGATATTGGCAAAAAAATCGCAGCGGCACGCGGTTGTCCGCAAGATATCGAGTGGACGGTTCAAAACCATCAAATCTTTATTCTACAGACCCGGCCAATAACCAGATTACCCCGTCAGGATGATAAGAACGAACACCGTATTATCTTCGACAACTCTAATATTCAGGAATCTTATTGTGGAATAACCACGCCACTGACTTTCTCTTTTGCCCGTGCTGGTTATGCCACTGTTTATGAACAGACAATACGTGCTTTGGGTTGTTCAGATAAACAGGTTAATCAGCATCGTTCTATGTTGGAAAATATGCTCGGCTTAATTAAAGGCAGAATCTATTACAACATCAACAACTGGTATAAAGGGCTATTATTACTCCCCTCTTTCCAAACTAATAAGAAAGATATGGAAAGAATGATGGGGCTGGAAGATCCTGTCGATTTCATTGAAGATAAAGAACTTTCATTGGGCGATAAAATAAAAAAACTTCCCAAAATGGGATGGGCTTTGCTGCAACTACTATATGCCTTCAGAACGATGGATCAGCGGGTAAAGTTGTTTTTAGCACAATTTAAACAGCATGCCGCAGCCATAAAACGAACAGAGTTACATACCTGCAACAGCGGCCAACTGATCGAGAAATTGAAATATCTGGATGAGCACCTGCTACGACGCTGGACGACGCCAATCCTGAATGATTTCTACGTAATGATGTTTAATGGCCGAGTACACCGGGGGCTAGCTGCTGCTGGCATTGAGAACCCGACTGCACTATTAGGTGATCTCCTCTCAGGGGACGAAGATATTGAAAGCACCCAACCGACCAAAGTGCTGTTAAAGATGTGCCAATATGCGCGCCAGCATCCTGAATTATGCACCCTGCTAACGAACGGCGATGCACGTACCTTGCTAACCCAAGTACGCCAGCTCGATGAACCATTCCACCAACAATGTATTGATTATATTGAAAAATATGGCGATCGTACTATGGGTGAACTGAAGCTGGAAACCATTACACTAAAACAAGATCCCAGTTTTCTGTTTCTGATAATAAAAAACTACCTTGCTATCGATACCCTCACACCAGAGACGTTATCCAGCCGGGAAAGAAAATTGCGTACTCAGGCAGAAAACACCGCATTTCAGCAAATACGCGAGCGACTTGGCTCCAAACATATGGCCGCCTTCAAAAAGAATTTGCAGAAATTGCGCCAGGCAATACGCCACCGGGAAAATATGCGCTTCACCCGAACTCGTATGTTTGGGCTATACCGGGATATTTTCATACAGCTTGGTCAAGCATATGCACTAGAAGGGCTCCTCGCTGAACCCCGCGATATTTTCTACCTGACGTTAGAAGAGATCTACAGCGGCTACGAAGGAACCTCGGTACAAACCCAACTTAAGCCTTTAGTGGCTATACGCAAGCAAGAATATGCCAGCTACGAAACAGAAGATGAACCAGCTCACCACTTTTTCATTAGAGGCTCACTGTATCAGCAGCAAGATTACCGCTACCCCTACCAAGAACAACAGACCCCGACCGATAGCAGCGTGCTGCAAGGCATAGGTTGTTACCCAGGGCAAGTTGAAACGACTATCCGCTTGATTAAAAACCCACAGGACGAAATGTCACTGGCAGGGCAAATCCTTTGCACAGTGCGTACCGATCCCGGCTGGGCACCGTTATTCCCTACAGCCGGTGGATTATTAATCGAGCGCGGTTCCACTCTCTCTCATTCTGCTGTTGTAGCCCGTGAACTGGGTATCCCGGCAATTGTCGGCATTCCAGCTATCACACAAATTTTAAAAGATGGTGATCGGGTACGCATGGACGGCGCAACGGGGAGTGTTACCCGCTTGTACGACACCAACACAGAAGAGTTACCATCAGGAGGTGAACATGTCTGATATATTCATGGGTGAATGGTCACCAACCAATCCACTGCCTAAAGGTTTTCTTGACCTTCCATCCATTATTTACCGTGATTGGCCGCTCTGGCCTGGCGAAGATCAGGAAAAGGTACAGCAACAGTTCAGCCCCGAAAATTGTTGGTTTAATCACAGCAAAGCTTGGATTGGCTGTATTCCAGGGAAAACCCGTCTTGCCGGCCTTTTGGTGCCTCATAGCGTTGATGGTCAACCTGCCGCATTCTTCGGCTTTTGGGAAACCGATCATGACCTGGCAAGCAACACCATGCTGTTTAGCGCCCTAGAACAATGGGCCAAGAAAAATGGTGCGCGTAATCTCTACGGACCGATTAACTTTTCAACCTTCGGACATTATCGTGTCCGGCTTAATCATTTTGATGTCCCTCCCTTTGAGCACGAACCTTATAATCCTCCTTACTATTCCCTCTTGTTAGAAGGGTTGGGATTTGATACTCGTTACCGCTATACCTCGCTATTCGATGACACCCAAGCAATAGCAAACAACTTTCGACAAGATTATCTACGCGCACAAAAACTCCCTGATCCCCAAGCAACATTATTACCGTTAACGTCGGAATTATGGATGCAGGAACAGGTTAAATTATATTCCTTTATTGACTCAGTCTTTGGCGAAAATTTCGCTTACACCACTCCATCCTGGACAATGTTCCAACAATATTGTGGTGAAGAGTTTATTAAACCGTTTTGTCGCTATCCTGCGTCATTCCTGGCTAAAACCACCAGCGGCGAAATTGCTGGGTTAATCCTTAGTCTATCAGTCCTGCAAGAAGGTCAACCCACCATCGGATTGTTGAAAACTGTGGCCGTCGCACCGCAATACCGAGGCAGCCGGTTGTATAACACGCTATATGATTCATTTGAGCGGAGCGCCAGCCGCATTCACCCTCGCCTGGGGGGCGCTCTGATGCGCGAAGATAATAAATCATTAAAAACCGCAGAACGACTTTTCAGTACTCCTGCTTCCACCAGACATCAATACGCGCTTTATTACAGGAGGATCGCATGACAAATATTTGTCAGCCAATTGTCGATGTAGCCCAAAAACATCCTGAACATTTAGCCCTGCAAGCGCCACAACCATTGGATAACGACTGTAGTTTAAGTTTTCGGGACTTTTTTTCTCATGCATCCCATTTCCAGCATCTGTTAACCCAAGCTGGATTTGTAGCTGGCGATCGCTTGTTAGTGATTGTTCAACCTGGCCTGATACTTTACCCATTACTTATCGCCATTTTGGGGTTAGGACTCGTTCCAGTTATGCTTGAACGAGGACTCTCTAAAAAGCAACTCAGGGAGATACTACGTCACAGTAAATTATCAGCAGTAATTACCCAACCTACGTTAGGAAAATTCTGGTTTCTGATCCCCGAACTGTGGCGACTGCGTCGTTTTGTCATTGGGCAACGTATCTGGGGCATGAAAGGGCTGGAAACCCCCAGCCAACATTTACCGCTGAATAGTTTTATCTGCCGTGATTTACCACCTGATACGACAGGGTTAATTACCTTTACCTCTGGCTCCACTGGTATGCCCAAAGGCGCAAACCGCACCCATGACAGCCTGTTAGCACAACTTTACGCTATAAAGACACTTTTTCCCGAAGAAAAGAATGAGATCGACCTGCACAGTTTCCCAGTCATGGTGTTGCATTCGTTGTGCTGCGGCAACAGCAGTATTCTACCTGATTTTGACTTTGCCCATCCCGCAACTGTCGATGCACAGAAAATCGTCAAGCAATTGCAAGATAAAGGCATCACATGTCTCAGCGGTGCACCCGCCTATATGAACAAGGTCACTGACTATGCCAGAAATAGTAGGTTGTCATTCCCCAATGTACGGACTGTCATCGTAGGTGGCGCTCCTGCCAACAAGTCACTGCTCGAAAACTGTCTAACTGTCTTTCCACATGCACGGCATTTAGTCGTCTATGGTTCTACCGAAGTCGAACCGATCAGTACAGTCGAAATGACAACTCAGTTAAACCAATGGGCAACACATGATGGTTATCTGGTCGGAAAACCGGTTACACAAGCAGAAATATGTATCCGGGAGATAACCACCAATCCCCAGCAAATTACGCCTCTGACCGCCGGTAATGTCGGTGAAATCTTGGTTGCTGGATCTCATGTACTTAAAGACTATATTGATAACCCTCAAGCAACGAAAGAAAACAAACTCCCTCGAAAACAAGGAGGCATCTGGCACTGTACCGGCGACGTTGGCTATCTTGATACCACAGGGCAGCTTTGGCTACTTGGACGGGTAAAAGACAAAGTGGTGTTAGATGATGGGTGTATTATCCACCCCTATGTGGTAGAAAAAAGGATCAATGAACTACCCAATGTCACTCGGAGCGCATTCGTGTTGCATCCTTTAGGAGGCGCAGCCCTGATCCTAGAAAGCACCACCACGCCGGTAGATTTACCCGCCATTTTAGACGAACTGAATATTACGTTAGTTACCCGTATTTATTATATTAATCCTATCCCTGTCGACATTCGTCATAACAGCAAAATAAACCGCATCGCGCTGATAAATATGCTCAGGAAAGGCCAATTATCCTCCGTTGCATATAAGGAAAAATTATGAACAATAATCATTTCATTATCCAATTAAACAGAGCAGACTATATTACTATTGGTGGTGCAGTATTTAGCGCTCTCGCCGTGGCAGCCGCATTACAACATTGGTATTACTTAGCTATTGCGTTTTTGTATCTTGCCATGCTTGGCGACGCGCTTGATGGCATTCTAGCCAGAAACTTAAATATTGTTCGCCCATTTGGTCGCTATCTTGATGGATTTATGGATCAACTTATTTACTTAATCTCGCCATCCATTATTCTCTATCTTTCTGGTTATCAATCTTGGTATTCCCTGTTTATTATCTTAATGATCATTAGCGGTTGTCTGCGATTATCCGTATTTAATGAAGTCGGGAATATTAAGAATGAAAATCAACTCTCCTATCTTGGTATGCCGGTATTCTGGAGCTTATTCATTGTCAGCGGTTACGCTTTGGTCAGTTTAGTTGTAACGCCATGGTTGGCACATCTTTTACTGACATTAGCGCTCCTTGCATTCAGTATTGCTATGCTATGGGATCGCCCGTTTTATAAGTTCAAAAACCTCAGTACTATCATCAGTACAACACTTGCAGGGTTTGTTTTATTTACCGGTCTTCATTTCTGGAGTCTTTATGCTCAATAGTTTTTATCACGGATGGATTTTAATGATCCCCGTCATCCTTGGTGGTTGTTTACATATGCTGATTGTTACAAAAAACTATTTTGCCTGCTGGGCTATCCCAATACACCAACGTTATTTCGGCCGTAACAAAACCTGGCGTGGTTTTATTGCTGTACCCATTATTACCGCACTATTTTCGTTATTGTGGTTAATTCTCGGTATCGAAACGCAGGACACTGTTATTCCCAAGACTATTTCCTCTTGCTTATTTGCCGGGTTTCTGGCGGGTTTCGGCTATGTTCTTTTCGAATTGCCAAACTCCTGGCTAAAAAGGAGACTCGGTGCAGCACCGGGGCAGCATCCAGAGCAAAATAAGCGGCTGTTTATTTTATTCGATCAACTTGATTCCGCTATTGGCGTCACAATAGCCTATTTTATTTATCTTAATCTTACTTATATCGATGCACTTTTCGTTTTCCTCTGTTTTTTAATCAGCGCCTTTATTGTTAAAAATATGCTGTTTTTACTTTCGCTGAAAAAAACGAGATTCTAGGTGTGAATACCGCAGCAAAATGGCTGCGGTTTCGCAGCTTATATAATAAAATTCAATTATATGGAAAATAAAAATATGGAATTATTACCTAAATATTCTACGCAAATAATAGGTTATTTTCCTGAATTCACCATTTCGTACCATCCCGATCAGAATTCCTAATAGCATATAAACCACGCCAAGGATTAGCATCATAGCAATATCTCCCAGTACATTTTGTAATGGCAGCCCCATTTGGTTAACACCTGCAATCGCTTTTGTCGCCCAAGTGGATGGTAAGGCAGAAGAGATTGCCCTCACCCAATCAGGCATTGCCTGTACCGGCCAAATGGTGCCGGAAATATAGAACACAGGCGTTGTAAGAAGAGCGATCGTTAAATAGATCATTTCTACACTGCGCATGCATTCTGTTACCAGCTTCCCCAATCCAAACACCGACAGCATAAACAGGAAAGTCAGCATTAATAACAGAGGAATAGACGCTTCCTGACGGTATCCCAATACCCACGGCCAAAGAACAAAAAATATGATGGAGAGGAAAAGCCAGATTGGTAATAACGCCGACAATGCACCTAAATAGACGGGTAATGGGGGTTTACCTTTCGGTGTACTGCGCATCGTAATACTGACCCGCACACAAGATATTAGCAAAGAGTGTTGCAACAACATCACCAACAAACCAGGAAAGGTAATTGCAGCAAAGCTAACACCCGGGTTGAACAATCCAATAATTTCACTACGAATTGGCATCAGTAATAACTTTACCTGTTCAGGACTAAAACCATATTTCAGTAGTAATTTGCTGTTATATTCACTCAACAATTGCCGGTGGGCTGAAGTCAACTCTTGCTGAATTTGCCCATTGGCAAGACGACTCGTTGCATCTCCATAAATTGGGAAGGTGATATTTTTTCCATTAAGGATCTTTTTCTCCAGATCCGCCGGTATGATGATGATCGCGAAAATTTCACGTAATAGCAGATCGTGACGGGCATCAGCCAGATTGTCATAGCTGTGGACAGCAATTTTAGCCGTGGAGTTAAGCTGACGTATCAGAGCACGACTGGCGAAGCTGTGATCCTGATCGATCACGGCAACGGGCAGATCCCATACTGTTGGCCGAACATACACCAAACTCATCAGACACAGGGAAGCCAGCATCAACATCCACATAGGTTTTTCCAGCATTCCCATTAACACCCGGCGAAAAGTCTGCCAATACATCTGCATCATTCACCGCCTTGTGGCAGTCTAAGCCGTTTCAATAACCGGTTACGCACTAGCAGGGAACAAACGAGCGGATAAATCAGTAACGAAGCACAAACAGATAAAATACCCAGTAAAGAAACCTCACGCAGAAAAATATCAAACATCGCATTCAAGGCATGGGTCAAAGGTTCAAGATTGGCAATTATCCTCGCTGGCAATATCATTGATAATTCTGGTACAGACATACCTGAAAAGGTCATCGCGATACTTACCAGTACTCCAATCAGACTGTAAGCTGTTAATACGCTGTTAGTGAAAGTAAATAGCAACATGCCAATACTTTGAGCAGCAATAACGTAGAAGAAACCCACTATTACCATATATATTGGGTTACCATTCACTTTTGCATCAAATACCCCAATCAACGCCGCCAATTCCACAATCAACAACAGAGTAAAAAATAGGGTATAAGGTGCCAGTTTTCCCAACAGGGCGAAGGTAAACGGTTTCATTGTCATCAGCGTACTGCTACGGGCCATACTGTAAATCGTGCAAGTCACAACAAAAAGCTGTAACAAATGGATAGTGGCCGCAAACTGCTGATAATAAATGTAACTACCACTGGCATTGAAAAGACTGTCATAAGCGAGTGTGACATTAGCCAACGGAGGTAACTGGCGCCCCATCTCCGTTGCCAGTACGGAACGGTATTTCGCATTGATCTCCGCCATTACTCCACTGAAATCCTGAATAGAATAACTTCCGGCACCATAAAACAATGCGTTGTAATACATACGAACTGTTGGCTGGTACCCCCGGAGAGCATCAGCCTCAAAATCATTCGGGATATAAAGCAGAGAGTAATCCTTAGCGTTGCCAAGCCGTTCAAGAGATTCATGCAATCCGCCATCGTAGGATTTAATCTGCGCATGAGAAGCGCCATCCAGATTACGGATCAGACTACGTGACAACGGGCTATGATCATTATCCACTACCGATACCGGCAGATTGAGCAACGTCCCTTCTGAAAAGTTAGCGCTGATTAGCACAAACAGCATCAAAGGGAATAACCAACTTAGCCAGTGAAAAACCGGACTGCGGATCGTAGCCCGAATCTCTTGACTAAAAGCGCGTTCAAACCCACGCCATGCAACCTTGCCCCTCATCAGCAAGTCACCTATTTATCCCAACGCCACAAGGCGCTCATACCAGGGCGTAAGCCTTCAACCGGCTGTAAGGGGAACAAACGAACTTCAAAGGTTCTTAGGTCAAAATCACCGGTTGCACGAGTCGCGCGTTTGGTTGCGTAATCTCCCATCGGGGCGATATAACGTATTTCTGCTTCAATCTCTTTATCACCCAGTGCAGGAACACGGAGTTTAACTTTATCCCCTTTGCGCACTTTCGCCAGAATGTCTTCCCGCAAGTTATAAATAAAATAGGCTTCCGAGACACGAACTAATGTCACCAGCGGGCTGTTGGCATTAAATAATTCACCCACTTCTGCCGGAATCGGCCCAACCTCACCCTCGACTGGCGCTTTAACCTGTAAATCCTCTTTCTGGGTTTGTAACTCAATGAGTTGCTGTTCAGCCTGACGCAGAGCCGCCGCATATTTCTGGCGTAGCTCAATCCGGTCACCATGCATACCTTCATCTAACGCAGCTTTTGCTCCCTGCATTTTTTGATAGGAAACATCCCTGCTTCTGCGGGCGTTATCCAATTCATTGCGTGAAACATAACCTTTAGACGCGATGTTCTGAATACGGTTATATTCACGTACCGCATTATCATATTCAGCCTGAGCCTGTGCCAAACCCGCTTCCAGATTCCGGAGACTTTCTTCACGCGTACCATGCAGAGATTGCTCTAACTGGGCTTTAGCCTGATCACGGGCAGCTTCCAATGAGGCGACTTGAGCCAGTAATTCAGGGCTTTCAAGCGTGATCAGCAGCTGACCAGTTTTGACATCATCTCCCCGCTCGACGTGGCGCACGATCACCCGGCCTTTGGCTTTAGATGCCACAATCACTTCCGGCGCATCAACTTCACCTTGCAACAATAAATATTGGTTATGAGAACGAAATAACACAGCCATTGCTGTGAGCAAGATAACCAGTAAGATCGTAAAAAGTGTTCTTTTTTTCATTATGTCTTACACACCCAAAATTGCTCAACCTGAAACTAATAGCATCTTCACATTATTCTGTAGAAAATTTCTTATATATTTGTGCGTATAATCACTGACGTAAAGAATAAGTCTTTATAATAGTGTAGTGGTTTATGATTCTTGTCAAATATTGAACTACTTGAAATAAACTTTTGATAATCTTATTTAGCTATTTCTGTAAACTAGCAACATTCACCATCCTGCCGGAAAAACCATGTACGAATTTAACCTTGTGTTGTTATTACTACAGCAGATGTGCGTCTATTTGGTGATCGCCTGGCTGCTAAGTAAAACACCTCTGTTTATTCCACTGTTACAAGTTACAGTGCGTTTACCTCATAAATTGCTGTGCTATGTCATTTTCTCCATTTTCTGCATTATGGGGACTTATTTTGGTCTGCATATCGGTGATTCCATTGCCAATACCCGTGCTATTGGCGCTGTGCTTGGCGGACTTCTGGGCGGACCAGGCGTCGGTGCTTTGGTTGGCTTAACCGGAGGGCTGCACCGCTATTCTCTGGGCGGGATGACCGCTTTCAGTTGTATGATATCAACCATTGTTGAAGGTTTAATCGGTGGCATTATTCACAGCTATCTGATGAAACGTGGTCAAATAAACCGTCTAATTAATCCCTGGACAGCCGCTATCGTCACGTTTTGCGCTGAAATGATACAGATGGGCATCTTACTGCTACTTGCCCGCCCATACAGTGAAGCATTAGCGTTGGTAAAAAATATCGCCTCCCCGATGATTGTAACCAATAGTATTGGTTCAGCCATGTTCATGCGTATCTTGCTTGACCGGCGTGCCATATTTGAAAAATATACCAGTGCATTTTCTGCTCAGGCACTGAAAATCGCTGTCTATACTGAGGGTATTTTGCGAAAAGGATTTAATGAAAATAACAGTATGCGGGTAGCAAAAGTTATTTATCAGCAACTGGAAATTGGAGCCGTCGCCATTACAGACAGGGAAAAACTGCTGGCGTTTATCGGTATCGGTTCAGATCATCACCTTCCTGGAACACCTATTTCCTCAGAGCACTCCCGCCGGGCGATTGAAAATAATGAAGTGGTTTATGCCGATGGCAATGAAATACCTTACCGTTGTTCAATCAATCCAGCTTGCAAACTAGGCTCCACCCTGGTCATTCCACTACGGGGAGAAAATCAGCAAGTTATCGGAGCAATTAAACTTTACGAAGCCAAAAACCGTCTATTTAGCTCAATCAATCGCACCTTGGGGGAAAGTATTGCCAGCCTGTTATCTGCCCAAATCCTCGCCGGACAATATGAACGTAACAAACAATCACTGCTCCAGTCAGAGATTAAGCTGCTTCACGCGCAAGTGAATCCTCACTTTTTATTTAATGCCTTAAATACCCTGCAAGCAGTGATCCGACGGGACAGTCATCAGGCTGGTCAGTTAGTACAATATATCTCAACCTTCTTCCGTAAAAACTTGAAACGGTCAGAAGAGATTGTCACTCTGTCTGATGAAATAGAGCATGTGAATGCTTACTTACAAATTGAGAAGGCCCGTTTCCGTGATCACCTGCAAATAACTATTGAACTGCCGGAATCTCTGCTTCACGCAAAACTGCCTGCTTTTTCCCTCCAACCAATAGTAGAAAATGCGATCAAACACGGCACCTCACAATTACTGGAAACCGGTAGGATTACCATCCGGGCTTATCAACAGGATCGATTGCTGATATTGGAAGTGGAAGATAATGCGGGTCTTTATAAGTCAGTTTCTATGGGGGATGGACTAGGAATGAGCCTAGTGGATAAACGGCTGCGACTTCGCTATGGTGAAAATTATGGTGTGCAAATAGATTGCCAGCCAGAACAATTTACCCGCGTAATTTTATGTTTACCATTAAATAAAGAGGCTGATAAAACTGTGTGAGCATGAATATATTAATTGTTGATGACGAACCGCTAGCGCGAGAAAACCTGCGTTGTTTGTTGGAAGAAGAGCGGGATATCCAAATTATTGGCGAATGCTCTAACGCCGTTGAGGCTATTGGGGCCATACATCGCCTGAAACCGGATGTTGTGTTTTTGGATATCCAGATGCCACGTATCACCGGATTAGAAATGGTAGGTATGCTCGATCCAGAGCACCGCCCCTATATCGTTTTCCTGACCGCATTTGATGAATATGCAATACAAGCGTTTGAAGAGCACGCATTTGATTATTTATTAAAACCACTGGAAAAAAACCGTCTGACCAAAACTTTACAACGATTGCGACAAGGACATCAGAAACAGGATATTTCCATACTGAAAGCAGAAGAGCTGCTGAAATATATCCCATGCACAGGCCACAGCCGGATCTGGCTGGTTCAACAGGATGAGGTACTTTATGTCACTTCCCGCCCAAGCGGAGTCTATGTTATGTGTACCAACGGGCAAGAAGGATTCACTGAACTGACGCTTCGTACACTGGAAACCCGTACACCGCTGATGAGAAATCATCGTCAATATTTGGTCAATATGACCCATCTGCGCGAAATCCTGTTTGGTGATAACGGACAAGCCGAACTGATTTTACGTAATGGTCAAACTATTCCTGTCAGCCGCCGCTATCTGAAACCGCTGAAAGAGGCATTAGGCTTGAAGTAATGCGTGATACTCATCACATCTTCAGCAGGTTAGTAAATTTCAACTCACCGCTTACCTGCTGAATCTAACCACTTAACTCGCCATACAACCACTCACTCAGACTATCCCTTACGACTTCATTTAACAGTGACAAGATGGGAATAAAAAATTATAGCCCTCAGGAGAAGAGAAATGCAGCACGCTCTCACATTTGTTATTGCGACGTTGTGTATCCTAGTTATCTGCTACCGCTTGTACGGCGTATTCTTCGTTAAGAAAGTATTGAAAGCTGATGACAGTGAAGTGACACCTTCGCATTTACTGGAAGACGGCAAAGATTATGTTCCCACGAAAAAATGGGTGAATTTCGGTAGCCACTTCGCAGCAATCGCAGCCGCAGGGCCTCTGGTTGGCCCAGTATTAGCCGCTCAATATGGTTATCTGCCCAGTATGTTATGGCTATTAATCGGCTGTGTCATCGGCGGTGCTGTACACGATACTGTTGTTCTATTCGCTTCAATGAAACATCGCGGTAAATCTCTGTCAGAAGTTGCCAAAGCAGAACTTGGCCCGGTTGCGGGCTGGTGTACCGGCCTTGCAATGTTGTTCATCATCACGATTACCATGGCAGGTCTGTCTATGGTGGTGGTTCACGCATTAGAACGTAACCCCTGGGGAACATTTGCAGTATTTATGACCATCCCGGTAGCCATCGGGGTCGGCCTGTGGGAACGCTTTACCGGCAATATGCGCGGAGCAACCTGGGTAGGCATTATCACCATTATGGCTTGTGTGCTCATCGGCCCTTATATTCAGGAATCTGCTTTCGGTGAATGGCTGAGTCTGCGAACATCCACCGTCAGCATGGCACTGCCAATCTATGCATTTTTCGCAACCGCCCTGCCTGTCTGGATGCTACTGACCCCACGGGGCTATCTCTCCAGCTTTATGAAAATTGGTGTATTCGGTGCGCTGGTTGTGGGTGTGATCTTTATTAACCCAGAGATCCAATTCCCGGCAGTGACTGAATTTATTCATGGCAATGGCCCGGTGCTGGCTGGACCGGTATGGCCGTTTATCTCTATCACTATCGCTTGTGGTGCAATTTCTGGTTTCCACGCATTTATCGGTTCTGGTACGACACCAAAACAGATTGATAAGTGGAGTGATATTCTGCCAGTTGGCTTCGGCGCAATGCTGGCAGAATGTGTTGTTGGTGTAATGGCGCTGATCGCTGCGACATCCCTGTATCCTGCTGACTATTTCGCTATTAACTCCGCCCCGGAAGTCTTCGCCACATTGGGTATGGATGTTGTCCACCTGCCAACACTCAGTCAGGAAATTGGTCTGGATCTGTATGGCCGTACTGGTGGTGCAGTAACCCTAGCAGTGGGTATGGCGGATATCTTCACCCGTATCCCCTGGTTCAACCAATTGGCATCCTATTTCTTCCAGTTCGTCGTCATGTTCGAAGCAGTGTTTATCCTGACAGCTGTTGACTCTGGTACACGTGTTGCCCGCTATCTGCTGCAAGATTTTCTGGGCGATATCTGGGCACCACTGAAACGCCTCGACTGGTTGCCAGGTTCGGTCGGTTGCAGTATCGCTGCCTGTTTACTGTGGGGTTATCTGCTGAATTCCGGTGATATCAATTCAGTTTGGGCACTATTTGGTGTATCCAATCAACTGATGGCATCTATCGGCCTGATGATTGGTGCAACAATTATCCTGCGTCTGTCTGAAAAACGCTGGTATATGCTTACCTGTCTGATCCCGCTGACTTACCTGTATGTTACGGTAAACTACGCTGCTTATTGGATGGTGAAGCATGTTTATTTCAACTCCGCAGCAAAAGGTTTCAATATCTTCAACGGGACTATCTCCATTGTGATGGTTATCCTCGGCGTAGTGATTATGGTTTCTTCTATCATGCAATGGCTGAAACTATGGCGCGCACGTAGTGCAAACAATCCTGTCGGAGTACTGATTAACTGATTTTCCTTCATATAAACATCAAAAGCTGCTTCTTTGTGTAGAGCAGCTTTTTCTACTACAGAAATATTTACATCACATAATGAGTGTTCTTAAGGAATAGTTATGACTACATTAACTTGATTAAGAAAGTAACGAATACAATGATAACTAAAAGGAAAAATTCCCCAAGAAGACTGAACATACCACAATTGAAACACTCGGTAGATTGAAGTGCATTGGCAACAAAAACGGCTCCTGTAAAAAGGAGCCGTTTTATCATTCAAATATCAGTCAATTACTGCGCGTTGCTGTTGTTATAACGACGGCGTGGAGTAGATGAACCATTCTCATCGCTACGACCACGGAAATTGCTACGGCTTTGGCCTTCACCGCGACTTTCACCACCACGACCTTCTCCACTACGGCGTTCACCGCTGAAACGACGGCCACCACCGTTGAAATTCTCACGATCACGGCGAGGAGCATTGCCATTACTGTTACCGTTACGTGGGCCACCACGGCGTTCACGACGTTCAGATGGTTGCGCATCACCCATTAACTGCATATTCATTGGTTTATTCAGAATACGAGTACGGGTAAAGTGAGACAACAAGTCGCCTGGCATACCTTTTGGCAGCTCAATTGTAGAATGAGTTGCAAACAGTTTAATGTTACCAATATAACGGCTGCTGATATCGCCTTCGTTAGCAATCGCACCAACGATATGACGAACTTCAACACCATCATCACGACCCACTTCAATACGGTACAGCTCCATGTCACCAACATCACGGCGCTCACGGCGAGGACGATCACCACGTTGTTCACCTCGCTCACCACGATCATCGAAACTATTGCGGCGACGATCATCACGCTCGTTGAACTCACGACGAGGACGGCGAACCGGGTCTGGTGGCAGAATCAACGGACGCTCACCTTGTGCCATTTTCAACAACGCCGCTGCCAGAGTTTCTATATCCAAATCTTCCGCAGGTTGCAATTTGGACAACAGAGCACGGTACTGCTCCAGATCGCTGCTTTCCAGCTGTTGTTGCACATTGGCTGCAAATTTTTCCAGACGGCGCTGACTCAGCAACTCGGCATTCGGCAGTTCAACTTCAGGGATAGTCAACTTCATTGTACGTTCAACGTTACGTAACAGGCGGCGTTCACGGTTCTCTACAAACAGCAATGCACGGCCAGCACGTCCCGCACGACCTGTACGACCAATACGGTGAACATAAGATTCCGCATCCATTGGAATATCATAGTTAACAACCAAACTGATACGCTCAACATCCAGACCACGCGCTGCAACATCCGTTGCGATCAGAATATCCAAACGACCATCTTTCAGACGTTCCAGTGTCTGCTCACGCAGTGCCTGGTTCATATCACCGTTCAGGGCCGCACTATTGTAACCACTACGCTCCAGTGCTTCTGCCACTTCCAGCGTTGCATTTTTAGTACGCACGAAAATAATCGCAGCATCAAAATCTTCAGCTTCCAGGAAACGCACCAATGCTTCATTTTTACGCATACCGTAAACAGACCAATAGCTCTGGCTGATGTCAGGACGAGTAGTTACACTCGCCTGAATACGCACTTCCTGCGGATCGTTCATAAAACGGCGAGTAATACGGCGGATAGCTTCTGGCATAGTTGCAGAGAACAACGCAGTTTGGTGCTCTGCGGGGATCTGGCTCATGATGTTTTCAACATCTTCAATGAAGCCCATGCGCAGCATTTCGTCTGCTTCATCCAAAACCAAACCGCTCAGGTTAGAAAGATCCAAAGTACCACGCTTCAGATGGTCCAGAAGACGACCTGGTGTACCCACAACAATTTGTGGCCCCTGACGCAAAGCGCGTAATTGAACGTCATAACGTTGTCCACCATATAGTGCAACAACATTCACATTACGCATATGCTTAGAAAAATCTGCGCATGCTTCAGCTACCTGTACCGCCAGTTCACGGGTCGGTGCCAGCACAAGGATCTGCGGAGCTTTCAGCTCAGCATTAATGTTATGCAATAAAGGCAGGCTGAATGCCGCCGTTTTACCACTGCCGGTCTGGGCCATACCCAGCACATCACGACCATTTAATAAATGGGGGATACATTGTTGCTGGATTGGAGATGGCTTTTCATAGCCAAGATCTTCCAGTGCAGAAAGAATAGGTGCTGATAAACCCAGATCAGCAAAGGAGATTTCAGTTTCAGTGGTCATGTAATGGTGCCTCATTAGTTATGGCGGCCAGCCTACATAACGCATCGAAAAAAATTTCGGTCATTTTCATTTAAAATGTGAACTGGCTCAAAGTATGTAATTAAACGAACAAACAAGCCCTCATCGGTCAAGATGATGGACTTTGCAAATCGATCTCGAAATGTTCGTCAGCTATTGCTGGTCCGATTCTGATAGGTCGTCTTGTTCCTGGCCTAACAGCGCCAATTCCAACAATGCATAGCGGTGCTCAACAAAGTTATGTGCATTGTTAGCCACCGTCAGCTTGAATAACGCAGATGCGCTATCCTTGTCCCCCAGACTTAGGTAATGTTTACCTAAATAGAAGTCAGTTTCACTGAGATGCTCAGCGAGCGAAGTGTTATCCGTTGCATTCTCTTTCAAGCGATCCATCAATGTATATTCACTGATTTTGCCTAAATAGAATTCAACTATATTCCAGCCCCATTGCCCCCGGTTCGCTCTTTCATAGTGTTGCGACAAGTTTACCATCGCTCCTTTAGGATAAAATTCTTTTTCCACCAGGTATAACCACAACGAACGGAAGGGATCATTTGGATCGTCTTGATAAAACGCCTGCAGATCATCCTGCGCTAACTTATACCGGCCACCGTAATACAACGCGATGCCGCGGTTCAGACGCGCGTAATTGTAAGTTGGATCAAGCTCTAATACAGAATCAAACGCTTCATAGGCGGCATCAAAATTGCCAGCCTGCGTAAAGTAAATCCCCAGATAATTAAAAATCTCTGGAATATTAGGGCGAATAGATAAGGCAATAGAAAAATCATTCCGTGCCAAAGCCCTCAGCCCGAGACTATCATACAGCACACCTCTCTCATATAAAAGCTGTGCGTACTCATCTTCTGTCAATGACCGACTCGCGAGAATCTGTTCCATACGAGCCAGAATGACTTCCTGCTGCAATGAAGGTTGTAACGGAATAGCAAAAACTTCGTTTTTACGCCAATCCTTGCTGTTGCATCCTGTTAAAATAAGTATTGCTACAGCATAACACCAGCGCAGAAAAAAATTCATTTCCTACTCCCGAAAGTCAGACATTGATAAGAATGACCTATCACCCATCTTGCATTTATTGGGCCTCCTGCCCTTGAGTCTATTAAACGGCGCTTTTTTACAAGACACCGTTTATGACATCAAATTTATTCTGCTGATTGTGGTACCTGTGATGCTTCCTCAACAGTTGTACCCGCTGTTGCTTCTTTAATGCTCAAACGAACACGGCCCTGGCGATCAACTTCTAGTACTTTAACTGATACTTCCTGACTTACCTGCAAATAATCAGCCACTTTCTCAACACGTTTATCAGCAATCTGAGAAATATGTACCAGACCTTCTTTACCACCACCGATAGCAACAAATGCGCCGAAATCAACGATACGGGTTACTTTACCAGTGTAAACACGCCCAACTTCGATCTCCGCAGTAATTTCTTCAATACGGCTGATTGCATGTTTTGCTTTTTCGCCATCAGTTGCAGCAATCTTCACTGTACCATCATCTTCGATTTCAATAGTAGTACCGGTTTCTTCAGTCAGCGCACGGATAACTGAGCCACCTTTACCGATAACATCTTTGATCTTGTCAGGATTAATCTTGATAGTGTGAATGCGTGGTGCAAATTCAGAAATATCATTACGTGGGCAATGAATTGCCTGCTCCATTACACTCAGAATATGCAAACGTGCACCTTTTGCCTGATTCAAAGCAACTTGCATAATTTCGCGAGTGATACCTTCAATTTTGATATCCATTTGCAGAGCGCTAACACCTTCACGGCTACCAGCTACTTTAAAGTCCATGTCTCCCAAATGATCTTCATCACCCAGAATGTCAGACAGAACAACAAAGTTATCCCCTTCTTTCACCAGCCCCATTGCAATACCAGCAACAGCAGCTTTAATCGGTACACCTGCGTCCATCAGTGCAAGAGATGCACCACAAACAGATGCCATTGAAGATGAGCCGTTTGATTCAGTAATTTCAGAAACTACACGAACAGTATATGGGAATTCATTAGCTTTTGGCATAACTGCCAATACACCACGTTTAGCCAGACGGCCGTGACCAATTTCACGACGTTTTGGCGAACCAATCATACCTGTCTCACCAACAGAGTATGGAGGGAAGTTGTAGTGCAACAGGAAGCGATCTGTGCGTTCACCCATCAGCTCATCAATGATTTGCGCATCACGTTCTGTACCCAAAGTCGCAGTAACCAAAGCCTGGGTTTCACCACGAGTAAACAATGCAGAACCGTGGGTACGAGGCAGAACACCAGTACGTACGTCCAACGCACGAACCATATCCTTTTCACGACCATCAATACGTGGTTCACCACGTAAAACACGACTGCGAACAACATTTTTCTCTAAGCTACCTAAAATCTCATGGATTTCGGCTTCATCCAGAGTTTCATCCTGTTCCAACAATGCTGCTGAAACTTCATCTTTGATAGCATCAACTTGAGCATAACGCTCTTGTTTCTCAGTGATACGATAAGCATCACCCAGACGGCTTTCTGCCAATGCAGCGACCCGATCATGTAATTCTTGGTTAACAGGTTCTGGCGCCCAATCCCATTTTTCTTTGCCCGCTTCCGCAGCCAACGCATTAATGTTATCAATAACCACCTGTTGTTGATCATGACCAAACACCACCGCGCCCAGCATTTGTTCTTCAGTTAACAGATCTGCTTCAGATTCAACCATCAGTACAGCACCAGCAGTACCTGAAACCACTAGATCCAAACGGCTATTTTTCAGCTCATCACTGGTTGGGTTCAGTACATATTGATCATTGATATAACCAACACGAGCGGCGCCAATTGGGCCATTGAATGGAATACCAGAAAGTGCTAGTGCAGCAGAAGCACCAATCATTGCAACAATATCAGGGTTAACTTGTGGATTAACAGAAACAACAGTTGCTACGATCTGAACCTCGTTCAGGAAACCTTCTGGGAATAGAGGGCGCAGAGGACGATCAATCAAACGAGCTACCAACGTTTCACCTTCTCCCGGGCGGCCTTCACGACGGAAGAAACTACCTGGAATACGGCCAGCAGCGTAAGTACGCTCCTGATAGTTAACAGTCAGTGGAAAGAAATCCTGACCAGCTTTTGCTTTTTTCTGACCAACAACAGTGACGAATACAGCAGTGTCATCCATATTTACCATAACAGCAGCTGTGGCCTGGCGAGCCATCATACCTGTTTCGATAGTAACGGTATGTTGACCATATTGAAATTTACGAACAATCGGACTCAGCAAAATAATATCCTTTCGTTAACGTTGCCTTTTATATGTTAGCAGGCAACAATGAATGATCTCTTCATGCCACATCCTCGCGACTAATGACAGAACTTACTCCCTTAAGCACTCTCATTAGCCGCGCGAACCTCTGTAACCGAAGAGCCTTACCAAAAACCACCATCAGCATTCTTATGCTGCTACATAATGATGGTTTTTCAGAAGAAAAGGGGCCATATATGGCCCCTTTCCGCTGAAACTTGCTTGATTAGCGACGCAGGCCGAGACGCCCAATCAGCACAGTGTAACTTGTCACATTTTTACGCTTCAGATAGTCCAGCAATTTGCGGCGCTGAGAAACCATGCGCAGCAGACCACGACGGCTATGGTGATCTTTTTTATGCTCTGAAAAATGGCCTTGCAAGTGATTAATCTGCGCAGTCAGCAGAGCAATCTGTACTTCACTAGAACCACTGTCATTCGCATCACGACCAAATTCCGCAATAATTTGCGCTTTTGCTTCAGTACTTAGAGACATATTACAACTCCAAAAAAATATATAAATTAAAATCACGGGTGCCGATCTCTAATTCAGCCGCCCAACATATAGCTGCGCCATTCTACGCCGCAAATAAGTTAAGCGCAAGATGACCCCAAATACCCTAGTCCCTGCTTTCAACAACCAAACGACGGGGAGCAACAAGCCCATCATCATTAATAGCAGCAATGCCGATGAATTTCCGTTCATCACCTTCAGTTACGCGTACCATACTTTCAACTAGAGCCAAAGATTTGGCACTTCGCACTGCTTGGCCTTGTTTAAAATAAGACGCAACGACTGGAAGTAAATTAACTTCAGGAAAATGAGCAACTGCACTATCCATTGGCAATAACAATGGATCAATTAATTCGCCCACAGGTATTTCCCGATCTTCGGCCTGCTTTTGCAATTCATATAATTGCTCAAGTGTCACCATTCGATCATTTGGGTAATTCGCTACCTGCAAACGGCGTAAATAAATAACGTGAGCACCACAACCTAATAACTCGCCTAAGTCATCAATAATGGTACGAATATAAGTTCCTTTCGAGCAGTGTATCTCCAATTCCAGCTCATCCTCTTCCCAACGGATAAACTGTAATTCATAAACCGTAATTGGCCGAGCTTCTCGTTCTACTTCAATACCCTGACGGGCATATTCATACAATGGTTTTCCCTGATGTTTCAGTGCAGAATACATAGAGGGAATTTGCATGGTATTACCACGGAATTTATTCAAAGCATCATCAAGCTGAGCTTGATCTAGCTGAATTGCTCTCTCACTAATGATCTGCCCATGTGAATCAGATGTGTCAGTTCGCTGACCAAGACGAGCCACTGCCCGGTAACGCTTGTCGGAATCAAGTAAGAACTGGGAGAATTTAGTCGCTTCACCGAGACAAACCGGTAGCATACCCGTTGCCAATGGGTCCAACGCACCAGTGTGGCCAGCTTTGCTGGCATTAAAAATACGTTTTACTTTTTGCAGTGCATCATTAGAAGAAATATCTTGCGGCTTATCCAGTAACAGCACACCATGTATATCACGACCGCGACGACGACGCCCCATTAGTTCTCCTCTTTGCGATCCGCAGAAGCCCGACGCTGTTCATCATCCTTCACGACATTAGTGACCAGATTAGACATTCTCATCCCCTCTACTAGGGAATTATCGTAGGAAAATGTCAATTCCGGTACAACACGCAAACGCATTGCTTTACCCAACAGAGAACGTATAAAACCAGATGCTTCATTCAATGCCTTAATACCGTTTTTCACCACATCAGAATCATGCTCTTCAGTCAGCACATTTAGAAAAGTGACGAAAACTTTGGCATAAGCCAAATCACGTGAAACTTCAACACCAGAAACAGTTGCCATACCGATCCGTGGATCTTTTACTTCTCGCTGCAAAATGATGGCAATTTCTTTTTGCATTTCCTGTGCAACACGCTGAGTACGACTGAATTCTCTTGCCATTGTTGTATCTCCTGACATTGGGGGGCATAAGCCCCCCAACAATGAAATTAACCAGCGGTAGGAATTAAGCGATAGAACGTTTAACTTCAATTATTTCAAATACTTCTATCATGTCACCGACACGAACGTCATTGTAGTTCTTAACACCAATACCACATTCCATACCATTACGAACTTCGTTAACGTCATCCTTAAAGCGGCGCAGGGATTCCAGCTCACCTTCGTAGATCACCACGTTATCACGCAGTACGCGAATTGGGTTATTACGCTTAATAGTACCTTCAGTCACCATACAACCGGCTATCGCACCGAATTTGGGTGACTTAAACACATCGCGAACTTCTGCTAAGCCCATGATCTGCTGTTTATATTCAGGTGACAACATACCACTCATCGCCTGTTTAACTTCATCAATCAGGCTATAAATGACAGAATAATAACGCAGATCCAGGTTTTCATTTTCAACGACACGGCGCGCAGAAGCATCGGCCCGAACGTTGAAACCTAGAATAATTGCATTAGAAGCAGCAGCCAGTGTAGCGTCAGTTTCTGTAATACCGCCTACACCAGAACCAATAATTTTTACTTTCACTTCATTGGTAGACAGTTGTTCCAATGCTTCGCGAATCGCTTCACATGACCCCTGAACGTCAGATTTCAGAACGATATTCAGCTCAGAAACCTCACCTTCTTCCATGTTAGCAAACATGTTTTCCAGTTTAGATTTCTGTTGACGAGCCAGCTTAACTTCACGGAATTTACCCTGACGATAAAGAGCCACTTCACGGGCTTTTTTCTCGTCACGTACAACGGTTGCTTCATCACCAGCCGCAGGTACGTTGGACAAGCCAAGGATTTCCACTGGAATAGATGGGCCCGCAGAGAATACTTCACGACCCAGTTCATCGCGCATTGCGCGAACTCGTCCATATTCAAAACCACAAAGTACGATATCGCCTTTATTTAAAGTACCTTCTTGAACTAGTACTGTTGCAACTGGGCCACGACCTTTATCTAGGAATGATTCGATGACAACGCCGCTAGCCATACCAGAACGAACAGCGTTCAGTTCAAGAACTTCAGCCTGCAATAAGATTGCGTCTAGCAGCTCATCAATACCGATACCGGCTTTAGCAGATACATTGATAAACTGAGTTTCACCTCCCCACTCTTCAGGCTGAACACCATGCTGAGAAAGCTCGCTTTTCACACGATCTGGATCAGCTTCTGGTTTATCGATTTTGTTAACCGCAACAACCACAGGAACATTCGCTGCTTTTGCGTGCTGGATAGCTTCAATCGTCTGAGGCATCACACCATCATCAGCAGCAACAACCAGAACCACGATGTCAGTAGCTTTCGCACCACGTGCACGCATTGAAGTAAATGCAGCATGCCCCGGAGTATCCAGGAAAGTAATCATGCCACTTTCAGTCTCAACGTGGTAAGCACCGATATGCTGGGTAATCCCGCCGGCTTCACCAGAAGCAACCTTCGTAGAACGAATGTAATCCAGAAGAGAAGTTTTACCGTGGTCAACATGCCCCATGATGGTAACAACCGGTGCTCGAGGTTCAGCGACAGCTTCACCTGTATCACGATCGCTCATCAGCGCTTCTTCCAGCTCATTCTCACGACGCAGGATGACCTTATGGCCCATTTCTTCAGCAACCAGTTGTGCAGTTTCCTGATCAATCACCTGGTTGATAGTTGCCATTGCACCCATTTTCATCATGGCTTTGATGACCTGAGAACCTTTAACAGCCATTTTGTTAGCCAACTCAGCAACAGTAATCGTTTCACCAATCACAACATCACGGTTAACGGCTGCTACAGGCTTGTTGAAACTCTGTTGTAATGTACTGGTTTTGCGCTGCTTGCCTTTTGTACGGCCAACTGCACGGGCTTCCTCGCGATCTGCTTTGGATTCTGAATGTTTATTATTTTTCTTCTGACGGGTAGTTTTACCACTACGGCTACGAGCACGACGATCACCTTCAACTTTGGCATCGTTTTCATCCTCAGCAGCACGGGCGTGGCGAGAGGTAGTCACATGATAATCATCGTTATCGCTGGAATCTGAATCACTTGACCATTTATCCTGATTCTCCTCAGCCATACGACGAGCTTCCTCAGCAACACGTTTAGCTTCCTCTTCTACCTTACGGCGCATCTCTTCTTCTGCTTTACGCTTAAGATCAGCAGCTTCTGCTTCGCGACGCGCTTTTTCATTTTGAGCTGTTTTATCAGTCTGAGCTGGTTTTTGTCTATGTTCGGTATGTTGATTGGTCACTTTTTCATTTTCCGCTGCCTGGCGTTTAGCTTTTTCAGCTGCTTCACGTTTGGCGTTTTCTTCTGCCTCACGTTTAGCCTGATCTTCAGCAAGTTTCTTCGCTGCTATTTCGGCTTCGCGTTGCGCTTTTTCTTCTGCTTCACGCCGTGCTTGCTCTTCCGCTTCACGCTTCGCTTGTTCTTCCGCTTTAGCCTGTTCAATTGCATCGCGGTTCACATATGTGCGCTTTTTGCGGACCTCAACGGCTACCGGTTTGCTTTTACCATCGGTGCCTGAAACATTTAGTGTACTACGTGTTTTACGCTGTAATGTTAGTTTATCGGGTTTACCAGCTGAACCACCTTGCTCACGATTCAAATGTGCCAGTAAAGCTTCTTTTTCTTTCTGAGAGACAAAATCAGCTTCGGTTTTTTTAATCCCTGCATCAGCAAATTGCTGTACCAGACGATCAACCGAAGTCTGGATCTCTTCTGCCAGTGATTTTACGGTTACATCTGTCATGCTGTTCCTTCCTGCTACAGTTTATTACGCATCATCGCCAAACCAACAAATATTACGGGCAGCCATGATGAGCTCGCCTGCTTTCTCATCATTCAAACCTTCAATATCAGATAGGTCGTCGATACCCTGCTCGGCAAGATCTTCCAGCGTACAGATGCCACAGGCAGCTAGGTCAAATGCCAAAGTGCGGTTCATGCCAGTCAGATTTAACAACTCTTCAGTTGGTTGTTTATCACTGAGGCTTTCTTTCTGAGCCAGTTCCAGAGTAGTTAAAGCAGCTTTCGCACGTTCACGCAGGACTTCGATAGTTTCCTCATCAAGGCCCTCAATTTCCAGAAGCTCATTGATTGGTACATAGGCCAATTCTTCCAGAGTTGAGAAACCTTCTTCGACCAGAACAGTAGCGAATTCTTCATCAATATCGAGATGCTTAGTGAATGTATCAATAGAAGCGTGAGCTTCTGCCTGATGTTTTGCTTGCAGCTCCTCAGCAGTCATGACATTCAATTCCCACTTGTCATCACCACGGTGTTTTTTCAGCAACTGCGCAGCCAGGCGTACGTTTTGACCATTACGACCAATAGCCTGAGCTAAGTTGTTGCTTTCAACGGCAACATCCATCGTGCACTTATCTTCATCAACAACAATAGATGCAACATCAGCCGGAGCCATAGCATTAATAACGAATTGAGCAGGGTTATCATCCCACAATACAATATCAATTCGTTCGCCGCCCAGCTCGCTGGAAACGGCTTGTACCCGCGCGCCACGCATACCAACGCAAGCACCAACTGGATCGATACGCTTGTCATTAGTTTTTACTGCGATCTTAGCGCGGGAACCCGGATCACGGGCGGCAGCTTTAATTTCGATAAGCTCCTCACCAATTTCCGGAACCTCGATACGGAACAGTTCAACCAGCATTTCCGGACGGGAACGGCTGACAAACAATTGCGCACCTCGTGCTTCAGGGCGAACATCATACAGTACACCACGCACGCGGTCACCTGGACGGAAATTTTCCCTTGGTAACATATCTTCGCGAAGGATAACTGCTTCAGCATTATTGCCCAAATCAAGAGTGATATTCTCACGATTTACTTTTTTAACCACACTGGTGATGATCTCACCTTGCTGCTCACGAAACTGGTCAACAACCATAGCGCGTTCAGCTTCACGTACTTTCTGTACGATAACCTGTTTAGCCGTTTGTGTTGTAATACGATCAAATGTTACTGATTCAATTTGATCTTCGGTATAACTACCCAAATCAATTTCAGGCTCTTCAAATCTAGCCGCTTCCAGCGTAATTTCACGAGTCGGCTGAGTTACCTCTTCAACAATTAACCAACGGCGGAAAGTATCAAAATCGCCAGATTTACGATCAATACTGACACGAACATCAATATCTTGTTCATATTTTTTCTTGGTGGCTGTGGCCAGTGCTGTTTCCAGCGCCTCGAAGATTTTTTCGCGTGGAAGGGATTTTTCGTTGGAAACCGCTTCCACAACAGCCAGAATTTCTTTATTCATCCTAGTTGCCTCATCCGAACTTTAAAAGTGGGGTACCAGGTTCGCTTTCTGGATGTTGCTCAGTGCGAACACTTCATCTTTTCCATCCACCGTAACCGTGATCATTTCTCCGTCGACAGTTTTGATAATGCCCAGCCATTTCCGACGGTTTTGCATTGCTATACGTAAAACCAGACTGACTTCCTCACCAATAAAACGCTGGTAATGTTCAGCAGTGAACAACGGGCGCTCCAAGCCAGGTGAAGAAATTTCCAAGTTATAAAGCGCTGAGATAGGATCTTCGACATCTAATACCGCACTGACCTGGTGGCTAACATCAGCACAATCATCAACAGTGATACCATTCTCACTATCAATATAGATCCGCAGTGTAGAAACACGCGCACGAATAAACTCTAAGCCAACTAATTCAAAGCCTAAAGCTTCAACTGGTGCTGAAATCATCGCTGTTAATTTTTGTTCTAATGTGGACAAGCCCACCCCCAAGACATAAAAAAAGGGCTTATTAGCCCAGTAGTTCTGTTGTCAAATAACAAAAAACCCCGAAATTCGGGGCTTTATGCAACTGGACCCTGTTTGCTGCCAGCGGCTTCAACCACCCATTCCATGCACCCTTCGAATCAGGACCAATATCTTAAATATTGCTGAATTATTTCATTCAAAAAGGTGCATCTTATTTAGAAGTGGTTGCGGGAGCCGGATTTGAACCGACGACCTTCGGGTTATGAGCCCGACGAGCTACCATGCTGCTCCATCCCGCGTTCGAAAACGTGGCAAATATTACGCCGATAACTGTGAAAACGCAAGCTATCTGAATAATGGTACCGAGGACGGGACTTGAACCCGTAAGCCCTAGTGTGGGCACTACCACCTCAAGGTAGCGTGTCTACCAATTTCACCACCTCGGCACTGATATGAGGCAATCTACCAACTGACAACCTCACCTTTAATTCTCTTTTGTGACGATTACTGGGGAATGTCACTATTTGGTGCTGCTGGCGCTGTCGGAATTTCTGTTGATTTCTCGACTTTAGCGGGCTCACCAATATTTTCCCACTTACTGCTCGTACCAGTTTGGTTGCTAGTCATATTACCAAGCACCAGACTAATAATGAAAAACAGGGTGGCAAAAATCGCGGTCATACGGGTCATGAAGTTACCTGAACCCGACGAACCAAACAATGTCGCAGACGCACCCGCACCAAAGGAAGCACCCATATCAGCACCTTTACCCTGCTGTAGCATAACCAAGGCAACCAGCCCGATAGCAACTAGCAAGAAAACAACTAAAAGAGCTTCATACATATGTTGTACCTGTATCCTCGTGGGGTTTACCACAATCTAGGTGGTTACCTTAATACTGCATCACCCACTCAAACAGGTTAATCGCCTGACTGAGTGGGTCTGAATACTAACCAAACCACACCTGATACGCAAGGTTAATTTCAATAATCAGAATCACTTGAAGAAAAAAACAACAAATTAACCGGCTTGTTTCACTGCATCAGCAATACGATGCGCCAGAGCGGTTACCTGCTCATTATCTTCACCTTCTACCATGACGCGAATCAATGGCTCAGTACCAGACTTACGTAACAATACTCGTCCACAGCCATTTAATTCAGCTTCAACAGACTTGGTGACATTAATTACATTTTCTGATTGAAGTGGATCATGTGAACCGGAGAAACGAACATTCACCAACACCTGCGGTAAAAGTTTCATACCACTACACAAATCATGCAGGCTCATATGGTTGCGCACCATTGCGCTCAGAACCTGAAGGCCAGCAACAATACCATCACCTGTAGTGGTTTTATCAAGCAGGATAACATGACCAGAGTTTTCAGCGCCTAAACGCCAACCTTCTTCCTGTAGTTTTTCCAGTACATAACGGTCACCCACTTTAGTACGCAAGAATGGGATACCAAGCTGTTTCAATGCCAACTCCAATCCCATATTACTCATCAGCGTACCAACAACTCCACCACGCAGTTGTCCCAGTCTCAATGCTTCACGAGCAATAATATAAAGGATCTGGTCGCCATCAACTTTCTGCCCTAAATGGTCAACCATAATAACGCGATCACCATCACCATCGAATGCCAAACCAACGTCTGCTTTTTCCTCCACAACACGTTGCTGCAATAAACGAACATCGGTAGCGCCACATTTTTCGTTAATATTAATACCGTTTGGCTCGCAGCCAATCGTCACAACGTTAGCCCCCAATTCTCTAAGTACATTTGGAGCAATGTGATAAGTCGCGCCATTAGCGCAATCAAGCACAATTTTCAATCCATTTAGACTTTGCTCACTCGGAAATGTGCCTTTACAGAATTCAATATAGCGACCTGCCGCATCGACAATACGGTTTGCACGTCCCAATTCAGCAGACTCTACACAAGTCAGTGGTTTTTCCATTTCAGCTTCAATAGCTTCTTCCACATCATCTGGCAGTTTTGTGCCGTCGATAGAGAAGAATTTAATACCATTATCGTAATAAGGGTTATGAGAAGCAGAGATAACAATTCCAGCTTCAGCGCGGAAAGTACGGGTCAGATAAGCAACAGCAGGTGTTGGCATAGGACCAGTGAATGAAGCAGATAAACCAGCAGCTGCCAAACCCGCTTCTAAAGAAGACTCCAACATATAGCCAGAAATACGGGTATCCTTACCAATAATGATTTTACGAGAACCATGACGGGCCAATACCTTACCTGCAGCCCAACCGAGCTTTAACACAAAATCCGGCGTAATCGGACTGTCACCCACTTTGCCACGGATGCCATCAGTACCAAAATATTTACGATTACTCATAATTTTTCTCTTCCTTTGCTGAAAGTGTTGCTTCGACAATTCGCATTGCCTGCACAGTTTCTCTAACGTCATGTACCCGGATAATCTGCGCTCCTTGCATAGCAGCAATAACAGCACAGGCCACACTACCGGCAACCCTTTCTTGTGGCGGCACATTAAGCAACTGACCTATCATAGACTTACGAGACATTCCTGCTAGCACAGGCAAGCCAAATTGATGAAATTCGTTTAAATGCGCCAATAATTGATAATTATGTGTCAAGCTCTTACCAAAACCGAAGCCAGGATCAAGAATAAGTTTATTTTTTTCTATCCCTGCCGCAACACAACGTTCAATTTGTTTAGTAAAAAATTGTTTCACTTCACCCAATACGTTTTCATAATGTGGCGCATCCTGCATAGTCCGTGGCTGCCCCTTCATATGCATCAAACAAATAGGTAAGCCAGATTGAGCAGCGCTTTCTAAGGCACCAGGCTCTTGCAATGAACGAATATCATTAATCAAACAAGCGCCAGCTCTTGCCGATTCACTCATAACTAATGCTTTTGATGTATCAACAGAAATCCAGATATCAAAGCGCTGAGCTAAAGCCTCAACAATCGGTACAACCCGATCTATTTCTTCCTGTTCACTGATTTCATCAGCGCCCGGACGGGTAGATTCTCCACCGATATCAATAATCGCAGCTCCTTCAGTAATCATCTCTTCCGCATGTCGTAAGGCCATATCAAAAGTATTGTAAGCACCACCATCAGAAAATGAATCTGGAGTAACGTTCAAAATACCCATCACTTGTGGGCGAGAAAGATCGAGAACACTACCTCTGGCTATGAGTTGCATGTTGGTCTGCCTTTAATGTCAAAACCCCAGGGCTTACCTGGGGTTTGATGAGTATATCTGCCAGACTCAGGAACACTTACCGATCATTGTTTCCCGGTTTCCCTGGCTGTTCGCCACCTTGTACCGATGTATCGATATCACCAGTTGGTTTTACAGGCTGTGGCGGAGATGTATTATCTGCTGGACGGCTGTTATTGTTGCTACCATTACCATTTTCCCATCCTGCCGGTGGTCGCACATTTGTGCGATTCATTAAATCATCAATCTGAGGTGCATCAATAGTTTCATACTTCATCAATGCATCTTTCATTGAATGCAGGATATCAAGGTTATCCATCAAAATCTGGCGGGCACGTTGATAATTATTATCGATAATTGCCTTAACTTCCTGATCAATCAAACGAGCTGTTTCATCAGACATATGTTTAGCTTTAGCAACTGAACGTCCAAGAAACACTTCACCTTCTTCCTCCGCATAGAGCAATGGGCCAAGTCTTTCCGAGAACCCCCACTGTGTCACCATATTTCGGGCGATTGAGGTCGCTACTTTGATATCGTTAGATGCACCAGTAGAAACATTGTCCGGACCGTAAATAATCTCTTCTGCCAGACGACCACCGTACAGGGTTGAAATCTGACTTTCCAGTTTCTGGCGGCTGGCACTAATCTGGTCACCTTCCGGTAGGAAGAAAGTCACGCCTAAAGCTCGGCCACGCGGAATAATGGTAACTTTATGAACAGGATCATGCTCAGGAACTAGACGACCGATAATTGCATGGCCTGCTTCATGATAAGCAGTTGATTCTTTTTGCTCTTCCGTCATCACCATGGAGCGGCGTTCTGCACCCATCATGATTTTGTCTTTCGCTTTTTCGAATTCAACCATAGACACCACACGTCTGTTGCCACGGGCGGCAAACAGAGCAGCTTCATTCACCAGATTCGCCAAATCAGCACCAGAAAATCCTGGAGTACCACGTGCAATAACCGAAGCGTCAACATCAGTATCCAAAGGAACACGACGCATATGAACTTTTAAAATCTGTTCACGACCACGTACGTCTGGTAGACCAACAACAACCTGGCGGTCAAAACGGCCAGGACGCAGTAACGCTGGATCAAGTACATCAGGACGGTTGGTCGCAGCAATGACGATAATACCTTCGTTACCTTCAAAACCATCCATCTCAACCAGCATCTGGTTTAAAGTCTGCTCACGTTCATCATGACCACCACCCAAGCCAGCACCACGCTGGCGGCCTACTGCATCAATCTCATCGATAAAGATGATACAAGGTGCGGCTTTCTTCGCCTGCTCAAACATATCACGAACACGGGATGCACCAACACCAACAAACATTTCAACAAAGTCAGAACCAGAGATTGTAAAGAATGGCACTTTCGCCTCACCAGCAATTGCCTTTGCCAGTAAGGTCTTACCGGTACCCGGTGGCCCTACCATCAGAATACCTTTCGGAATTTTCCCACCCAATTTCTGGAAACGGCCTGGTTCACGTAAGTACTCCACCAGTTCACCAACCTCTTCTTTTGCTTCGTCACAACCAGCAACATCAGCAAAAGTGGTTTTAATCTGGTCTTCTGTTAGCATACGGGCTTTGCTTTTACCAAATGACATCGCCCCCTTACCACCACCGCCTTGCATCTGACGCATAAAGAAAATCCAGACCCCGATAAGCAGTAACATCGGGAACCAAGAAATGAAAATAGAGGTTAGCAGGCTTGGTTCTTCCGGCGGCTCACCAACTACTTTTACATTCTTATTTAGTAAGGTATCTAACAGCTTCTCATCCTGCACTGGCAGGTAAGTGGTATATCTACTGTTATCTTTCTTACTAACATTAATCTCACGACCTGAGATACGAACTTCGCGCACCTGATCCTGGGCTAACTCATTGATGAAGGTAGAGTAATCCACCCTACGACTATTAGAATCGCTGGGGCCAAAACTCTGGAATAACGACATCAGCACAACTGCGATAACTAACCAGAGAATCAGGTTTTTCGCCATGTCACTCAAGGGATTAACCTCATATTACAACTGTGTTAACAAATAGCATTCAGGGTACTACAGTTTCCGCCCTGTCGCTACAATGTATACTTCACGCGATCGTGCCCGCGAAGCGTCTGGCTTACGAATTTTCACACTCGTAAACAGGGAGCGAATTTCCCTCAGGTATTCATCAAAGCCCTCTCCCTGAAATACTTTGACGATGAAACTCCCCCCGGGGGCCAGCACATCACGACACATATCTAACGCCAATTCAACCAGATACATGGATCGAGGAATATCGACCGCAGGTGTTCCGCTCATATTGGGTGCCATATCCGACATGACTACCTGGACTTTGTTATTACCAACTCGCTCAAGCAATGTTTTCAATACAAGTTCATCACGGAAATCTCCCTGAAGGAAATCGACTCCAACAATTGGGTCCATCGGTAAAAGATCACAGGCAATTACCCGCCCATTCTCATTAATTTGACTCACTGCGTACTGAGACCATCCACCAGGGGCTGCTCCTAAATCGACAACGGTCATGCCAGGCTTAAAAATTTTGTCACTTTGTTGAATTTCATCAAGTTTAAACCAAGCGCGAGAACGCAGCCCTTTTTTCTGTGCCTGAAGAACATATTTATCACTAAAGTGTTCTTGTAACCAGCGACTGGAACTTGCCGAACGTTTTTTATTGGCCATTGTCCTTTCCAACTATACTAATAAAGAGCCAGATATCTATTGCTCGACACACCAAAACCACAACACACTATTTATGGTGATAGATATGAGATGGCGGTAGAATGTCCCGTTTTCAATCCTAACTAAGCAAAAAAACAATGACTCTTAACAAAAAACAAGTACAACACCTAAAAAGTCTCGCTCATCCGTTAAAACCTGTCGTTATGATCGGTAACAACGGTCTGACTGAAGGCGTGTTGGCTGAAATTGAACAAACGCTGGCACACCATGAGCTTATCAAAGTCAAAATCGCAGGCGAAGATCGTGAAATCAAAAATTTGATCGCCGATGCAATTGTTCGCGAGACCGGCGCATATAATGTGCAAATTATCGGGAAAATTCTGGTTCTTTACCGCCAATCGGAAGAACGCAGAATTATTTTACCTAAATAATCAAATCACATTTATATAAAAATGCCATGCGCATTATTATGATAAAAAAGGCCGAATCCGGCCTTTTTTACTTTCTATACAATTCTAGTGTAACTTTACCTAACGGAAATCGACAGCAACAGGCTGATCCTAAAGTTTAAATATATTCAACTTTCAAGATTTCATATTCAACTTCACCACCAGGCGTCTTGATAGTCACAACGTCATCAACCTCTTTGCCAATCAGGCCACGAGCAATCGGTGAATTCACGGAAATTAAATTTTCTTTAATATCAGCCTCATCATCACCTACAATCCGGTAAGTTTGCTCTTCATCAGTATTTACATTCAAAGCTGTAACTGTAGCACCAAAAATAACACGTCCAGTCTTGGGCATTTTTGTGACATCAATCACTTGTGCATTAGAAAGCTTAGCTTCAATTTCCTGGATACGACCTTCGCAGAAACCTTGTTGTTCACGAGCTGCATGATATTCAGCGTTTTCTTTCAGATCACCATGTTCACGCGCTTCAGCAATGTCTGAAATAATTTTTGGACGACGTACGTTTTTCAGATAATCTAACTCTTCGCGCAACTTATCCGCGCCACGTCCCGTCATTGGAATCTGTTTCATTATATTAATCCTCTAAATCTTTCCTGAGCAAAAACCAAGCATCATCCTGATGTTTTCAGATAACAGCACAATGAGCACGCCTTGTCGGGCGGGCTTCCAGACAATAAACAGTAATGTAAACCACAGGATTACCCAGAGTTCACAATCATTTCTACATATTAATGTGTCATTCTAACGTAGACTTGATGATGGGTCATCGTTTACTTTTCCCCACTTTGCACCTTAGTATTGTGGTATGTCCACATCCACATGCGAAATTTATGTCCCTTTTTAAAATGGCCAGCAGATTAGTTTGCGTTACCACGCTGTATTTGACTATCACCAACGCAAATGCCACACCAGTTGAGGAATATGCACAATATTTGCCTGACGGTACTAATCTGGCGTTAATCGCCCAAAAAGTTGGCGCCAATACACCGTTACTTGATTATCACGGCCAGCAAATGGCTCTACCAGCAAGTACTCTAAAAGTTGTCACGGCCCTTGCAGCATTATTGCAACTGGGCAAAGACTATCGCTTTATCACCACACTAGAAAGTAATAGCAAAATTTCAAATGGTGTTTTAAAAGGAAATTTGACTGCTCGTTTTGTTGGAGATCCGACACTGACCCGTCAACAACTTCGCAATATGGTTACTTTTCTACAACAATCTGGTGTGAAAAAAATTGACGGGGATCTTCTGATAGATGTTTCCGCTTTTGCCAGCCACGATAAAGCTCCCGGTTGGGTATGGAATGACATGACCCAATGTTTCAGTGCTCCACCTTCTGCCGCAATTGTGGATCGAAACTGTTTTTCAGTTTCACTGTATAGCGCGGAACGTCCCGGCGATACTGCATTTATCCGTGTCGCATCCTTTTATCCAGTGAATATGTTCAGTGAAGTTAAAACCCTGGCAAAAGGATCACCTGAAAGCCAGTACTGTGAGTTGGATGTGGTTCCCGGAGAACTTAACCGTTTTACCCTAACCGGATGCCTTACTCAACGTAGTGAACCATTACCACTGGCTTTCGCTATTCAGAATGGTGCCAGCTATGCAGGGGCAATTCTCAAAAACGAACTGCAAATTGCAGGAATTGAAGTAACAGGCAATCTCAAACGCCAAAGCTTACCCACTGAACCCGGTAAAGTCCTGGCTCAGAATCAATCAGTACCATTACATGATCTGTTGAAAGTCATGCTGAAAAAATCTGACAATATGATCGCTGATACTGTATTCCGAACAATAGGCCAACAACACTTTAATATACCAGGAACCTGGCGTTCAGGCTCTGATGCTGTGCGGCAAGTATTAAAACAAAAAGCCGGTATCGATTTGGGAAATACCGTTATGGTGGATGGTTCAGGATTATCCCGCCACAATCTGATCACTCCAGCAACCATGATAGAAGTGTTACAGTTTATTGCTCAACATGATCAAGAATTAGATTTTATTTCTATGCTGCCATTAGCGGGTCATGACGGCACGCTGAGATATCGGGGAGGGTTAGATGAAGCAGGAGTAAATGGAAAAGTTTCAGCTAAGACCGGTGCCCTGCAAGGAGTTTATAATCTCGCTGGCTTTATAACCACTGCCAATGGTCAGCGAATTGCCTTCGTACAGTTTATTTCTGCCTATGCCGTACCACCAAAAGAACATCGTAACCGCCGAATTCCTTTAGTGAGATTTGAAAGCAGGCTATATAAAGATCTCTACCAATACAACTAATACAATGAGCGCCACAAACATGTGGCGCCCTTAACTATAGTGAAAGAACGGAAGAATCAGCGTTTATAAATAAACTCAACACCTTCGTTGTCATCTTCGTCCCAATCGTCATCCCAATCATCGTCTGCTTCCGAAACCTGATCCAATTGCTCTTTATGGTAATCATCCCACATGAATTCAACTTTCTCAGGCTGAGCTTCACCTTCTGTCGTACTCATATTACGCGGCTGAGTTTTCATAAACTCCATGATATCCCAGCAAAGCTCTTGAACGCCCTGACGATTCACCGCGGAGATCATATAGAAGCTACTTTCCCAACCCAATTCATCAGCAATGGCTTGCGCACGCTGTTTAGCTTCTTCAGGCTCCAACAGATCAACTTTGTTGAATACTAACCAGAGTGGTTTTTGTGCCAGCTTTTCACTGTATTGCTGTAGCTCGTTGACAATAATCCGAGCATTTTCGACAGGATTCGATTCATCAACAGGACAGATATCGATTAAGTGCAGTAGTACTCGGCAACGTTCCAAATGCTTCAAGAAACGGATTCCCAAGCCAGCGCCATCAGAAGCACCTTCAATAAGCCCTGGAATATCAGCGACAACGAAACTCTGCTCGTTATCCATCCTTACTACACCCAAGCTTGGTACCAGAGTTGTAAACGGATAATCTGCAACTTTTGGTTTAGCAGCAGAAACAGAGCGGATAAATGTGGATTTGCCCGCATTTGGCATCCCCAGCATACCAACATCCGCTAATAACATCAGCTCCAGCATCAGTTCACGGGTTTCACCTGAAGTTCCCATCGTTCTTTGGCGAGGAGCCCGGTTGACAGAAGATTTAAAACGGGTATTACCGAGTCCGTGAAACCCACCTTTAGCTACCATCAAACGCTGTTCATGGCGCGTCATATCGCCAAGAACCTCACCAGTTGCCACATCGCGAACACGCGTACCTACAGGCACTTTGATAGTGATATCCTGACCACGCTTACCTGTACAATCCCGGCTTTGACCATTTTGTCCACGTTCTGCCCGAAAAGATTTTTCAAAACGATAGTCAATCAATGTGTTGAGATTTTCATCTGCCAATAGATAAACATCTCCACCATCTCCACCGTCACCACCGTCTGGCCCACCTTTCGGAATATATTTTTCACGGCGGAAGCTAACACAACCATTGCCACCATCCCCCGCAACAACCAGTATTCTGGCTTCATCTACAAATTTCATATCTTTTCTCCGTATGAGAGCCATATAGTGCTGGACGGCTGTTTTACCCAGAGATGGCGTATTGAGAATAATAAAAAGCCCCGCAACACATTGCAGGGCTTCTGATTCGGTTTATAACTCGAAAAACTTATTCAGCTTCGATGCTGATAAATTTGCGGTTTTTCGGGCCTTTAACTTCGAATTTAACTTTCCCGTCAGTTAGTGCGAACAGGGTATGGTCACGACCACAACCAACGTTATTGCCAGCGTGGAATTTAGTACCACGTTGACGGACAATGATGCTGCCTGCTAATACAGACTCGCCACCAAAACGTTTTACACCCAGACGTTTACTTTCAGAATCGCGGCCATTACGAGTTGAGCCGCCAGCCTTTTTGTGTGCCATTAATCTGCTCTCCTAAATCTTAAGCGATGACAGTGATTTTAACATCAGTGAACCACTGACGGTGGCCCTGCTGCTTACGACTGTGTTTACGGCGACGAAACTTAACTATTTTAATTTTCTCGCCGCGACCATGAGCAACCACTTCAGCTTTGATTCTAACGCCTTCAACGACAGGAGCGCCGATTTTGATGTCATCACCATTAGCGACCATCAGAACCTGGTCAAACTCAACAGTTTCACCCGTTGCGATGTCCAGCTTTTCCAGGCGAATTGTTTGACCTTCGCTGACTCGGTGTTGTTTACCACCACTTTGGAAAACCGCGTACATATAAACTCCGCTTTCCGCACGCCCCCTATATATCATTCCAGAGCGCGCTATAAATATTCATAATAGGGCGCGAATTCTACGCAAAAAAGCCTAAGAAGACAAGAGCAGAATTAGAGCAGAAGATAAAAAAACGTAGTTTCTGAATTGTCATTTATTTGAACTGTTTTTCGAGTACAATCAAGACACAGCGATAACTCTTGTAACGTTAATATGAACACAGCTCTGCATTAGAACTCATAGCCGAAAAAAACATGAATTTAGAATCTATTATCAAGCTAACCGCTGATGATATGGCAGCGGTAAATGAAGCCATTCTTAGTCAGTTAAATTCTGACGTTATCCTTATAAATCAACTGGGCTACTACATAATCAGTGGAGGAGGAAAACGCATTCGCCCAATAATTGCCATTCTGGCTGGCAAAGCATTGGGTTACCAAGGTAATAAGCATATTACTGTTGCTGCATTAATTGAATTCATCCATACAGCTACCCTATTACATGATGATGTTGTAGATGAATCAGATATGCGACGCGGCAAAGCAACCGCCAATGCCACTTTTGGTAATGCGGCAAGTGTACTGGTTGGTGATTTTATATACACTCGCTCTTTCCAGATGATGACAGCTCTTGACTCTATGCGGGTTCTCAAATTGATGTCAGAAGCCACCAATGTTATCGCTGAAGGTGAAGTTTTACAGTTAATGAACTGCAATGACCCAAATATCTCTGAAGATGATTATATGCGGGTGATTTACAGTAAAACAGCTCGGCTATTTGAAGTTGCCGCTCACTCTTCTGCAATTCTTTCTAACGCTACACCAGAACAAGAAACCGCTTTACAAAATTACGGGCGTTACTTAGGCACTGCATTCCAGCTAATTGATGATTTACTTGATTATGATGCCGATAGCAATACATTAGGCAAAAATACTGGCGATGATCTTAATGAAGGTAAACCTACATTGCCATTATTACACGCTATGAATCATGGTAATCCAGAACAATCGGCACTTATTCGTGAAGCGATTGAAAAAGGTAACGGCCGCCACTTACTTGAAACCGTACTAACAACAATGAAACAATGCGGCTCGCTGGAATACACCCGTAAACGAGCAGAAGAAGAAGCAGATAAAGCAATTATTGCTTTGCAGGTACTGGAAAGCTCCCCATACAAGCAAGCACTTGTGGGGTTAGCTCATATTGCTGTACAACGTCTTTCTTAATTAATAATAACAAAACCTGGAATTAATCTGACTCCAGGTTTTTCTCTGTGTCTTCAACACCTACATCAATATAACCAATCAGTTTTGCCAGCCCTTCCCGCAGAATAAATTTCACAACTTTTTCTCGCTCAACTTTCGTCAGTTGATAATAAGCCTCGACCCAAATTAAAAATGGGTCCTGCCTTTTATTTGTGTAATCAATAGTACTTTCCCCTACGGATAACACATTAAGTACATCTTCAGGCAAGCTGTTTATATGATATTCAAGAGCCTTGCCTTGAACACCCCGTTTACGTCTATATTCCCATCCTTCTCGTCTTGCCATCAGGTTTATCCCCTGTGGCGAAGAAGGAAGTCCGGCAATACCAACCAGCTCTTTAGCTGAGTACCATTCTTTTTTCATACTTTTCTTCTCACTTTGCACCGGGATAATGAAGAAGAAGCCAAGTTAGTTGGCATTTTTACTTTCCCAAAATAGGTCAAATAACATAAATTTTTTCCAAAAAACTTCTGATACCATCCCGTAAAATCATGGCTGTTACTGCCTGTTTCTCAGATTCTGACAACTGGTAGAAAGCACCGACCCAAACCGATAAAGGATCTTGCTTCTGCACCTGATACTCAGAAGGTGATTCATGAAGTTCCAGTGCTGCAATGGTCGTTTCCGGAAAACAGGAATAGTGATACTCAACTGCTTTACCTTGTACGCCCCGTCTTTTCTGACGTATCCACTCTTCACGTTTTGCTCTGGCATTAATTCCTTGTGGTGATCCAGGTAACTCACCCACGCCGATTAATTCCTTGGCCGAATACCACTCTTTTTTCATCACGTTTCTCTATTTTTGTAACCAAGTTCAAAAAAGAAGCTTTTAAGAAAAAATTTGGAAATATTTTCAGAAAAATAATGCTATTTTATTTCTCAATAACAAGTTTAAGTTCGTTATTGCTCTCATGCAGACCTGTTATTTATACCACTAACATAGCATCAAATTTAATAAAAAAAGGATTAAAAATGATTTCAAGGAAATCTGATTGGCATCCTGCTGACATAATTGCAGCTTTACGCAAGCGGGGAACAACCTTAGCTGAAGTATCACGCAAAGCGGGGCTTAGCTCATCTACACTGGCTAATGCACTATCACGCCCATGGCCAAAAGGGGAATGGATAATTGCGAATTATCTGGAAATACACCCCTCCGAAATTTGGCCGAGTCGTTATTTTGATCCAAACACGGGAGAATTATTAGAAAGGAAAATACGCGAACAAACAAATAATTAGCTAATGAATTATATTCGTTAAATAAAAACCGCCGGTAATTGTCATACCAGCGGTTTTTATTGCTTCACGGATATATTTTTTATTTATAAAATATATTAATTAGTTATTAATAAAATTTTCGCCTAATTCTATATCTTTTCTCAATACATCCAACATATCTTCCAATGCTTTCTGTTCAAAATCGCTCAGCTTACCGATGTCCAAACGCTCTTCTACACCATTTTTGCCCAAGCGAACCGGCTGAGCGAAGAAACGGGCATACTCGCCATCACCTTCAACGTAGGCACATTCCACAACATTACTTTCGCCTTGTAAGCCACGGATCAAAGAAAGGCCCAGACGAGCAGCAGCTTGTCCCATAGACAAAGTTGCAGATCCGCCACCCGCTTTAGCTTCAACAACTTCAGTACCTGCATTTTGAATACGCTTAGTCAGAGCGGCCAACTCTTCATCAGTAAAACTCACACCGGGGATCTGAGACAACAGAGGAAGGATAGTCACACCAGAATGACCACCGATTACCGGCACTTCAATTTCCTGTGGATTTTTACCTTTCAATTCAGCAACAAAAGTATTGGAGCGGATAACATCCAAGGTTGTTATACCAAACAGACGGTTTTTGTCATATACACCTGCTTTTTTCAGCACTTCGGCTGCAATAGCTACAGTTGTGTTAACTGGGTTAGTAATGATACCAACCAGTGCTTTCGGACAAGTTTTAGCCACTTGTTCTACCAGGTTACGGACAATACCCGCGTTAACATTAAACAGATCTGAACGATCCATACCTGGTTTACGAGCAACACCTGCAGAAATCAATACAACATCCGCTCCTTCCAACGCTGGAGTAGCATCTTCACCAGCAAAACCTTTAATTTTCACTCCCGTTGGAATGTGGCTCAGATCAACAGCCACCCCAGGGGTAACTGGAGCGATATCATATAAAGAGAGTTCTGAACCTGAAGGAAGCTGGGTTTTTAGTAGAAGAGCAAGAGCCTGACCAATACCACCGGCTGCACCGAGAACTGCAACTTTCATCCTGATACTCCTTAAATCGTTTATACTTTAAAATGCTGTGAATTCATCTGGTTACAAACCATAGATTACTACGTTTTGAAAAACAATCTATTAACAGCCAAATTGTGGACTTACGCTCTAATCATGGGACGTCAAAGTCGCGGTATTCTAGGCAAAATGCTTATCTGTTAATGAGATAACGGACACTATTTTAAGAATTGTCCTATGATTTTATGAAAAAATCGGTTAAATACCTTACACCCAACAACAATACTAAACAATATCATTTGATTAACAATATATTCACCAGATAACCAACTGTAGAAAACAAATTCATCATATTCATATTTTGTGAATTTCTATTTATCATAAGACTAACTTATGCTTTGCAACTTAGTCGAACAATCATTTTTATTGCATAAAAATTCACTAATATGCATAATGCAACTTTCATAATTGATTGAATATGGTGGAATATGCGTACTCCCTCTAAACAGGAAGATTTAATAAAAGCTTTCAAGGCGTTATTGAAAGAGGAAAAATTTAGCTCTCAGGGCGAAATCGTCACCGCTCTACTGGAAGAAGGTTTTGAGAACATTAACCAATCCAAAGTCTCCAGAATGCTCACTAAATTTGGCGCTGTTCGCACCCGTAATGCTAAAATGGAGATGGTTTACTGCCTGCCTGCCGAGCTTGGTGTTCCTACCGCCACTAGCCCAATAAAAAATCTAGTACTGGACGTTGATCACAACCATTCCATAGTTGTAATTCGCACAAGCCCTGGTGCTGCTCAGCTTATTGCTCGTCAGCTGGATTCTCTTGGCAAAGCAGAAGGTATACTCGGCAGTATTGCAGGTGATGACACCATTTTCATTACGCCTGCCAGAGATTTCACCGCAGAACAGCTGCGTGGAACCATCCTTAGGTTTTTCGAACAAGAGCTTTAAATGAACGCGCCAACATGGCGCGATTCATTTTCCTGCTGCCATTTTCAGGATTGATAAGCTTTTTTACTCAGCTTAGAGAGTAATTTTTCATGAATATCACCAAACCCACCATTACTCATAACCAGAATATGATCCCCCGGTTGTGCCTTATCAACAATCATATGCACCAACGAATCGATATCAGCACTCCAATACGCAGGCTGAACACAGTGATCTGCAATTTCTGATACATGCCATTTGATATTAGCTGGCTGGAATAAGAACACTTCATCAGCACGCCCCAACGCTGGTGCGATCTCATTCTTACTTATACCCATTTTCATTGTATTTGAACGCGGTTCCAGTACGGTAATAATACGGGCAGTTCCTCCAACCTTACTACGCAGGGCTTCGAGTGTTGCCAAAATTGCTGTTGGGTGATGCGCAAAATCATCATAAACAGTAATGCCGTTTTCCTCACCGCGTAGTTCAAGACGACGGCGAGCATTAATAAAATCACTCAAAGCACGGCAAGCATCCGCTGGTTGAACACCAACATGGTGTGCAGCTGCAATCGCAATCAGCCCATTCCGCATATTATGTTCGCCAACTAATGACCAATTCACCTCTCCGACAACTTCACCACAATAAAACACCCGATAATCGCTGCTGTCTGTGCTTACCTTTTTTGCCTGCCAGTTACCGGTTTCACCCACCTGTTCCAATTCGCTCCAGCACCCCATAGACAAAACCTGTTTCAGGTTAATATCGTTATCTGGGACAAAAATCTTGCCATTACCAGGAACAATCCTGACAAGATGATGGAATTGTCTCTGAACAGCTGCCAGATCCCCGAAAATATCACCGTGATCGAATTCCAAGTTATTCATAATCAGCGTGCGTGGACTGTAATGAACAAATTTAGATCGTTTATCAAAAAAAGCACTGTCATATTCATCAGCTTCTATGACGAAAAACGGACTTTCCCCGATCTGAGCTGATGTTTCAAAATTACCCGGGGCACCACCGATCAAAAAACCCGGTTTATAGCCACAAGCTTCCAGAATCCAAGCTAACATACCGGCGGTTGTTGTCTTGCCATGAGTGCCAGCAACTGCCAGAACCCAACGCTCAGGCAAAACATAGTCATGTAGCCATTGTGGGCCAGAAGTATAAGGAAGGCCACGTTCCAACACGGCTTCTACACAAGGATTACCGCGGCTCATAACATTACCGATGATGACCACATCTGGCGCAGGCTCTAACTGTGCCGGGTCATATCCCTGAATCAGGCTAATCCCATGTTTTTCCAGTAAGGTACTCATTGGTGGATAAACATTGGCATCTGACCCCGTCACTTCATGGCCAAGAGAACGTGCCAAAATTGCCAGTCCACCCATAAAAGTGCCGCAGATACCAAGAATATGAATACGCATTGATTTTCCATTCCATAGCATGAAGTTAGTCACTATTCTAACCATCAAAAGCAAGATTAAGAAATGGAATAGCCTATGAATCATCCCTTTCTTTGGCTAAACTGCCCGCGCAAGAGTGCAATGGACACTCAGAAACCACTATCAAATCACATTCAGGACTTTCGTCATGAAAACATTAGGCGAATTCATCGTCGAAAAGCAGCACGATTTTTCTCATGCCACAGGTGAACTCACTGCATTGCTTTCTGCTATTAAGCTCGGAGCAAAGATTATTCACCGTGATATCAATAAAGCCGGTTTAGTGGATATCTTAGGAACCAGCGGCGTATCCAACGTCCAGGGTGAAGTGCAGATGAAGCTGGACCTGTATGCTAACGAAAAACTCAAAGCAGCACTAAAAGCACGCGGTGAAGTTGCCGGTATCGCTTCAGAGGAAGAAGACGATATCGTTATTTTTGAAGGCGACCGCGCTGAAAATGCAAAATATGTTGTTTTGATGGACCCACTAGATGGTTCTTCCAATATTGATGTAAACGTTTCCGTTGGTACTATCTTCTCTATCTATCGCCGTATTACACCTGTCGGCAAACCCGTCACTGAAGAAGATTTCCTGCAACCGGGTAACCGCCAAGTCGCAGCCGGATATGTTGTTTATGGCTCTTCAACTATGCTGGTCTATACAACTGGTTGCGGTGTGCACGCCTTTACTTACGATCCATCTCTTGGGGTGTTCTGCTTGTCCCATGAAAAAGTACAATTCCCCCCCAAAGGCAATATGTACTCCATCAACGAAGGGAACTACATCAAATTCCCTATGGGAGTAAAGAAATACATCAAGTATTGTCAGGAACAGGATGAAGCGACTCAGCGTCCTTATACCACTCGTTATATCGGTTCACTGGTTGCTGATTTCCACCGCAATTTACTGAAAGGCGGCATCTACATCTATCCAAGTACCGCCAGCCACCCATCAGGAAAATTACGCCTGCTGTATGAATGTAACCCAATGGCATTTCTGGCTGAACAAGCCGGAGGCAAAGCCAGTGATGGTGCCAACCGCATTCTGGATATCATCCCGTCTAAACTGCATCAGCGAATGCCTTTCTTTGTTGGCAGTAAATCAATGGTAGAGAAAGCCGAAAGTTTTATGGCTGAATTTTCAGATGAATAATTTCATCGGTTAATTATGAATAAACGGTGGGGTTTCCCCTGAGGTATCCCCACAAATCCCTTAGTAAACTAAAATCATTTCTGTGTATCGCTGGCTGAGTAATTTTAAAGATTTATCCAGTGAGGTCCTGACAAATAACTGCGGAGAATACCTCAGGACATTCTCCGCCAACGTAACCGGGTAAGTGTCGCCAATACTGGTGAGAACCAATGACGCACCATTGATAACAGCAGATGTGGCGTCCGTTGACGATAGAGATGTAGGGAAGTCAGCGCAGGCATAATTATGGGGATACCTCAGGGGACTTCCCACCCCTAATATTTATGCCAGTCACTATACCTGTTATCTTTCAAGTTGCCTCTTTGTTGGCTGCACTCACTCACCCCAGTCACATAGTTATCTATGCTCCCGGGGATTCGCTCCCTTGCCGCCGTGATACATCCTGAAATCCATAGGGTATATAGGTTGAAAAACGACCAAACAGGCTCAAACAGACCTTATTACCCTTTTTTCCATTTATTTGCCAGCAAGATTGCCAGCAATGCTATCACGCCAACTAACCCAATTGTGTTGACAAGATCCCATCCATTTCCCATTGCCATCATTCCACCCACCGACAGGGAGGCAATCGCATTCAGTACATAGGTAATCAGTGAATTGATTCCTTGAATACGAGACTTATGAATAGAGTGAGAAAAAGCATTCAATAAGAACGTTCCACCGTTGAACATAAAAGCCCAACCAATACCAAACATGATAAGTGAACTAAGGAAATGGAAAAATGAAGTTCCACTGTATGCTAGCAAGATACCAATAAGGTTCATCGCTACTCCCAACACGATAATCATCTCAGAACGTAGCCTTGTTGCTAATCCTACCAATAACAATGCAGGAGCGTACATAGCAACAAAGTGCCATTGCAGTACAACAGCGCTATTCACTATCGAAAAATGATGATGATGCATCGCTAATGGCGCTGAGTTCATTAATAGCGTCATAACAGAAAACGCGATTGCACAGCTAGCGGTGCCCATTAAGAAAGCCCTGTCCTTAAGCAATGCAGATAATGGACGTATATCCTTCCCAACAGAACTTTTAGCCACAGTGTCGCCTAAAGTCAGTTGCGCCTGAACAATCGCAGTAAGCAAGCAAATTAAAGCGGCAAAAACGAAACTACCAAAGAAAGGATATTCAGGAAATAATTCTACCCCCTGGCTGGCAACAAATGGACCCAGAAATCCGCCCATTATCCCTCCTCCGACAACCCAAGCAGTGGCCCGTTTTTTATTTTCGCCATCTTCACAAACTTCAGCAGCAGCAAAACGGTAGTATTGGTTAAATGCACTAAAAGCACCAAGCACAAAGGTTCCCACAGCAAAAAAAGCAAAGCTGTGCCACAAAAGCGCACCACCCGCAATCAAACACCCTAATAACCCCAACATTGAACCGATGATAAAAGCAATCCTCCGCCCAAACTTTTCCATCAAAGTCGAAACGGAATAAATCATCAGCGCCGCGCCTACAACTGTCCCAGTAACCGGTAATGTCGCTAATTCAGGAATAGGCGCTAATCGTACACCAACCAAGGTTGATGATAGCGTCAGTAATGAAATGATGCTGCCCGTTAATCCCTGCCCCAATGCCAACCATACAATATTTTTCTTCTGAGAAATGTTCATGGCGAATGTTTCCATCAATTAAAAGAGATTCTCTTTAGCATTTCAATCGGGTCGGCACAGCCATTGCTAAAATACAGTAATGGTTGTTGAGCATTGGAAAGCCAGCTAAAAGGAACATCAGATGAAGCAGCTTTCATCGCTAATGGCCGATTAACTAAGCTCATAGCCTCAACATGGGTCATAAAATGAACCTTACTTTCATTATTTACACATGCGATAACATGCTGAGAAAGCTTATTCCCTCCCTGTTCCCCTAATGTAAATATTGCAGGAATATCAGGACGATCTCTTTTTACATGTACAGTCAAACGAATAGCATTATTCAACTCTTTAGTTTCTAAGATTTTTTCAGAATCAGGATTAAGAGTATGAATAGCTATATATTTACGTGCTGATTCATATGCCACTTTATACATAAATGAAATTAATGCTTCAAACACTTCTTCATTACCAATTTTCGCAAGCCAATAATTTTGTGTTCTTGGGTTGAGCAGTGAAACTATTCCAGCATAAATGAGTGTACTTTTAACGTTGTTTCCATTTGTAATTAAAAACTGTTTTAGTACTTCCGGCAATTTAATATTATGTGGAGATATGAGTGAATCGCTATCTATGATAGTGTCCCAATCAATATTCAATAGAATAGTACTAATCTTTCCGCTGACGACATTTTCATCAACAGAACTAGCCTGTTCAGTCACTAATTTTTCAATATCTTCATTTTGATAAAAGTTTTCTTCAGTCCATGGAAGAAACATCACGCGGCTCTGTTCTGCAGCAAAACATTCCGCTATTGAATTTCTTTGCCTATCATATTCTCGTGTCAATTCAGGGCGAGTAAAAAGAGCTTGCCAAAAACGACTTCCCCCTGTTAGGACTTTAATTAAAATCTTATTCCCAGTAACCAAACTCAATGCTTTTGATAATATCTGTAACCGTGCTATCGCATATAATTCAGAAAAATCAGCATAGGCACCTAAAGTTTTCAAACCACCACAAGAGCGTTTAGGTTGTCCCCATCCAAGCACAAAAACAATTTCACCAATATGAATAATACTCGCTAGCTTTTTCTGTAACTCTTCCGTTGCAAGAACACCCGCGTTCTTTGATATAGCGCTGTTGCGAAAAATTTCTACGATCAGTGCCGCTTTATGCCAGTCAGGGATATTAATATTACGATACATACACCCTTCAGGTAATCCAGATAGTGTTCCTCTGGCTTTTTTTACCAATTCAGATGCTTCTCTGTCTATCGTTTTTTTCCACACAGGAAGTAGTGCTCTAATTTGCTCGTTATCTAAATAGATAACTTCTGAATCCTCTTGCTCAAAATATTCTTCTCGCCATTTTCTTGCCAGGAAATCAGGAAGCCCAGACTCACTAAGAACTTCTCTTTCTTTTAAGAATAAGAGATTACTTTCCATATATTTACTCGTTTTTTATTTTGGGAAATTAACAATTAGTTGTTTTTATTATCTATATAATAAATTGGTTGAGCGGCATTTGCCATATTAAGTAAAGGCCCATAATGCTGCCTATTAAACAATGTATCAGGGAGATTCTCAATGAATACAGGTAGCTCTTTTCTGGCTTCCCTTTCCAAACGATATCTAAAATTAATAGATAACTTTCCGTGAGAATTATCCAGACCACCAACACAATGCTGAGCGGTCATAGCGACATCTTTTGATGAACTTGATATAAAATGTAATTCATCCTTTTTGCCATGAATCGTTAACTTTAATCCATTAGGAGAAGAACCAAAGATTGTATCAAGTTTTCTGTCAGTTAATGATATTGCAACATAACGTTTTGCGGCATTCCAGGCTTCATCTCTCATTGCCGATATAATATCGATAACATGAGAATTACCTGAAAAACCAGACAATAACCCCATATAGGAAATATTATTTAAGTTAAGATGCAATGAGGATATATAGGCAATATACAGGCTTTGAGTATATGAGTCAGTATAATATTCATTTATTGCCTTTCCATCATATAAGCATTTATAGTAAACGGATGTAATAATAGAAAAAAATGTGTAATAAAGCTGATTACCAATATCATCTTTCTCATTTATCTTCTGCAAAGATACCATCAAATCATCATGGCTAAAATATTTATCATAATGAGTTGATAAATCATCACAATGTCCTTTATACATCTTATCTCTTTGTGTATATCGGTTAGATGGCATACGTTTATCAATCCAACTTTCATAATCCTGAAAATTGATTACATCTTCAACTCCTAATTTTTTAATCCAAAAAGCAATGGAATTTTGATATTCCTGTACAATATGAGAAGGAGTACCACAAGCTCGATTATATTTTAATCCATCCGATAAGATCGTAAATTTACATCCTGTAGGGGAAAGATTATTCGTCAAACGCCCAAGTTTAGCACAGCGGATAATGGTCTGAATCTCTGCCAAATCAGCCAATCCTCCACGGTTTTTAATAGGTGAGAGAGGTTTTCTTGATAAAATAGGTAATAATAGCTCAATTTTCTCTTCTTTATTAAGACAGTTCTTTACCTGATCACGAATATAGTTCCTAGGTGTATAATCTTTCTTAATTTTAAAGAAATAATTATCAAATAGAGATTCAGCTACGATCTCTGGAATACCTATATTTTTAACCTCATATTCGTTCTGTAATTTTCTTGCTCTTATGAGCGTAGCGCTCTGGCGCTGTGATATGGATTTATTCATTACATTTTGTAATAAAGGAATAAATTCATCCAAAAAATAATCAGCCGAAATACATTCTGACTTTACATTAGTCTCACCTCCAAGATAAAGAGAATAACGTAATTTTCTCGTTAATTCTATTAAACGATGACTACTGGATATCTGTGTCCTCATCCTGTCCGTAGTAAATATCTTCTCCGAATTCATCCATATTCCCAATGTAATTAATATAAGAATCAACTTTATTATTAGTATATTAACTTACAATATTAATAATAATCAGATCAAGAAACCATAATTGTGAGCAAAATCACTTAAACACATAAATAATTTCAATAAATAATTAAAATTAACAAAAATAAAATAAACAATATTAGAAAAAATAACTTCAATTTAAATAAAATGAAATAAACATATAATTACCAACATGAGATAATTCTCATCGTAACTAATTAATATATGCTTATCTCATGTTTGAAATACCAAGCTTCATATCTCACAGCACTATGAAGGTATTACTGACGCATGGAAACGACACCATCCCACGCCATCGTTCCACTTCCCCCTCATTCTGGCTATAATAACCCCCACTCCATTCTGGTTTGAAATAAAGGAAACTTTCATGAGTCTGAACTCAGTACCGGCAGGGAAAGAACTGCCTGAAGACATTTACGTCATCATTGAGATCCCTGCCAACGCAGATCCCATTAAATATGAAGTTGATAAAGAATCTGGTGCACTGTTTGTAGATCGTTTTATGTCTACCGCAATGTTCTATCCATGCAACTATGGTTACATCAACAACACTCTGTCTCTGGATGGTGACCCGGTTGATGTTCTGGTTCCAACTCCATACCCGCTGCAACCAGGTTCTGTGATCCGTTGCCGTCCGGTTGGCGTTCTGAAAATGACTGATGAATCAGGTGAAGATGCCAAACTGGTTGCGGTTCCACACAGCAAATTGACCAAAGAATATGATCACATCAAAGATGTGAACGATTTGCCAGAATTGCTGCGCGCTCAGATCACCCACTTCTTTGAGCGCTACAAAGATCTGGAAAAAGGTAAATGGGTTAAAGTTGACGGTTGGGATAACGCCGAAGCTGCTAAAGCAGAAATTATCTCCTCTTTCGAACGTGCGGCTAAGAAATAATTTTTCTCTGCCTGCATAATTAAAACCTCTGCCAGAAGATCTCTGACAGAGGTTTTTGATATCACAGCCCCTTTACCTTCAGTATAAAAGGGAACCTCGCCTTACTCTTTTTCGTGGCGTTTCAGCCAATCGCCGCTTTTTATCCGTCGTAAACCCGCTACCGGAAACTGATAAAGATATATCCATGCACTGCCATACGGAGTCTGAATCAACTCCCTTACATATTCCCGAGAATTATGTTTCAAATCATCTAACTCTGTCAGGATAGTAGAATTGATACGATATACCTCACACTCAATATTCCCGTCACCACGGATTACCGCAGGATAATGCCCAAGGTCATACAACTCATAGCCTTCTAGCTTGTGATCCCCTAACCATTGAGCATCGGTCATCCAGTGATGATTGCCCTGTTTGCGCCGTAAGCTGCCATAAACAATAATTCGCATTTTTAAAACTCAAACTGATAGAGCAAATCCAATGCCTGATCAATACCAGACATTGCTTCCAGATACAATCTAGGCATTAACCTATAGCGTAAGGTTAACGTTGCCAGCGAATCAAATATACCAACACCATACTTAACTTGCAGATCTTTTGTAATCCTTCCGCTAACAACCACCTGTGATTTATCGCCAGCCCCTTGTGTATCCAGTGCCAAATCGGAAACACCGAATGTTTCACCGATTTTACCCACCAGTTGACCACTCTGTGCAACTCCTAAGCCTATCAGCACAGCCGTCATTTTTGAGTTATCAGAGCCACTGCTCTCTAATCCTTCTCCACGCAACAGGAAGGAAAGCGCTTCCTGTTGTGATTTAACAGGTTCTGAGAAAATTTCTATTTTTGGTTGATCTGCCAGACCCGTCACTCTCACCCCAGCAATAACACGGCCATAAGTTGATTCTGGGTTACGGATAGCCTCAATGTTAAGCAATGGCTGATCCGGTGGACCTGAGAACATAATCAGCCCTTTGCGGACGATCAAATCCTGTCCATAAGCGTGGAAACGACCATCAAGAATATCAACTTGACCATTCAAACCTAGACCTTGCTTATCTTGAGCAACTTTCAGATCACCTTTAAGCTGAGCTTTAAGGCCGAAAGCACTGAGGCGAACATCTTCCCCTATATGAATCGTCAAATTACTTTGAATCGGAATTGATGCTTTTTTCTCTTCTAATGGCTGAAAGTTCTCATTCAATATAACCTCATCCGATGAAGCCTCAACTGCCGATTCTGGTAATTCCTTAACTGTAATGAGCGCCCAAGGAATATCAACATTACCATCTAATTTCAACAATTGAGGTGAAGCCTCAAATACCAGATCAGGGCTAACATCAATTTTTACCATTGGAGGAAAAGTTACCCTCAGCTTATTACCGTTAGCGGCAACTCTTGCATGCCATGCATTCAAATCATGCCAGTCAGCATCACCACTTAAGTTAAGTTGCCCTTTAGGCGTTTTGATAACACCATCAAGAGCAGAGCGCACTCCATCAAAATTTACCCCAAGTTGCCCTTGAGTAATATCAAATGGAATCCAATGACCCGAAGCTTGCAGTGAACTTAGAGCCAGTCGGCCAAACAGTAATGGGTTTTTGGCATTTCCTCCCAGGCGCAGATTAGCGTTCAGATGACCTTCAGCTTTATCGCCTTTATCAAGGATTGGCTTAATCAATGCCAGTGAGATATCCTGAATACCTGCATTGCCAGATAGTTTGCGACGCCCTTCAAGATCTGCAATCTGTACGTCACCGTTAAACTGACCATTTCCCATGATTTTAAACAACCAATCTAGCTCCGCTGTACCATTCTTCAAGCCAGCCTTGAGTGTCAGTGTCTGGAAATCTACGGGTAGTGCAACACCATCGACCATCTGTTTAACCTGCACCTCGCTACCGCGCAAATTAACATTAGCTTGAGGCAATCCATGTCCCGCACTCCATTTAACATCTGCATTACCACTAAATACACCTTTCAGTTGTGTTTCAGGTCCCAGTAATGGTTGGATCATAGCGAGATCAAAACGTTCAAGAACAACAGATGCGCTGCCGTTAGCACCAGCTTCAATCGGTTTAGGTACACACAGCTGAGCATGTGGATTCAGCCAGCAATGAGTACCCACAGTCACTTTTTGCTGCGGGTTGAGATAATCGACAATAATAGGTTTAGTTAAACGCCATTCTCCAATCGGAGTGTCAAAACGGGTATTGTTGATGTTGCCTTTCCAGCGTTGTTGCTTGCGATCAAAACTACCGTTAAGTGCAAATTGACCGGAAACAGGTTCGCCATCGATCCTTAGTTGCAAATCATGCTGTTTTTCATTGCCTTTGGCATTCAGCGTTAGATTACGGATGATCAAGTCAACCTGTTTTAACTGACGGACATTGACAGCAAGATCCCCCTGGATCTGTTCAGCAGAACGCACATTCCCCTTCACATTTACACTATCAATGCGCAGATCCTGCCATTTCAATCCATTAGCATTCAGATCCGCCAAAAGCTGCGGTGCTTGCATACTACCACGTAGTTTCAGTGTTCCATTAACCACACCGCCAAGCCCCGGCAATAAACCATCCAGTCTCGGTGCATTGATATCGCCATCAAGTTTCCATTGTTTGAACAACTGCCCCTGGAAATTCATTTTATTACGCCCCAAAGCCAGCTCAAACTGAGGAATATTCCACTGACCAGCAGCATTACCAGAAACCTTACCTCTGGCTTTTACCAAGTTCTGTTTTACATTGCCATCCAGTGTGATTTCCGGGATCTGGAGCTGCCAACTACCACCGTGCAAGCTACCACGGGTAACAATTTTGCCATCTATTCTGGCTGGCCATTCCGGCCACTCTTTCGCAGTATTGATCCCAGAGAGTGTCAGCACCGTATTCCAACTTACCGCTTTACTCCAATCTGCCACACCGGTTAATTCAGCCCTTCCCTGCAAAGCAGACAGACGTAAACGAGTCAACCTGAACTGCTCTTCATTACCTTTAGCATCCAGCACGAGTAATACCGGTGGAATTTCATTACCCTTAATATCCGAGCGTAATGACAAGTCATAACCACTGGCCTTACCATTCAACCGCATTTTTATACTATCAAGCTGATACTCAGGCTCTCCAGTCAAAGGCCAGCTAAATTGCTGGCTTTCAAGCGTTACACGCATTGGCAACCCGGCCTGAGCTAATTCTACCTGGGCATCAAGTTTAGCGCTGACAGGACCAGACAAATTCAGACCCAAGTTGAGTTGTTCCAGCAAGGCACCATCAAGCTTCAAATCAACTTTTTGCCCTTGTATCTCTTGCCGATTCAATTCACCTTTTATTGTCAGTTTTACTGGCCATTGCTGTGCCAGAGTCGCTGAGCCATTAATAGCTAAAGAGCCTTCCGGCGCATTAATATTCAGTTTATTGAGCTGAATCTGCTGCCCCTGATTGCTCAGTTGCAGTGATAAGTCATTGATTGTGATATTGGTATCACCGGTCAGCTGTAATTGTTTACCACTGATCTCTTCAACAGTAATATCCAGTGGAATAGGCACTTCCGGTAACTTTTCCAGTAACGGCTGAGAGAACAATTCTTTCAGGATTTCTCCCAGCGACTTTTCCGGTTCAACCTCCTGTTTTACTTTCTTTGCTGCTTCCGCAATTTTCAATTGTTCAGGGGTAGTTTTTGGCAATCCAACTAATAACTTATTGATTTGAGTTGGCTTAAAAGTTAACACCTTTTGCTGCCACTGAGCCGCTGTTCTGAATTCATCAAGGGCAATTACCATATCATCTACGGTAACAGTGGCATTTTTAACAGATAGCAAATCAAGTGAAATCGGATACGGAGTCCTTAGCTCAGTCAGAGGTTCTGATTCTGGTGATAGTTCCTCCGAAACAGGAAATTGTTTAGTGTTAATCGCAATTTTCACTCCTTCCGTCGTCAATGCATTAATACATAACTGACTGTTTTTCAAACAAGAAAGACGTAACGAAAGGTGGAATTGATCCACATTGACATCAACACCGGGCACCTGATACCTGACTTCTTTCAGGGTTAAATCACGCCAGCCACCACTGACGCTAGCTATATCCAGCCCCGGGACCCAACGGGCAGCACTGTTAATCATAAAATGCAAGCCAGATTGCGTTCCTATCAACCCAGCCGCAGTAATGACCAACAGAGTAACCGTCAGCAAAAAAGCAATACTGATCTTTTTAATCCATCTCATAATTCAGATCCTAATCCAATGTAAAACTGGATATCATGGGATTCTGAACCCCCTATTGGCCTGGCAAGATCAAACTTAATTGGCCCGACAGGAGAAGCCCAACGCACACCAATTCCTGCGCCGGTTTTGAAGTCGCTGTTTTTAATATCATTGACTGCTTCACCTGTATCAACAAAAACCGCGCTCCACCAATCACCCGTTACGTTATACTGATACTCGAGAGAACCCACTATCAATGCAGATGCCCCCGTTAATTTTCCTTTATCGTCTTTAGGAGAAATTTTCTGGTATTTGTAGCCACGGACACTGTGATCACCACCAGCAAAGAAACGTAAATCAGGTGGAACTTTCTGGAATTCATTAGTTTCTATCCAACCCAGATTACCTCGAACAACAAAGCGATGATTATCCCAGTAAGTTCTTATCCAAACGTTTTTCGCCTGTAATACCAAAAAATCCACATCAGAACCCCAAGTAGTATCAGAGATATCAATGGAATAGCGCTGACTATCGCCCCAATAAGGCATCGTACCACCACGCTGGCGGATACGGCTGACATTCGCTCCCGGATACAACAACATAGTGGTGTTAGTGACATCCGCCTGAGTAAAGTGGCTGAGACTCCAACGCATGTTGATTCCATACTGCCAGCCAGTAGAGAGATCCCAATTACGAGAAAGATTCACCGTCGCAGTATCTGATACGGTATCGTTGAGATCCTTGCGTTTATAACCGGTCTGCAACGCATAATACTGCTCCAGAGGGTTCGCTTTTAGCGGCATTTTATAGCTGGCATCAATAATCTGTTCGGGTGCAGAAAGGTTGACGCTGGTATTAAAGCTGTGTCCACGGGAATTAAGCCACGGTTTTGCCCATTTAGCCTTAACCCGTGGCCCCACATCTGAGCCATAGCCACCCCCAAGTTCAACATAATTTCCGGAACGTGGTGTTAAGACCGCATCAAGAGGGAGAGTCCTATTACCTCTTTTTCTGGCAGGAGCAAAATCAGGTGTCACTAGTGCCGAGTTAAACCAGCCGGTTTCTGCCAGTCGCCGGTTCAGCTCTGCCAATTGCTCTAAGGTATAAAAATCCCCTTCTTTGAACGGAACTAAGTTACTCAGATAATCTTCGCGAATCTGTGAGCCTTGATAATATACCGGACCAAAGCGATAACGTTCACCACTGTCAAAATCAAAATCCCAGAATGCCTCATGCCGCTCTTTGGAAACACCTAATTGGTTCTTCTTCATGACGGCGTCAAAGTAACCTTTTCTAATAGCAAGTCCAGTTAAAGAGCTTTTGAAGCTTTCATATTCACCATGATTAAGAATTGTCCCCTTTTTCGGACTTTTGCTTTTGACAAGTTTGGCATAATCTCCATCTGTCTTAGCTCCACCTTCCAAAACAACATTAACACCGGCAATCCGTACAGGCTCACCCGCGATGACTTTTGCTGTTAATACCGAACGAGCGGGAGGTTTATTTTCCTGATAGGTAAATTCAATGATAGGTTCATAATAACCAAGAGGTCGCAAACCTTCACGAATCGCTTTATCTACGCGAGAGCGGAAACGACCATCAGCAGCAACTTCGTCAGTGCTGATAGTTGAAAGATGAACTCGAGCATTTTTTTCTAAATTGCCTGTTAATCCTTCCATTTTCAGGCGAAGACTAGCACTATGAGCGATGGGAGTTGCGACAGACACACAAAGAAAACATAAAACGGGGTATCTCGACACGCGAACTCCTAACCTGATCGGAATAATTTGACTATAATAAAATTTATTTTGATTAAAGTTTATAATATATACAATCTATTAATATCTGAAAACCTAATAATTACGAGAGGGAATTTTGCCAACTTCAACTAACAAGATCCAATCTGTTGATTCTCAACACATACTGTCAGGCAGAACAGAACCACTTAAGGTTTCATCAGACCATGTTGTCACCAACCATGCGATAGAGCCTGTTCCAGAAAATATGGAAGTTGCCTATTTTGGTATGGGATGCTTCTGGGGCGTAGAGCGTCTATTCTGGCAACAACCTGATATTTACACGACCTCCGCAGGTTATAGCGGTGGCACAACACCGAATCCAACTTATGAAGAAGTCTGTAGCGGTCTGACTGGACATGCTGAGATTGTCAGAATTGTTTATGATCCGGCAAAAAATAGTTATGAAAACCTATTAAAGCTTTTCTGGGAAAACCACGATCCGGCTCAGGGAATGCGCCAAGGCGGAGATATTGGCACTCAGTACCGCTCCGCAATTTATACTGTGTCACCTCAACAGCATGAATTGGCATTAGCCAGCCGTGAACATTTCCAAAAGGCAATGCAACAGCAAGGAGATAACCGTCCTGTTACAACGGAAATCACAGAAGCTGGGCCATTCTATTTTGCAGAAGACTATCACCAGCAATATCTGTTTAAAAATCCTGAAGGGTATTGTGGGTTAGGTGGTATTGGTGTTTGCTTGCCACAAATGGATAAAAACTAGCCGATTTATTTAAGTTAATGTTATAATTATTACGATAATAAATAGTTTCTTTCTGTATTTATTGCAACTTTTTATTTTATATGATTTTTACTGTTTCCTCCGGTGTTCTTTCAATGACAACCTACCCTACCACCGGAGGTAAAACATGGATACTTTATGTTGAATAGTCTATTAGTGGTGCTTTTACTGTGTGCGATAAGCGCCTTTTTTTCGTTATCTGAAATTTCTCTCGCCGCCTCAAGGCGGATCAAATTAAAGCTGATGGCAGATGAAGGTAATGTCAACGCAGCCCATGTCCTCAAATTACAAGAAACGCCGGGAATGTTTTTTACTGTCGTGCAAATCGGCCTAAATGCAGTTGCCATTTTGGCTGGTGTTGTTGGTGAATCTGCATTCTCTCCTTCACTAAAAGCTTTTTTCATTAAATTTATGAGCTATGAATGGGCAGAACAACTAGGCTTTATCTGTTCATTTGCCATTGTGACAAGTCTGTTTATTTTGCTTGCTGACCTGACACCAAAGCGTATTGGCATGATCAAACCAGAAGCTGTCGCAGTGAAAATCGTTAACCCAATGCGTTTTTGCCTGGCAATTTGCCGCCCATTAGTCTGGCTGTTTAATGGCCTGGCTGATCTTATCTTTAAGATCTTTAAAATTCCGATGGCTCGAAATGAAGACATCACATCTGATGATATTTTTGCTGTTGTAGAAGCAGGCGCTGTCGCAGGTATCCTCCGTAAGCAAGAACATGAACTGATTGAAAACGTATTCGAACTTGAATCTCGCACTGTTCCTTCGGCTATGACCTCACGAGAAAGTGTCGTCTATTTTGATAAAAATGAAAGTGAAGAAAGTATCAAACAACAGGTTTCTACCCAACCACATTCCAAATATCTGATATGTGATGGCGATATCGATCATGTTATTGGCTATGTCGATTCTAAAGACCTGCTTAACCGTGTCCTAAGTGGTCAGAGCCTGAGCTTCAATAAAGGCGTCCAGCTCCGCAATGCTCTAATCATTCCAGATACTCTGACACTCTCAGATGCACTAGAAAGTTTTAAAGCTGCTGGTGAAGATTTCGCTATCATCTTGAATGAATACGCACTGGTGATGGGTGTAATTACTCTCAATGATGTTATGACCACACTGATGGGCGATTTAGTTGGTCAGGGACAGGAAGAACAGATTATCGTCCGTGACGAGAATTCATGGCTAGTTGAAGGTGGCACACCTATTGATGATGTACAACGGGTACTGGATATCGATGATTTCCCTGACTCCAGCAACTACGAAACTATAGCGGGTTTTATGATGTTTCGGCTGCGGAAAATTCCAAAACGTACCGATTCTGTCAAGTTTGCTGGTTATAAGTTTGAAGTTGTCGATATTGATAACTACAAAATCGATCAGCTATTAGTCACAAAAATCACAGATACATTAACCACAGTTCCAATACAAGAATCACCCATTCGGTGATAATCAATAAGTAAAAACGGTTCATCTATCTAAACCGTTTAATATTTCTGTATTAAGCGCCACTTAATTTGTGGCGCTGATTATTCAGTATGCTATTGCTCGGCTTTTCTCGTTATCTATCCTATTTCGGCCTGCAAACGTAACACCTGCTGATTAACTTCGCTCATCACACTAAAATGGCGCTTATCTCTCACCTTCGGTGGTAAAATTTTACCGCAGTCGAACTCAAAAGCCCCCATATCTTTAATGTATAAACGTCCACGGAATAGGGTTTTAACGTAGAGAGCAATTTTCAGTGGGTTATATTGGTGAAAAATTTTCATCTCTGCTTTTTTCCTCTTAATGCTTCTTACGGTTACCTTGGTGAACCAACTACATACACCATACCGTTATGTAGAATAATAGACTGAATTTATCGAGTTTTGTTCCTCCTATTTTTAGTTCTATTCACTGAATTTACATAAAATGACAGATATTTAGACATACATAACTATGTAACTTTATGTCTTACTTAATGTTAAAAAATTGATCTTCTTTAAAGGGATAAATCCATTAATAACCGCTATGCTAAAAACCCGTGCATCGTCACATTCACTTATAAAGGAAAAATTATGATAAAGAATTTCATGTTATATGCTGCGCTACTTTGCTCTCCCGCTTTAGCATTCGCTCACAACATTACCTTGGAACAACAAGTTCCTGCGGTCAGTATTTCTGATAAAGGAGAACTGCTACTCAATAATAACAAGTTTAGCTACCAAAATTGGGATAGTGGAAAACTGATTGGAAAAGTGAGAGTCATACAACATATTGCAGGTCGCAGTGCAGCTAAAGAGATGAATGCTCCATTGATAGAAGAGATAAAACGTGCTGATTTTCCAAAAGAAAAATATCAAACAACCACTATCATCAATACTAATGATGCAATATTCGGTACTGGGCCATTTGTCCGTAGCAGTATTGAAGACAGTAAAAGAGAGTTTCCATGGTCCCAATTTATCGCTGATAGCAATGGCGTAGCCAAAAAATCATGGCAGTTGGAGCCTAAAAGTTCTGCCATTATTGTCCTGGATAAAAACGGCGTAGCGAAGTTTGCCAAAGAAGGGGCATTAAGTGGTAGCGAAGTCAAACACGTCATTGAATTAGTTCGTAAAGAATTACAATAAAAACATTCGTGGTGATAACGATTTGCAGATACGTTTCGATTTGCAATTATCACCACGATCTTTACTAAAAAACCGCCGCAGCTAAAAAATTGTTACTCTAAATCCCGGATTCAAAAATGATTCACGAGGCGTATAATCCAGAGTTTGACCTTTCCAGTTTGTCACATGAGCACCAGCAGCAATTGCTACAGCATGGCCCGCCGCGGTATCCCAGATATGAGTTGGCCCAAAGCGAGGATAAAGTTGTGCCTTTCCTTCGGCCACCAAGCAAAATTTCAATGAAGAACCAACAGAAACAGTCTGATGTTCACCTAACTGATTGAGATAATCTTCCAATTCTGTATCCATATGAGAGCGGCTAACAACCACCATCGGGGGATTGGCATCACGAATTTTAATCGGTAGCCACTGACCACCACCGGTTTTTTTCCATGCCTGCCGCCCCTGCCCTGAATAAAGCGTATCCCGCACTGGAGCATATACCACCCCCATCACCGGGATTCCCTCATCAATCAGGGCAATATTAACCGTGAACTCACCATTACGATTAATAAACTCCTTAGTCCCATCCAGAGGGTCAACTAACCAATAACGCTTCCAATCACGCCTTTCTTCCCAAGCAGGCGGCTCTTCTTCCGACAACAGCGGAATTTCCGGTGCAATGCGGGATAATCCAGCTTTAATTATTTTATGAGCCGCAATATCAGCCACAGTAACCGGTGAATCATCCTGCTTATGCTCAACTTTCAAAGGATGTTCATCCTGATAAATTGTCATAATAGCCGCGCCAGCTTCCCGGGCCAGTTGGCAGATTTGTTCTAGCATCATACACCTCTGCGGTTAGTTATCTGTTATCATTTTAGACTATATTACTGATTGAGCTTTTACTGGGATTGTAAGAGTTTTATTACTATCATCAAAACAAAAACAGCCGGATATACCGGCTATTTTTAAATCATATTCCTGGATAAAATTATAGAATATCCAGTAACTCCACTTCAAAAATCAGCGCACTGTATGGAGGAATCGATGCACCAGCACCATTTTCACCATAAGCCAAATTATGTGGGATATAAAGTTCCCATTTAGAACCAACAGGCATCAAGGTTAATGCTTCGATCCATCCGGCAATCACACCATTTACTGGAAATTCAGCAGGTTCACCGCGTTGAATTGAACTGTCAAACACAGTGCCATCAATTAAGCGGCCAGTATAATGAACACGTACATGGTCAGTATGGGCAGGAATTGCACCATCACCCTGTTTCAGTACTGAGAACTGCAAACCAGATTCTGTCGTACTTATACCATCACGCTGAGCGTTTTCTGCCAGAAACTTCTGACCATCTTCTGCCATAGCCTGCTGACGTTCACGGCGCACACTATCCGCACGTTCATGCATTTCACGTAAAGCACGATGCAGTGTTTCAACTGGCACCGCTGGAGACTGACTTTCCAACGCATCACATAACCCTGCTAACAGTGCTTCGGGCTCCAGACCTTGCAGGCCAGATTCCAATAATTGCTGACCAATTTGCAAGCCAACCCCATAACTTGCTTGTGCTTCGATAGAGTCAAAAGAAAGTTTTGCCATGAAAATACCTGTGATTAAATCAAATTAGGCTTGCAAGCATAGCAGTGCTATGTAACAGGGTAAACTGAAGATATCATCAGAGGGAAATATTCAAGCCACGATTCCTCACTCTCTGGAGGTAGAACAAAGGGTTACGGTAGTTTTTTTACTAAAAAATATAGAACTCAATTAAGGATATTGCTCCAGATTAGCGTCTTTACTTCTTAAAATTTCAATATAAATAATCTCTTTAAAAATATTTTTACTTATAATTGATTATATGAATAAAATATTACTGATATAAAATTAGTTTTATTGAAAATATTGTTTAATGGGAGAAATCTTATGAATACTTTATTTAATGAAGCCTTATCGGAAATTCAGAAGACCAAAACCATACCAGAATTAGAAGATAAGGTACTAAATGCTATAAATTATCTGGACTTTGAATTCTACTCAATTTATCAAGAAGAAAAATACCCATTCACGACAAAAAAATATGTTCTAATAACCAATTTAAACACAGAAGCCATGGGTGGTTATAATAGAAATGACAATCATGACAGTGATCAACTAATGAATGGTGATTTTATTTTCTCTATCCCTTCAATTTGTAATGATAAAACATCAAAGCATACTGACTTCATGATTAAAAAAACCAATCAAAATGAGATTAGAAACAGTATTTCAATTAAAATCAAAGGCTACCATGGGGAAAGATCAATTTTTTCAGTGTCCAGAAAAGAAGGCGCTATCTCCCACAATGAAATACTTAACAAAGCAGGAATGTTAGGAATATTAGCGAATGAATGCATAAAAACGTTTAATAACTTAAAAAATAAAAAGGATAAGATAATCGTTCCAACACTGTCCACAAGAGAAGTCGAAGTAATAAGATGGACTTGCGAAGGAAAAACATCTGCTGAAATAGCCAATATACTGGATATATCAACAAGAACAGTTAATTTCCACATTAATAACGTTATGGAAAAATTAGTTGTCCCCAACAAAGTTGCTGCGGTTGCCAAAGCAATAGCGTATAACCTGATTATATAATAATTATAGCCAGATTGAGGCTCTAACCAGATGGAGCTATGAAATATAATTCGCCAAAATGCTCTGGCAACCATCATTAATCTCATTCACCAGGGATTCACATTTGATATACTCATCATTAATATGCACACAAACATAACCACAGAAATCATTATTACTCTTAGGTATTTCTTAAGTGTATGAATTCTTATCCAAATTAATTTTCATTGCAATTATTTCATAATCTAAATGATCAACTAAGATTTCCTGCAAGAATTTAATTACCGCCAAGCTGCATAACAGATTGAGTAAAAACAACAGGAATTTTACTTCTACCTTTGACAGCCACGACACCAAGATTTCCCCGACCACAGTTAGGTTTAATCATCACACCATACGGAACAAAATCATAAAAATTTTCCAACTATTGAACTTCATTAAAGATGAAAGTGAAGCACTATTGGTCGAGGTATACACTAATACAAGCACAGTAAACATAATAACTTTATGAAAATTCTGTGTATCATTAGTATTACCTCAACCTTATTATCTATCCCATTAAGCTATTCTATTTTCTATTCCTTATAACAAATAATTCTCTAATTAACTGAACCAATTACGCCTGCTGGGATAGACTTTTACTACTAAAAAATTAATGAATAGATTTAATCAAATAATTGCCCAGAACTAAATAATCAATATTTGTTTTCATGAAAGTTTTAATAGCATCCTCAGGAGAACAAACGATTGGTTCGCTATCGTTATAAGAGGTGTTCAACAACATAGGAACACCTGTTTTCCGATAAAACTCCTCAATCAACTGAGCATAACCTGAATTTGACCCACTATCTACAACCTGAACTCTAGCAGTACCATCCTCATGAACGACTGCCGGAATTTGTGATGCTTTATCTACTTTAGCATCCATCGCCAACAGCATATATTTTGCAGCTTCAGGTAATTCTTTCCGAACATGGAACCAATCAGCCACATGCTGACGTAGTACGCTAGGCGCAAACGGTCTGAACATTTCACGATGTTTAACTTTACGATTCATCAAATCCCGAATATCTTTATTTCTCGGATCTGCCAACAAACTACGATTACCCAGCGCTCGCGGCCCAAACTCCATTCTCCCCTGGAACCAGCCAACCACATTATTTTCAGCCAATAAACCTGCCACTACTTCATAAATATTCTCTTCATATGTCCACTCCAAACCATAGGCTTTCAAACTACGCTGGTAATCATCTTCACTATATTCAAGCCCCCAATATGTGTGAGTCAAAGGATAACGTTGATTATTTTCAAGAATCTGATGCCAAATAAATAACGCGGCACCTGTAGCAGTCCCTGCATCATGGGCGGCAGGCTGAACAAAGATATCTTCGATATCCAATTCCTCATATAATCGTTTATTCGTTATGCAATTTAATGCAACACCACCCGCAAGACAGAGTTTATTCGTTGCTGTTTCCTGCAAATAATGACGAGCCATATTTAAAACTATCTCATCAGTTATTTGCTGAAGAGATGCAGCAATATCATAGTATTCCTGTGCAACTTCTCCACCAGGCACTCTTTTCTCAATACCAAACAGGGATTCTAATTTAGAAAATTCTTCGATGCGGAAATCAAGAATGGTGTGATCGATAGTAAACTCGCCTTTCTCACCAATCTTAACTAATTGTCGAAATGCCGGCATAAAACCTTCAGGTTTACCATAAGCGGACATTCCCATCACCTTACAGGCATCGTATACAGAGAAACCCAGAAATTCTGCCAATTTTTCCCACATAAAACCGATTGAATTAGGATATTCAATGGTTTTAATTTTTTTCATGCTATTACCATCGCCCAGATATACCCCTGCGGTATTATCCTCTCCAACACCATCCAGTGATAATGTTAGCGCTTTATCAAATGGTGAAACAAAATAAGCAGACGCCGCATGAGCGGTGTGATGTGGAACCCAATGAAATTGACCACGAAATCCCATTGATTGCAAAATCTCTGGTACTGAAGTGATTTTACGATAGAAAATTGATTCACCTGATTCACTTCCCCAGCTTCCTTCATTCGTTACTTCATCAATGAAGATTGACTTTCTTCGTTCTATCGGATCAATAGAATACCCGATATGACTCACATCCTCCAAACTAATACCCGCAAAGTTTAATGCAACTTCAATGGAAGCTAATGGTAGTTCATCTGGATTATCAATATTTGCTGGTTTACCGTGTTTCCTCCTATTTAATCTCTCTTCTTCAATAGCAAAAATAGTTTCTCCATCTTTTAATAAACAAACTGCTGATTCATGGTAAACAGAATTTATACCTAAAACATACATGGCCTATTATCCTCATAGTTATTTTATCTTTAATATCAAGCAGCACAAGCTACCACCAATCGCTAAGAATTCAATCATATTGCATTTGACGAAATTGTAACCATAACGTTCAACCTCTACAGAAAAATCATGCATTAGAATATATTTACCTATTGAAATGTTATTACATAAAAATAATTCTTTGGCATCATATTATGGCATTGAGATTCTTCGTTCAAATGTTTCAGCAATATAATATTAGTTTTATTTAGTAAGTATTTCTGGATAATAAATAACAGTATATTCATCAAAAAATTGAAATTCTATGACCACATAAAAAAACATTATCCTGGATATATAACTAAGATTTAACCCTCAGCTCCGAATACCCTTTTTTAATTTTATTTATTTCTTCTTTATATAATCTAAGGCCATAACCCAATTTTTCAAAATAATCTATAGTACTGACTTTCACCCTAACGGTCAGCATACCGGAAACTACTGGCAAAAAATTTGTTATTAAGATTCATCAAGAAATTTATCTCATTTTAGGTTTAGCGTTTTGTTTATTATAGATATTAAATGTTTTTTCAAATACCTCGGCATAACTTTGACTATATAAATTCCCTCGGTTATATATTGCTAGATTATGATCATGAATGCTGGTCTTTGAAGTACGAGAGCAAACATTGACATACTTATAACCTAACTCAAGTGTAACCTCACCATTGACATTTTGGTTCATGCTATTAATAAAATGGTTTAAATGAGTTAATAAAGGATCATACCAAAGCCCAGAATAAACTAGTTCACCCCATTTTTTATCGATTATTTCTTTAAACCAATTTTCATTACGATTACTACAATAATATTCCAAATCACGGTGAGCGGTAATTAATACATGTGCAGCAGGTGATTGATAAATTGCACGTGTTTTCAAACCAACAATGCCATCTTCAACAATGTCAAAAATACCAATTGATAGTTTTTTACCAATCTCATTTAATATTTCAATAATTTCATATAATGATTTTTTTTCACCATCAAGTGATATAGGTACGCCATTCTCAAAATCTAATGACAAAAATATTGGCTCAGTGGCTGATAGTGCATGCTCAAATAATTTCTCTTTTCCATCTTCAGGAAGTAATATTTCTGACTCTTCCAACGGACTGCTCTCGATACTGAATCCGCCTATATTTTCATTAATAGAATAAGGGTTATTACCACCAAACTCTTGAGGAATACCATACCGCATAGCATAATTAAATACGATATTTTCATCGTATTTAAACTCTCTCAAGGCAGCAATAGGTATTTTATTCAGAATTTCTATATTCATATCCATTCTGACTTGATCATTACCACTGAATTGATGTGCAATATAATCAATATTAAGATCATTTGCCACTTCAACTGCCGCTTCAGCAATTGCTGATCGGGAAAGTTCAGCACTAAGAAAACAACCATTTTGATAAATAGCATTCGCTTTTATTGCCTTTAAAATAAAGTTTTCAACATATTGTATTCGATAATCTTTATAAATAAATTTATCAGCACCCGCAACCATGCACTCCAATTCAATGTCTTCAATATCCTCAATATCTCTTACTTTACCCTCATCAATATAAAGAGAAATCACCTCTTTAAATTCATATTTAAGACTTCTGATGATAAGAGGATTGTAGCGGCGATTATAATAAATCACCAAAACACTATTAGAGTTCATTTAGCCTGCCCCCCCTCTATTATAATAATTTCTTCTAAGCCAGGCTCCATTGTGCTTTCCTCAATTAATTCTGAGAAATTATTTTCAGATAACCAGGCATTGTTATAAATGGTGTCTATGTAACGTTCCCCACCATCAGGAATAATGACAACAATATTATTTCTAGGCTTAAAATCATTTAAATGATCTAATGCAGCATAAACCGAACACGCTCCCGTTTCTCCAATCAAAATGCCTTCACTTCTAGCTAATTTTCTTGCCGTCCGGAATGCATCAATATCTGCAACCTTTAAAGTAAAATCGATGTTATTGATATCGAGAATAGAAGGTGTAAATGGCAGCCCCGCTTCCTGTACCAAAAATTTTCCTTGTTCACCACCGAAAATAACAGATCCAATAGGTTCAACACCATAAATTCGCACCTGTGGGTTTTTCTCTTTCGAATAACGGGAGACCCCAGTAAGCGTTCCACAACTTCCTGCCGTCGCAAAACAAGCTGCCAAATTATCACCAAAGGTTTCATACAACTCACGTCCTGTAGAGTGATAATGTTCATCGGGATTAAGCTGATTATCAAATTGCATAGGACTGAACGCATTTGGATATGCTTCTACGATATTTTTGGCTAAGCCTATAATATTTTTACCTGTCTTCATACCCATTTTGTCTCTCATTTTTTGACTAATGTGAAAAATATACAACGATGACAAGGTATTTTTATTCTAAAATAAGTAAAGTACTTTTATGTTTCATTAATAGATTAATTTATCTATGAAATTACCTATTTTAGAAATAATCCCAGAAAATAATATCATTCCTATTATAAGTAATTTCATTTATCTACGCTCTTACACAATAATTAATTAACATAGATAATGATTATAAATTCCCGCGCAGAAGTCTACTGTCAATCTTGACAGTTTAGTCTAAAAAACCATATAAATCTTTAAAATTATTATTGGAATATAAAGATTATTAATTTTCTTATTTCTATATAATAAGAATATAAATTATATTTGCAAGTAGGTAAATTAGAGAATATCTAGCAATAAATCCCCATATTACAATTGAATTGGTAATACCATATTATTAGAGAAGGGAAAAATCAATCCAATTATTACCCACTAATCAACGGTGTTTTTACCAATACCAAGAAATAAAACGAACTAAAAGGTAAAATAATAGTAGAATATTCTGGAAAAGCATAGACAGAACCGCAATCAGATTTAACGGAAACTATCAGAGAAAATCTTATAGCCGAACAAGGTAATAATGAATTGGCAAAACAAAAAACGCCAGCATTGCCAGCGTTTTTTACTTGTTGCATCCGTTAATTAGATATTAAGCTTCAGCAACAATGTTAACGTTCAGTTTCGCGAATACATCGCTGTGTACCTGGAAATGAACTTCATGTTCACCAGTGGTACGCAGAACACCATTAGGCAGGCGAACTTCACTTTTAGATACTTCAACACCTGCGGCAGTCACTGCATCAGCAATATCGCGGGTACCGATAGAACCGAACAGTTTACCTTCGTCACCCGCTTTAGAAGCGATAGTAACGGAACCCAGTGCGCTGATTTTCTCAGCACGAGCTTGCGCCGCTGCCAGAACGTCAGCCAGTTTAGCTTCCAGTTCAGCGCGACGAGCTTCGAAGAATTCGATGTTTTTCTTAGTCGCAGGAACAGCTTTGCCCTGTGGTACTAAGTAGTTACGGGCATAACCCGGTTTAACGTTAACTTGATCACCCAGGCTACCCAGGTTTGCTACTTTATCAAGCAGAATAATTTGCATTACCTTATCCTCTCAGAGTCGTTAATGGACTGTGCCGATTACTGATGACGATCAGTGTAAGGCAACAAAGACAGGTAGCGCGCGCGCTTGATAGCACGAGCGAGCTGACGCTGGTATTTTGCACGGGTGCCAGTAATACGGCTTGGTACAATTTTACCGCTCTCGGTGATGTAGTTTTTCAGCGTAGCGATGTCTTTATAATCAATCTCTTGAACGCCTTCCGCGGTGAAACGGCAGAACTTGCGACGACGGAAATAACGTGCCATTTGGCTAGTCTCCAGAATCTATCAATTCAATCTGCTCGGCATGAAGAACCAGTTTGTTAAGACCATTGCGACCTTGATGGCAACTAATGAATCCTAAAACGGTTAATCGACTGCCGACCGTTATACTGTGAGTTAAAACTTGTAACGTTTGTCCGCTGACAATGACGGGCATTCTGCACCATGCTTGCCTGCTTAGACCGGCTTCCTGTTGCTGTGAACGATGCTCAAGTACAAACTGGCAATGAGGGATGCCGGCTGGACTGACTTTTCGAATAGGGGCTTTGCACACTGTGCCAGAAAGCACCAAACGATTAGTTGTCACAGTTATTACTCTTCAGAATCCCCAGCTTCTTCAGCATCAACGCCGGCGTCTTCCAGAGAGTAATCGCGGCTGCGACGTTCATCTTTGGCTTTAACCATTGGAGATGCTTCAGTTACCGCGTGCTTAACGCGCATAATCATGCTGCGGATAACGGCATCGTTGAAGCGGAAGTTAGTTTCCAGCTCATCAACCACTTCCTGCGGAGCTTCAACGTTCATCAGAACGTAGTGGGCTTTGTGCAGTTTGTTGATTGGATAAGCCAGTTGACGGCGACCCCAGTCTTCCAGACGGTGAATCTGACCTTGCGCGTTAGTGATAGTCGCACTGTAACGCTCGATCATGCCCGGAACCTGTTCGCTTTGGTCAGGATGGACCATAAAAACGATTTCGTAATGACGCATTAGTATTGCTCCTTACGGATTATTCAGCCTCCTGTCAGGGTCAACCGCGGCCCGTGGAGGCAAGGAACTTGTTTAAGTGCGGCTGAAAAATTGACGCGTAACTATACCCGCCTCACATAAAAAACTCAAGGAGCGAACAACGCTTTATATTTTTCGTTACTACGAACTACGCTGACGCATCGCTTCAAACAGGCAAACACCCGTTGCAACAGACACATTAAGGGATGAGACAGAACCCGCCATAGGAATACTAATCAATTCATCACAGTGTTCACGGGTCAAACGACGCATACCTTCCCCTTCCGCCCCCATCACCAAAGCAATGGGGCCTGTTAGTTTGCTCTGATATAGCGTATGGTCGGCTTCCCCAGCTGTACCAACCACCCAAATATTATGTTCCTGCAACAAACGCAGAGTACGGGCAAGATTAGTTACACAAACAAGTGGTACGCTCTCCGCAGCGCCACATGCCACTTTTTTCGCCGTAGCATTAAGCTGAGCGGAACGGTCACGGGGAACAATAACCGCATGCACACCTGCCGCATCAGCACTACGCAAACAAGCACCCAGATTATGTGGATCTGTCACACCATCAAGCACCAGCAAAAAAGGCGTGTCCACCTGTGCCAGTAAATCTGGTAAGTCATTTTCCTGATATTGACGCCCTGACTTCACTTTGGCGATAATCCCCTGATGCACAGCACCTTCCGTTTGATTATCCAGCCACTGACGATTTGCCAATTGGACAACCATCCCAATGTTTTCCAGTTCATTAATCAGAGGCATCAAACGACGATCTTCGCGCCCTTTCAGTACATAAACTTCTATAAAACGCTGAGGATCACGCTCCAGTAAAGCTTTAACGGCATGAATACCGTAGATAATTTCACTCATAATCTTCTTATTTCACTATTATACAGTACTGACTGATACTTTGAGCCTATCCATCAGGCTCTCTGTATTCAAGACACTAAAATATTCAGGCTACCTCGGAAGGAATAGCCCTTTGATTACTTCTCTGCACTTTTCTTAGCCCGTTTAGCTTTGAATTTAGAGGCAATTTTTTGTGTTTCGGCTGAAGGTTTTTTCTTATCTTTTTTCTTATTCCCTTTCGGCTTATCCGCAGATTTCTTTTTACGGAAAGCACCATCAGGTTCAAAGCGAGTCTCTTTGCTATAACCACGCCCTTTCTTACCGTCCCTACGGCCAGGCTCTGCTTTTTTCAGCTTGTCACGCGCTGTTTTGCCTGCATTCCGGGCTTTGCGGGTAGTGGAAAGCAATTTAAAATCAATATTACGCTCATCCATATGGACAGCTTCCACTCGGATTTCAACTTCATCCCCCAACCGGTAAGTTTGACCAGAAGATTCACCAATTAAACGCTGCCCCACATTATCAAAGCGATAATAATCATTATGCAGTGTGGAAACATGTACTAAGCCGTCGATAAACAGATCACTCAAGCGAACAAAGAAGCCGAAGCCTGTCACACTGGTGATAATTCCGGTAAAAATATTGCCCACCTGATCCTGCATGAAATCACACTTAAGCCAATCAGCAACATCTCTCGTCGCTTCATCTGCACGGCGCTCAGTCATAGAACAGTGTTCGCCCAGTTGCAGCATATGCTCCACATCGTTATGCCATCCACCGGTTGTTGTTCCGCATTGCTCAACAATACCTTCCTGTTTTGCCAACAGATATTTTATCGCCCGATGCAGTACCAAATCAGGATAGCGTCGGATAGGTGAAGTAAAGTGCGCATAAGAGTTTAATGACAGGCCAAAGTGACCTCGATTTTCCGAGTCATAAATTGCCTGTTTCATTGAACGCAGCAACATGGTTTGCAGTAATTCACGATCGGGACGTTCCGCCACTTGATGCATAAGTTGCGCATAATCCTTTGGCGTTGGCGTCATGCCACCCGGCAAAGTCAATCCCAATTCGCTAAAAACAGAACGCAGGTTAAGAATGCTCTCTTCTCTTGGTCGATCATGAATACGGTAAAGCACCGGTTCTCTGTTTTTCTCTACGAAACGCGCAGCAGCAATATTCGCCAGAATCATGCACTCTTCAATCAGTTTATGCGCGTCATTGCGAACAACTGGTTCAATCCGCTCAATTCGGCGTTCAGCATTAAAGATAAACTTCGCCTCTTCCGATTCAAAAGAGATCGCACCACGCTGCTCTCGGGCACTTTCCAATGCCTGATAAAGTTTATGTAAGTGCTCAATATGCTGAACCAGAGGCTTATATTGCTCACGCAACTCTTCATCTCCCTGCAACATACGCCATACTTTGGTATATGTCAGGCGGGCATGAGAATTCATGACTGCTTCATAAAATTTATAAGATGACAATTTTCCTTGAGCTGAAACTGTCATCTCACACACCATACAAAGACGATCAACCTGTGGGTTCAACGAACAAAGGCCATTGGAAAGCACCTCTGGCAACATAGGAACAACCTGAGACGGGAAGTAAACCGAGTTACTCCGGTTACAGGCTTCTGTATCCAATGCCGTTTGTGGGCGAACATAGTAACTGACATCAGCAATAGCAACCCATAAACGCCAACCACCGCTTCTCTTCCTCTCGCAATAAACGGCGTCATCAAAATCACGAGCATCTTCACCATCAATAGTCACCAATGGTAGGGCACGTAGATCAACACGGCCTTCTTTCGCAAATTCAGGCACCTGTTCATCCAGAGATGCCACCTGATTTTCCACTTGTGGTGGCCAATTGTGTGGAATTTCATGAGTACGCAAGGCAATTTCCACTGCCATATTCGTTCCCATGGTTTCACCCAACACTTCAACAATTTTACCCACCGCTTTTGTGCGGCGCGTTGGGCGTGTAGTTAATTCCACCACTACCACGTTCCCCATACGAGCACCACAACTCTCATCTTTCGGGATCAAGATATCGAAGCTCAAGCGACTGTCATCCGGTACGACAAACCCCATGCCAGAGTCAAGAAAATAACGGCCAACAATCTGACTGGTCTTAGGTACCAATACACGAACGATACGCGCTTCACTGCGCCCTTTACGATCTGAAGGCAATGGCTGCGCCAATACAACATCACCATGAATAGCCATTTTCAACTGCTCGGCAGAAAGATAAAAATCATCTTTATACCCTTCCACCCTCAGAAAACCATAACCATCCCTGTGACCAATGACGATACCTTTCAATAAATCCAGTCTTTCTGGCAAGGCGTAACATTGACGACGGGTGAAAACCAGTTGACCATCACGTTCCATAGCCCGTAAACGGCGACGTAATGCTTCAAGATCCTCATCATTGGTCAGATTCAGCTCTTGTGCCAGTTCCTGGCGACTTACAGGTACAGCACGTTTAGAAATAATGTCTAAGATGTACTCACGACTTGGAATAGGCGATTCATATTTTTCCGCCTCTCGTTTCAGAAAAGGATCTTGTGACATGGTAGTTGTTCCTCCGTTGTCATCAGCAAGCTGTTTGCGCCATTTCTTCATTCGGTCAGAAGCAGCTTATAAAGGGGGATATTGCCTTCAACCATATCAGCTAAAGTATGCTTATCCAATTCTTCTAAAAACTTCTCTATTGCCTGATTTAATACCATCTTCAGACGACATGCAGACGTAATATGGCAAGATTCCTGACTACAGTTAACCAATGACAATGGTTCTAGCGCACGAACTACATCACCAATTCTGATATCTTTTGCCGGTTTACCCAGACGAATGCCGCCGTTTTTACCACGAACAGCATCCACTAATCCTAAATGGCTCAATTGGTTAATGATCTTTACCATATGGTTACGAGAAACACCATAAACATCAGTGACTTCAGAAATACTGGTCATCTGGCTTTGCGGTAAAGCAGCCATATAAATTAGCGCGCGCAAGCCATAATCTGTAAAACTCGTTAACTGCACATCAACCTCTGGATAATGAGATATAAGTTAATATATCCGAGAACAAACTGAAAAAATAAGCATTTGTTCAAATTATATACCATGGATTGGCCAAAATTCTGTTGATCTTCTGGTAGTTAAGCAAAAAAGGCCATAATAAATAGCAAAAAACCGGGCTGAAAAGCCCGGCTTTACCTAATTATCTCACACAATCAGGCATCAAACGGATCACGCAGAATCATTGTCTCTGAACGATCTGGACCTGTAGAAATAATATCAACAGGAACACCAGTAAGTTCTTCTACACGTTTGATATAGTTCAACGCTGCCAGAGGCAATTTGCTATGCTCTTTCACACCGAAAGTACTTTCGTCCCAGCCAGGCATTGGCTCATAAACGGGTTCAATACCTTCCCAATCATCTGCTGCCAAAGGAGTCGTTTCAACCACTCGGCCATCAGGCATACGGTAGCCAACACAAATTTTTACTTCTTTTAAGCCATCCAGCACGTCTAATTTGGTCATACAGAAACCTGACAGCGAGTTGATCTGTACCGCACGGCGGATAGCAATGATGTCCAGCCAGCCGGTACGACGGCTACGGCCAGTAGTCGCACCAAACTCTTGACCCTTTTCACGCAGGTAGTTGCCAGTTTCATCAAACAGCTCCGTTGGGAATGGGCCAGCACCTACGCGGGTAGAATAAGCCTTAATGATCCCCAGAACATAATCAACATAGCATGGACCTAAACCGGAACCTGTTGCAACGCCACCAGCCGTAGTGTTGGAAGAGGTCACGTATGGATAGGTACCGTGGTCGATATCCAGCAAAGTACCTTGCGCTCCTTCGAACATAACCAATTCACCTTTCTGAGTTGCTTTGTACAGCAGGTCAGAAACGTCAACGACCATACCCGTCAGGATATCGGCAACAGCCATGATTTCGTCAAGAGTTTTCTGGTAATCAACCGCAGGTTCTTTGTAATAGTTAACCAGTTGAAAGTTGTGATATTCGATAATTTCTTTCAGTTTAGCTGCGAATGCTTCTTTATCAAACAAGTCACCAACACGTAAGCCGCGACGTGCAACTTTGTCTTCATACGCAGGACCGATACCACGACCGGTTGTACCAATAGCTTTTGCACCACGGGCTTTCTCGCGGGCATTATCTAATGCAACATGGTATGGAAGAATAAGCGGACAAGCTTCTGAAATAAGCAGACGTTCGCGAACAGGAACACCACGGGACTCTAATGCGTTCATCTCTTTCATCAGTGCATCAGGCGCTAATACGACCCCGTTTGCAATGATGCTAATAACATTTTCACGCAAGATCCCAGATGGGATTAAGTGGAGAACGGTTTTTTCACCGTTAATAACCAGTGTATGACCAGCATTATGGCCACCTTGATAACGAACAACATACTTAGCTCGTTCAGTCAGCAAGTCGACGATCTTGCCCTTGCCCTCGTCACCCCATTGGGTGCCCAATACGACAACGTTCTTACCCATTTCAAAATTCACTCGGTTGCTTAAAAATGGATTCTAACATCTCATTCCACACCTTTCAGTAATTTTTATCAGATCTGTTATTTTTGTTGACCACCTGACACGACAAGGCCCGCCTGATGCGGGCCTTACTTAGATATTCAAACATCTATCAATGCTGAGCTGCACGTTTTTCAGGTGCTTTCATATAACGGAAGAAATCAGTATCTGGGCTTAGCACCAGAACATCTTTTCCATCTTCACTGAAGCTCTTCTCGTAAGCACGTAAGCTACGGATAAAGGCATAGAAGTCAGGATCTTTGCTGAATGCATCAGCAAACAGTTTAGCGGCTTCTGCATCACCGGAACCACGCAAGGTACGGGCTTCACGCTCCGCTCTTGCCAATGTTTCAGTCACTTGTTTATCCGATGTTGCGCGCAATTTCTCTGCTTCTTCCTGACCCTGAGAACGGTGACGACGGGCTACCGCTTCACGCTCTGCACGCATACGCTGGAAGATAGCTTCTGAAACTTCCAATGGCAGGTTAATCTGTTTGATACGCACATCAACAACCTCAATCCCCAGAGCAGCCATACTGTTCGGGTTAATAGCTAGTTGTTTATCCGCAGTTTCTTTCTCTACACGAGCCGCCGCTGAGGCAATCGCATCATCGGCTTCACTGGTAGCCACCGCTTCACCGTCAGTCGTACCTTTGTTCAGGGCGTCACGAACATCGGTAGTCAGCTTACCACGGGAATCAGTCACAATGCCGCGAACATCCAGACGACCAATCTCAGAACGCAAACGGTCACTGAACTTACGTTTCAACAGCACTTCAGCCTGAGAAATATCACCATTACCGGTAGCCAGATAATAACGGCTGAAGTCGATAATGCGCCATTTCAGGTAAGAATCGACAATCAGGTCTTTGTTTTCACTGGTCAGGAAACGGTCCGCCTGAATATCCATAGTCTGGATACGAGCATCAAGTGTTTTCACTGTTTCAATGAATGGCACTTTAAAGTGCAAACCCGGTGCATAAACAATCGGTTTATTTTCCGCGTCACGGGCAACCTTACTGAAACGCAGAACAATACCGCGCTGTCCTTCATGCACAACAAACACTGAAGTATACAAAACCACCAATACAGCAACAATAATAACGAGGAATGACTTACGCATGATTATTGTCTCCCTACTCTGACAGTATCGTTACGCAGATTATCAGTACGGTTGTAATCTACTGTCCGGTTTGAACTTAAGGGTGCTGTCGGGCGAGTAATGTGCGAACCAGAAACAGTGGTATTACCAAGCTGACTTTCCACGGCTGTTTTACCACTGGCTGCATCGCTACGGAACATTTGCTCCAATGGCAGGACCATCAGGTTATTACTGTTCTCATTAGCAATAACTTTGCGGGTATTACTCAGTACTTTTTCCATAGTTTCAATATACAGACGCTCACGGGTAATTTCCGGTGCTGCTTTATATTCAGGCAGCATCTTGGCAAAACTCGCCACTTCACCCTGCGCTTCCAATACCACACGCGCTTTATAAGCCTTAGCATCTTCGATTAATCGTTGAGCCTGACCATTTGCACGCGGTTGAACCTCATTAGCGTAAGCTTCCGCCTCACGAATGTACTGCTGTTCATTTTCCCGGGCAGCTATCGCATCGTCAAATGACGCTTTTACTTCTTCCGGTGGACGGGCAGTCTGGAAGTTAACATCCAGCAAAGTAATACCCATTTTGTATGGACGAATCGTTTCTTCCAGTACCTTCTGGGTATCGCTACGTACAATAGTACGGCCTTCAGTCAAGATTTTATCCATAGTGTATTTGCCGATAACACCGCGAACCGCGCTGTCAGTTGCCTGACGCAGGCTGTTATCAGGGCTTGTTACGCTGTAGAGATAAGCGGCTGGATTCGTCACACGGTACTGAACGTTCATTTCCACGCGAACAACGTTTTCATCGGAAGTCAGCATCACACCGGATGCCGCCAGTTCACGAACAGATTCCACGTTGACCGGAACCACTTCATCAATGAACGTTGGTTTCCAGTTCAGACCTGGCTGCACGATATGGCTCAATTTACCCAAACGGGTAACAACACCACGTTCTGTTTCTTTAATCGTATAGAAACCACTGGCGGCCCAGATCACGACGACCGCGACAACAGCAAGGCTAACAATACGCCCGCCAAATTTTGCCCCCTGATCAGAACCATTACTGCCCTTATTCCCACCGAAACCACCGAGTTTACTGCTCAGCTTACGGAACAGATCGTCGAGATCAGATGCCCCACGGTTTCGACTACCTTTGTTCCCGCCGGAGTTGCCGCTATTATTATTGCTGCTCCCCCACGGGTCGCGGTCTTGTCCGTTGTTCCCGGGCTGATTCCACGCCATGTTTTAGCTCCATTCTTTTATGATTGGTTTTTCAGGCTAAGAGCTGCTTGTAAACAAGCTAACTCTCAATCACACAAGTTTTCTGATATTCATCTGCCAGATAAATCAGACGATGTAATCAAGCAAATCCTGTTCTTGTTTGCACAGACGGCGCCAGTCAACAATCGGCATTCTCACTTCGATACCAACTTTGCCGTCCTCTTCTATCCACTCTTTCTCTATTGCCTGAAGTTGATAGAAGCGGCTGCGTAAACGACCCGCCTCTGGCGGCAAGCGCAATTCGTAGTGTGCGATTTCACCCGAAAGACGCTCCGTCAACGCTTGTAACAACAACGGGATACCTTCACCGGTTTGCGCTGACAACCAAACTCTGACCGGTAAGTTATCTTCGTTGCGATCAATACGCGGTGTAAAATCTCCCAACATATCAATCTTATTCATCACCAGCAGTACCGGAATTTCATGAGCGTCTATCTCTTCCAGTACGCTGTCAACTGCGGCAATATTTTCGTCTATACGACTATCCGCAGCATCAACGACATGCAGCAATAATGTTGCCTGCCGGGTTTCCTGCAATGTGGCTTTAAATGCCGCAACCAGATCATGAGGCAAATGACGGATAAAACCAACAGTATCAGCCAACACCGCAGTGCCAACATCATCAACTTCAATCCGCCGCAGCGTTGGGTCCAGAGTAGCAAATAATTGATCAGCCGCATAAACTTCAGCGGAAGTCATACGGTTAAACAAGCTCGATTTACCGGCATTGGTATATCCCACCAGTGAAATCGTCGGTATATCCGCTTTATTCCGCGCCTGACGCCCCTGCTCTCGCTGTTTCTCAACCCGGCTGAGACGGCTCAAAATCTGGCGAATTTTATCCCGCAATAAACGCCTATCCGTCTCAAGCTGAGTTTCCCCTGGCCCTCTTAGGCCAATCCCACCTTTCTGGCGTTCAAGGTGAGTCCAACCACGAATAAGACGGGTAGAAAGATGGCGTAACTGCGCCAATTCTACCTGTAACTTCCCTTCGTGAGTCCGTGCCCGCTGGGCAAAAATATCCAGAATCACGCCGGTACGGTCGATCACCCGACATTGACAGAGCCGTTCAAGATTGCGCTCCTGTGCAGGACTGAGTGCATGATTAAACAACACAACATCAGCACCACTGGCCTGTACAGCCTCAGCAATCTCCTCAGCCTTACCTTCTCCGACAAAATATTTCGGATGAGGGGCTTTTCTACTTCCCGTGACAATCTGTACAGGAACTACACCAGCAGAAATTACCAGTGATTCAAACTCTCTGAGATTATCGGTGTCTTTATCCTGCAAGAAGAAAACATGCACCACAACGGCTTGTTCACCGCCTTCATAACGCTCAAACAAAGGTGCGACCTCTCAGGCTGAGTCAAAAATTACAGGAAAAAACATAGGTAAAACCTCCCTACCTATGTTTTTCTTCATTCAGTCACTATTCTCAAGCTTATTCAGCGCCATCACTGTCCTGTTGTGCTGCTGGAGCTGAGGCTCCCCCGGAGTGATAATTACCTACACTGGCCCCTACACCTGTATTGCTACTGTGATGAGAAACCGGGCGAGAAGGTACAACAGTAGAGATGGCATGTTTATAAACCATCTGGCTAACCGTATTTTTCAGTAAAATGACAAACTGGTCAAAAGATTCAATCTGACCCTGCAATTTGATGCCGTTGACCAAATAAATAGAAACCGGGACCCTTTCACGCCGTAATGCGTTCAGGAACGGATCTTGCAAAGATTGCCCCTTAGCCATTCTATATTTTCCTTATTTTGTTGTTTTTAACTAAGAACCTAGAGGTTCGAAAAAATGAACTACTCAAAAATTGCGCTTTGGTACTCATCAATTGTACACAATCAATAAACCTATGCACTAACAACCTGCATAACTGTGCTTAAAGCCTGTTCAGGTTGGGAACTCTCCAACCAATGAACCGACTTCCAACCTCTGAGCCAAGTTATTTGACGCTTTGCCAACTGGCGCGTCGCACAAATACCGCGATAAACCATTTCATCATAGTCAATCTCGCCGGAAAGGTAGGACCACATCTGGCGATAACCAACACAACGAATAGAAGGTAAGTCCACATGCAGATCATTACGAGCATAAAGTGCTTTAGCTTCTTCTTCAAACCCTGATTCAAGCATTTGATGAAAACGCTCTTCAATACGTTGGTGAAGGATCTCACGCTTTGCTGGAGCAATAGCAAATTGATGGACACGATAAGGAAGATCTTCGCCTGACAATTTAGTCAGTTCAGTAAGAGTTTTACCTGAAATAAGAAAAACTTCCAATGCCCGGGAAAGTCTCTGCGGATCATTTGGATGAATTCTTAATGCAGCCACAGGATCAATCTTCTGTAATTGTTGATGTAATACATCCCATCCTTGTTCTGCTGCCTGTTGTTCTATCTGCGCCCGAATAACCGGATCAGCCGAAGGCAATGGTGATAAACCTTCAAGTAATGCTTTGAAATAGAGCATAGTTCCACCAACTAATAGAGGAATACGGCCGGAAGCTGTAATTTCTGCCATTTCTCTCAACGCGTCCCGACGGAAATCAGCCGCAGAATAGGGTTGAGAAGGGTCCAAAATATCGATCAAACGATGAGGTGCCAATGTTTGCTCTTCCGCTGTCGGTTTAGCCGTACCGATATTCATTCCACGATAAATCAGCGCAGAATCAACACTGATAAGTTCCACAGGAAGATGCTGGCGTAAAGCGATAGATAAGGCTGTTTTGCCAGAAGCCGTCGGGCCCATAACAAAGATTGCCGTCGGCAGATGTTGAGTTTTCTGATCACTCATGAGTAAGGGATGCCACCACTGCTTGTAAATCAATTAATTGTAATAACCCACCTGGCGGAGATTTCACCAGTTGTGGGCAAAGCCGCTCAACATCAGCCAACAACTGCACTGCCTGAGCAACATTCCACGTTTCATGCTCACTACCGATATGGCAAGCAAGCCAGGTTACAACCTGTTCTGCCGATGCTGATGGCTGCTGTGCCAAGTAACCCAGCAACTGAGGAATTAATTTAGGCAAATTTTGCTGACGCAATGGTAACGATACCGCACGTAGTGTTGCTTTTCCATGAGATACAGATGCTTCAACACCAAAAGAGCCTAATAAGTCACTATAACGATTTAAAGCACCAGCTTCGTCTTTACTGAGAGAAAGTTTTAGCGGTATCAAAAGTGGCTGTGATTTCAGTCCTTGCTCCGTTGGTGTTAACTGTACTTGTTTTAACCAACATTCAGCAACTGTCAAGGATAACAACCCAATTCCTAATGGAGATTCAATCAGAGCATAGCATGGCGGATATATGCCTAGCACTTTACCAAAACTATGGCTATTATTTCTAACCTGAACAGGAGAAGAAGTCACCTTTTCCACCATAACAGGAACGGTTCTTGTCGGAAACAGTTCTCTTTTCTCTTCAGTCTCCGGCGCAGATTGCATCATCTTTTGATACAACTCACCCTGACGTTTCTGATAAACGTCCCCATGATACTGGTAGTTTTCACCACTACGAGAAAAACCCGTGCTCCCCTTACTTGACGGAGCTTCTTTTGGTAATGAAGTTGCCACAGATGCGGCGTTATTCTGCCGGGAAAAATGATTTTCTCCCGCTGATGGGCGGTTTTCCGGCTCCCAAACCGGTGCAGGTTCACAGCATGCCATATCCAGTTCAGCGCCACTGCTGCGTTGTTTTAATACGGCTGTCACACCCTGATAGATAAAATCATGTACCAAGCGGGCTTGATGGAAGCGAACTTCATGCTTTGCCGGATGCACATTAACATCCACCTGATGCGGATCAACTTCCAGATACAAAACATAAGCCGGCTGTTGTTCTCCCCGTATCAAATCCTGATAAGCTTGGCGAATAGCATGATTGATCAAACGATCACGCATCATGCGTCCATTCACATAACAGTACTGAATATCTCCACTCGCAGTAGCATTCATTGGGTCGGCAACCCACCCTTTGATTGATAAATCTCCGTGCTGCCACGAAAGAGAAAGCGCCTGCTGCATAAAAGCGGTACCACAAATAGAGGCCAACCGCCGTTCATGCTGGGATTCATCTTTTGCCGGCCGGTACTGGCGAACCAGTTTGCCGCTATGATGCAGATTGATTGATACATCCAGACGGGCCAATGCAATACGTCTGATAACTTCGTCAATATGACCAAATTCCGTTTTTTCTGTTCGAAGGAATTTGCGCCGTGCCGGTGTGTTATAAAACAAATCCAACACTTCGACAGTACTGCCCACCGGATGCGCAGCCGGTTTCACCGTCACTTCCATATCCCGCCCTTCAGCGTATGCTTGCCAGGCTTCATTTTGCTCTTCCGTACGGGAAGTTAATGTCAAACGCGAGACTGAGCTGATACTGGCCAGCGCCTCTCCACGAAATCCCATACTAATAATGGCTTCCAGATCATCCAGTGTTGCAATCTTACTGGTGGCATGACGAGCCAGCGCTAGAGCAAGATCCTGGTGATTGATTCCACAGCCATTATCACGGACACGAATAAGCTTTACTCCACCGCGCTCAATTTCAATATCAATGCGGCTAGCGCCAGCATCAAGGCTATTCTCCACCAACTCTTTTACTACTGATGCAGGACGTTCTACTACTTCGCCGGCAGCAATTTGGTTTGCTAATTGAGGAGGTAAGATCTTGATCGCCATATTTTTAACCTTTACTTCCCAGCTGTTTTAGGTGCAGCCTGTAATGGATTTTTCAGAAAATAGTTACGCAATCCTCTGTGGATAGCACTTGCCAGCTTATCCTGAAAATCACTAGAACCAAGTAATGTTTCTTCAGCTGAGTTACTGATAAATCCTGTTTCTACCAAAATTGAAGGTATATCCGGTGAACGTAATACACCCAAGCTGGCATGTTCTGGCGAACGTTTATGTAATGAACCGACTTTACGCAACTCGCTCAAAACCTGTACAGCAACATTATAACCCACCCGTTGAGAGTGACCGAATTGCAAATCCAACACAGCTTGGCTCAGATAAGGATCTGCCCCATTTGCCAATGCATCACCTGCCCCACCCAATAATTCAGACTGTTTCTCATGCTGTTCAAGCCAATTACCCAATTCACTGTTTGCACGCTTGTTCGACAGTACCCACACAGAGGCACCACTCGCACTATGATTAGGTGCGGCATCCGCATGAATAGAAACCAGCATATTTGCACTATGCTTACGCGCAACCTCGGAACGACCAGCGACAGAAATAAAATAGTCTCCGTTACGGGTCAGAACAGGTTTGAACATAGGATCATTGCGTAACAACACTTCAAGTTTACGCGCTACACTGATAGTGACATTCTTCTCTTTCAGTCCACGTTGTCCAATTGCTCCAGGATCTTGTCCGCCATGGCCTGCATCAATAGCAACAACGACCTGCTGACAGCCTTTAGGTATTATTTGTGGAACTACCTTTTTTGTCGCAGGTAATTTATTGTTAGTAAGTAACGGCTTACTTGCTGCCACCTGTGAGCTTTCTCTGAAAACAGGATTGCTGACAGACATGTCGGAAGCCCGTAAGGTAAAGATAACCTGATGTTCACTCCCCGATTTCTGCACTATAGAGTTGACTTTAACTTTATGATTTAGTTCAAGCACGATACGTTTTTTTTGTGGCACAGGTGATTGACTGGATCGGATTTTCCTCACTAAGTCCTGCCCCGGCAAGCTCATTGGCAAACCAATAATATTTCCAGACTGGTGGATATCTACGACTAAACGTTCCGGCGAATGTAGTGGGAAAAAACTATAATCAGGGCGACCACCTAAAAAAACCATGGTCACTTTAGATTCACTTATACTGTTACTGACGTGAATATTGGATAAAGTTGCCGCTGTTGCTGTTGTCACCACTAAACTGCTCATTATGATAAACAACCAGCAAATCATCATAAAACGAATTTGCCATTTCTTTATCATTTTTGCGACTAAAGCACGCATCATACTCGGGTGATCCCTCATAAATATTTCAAATTATCTAACAGGCTCTCACCATATTCAGACAAAGCAATAAAATGTGCCTGCCGCCCCTCAGACTGGTAACTCAAATGTAATTTAATATCTGCATCCGGTAACACGCCTTCTCCTTGCTGAGGCCATTCAACCAGACAAATAGCATCCTGATGAAAATAATCACGTATTCCCATAAATTCCAATTCTTCTGGATCAGCTAATCGGTAAAGATCGAAATGGTAAACCGGCCTTGGCGTTAAAGCATAAGGTTCAACCAAAGTATAAGTTGGGCTTTTTACATGTCCTTTATGACCCAAAGATTGCAAAAAACCACGACTAAATGTGGTCTTACCGGCACCTAAATCACCATACAAATAAATTACACTGCCACGATTACAGGCAACCGCAACCGCACGCCCAAGAGAAACAGTCGCATCTTCATTTTGAAGTGACAAAACAAGTTCTTTCATCGAATAATATCTGCTGTTTTATTAACTCATCAGTTAAAACGATAACCCTAACACAGCCCTATTATCAACATCTAACGTCTTCTACTCAGTTTCATTACCAAACTCATTATTTTTAGCCTGCAACAGATCATGCTACACTGTGGCTCCTTGCAGCATAAACTAATTTCCACCATGGCAGCTCCTCTCGACCTCAATCTCCTGACCACAAATATCAAACAATGGGGCCTCTTTCTTGGTTTTCAGCAAGTTGGCATTTGCGATACTGATTTATCAGTAGAAGAGCCAAAATTTCAGGAATGGCTGGATAAACAGTATCACGGCGAGATGGCATGGATGGAACGCCACGGTATGATGCGTACACGTCCTAATGAACTACTACCAGGGACATTGAGAGTTATCAGTGTAAGAATGAATTATCTCCCTGCCAAAGCTTCTTTTGCTAGCACGTTGAATGATCCCGAACTCGGCTATGTAAGCCGCTATGCCTTGGGAAGAGATTATCACAAACTACTACGCCAACGCCTGAAGAAATTGGGTGAACAAATTCAAGATTATTGCCATGATTTTGAGTATCAGGGAGTCCTTAATTTCCGGCCTTTTGTTGATTCAGCCCCGATAATGGAGCGTCCACTAGCCGCTAAAGCCGGATTAGGATGGGTTGGCAAACACTCACTTATCCTTAATAAAGAAGCTGGTTCATGGTTTTTCCTTGGTGAGCTACTGATTAATCTTCCCCTGCCTGTAGACACTCCACAAGAAGAACATTGTGGCCGCTGTGTGGCCTGTATGACAACCTGCCCAACAGGCGCGATTACCGCCCCTTATATCATTGATGCCCGCCGTTGTATTTCCTATCTCACGATTGAACTGGAAGGTGTTATTCCTGAAGAATTGCGCCCACTAATGGGAAACCGCATTTATGGTTGTGATGACTGTCAGATTATCTGCCCATGGAACCGCTTTTCTCAGTTGACAGATGAAGATGATTTCAGTCCACGAGCAGCACTACATGCACCGAAGTTATTGGATTTATTTAATTGGAGTGAAGAAAAATTCCTTCGGATAACGGAAGGTTCCGCAATCCGACGTATTGGTCATTTACGCTGGTTACGTAACATTATTGTTGCTTTAGGAAACGCGCCATATCAAGACGATATCGTTCTATCTCTACAACAGAAATTAGGATTAAACACCATGCTTGATGAACACATTCATTGGGCTATTGAGCAACAAATGACTCGTCGCAAAGCTAATATTGTCAATGTACAGACTTCACAACAAAAACGGCTTATTAAAGCGATAATCAAGGGATTGCCCAGAGACGCTTAATTATTAGCCATTTATCTAATACACAAAAGAGTCAGATAATTCTCCTGTGAATAAAATAAAAACCCCTTGCTGATCAATGTTCAAAAAAAGCGCAAGTGATCAATATGTCATTTCTTAACAAAGGAGCATTCCGAAAAATTATCAATAGGTTACAGAAGAAACATCTGTTTTATAAAATTTAGAATAAGAAAAATCTAAAGGAAACAGCCTGTGGATAAGTCTGTGTGATAATTTTAAGGTGTCGTACTTATTTATTGGGCAATGACTTTCCACTCTGTGGATAAAAAAACAGGAAGCTGTATCGAACGGGATAGCCCCAAAATCGAATCAAAATAAGCGAGTATTGTCATTGAGGAAGAAACTTAGAACGAGAGGTAAACCCATCAAACCTCATATAACTTATTGATTAAGAAGATATTTTTATTACTACCAGGCACTGAAAGGAGTGCATTATGTACCACCCTGGAAAATTTGGCAAGCAGAAGTTGAAAAAATATTTTGGAATTAAGCATAATACCCTTCCCTACACTCTCTGCACCAAACGACGATAAACCAAAGTTAATTCCCTCCATTAACAACCTCTTGATATCAGCCCCATAGCAAAAGGGCTGACATTTATTGTTCAAACTATCTCAGATACACAATTAGTAGCTGTAAGTGAACGATACCTGCTCCTGCCCGGCTGGGCTGTGATAATATGAAGGCGTGCCGTTTGTCACCACATGCCGGATAACCACTCTAACGCCATTGTCAAACCGATAGTTGTTGAATACATCCGTACTTCCTGCCGAATTGAGCGCAACCGGAATGCAAAGAACTTCTGTCGAAGAGTAAGGTTGGGAGTAACAGAGTTCCGCCCGTTCTCCAGTTGTAGTGGGATAGGACGAAGTCCTCCAGTTAACTGATGACAACTTTTTGGTTGCGTTCAATGTCCCAGAAGGGAAATCTGACGATAGCAATGAAAACTGACTAAGAGAAGAACCCGTACCCGTTGAGAACACCATTAGAATAGGTGGATTAACAGTCTTAACAATAGTGTGTGACGCAGCTAATACAGGAGATACAGCCCCCAATAATGCCAGGAAAAGTAGTTTTTTCATTTCTTACCCCTATTGCTCTTTATTGAAATTAAGTTAGTTACTTTCGAACAAACAACCTTCAACCGAACAACATCTACCTGAAAAAACACAAAACTTCGGCGCACCTAATTTTCACCGAGAATACTCCATACACAACTTCCCGCTTCTTAGCTTATACGTGCACCTTCAACTAATTATCAGCGAAACGATCGATTCCGGCAAAACCTTAGCCATCAACAACAAAATGACACTACCCGCGCTCATTCGTTGACGAGCACCCTGGAAATTAAAGAGGAAGTCGGACTCGCTACGCGAAATTTTTTAGTCATCAATGTGATAAATGCTTTAGTAGCTGGTGACGACTGACGTTCATCAAACACAGCTAATCCAACGCGTCGTTTCACTTTTGGATTCAGAGCCTTCTTAACATAACGAGCTTCGATAGTCAGCGGCAGAGATGACTCAGCAACAATCGTCACCGCATCCCCACATGCAACCGTGGCCAAGGTGCTTAACAATTGAGACGTTCGATAACGAATATTGGGTTGCAACTTTGCTGATAAAAAAAGTCTGGAAACCAGTTCAGCCGATCCCGCTTCTGTCAACACGAATGGACCGACACACAGATCCTTCAATGTCACGGTATCTTCCAATGCCAAAGGATGATCTGTCGGCAGCAACGCCACCATCTGATCTTCAAGAATCGGATAGGTATCGAATTGATCTTCCGGTAGCGTCACGAATCCCACATCTACTCGCCTATCCATAAGCCATTGCACAACTTGCCTGTCAGGTCCCTCATCAACATGAATCTCAATACCAGGATAAAGCTTGCGATAGTCAGCCAGTACCGCTGGCAACAGCCGCAGGGATGAGGTTGGACCAAACGATCCGATCCGCAACGTCCCCCACTTCATTCCTCGTACATCGGATGCTTCTTGCTGCATGGTCTCCGCCAGACCAAGAATTGCCTGGGCTTTCCGAAGCAAACTTTCCCCTATATCTGTCAGTTCAATAATTCCTTGATACCGATGAAACAGCTCTACACCCAGTTCCTGTTCAAGGACTCTGATGGCATGGGAGACCCCAGACTGAGAGATCTTGAGCTGGGCTGCTGCTAAGGTAAAGCCCTTCCGTTCGGCAACAACAGCAAAAATTTCGAGCTGAGTTAAAGTCACTATCTCCCCCTTGAGTAATCACTCATTTCCTCATGATCATACATCTGAATAAGTATATGCAATGCGGGTATAAAGCTAATAGGCAAGGCATGCTCGTCTAGCACTCACCAGAGTTTCCAAACCATAATTAATTAAAAAGGGGATTTTATGAGTTACCAATGGTCTTCAGACGGAATATCTTCCATATGGCCGGAGATCAACAGAACATTCTTATCTCTCCGTGGATTTTCAGACAAACTCATTCCAATGAATGAGACTCAGAGAACCTACAAAAAACTCCTGATGGGACTTGATGCAATCACCACTTGCGAAATGAAAGAGCTTTATAGATTCAAAATTATATTAGCTCAAATGGACGAGCAAGAAATCTCTCGCCCTGAGCTTTGCCTTATCCATAAAGCATTCACTGCTTGGGTGAAATTTGATTACGATAACGCGAGATCGCTTCTGACACAGCATATTCGAGCTTACCCATCGGATATTGTTGCGATCTTCTTTATTCACATGCTTGATTTCTGTACAGGAAAAACAGCCAAACTGAAACCTCTTCTGCTTTATTGTGACGCATACATTCCTAAAACTCATTACCTCTATCCATACTATCTTTCCATAAAATCATTCGTCCTTTGTGAAGATCAATGTTTTAATGATGCCTTAGAGATTGGTATTGAATCTGTTAAATTAATGCCAAACAACATATATGGCATTCATGCTGTCGCGCATGCCTTGCATGAGCTAGGTCGCTGGAAAGACCTTTGCCACTTCCTGACCGACTGCAAAGAGAATTGGATAACCAACGCCGGGATGCGAATGCATGTGTACTGGCATCTGGCTATTGCTTACGAACGATCCAATGAAATCACACTGGCACTGCAAGCTTTTGATGAATTATATGCGCTAAAAGACAATCCATTCGCCAAACAGGACCTGGACGCCGTAGGATTCTTATGGCGGCTCAGGCTCAAATCTGCTGATACCAAGTTCCAACCAATATGGGAGCGTCTTGCCATCCTTTGGACAGGAAGCATCAGCGCATCCACATCTTACTTCCACAAGATCCATGCAGCATTAGCTTTTTCTGCAACAAACCAGTCTTTCCTTATCGAGAAGCTGATCGCAGAAAGTGATGGATTTGGCATCGAACCTGACACACATTCCACAGGTATAGACGTCCTTAAAGCGATCTTACTATTCATAGCTAAACACTACGAGGAGTGTCTAAGCAAACTCTACCTCAGCCATGAGAAGTGGCCATTATTAGGAGGTAGCCGTGCTCAACGTGAAATATTGGACCAGACCATGGAATACGCTGCCTTAAAAGCATCTTCTATCATATAAATTTCGACACTAACAAACATGAAAAGCAATCACACATTAACGCAGTCGGTCAACAACCATTCAACCTATATCAAGCTGTCTCTTGTCGCTATCATCTGGGGCGGGACATTTGTTGCAGGTCGATACATTTCTGCCGAAACGCCCCCCTTACTCTCAGCAAGCCTGAGATTCATTCTTGCGGCCATGACACTAATCATCTTCCTTATTCTATCGGGAAAAATGTTCGTCAAGATTAATCGGCATCAACTATTGAAAATCATTGGACTTGGCTTCTGCGGGATATACACCTACAACCTTTTCTTCTTTTATGGTCTGCATCACACCACCGCATCCAGAGCTTCACTTATCGTAGCGCTGAATCCAGCAATAATGGCGATTTTTTCATATTTCTTTTATAAGGAAAAGCTATCGCCATTAAAAGCACTGGGAATTACATTTTGCTTGCTTGGTGCAATAATCGTGATCTTTAGCAAAGCACCACAACTTACTGTTGGAGAAGGGGGCAACTGGTTAGGTGACGCGTTGATCTTCGGCTGTGTTTTAAGCTGGGTTGCTTATAGTGTCTTCTGCAAGAACATCGTAAACCAAATCGGTCCGCTACACACAGTGACATACTCCATTCTGGCGGGAGCTATCATGCTGACAGCAACTGCCATTTTTACCGAGCAAATGAATTTATCGGCAATACATGCATTATCTATTACAGATCTCTACAGCGTACTTTATCTTGGCGTAGTGGGTTCAGCAATAGCCTACATCTGGTATTACAACGGAATCCAAAGGATTGGTTCCACTCGCTCTGGCGTATTCATTGCACTTAATCCTTTAACCGCGGTATTGCTTGGCGCAGTACTATTAAATGAAGGATTAACGTTCCCAATGTTCGTCGGAGGTGCCCTCGTTATTGGAGGTATTCTGATCTGCAATAAGACATCAACCAGTAAGAAACTTATTCCACACAAATCTAAACCTGGGATCGACCATATAGTTAAAACAAAAAGTTACAGGAGATAAACCAGAATTTTACCCTATCGACGCTTTGGTACAGAACAAAAGCGTCGATCTTACAAAAACTGATGGCAAACCTGATTTCTGGACTTAAAAACCGTGAATGTAAGAAACTTCAACGGACATTTGCATATCAAAAATTGGAACGGAGAAATGCAATTCACAACCTCTCTCTCTAACAAGCCAAAAAATAATCACTTTTCCTACATTACCTCATGTCAATAGACTTGTTTGTTCCACTTTTCCAAAATCGGCATTTGCTTAATTGGTTAAGTCATTTTATAATCAATTAATTGACTTTTTATAGTCTATATTTAGTCTTCTTTGATATGAGGGATTCTATGCGTTATTCAGAACAGATTAAGCCCATTAGTTACCTAAAAGCCAATGCAGCTACGGTGATGACGACACTCGCTGAGTCTCGCTCACCGATGATTATTACACAAAATGGCGAGGCAAAAGCGGTGATTCAAGATATTGCCTCTTATGAGCAGACTCAGGAAACTATAGCGTTGTTAAAGATTTTAGCTTTAGGACAACAACAAGTTAAAGCAGGTGAAGTCACACCAGTAAATGATGTGGTTCAACGTTTAAAGAACAAAGGGAAGTTCTCCTAATGCCATATCATATAGTGCTGACTAAAAATGCCGAAGCGGATTTAGAGGATATTTACGATTACATTGTCGAAAATGACAGTTCAGAGAAAGCCGATTATGTATTGGATCAGTTGCTGAAAACAGCAGACAATCTGGCTAACTTTCCTGAGAAAGGCAATTATCCCAAAGAGTTGCAGGAGTTAGGGATTCGCGACTTCCGCCAAACATTTTTTAAACCTTACCGGGTCATTTATCAAATCATAGATCAACAGGTGGTCATTTTTGTGATTGCCGATGGTCGACGGGATATGCAAACCTTGCTTACGCACCGGTTGCTAAGTGTATCTGCATGATAAGTAAGGATTGGAGCGGGAAACGAGACTCGAACTCGCGACCCCGACCTTGGCAAGGTCGTGCTCTACCAACTGAGCTATTCCCGCATTACTGACTGGCTGGCTGGTGATAACTTGAGACAATACATTAATCTCACGATATCGATTTCAGGCTTGAACTTGGAGCGGGAAACGAGACTCGAACTCGCGACCCCAACCTTGGCAAGGTTGTGCTCTACCAACTGAGCTATTCCCGCGTCACTGATGGGCTAATGACAGCCTGAAACAACATACTAACTTCCAACTAACTACCAAATTTGGAGCGGGAAACGAGACTCGAACTCGCGACCCCGACCTTGGCAAGGTCGTGCTCTACCAACTGAGCTATTCCCGCAATCTTTTTAGTATGCCATCATACCCTATGAAATTCTTCATCGGTACGGGGAGCGCATTATACGAGAAATCCTTGCGCTCGCAAGCCCTTCAACGCAAAAAAATAAACTTTTCGGTCGAGTGATGATTTAAACACCAACTCAGATTAATTAATCATCATACCGGGCTTGCATTATCATACCAGCAAAGGACAAAAATCAAACGTTCTTGTTACTCTTGTTACGATTGAATAAAATGTTCCCGATAATAAGCCAATTCAGCAACTGATTCGCGGATATCATCCAGTGCCTGATGAGTATTTTGTTTTTTAAATCCAGTCAGGATCTCTGGATTCCAGCGACGGGCTAACTCTTTCAATGTGCTGACATCCAGATAACGGTAGTGGAAATAGGCTTCCAATTCTGGCATATAACAGAACAGGAAACGGCGGTCCTGACCAACACTATTACCACAAATGGGTGAAACACCCGCCGGAACCCATTTTTCCAGAAATTCAATCGTCGCCTTCTCGGCGCCACGCGCATCAATTTTGCTTGCTTTAACACGTTCAACTAACCCACTGCCAGTATGAGTACGCACGTTCCATTCATCCATCAGAGCAAGTTGTTCATCAGACTGATGAACCGCAATGACAGGTCCCTCAGCCAAGATATTCAAATTTGCATCAGTGACAATTGTTGCAATTTCAATAATGCGATCCCGCTCTGGATCTAAACCCGTCATTTCCAAATCTATCCAGATAAGATTGTGCTCACTTTTTGACATGTTATATCCTAGGTTAGAGAGATAATTCTCATTAATGGTGTATCATAACGCTTTTAAGAAATAGCAGCGATAAATGCGGAACAAGTGAGGTTTAGTGGCTAAACATAAACTATCCAAAGGCCAACAACGGCGGGTACAGGCAAATCATCAGCGCAGACTGAAAACACAGGATAATAAACCTGAAATGGATGACAGCCAGTTAGGTGAACCCCAAGAAGGTCTGGTCATTAGCCGTTTCGGTCAACATGCTGACGTAGAGGCAAAAAACGGTTCTATACAACGCTGTAATATCCGCAGGACTATTCGTTCACTGGTAACCGGTGATCAAGTGGTATGGCGTCCTTCACTACAAACACAAACGGATGTTAAAGTGAATGGCATTGTTGAAGCGGTTCACGAGCGTATTTCCGTACTTACACGCCCTGACTACTATGATGGCATCAAACCTATTGCCGCCAATATTGACCAAATAGTCATCGTTTCGGCAATTCTTCCTGAGCTTTCACTCAATATTATCGATCGTTACCTTGTTGCCTGTGAAACACGGGGTATCGAGCCATTGATTGTACTGAATAAAATCGATCTACTGGACGAAGAAAGCCGTGAGTGGGTCAGCGAAGTGATGTCTACATACCATAATATTGGTTACCGAGTATTACAGCTATCAAGCCATACTGGTGAAGGTATGGAAGAGTTGGTAAAAATGCTCGCTGGCAGAATCAGTATTTTTGCTGGTCAGTCCGGTGTGGGTAAATCAAGCTTACTCAATACACTCCTGCCGGAAGATGAAGAAGAAATATTGGTCAATCAGGTTTCCGATGTTTCTGGTTTGGGTCAGCACACTACGACTGCATCCCGCCTTTATCATTTTCCACATGGCGGTGATGTTATTGATTCTCCCGGTGTACGGGAATTTGGGCTATGGCATTTAACACCAGAACAAGTCACTCAAGGTTTTGTGGAATTCCGTGATTATCTGGGAAGCTGTAAATTCCGTGATTGTAAACATCGGGATGACCCAGAGTGTGCGTTACGAAAAGCTGTAGAAAATAATGAAATAGCTGAAGAGCGTTTTGAGAATTATCACCGTATTCTCGACAGCATGGACCAAATTAAACCACGCAAGACATTTACAAAAAACAATAGCTAACTGACATCAAATAAAAGGGCAGGTACAATAACACCCTTTTGTCTAATTTGCCGATAATAAAATCCAAGAGGTTGACGTGCTGGATAACATTAAAATCAGGTTGCATTATTTACTCCCTAAACAGGGAATTACTAATCTGGCAGGCTGGTTTGCAAACAAAAAGGCTGGCTGGCTCACCCAACTAGCAATCAAGGCGTTTGCCCGTGTTTATAAAGTGAATATGAATGAAGCGAAAGCGCCTGAATTTTCAGCCTATACTACATTCAATGAATTCTTTATCCGTCCGTTAAAAGATGGTATTCGCCCGATTGTCAGCGAAGAACATCAATTAGCGCAACCTGCTGATGGTATCATTAGTCAGTTAGGTAATATCCAATCAGACCAAATTCTCCAGGCCAAAGGTCACCACTATACACTTGAAGCCTTGCTAGCCGGAAATTACCAGTTAGCAGAAATATTCCGTGATGGGCAGTTTGTAACCACTTACTTATCACCTAAAGATTATCACCGTGTGCATATGCCTTGTGATGGATTGCTGAAAGAGATGATCTATGTTCCCGGTGATCTATTCTCTGTAAATCCACTGACTGCCGCCAACGTGCCAAACCTGTTCGCTCGTAATGAAAGAGTCATCTGCCTGTTTGATACTCACTTTGGACCAATGATACAGATTCTGGTTGGTGCAACTATCGTCGGCAGTATTGAAATGGTCTGGTGTGGTACAGTGACACCACCACGGGAAGGCATCATAAAACGTTGGACTTACCCTGAAGCTGGTGCAACTGGCGCGATTTCTTTCAAGAAGGGTGAAGAAATGGGGCGCTTCAAACTGGGCTCTACCGTTATTAACCTGTTCGCAGCAAATCAGGTGCAGTTAGCCGGGAACTTAAACAGTGGTTCAGCAACCCGTATGGGTGAACTATTAGCCCAGGCTGTAATACCTGAAGAACCTACTGATAACATAAGCTAATTCCCTTCCAAGGAGAGCCCTCTATCGTGCGCCTGATTATCAGCTTATTGCTTAGCCTGCTCATTATTAGTCCAGTTTTTGCTGCTACTCAACTTGATGAAAACCAGCTCAAACAAGAACTGAAACAAATTGAATCCAGTAAAAATCCGCAGGATGCAGAAGTTGCTCAGGCGCTTCAAGGGGCGCTCAATTGGATTGCCGATACTAAATCTACTAACGACAGAACGCAGAAATATCAGGCTGCCATTGATAACTTTCCAAAAATAATCAGAGAGCTTCGTCAAAAATTACTTGCTGAAAGTGATACTCCCCGCCAAATTCCTGCTAACCAGTCAATCGCAAATCTTGAGCAGCAGATTATTCAGATCAGCAGTCGGTTGCTGGACCAAGGTGGGCAATTACAGCAAGAACAGGACAAAGGGCGGGAAATCAGCGACTCCCTTGGGTTATTACCACAACAACAATCAGAAGCACGACGCCTTCTGACTGAAGCATCCTCTCGCCTTCAATCATTAGGAACACCATCCACTCCATTAGGAGAAGCTCAATTTGCTTTAGCTCAAGCCGAAGTAAATGCTCACAAAGCGACAGTTAATGAACTGGAAATAGCTCAGCTTTCTGCCAATAACCGGCAGGAAATTTCCCGTATGCGAGTTGATCTGTTCAAAAAGCGTTATCAGCGACTTGATCTTGAGCTGCAACAACTCCGCAGCCAACTCAATGCACAACGCCAGCAAAAAGCAGAATTAGCTCTGGAACATACCGAAATGCTGGCAGAACAAAGTGATCAACTACCCAAATTTCTGCTTGATGAATTACAACTGAACCGCCATTTATCTCAGGAGCTAAATCAGCAAGTACAACGAATGAATACCATAGGCTCAAAGCAACGCCAGGCCGCCAGTGATATTATTCAAGTCCGGCAAGCACTGAGTACCATTCGTGAACAGGCACAATGGCTTGGTGGCTCTACGACGCTTGGGGAAGCACTTCGAACTCAGCTTGCCCGTTTACCCGACATGTCTAAACCTCAGCAACTTGACCGGAATATTGTCAAATTCAGGGTCGATCGGCTGAAATACGAAGATATGCTAGAACAGTTACAAAAAGAAACAAAACCAACGCAGGCAAACAACGTTGCACTGACGGCCGAACAAGAACGGATTTACGATTCCCTGATTCGTACCCGTAAAGAATTACTCAATTCACTACTATCTGGTTATGACAGTGAGATTCTTGAACTAACCAAGCTAAAAGTCTCTACCAACCAGCTAAACGATGCACTGACAGAAGTAAAAGAAGCCACCCACCGTTATCTGTTCTGGGTCGCAGATGTCAATTCTGTTTCGCTCAATTACCCTATTAATGTTGTGCAGGATCTGACTCGTTTATTATCACTGGATACTTTCTCTCAGTTAAGTGGTGCCCTGATAGTCATGCTGACCACTCAGGATACACTGCTATATCTGCTTGGCGCGCTACTCCTTGTGATATTCAGTATCAGCTCTCTCCGCCACTATCACGCATTTCTTGAACGCGCGAGTAACCGTATTGGCAAAGTAACATATGATCACTTTTCCCTCACTTTACGTACTGTGTTCTGGTCAGTTATTGTCGCATTACCTTTGCCAATGCTCTGGTCTGCAATTGGCTATGGGCTGCAAAGCGCCTGGCAGTATCCAATGGCGATCGCCATTGGATACGGTGTCAGTGCGACGACGCCCGTATTATGGATCTTTATGCTGAGTGCGACTTTTGCACATCCAAATGGATTATTCATTGCCCATTTTCGTTGGCAGGAAGAACGGGTCAAACGGGCATTGCGATTCTACCAGCTCTCTATCTTTGCCATTGTGCCATTGGTGATGGCACTAATCACTTTCGAACATTACAGTGATCGAGAATTTGCCTCCACACTTGGCAGGCTCTGTTTCCTGATACTGTGCGTCTCCTTAAGCTTGATTACCAGCAGCCTGAAACGGGCAAGAGTCCCGCTCTATCTGGATAAAAATGGCTCCGGTGAAAACGTTATCAATACTGCTCTCTGGTGGATTTTACTCTCTGCGCCGATAATCGCAGCTCTGGCTTCCATACTGGGCTATTTCAGTACATCGCAGGCATTACTGGGACGTTTGGAGACTTCTGTTGCTATCTGGTTCTTCCTGCTGGTTATTTACCATATTATCCGGCGCTGGATGTTAATTCAGCGACGCAAGATCGCCTTCGAACGGGCAAAACAGCGGCGGGCAGAAATTCTGGCTCAACGTGCCAAAGGAGAAGATGATTCAACGGGTTCAAGCAGCATCGAAGGTGCTATTGAAGTTGACGAACCGATTATTGATTTGGATGCAATTAGTGCCCAATCATTGGGACTGATACGTTCAATTCTAACCATGTTTGCGCTGGTTTCATTGATTTGGCTCTGGTCAGAACTCCATTCAGCTTTCTCATTCCTAGAAAACATCCGTTTGTGGGATGTCACCACCACAATGAACAATATAGAAACTATCCAACCCATCACCATGGGTTCTGTATTGATTGCCATACTGGTCATTATTATCACAACTCAATTGGTACGTAACCTGCCCGCACTACTTGAGCTGGCCTTATTGCAGCATTTGGAGTTAACGCCAGGTACTGGCTTTGCCATTACCACACTGACTAAATACACCATTACCCTGATCGGAGGCTTAGTAGGTTTCTCGCTGATTGGTATTGAATGGTCAAAACTACAATGGCTTGTTGCTGCGCTAGGGGTTGGGCTTGGTTTTGGTTTACAAGAGATCTTCGCCAACATCGTTTCTGGCCTGATGATCCTGTTTGAAAAGCCCATCCGTATCGGTGATACCGTCACTATCCGCAATCTGACCGGCAGCATCACCAAGATCAATACACGGGCAACAACGCTTTCAGATTGGGACCGGAAAGAGATTATTGTTCCTAACAAAGCCTTTATCACTGAGCAGTTTATTAACTGGTCATTGTCAGACACCATCACCCGTGTCGTACTGACAATTCCTGCTCCGGCAGAGAATAACAGCGAAGAAATCACCCAAATCCTGTTAAATGCGGCCAAACGCAGCTCTCTGATCCTGGATAACCCGGCGCCTGAAGTGTATCTGGTTGATCTCCAGCACGGCATTCAGATATTTGAATTACGTATTTATGCCGCTGAAATGGGGCACCGGATGCCTGTCCGCCATGAAATCCACCAGCTTATTCTGCAAGAATTTCACAAGCATGGTATTACTCTGCCATTCCCGCCATTTCAGGCTAGCATTGATATAATTGGTCAAAATATCCGCAGCACTACAACCAATATGTCAGGCCGAAATCCACCACGTCAACCGGGTAGTTTGTAAAAAATGATGAAGCACTGAACACCCGTACTTAAATCAACCCACTCTATTTCAGGCAAAGTATTACCTTTTACCGCCATCCTATGCCTGAAATAGACTTTGCGAAGCAATCAATGTCGCCCCACAAGAGGTTTTCATTCCCTCCAGAGCATATGTTTGCCCATTAGAGCCGACTATGCCAGGCGTTCCTTCCACGATGGTTTGATTGCCACCACATTTTGGACAGGATACCGCATCCCCAACCCGAGCCGCTTTCTTCCCCAACACATCACAGCTTTCATCACCGGTTAACACTTTGCCACCATGCGAAGTCGAATCCCCAACCAAAATAATGGAACGTAACATATTTCACCCTCTTAACTATTAATTGAATATTAATTTCAGCTTCCGCCATCTGGCTATCAAGGCGTCATAACTTCTTAATTAAGGCAAACCTCCCCCAATCAAATTCATCAAAATAAACTACATAATCAAGTTACCTGAACGCCTATAAAATTTACATCATCAACTGTTTTAAACCACAATTTTCATACATTCAAACAATCAACCTTGATATTCATCAGATCAAAATATAAATTTACATTAACAGTTGAGCACAAAAGAAGCGGAGTTGATAATATTTTACAAGGGATGGGGACCTTTCTGGCCACCGTCTGCGCTAACCCCGATCAGGCGATTTCTCAGGGGGCAGATTATGTCCGACAACTTCCCCAGAAAGCCATTGACCAGATAACCCAACAATTTGTCCCCGCTCTGTTATCTACGTTAGGTGTAGTGATTGAACCGGGTGGCCGGGTGGCACTCAGTGAACAGAGCTATCAGGAAGTACTCAAGCGGCTGGAATCGAAAACGAATCGCCACCTGCCAGATCCAGCGGTGCGGACACAGGCTATTTTAACTGGAGTAAACGCCTGGAATCACTCGGCAATAAACCGGTGATAACCCTGCCTGCGGTTAAAACCAGTGCAGACTCACCGGTTCAGCTTTTTACCTTGGAAGGAGCCGGTAAACCTTCTATTGGCTTACTGTTTGATTCTTCAATGACCGGTGTCAGCCTGTTTTTAAATACGTTTACCCTATCGGACGTGCTCACGCAGACAGAATATGCCCGTAACAACCCGTTACAACCCGGCCCGACCTATATGAATCTGCTACGCTTTAGTACCGCGGTGATTGGTATGAGTGCTGATTTAGCCTCTATCGGCTCGACGCTGGCGAGCAAAGTGAACTCCCCGATAGTCAAGGCGCTGATGAATGGGATAAAAGTACCTACCATCAATACGTCCATGGTCAGTCAGTTCTCCCGGGTTGCCGGTAGCGTGGCAGGCTATTTAGGGGCGATGGTTTCCTTCTATGATGCCAGTAACGCCTTTAAAGTAGGTAATAAAGTGGAAGGTTATAGTCAGGTGGCGATAGGGACAGGCTCCATTATTCTGACAACCGCGGTCTGGATCGGGGTTGCCGCAGGCACCTTCCTGACAGGGGGGGTACTCACTGCGATAGTCGCAGGAGCCAATTTGTTTATCGGTGGCAGCATCGTTCAAGCCAGCAGTGCCTGGTCAGATTTAGAGAAAGTGTTGAATAACTGTTTCTGGGGGGCGGGGAAGAAATATGATTTTTGGCCAGAGGATGAGCGTCCAAGTATTTTGGGACAACTCAAGACCGCAAGAAAGATGGATAATGTTACACAAAACTGCTTTTCTATAGAAAATCAGGAATTTCTAAATCTCTTTATTCAACCACAATTAAAAATACAGCAGGGGATTGGAATTACTACCTATCGTTTTACCCTGCCAGCTTTTCAGATGAGTCTCTCAAATATCCGAAGGGTTTTTGTAACTCCGTCTAGAACTCCCTACTATTGGGAAGGAAAAGTCGATTATATTGAGATTAACCGCCTCAAATATACCCCTGATGCTTTTCGCAATGCCAAATTCAGGGAAGCTCAGGAACAGGCCAAATTGACCCTAAATGGCGATACAGCAACGTTGGAGATAACAGTCACGGAAACAATGGGCGTTTATCCCCGCAGTAGCGAACTGTACTGGTATTATGAGCAATCAGAAAATGTCATCGCCCCTCTGCGCTATCTCCAGGGAGAAGTACCCACAGCAGAAAATATCATTAAAGGTAGTTTTGACGGAGAACGCATATTATGAAGCAGCGATTAAAAAGATTACTTAAAAAATGGTTTCCTACGATTCATCCACTGCCAGCTAAACGGCTGGCTCGTTGGGAAAAAGCTTCTAGCGAACCGCCGGATATTAAAACTCTATAGCAATGTAATTGGCTGGTATTATTGGGATGTCCTGAAAAAATCTGGATGATCCTGTACTTTCATAAAATACCCCTAAAGAGCATCAATAAGGTTTTTAGTAGTGATAACGACATTGCACAATAATGATTGCTTCGTCTGTCACCTTGTAAACCAAACGATGTTCTCGATCAATCCGCCTGGACCAATACCCCGACCAATTATGTTTTAAAGGCTCTGGATCACCCAGCCCATCAAAGGGCTGCCGTTTAATATCTTTAATTAACGTATTTATGCGCTTTAAGATTTTTTTATCAGTTTGTTGCCAGTGCAGATAATCCTCCCATGCCATCCCCACCCAAGATAAAATCATTCTTCCAACAGTCCTTTTTCAACGGTTTTACCAGCTTCCACTTCCGCAATGGCCTGGTTCAAACGAGCAGCATTTTTGGGACTGGCCATCAAGTAGGCTGTCTCTTCATAAGCCTGGAAATCCTCTAAACTAATAACGACCGCTGGTTTACCGTTCCGGCGAGTGATAATAATGGGCTTGTGGTCATCATTTACTTTATCCAGAGTTCTGGTCAAGTTAGCCCGAAATGCTGAATAGCTCATCGTATTCATAGTCATTACCTCCCAATGTTGTACCCATAACTGTACTTGTACAAATATAAGTACGCAAGTGTTGCACTAATGATATTTCTGTGACTCCAATCCAATCTCATGAAGAAAATTACTGAGTGGGAATTTTCGATGATAATTTCATGTTTTCCACCCGGAATTTTCATCTGACAAAACCGACGACAAACTTAAACAGTAAAAAAATGAGAGGTGTTTTTAGGGCTTAAATGTATTAGCTTAAACCCTGAAAATTAACTTTTTTATCCATTTTTCTATTGCGTTATTTTTTATGGTTTTTTTCATAAAATAACGCTTAAATACCCGTCTTTTCAGATAATATTCTTTTACGGGCTAATTTCTTTTCAACTTTCTATTAATGGTTGATGGTTTTGATTAAGTGCGATTAACCATCTTTCTGAAAATCTGCACTTATTTAGTTAACCCCTCTTGATATAAAAGTTTTAATATCTCTTCATTTACTCTTTTAAATAGTTATGGAGGTTAGGCAAATGAATTAAACCAGCTTTTTTTAGTCACTTTATGTCTATTTAAAAACCGAGCATTAATCGATAACCTATCCTTTAATCCTTGGCTGATAGATAACTAAGTTAATCACCGATAAAAAGAAATTTGCTATCGCCAAAAAATGGAAATGTAAGTTTCAACGATTACCTTTAGTTTTTCATAAACTTTTTTCAGCCATTCAAAATCTTTTGTTTAAGCAAATTTTCTTAATGCGGTTAATCCTGTTAAATATTTTTATATAATCTCATATTTCTGTTTTTTAGTTAACTCGTCATTTTTTAATAAACTTAAAATCCGCTTTTCCTGATGTTTTCTCTTCCAATATTAGTGTAAAACCGCATTTTTTACCTGCTTAAAAAAATCTTTAATCATTTATGTTTTACCTTTAATGATTAAAGTTTTTACCTGTTTCTTCGTAATACATTTACCCTTTTTCCAGATTTTAAAACCACACTGATTTTGTCTCAGAGCAACAGTAAAAACAGAAAAACCGCGGGATGTTTCCATCCACACGGCTTGATTTGAAAAGACCATTACTCATTAAATGCCAATTAAAGAACTCGCATTTTCACCAGTAATCTAAACCAATAGCACTTAATGATGATTGACCAGTTAAACCTGATACATTTTGCATAAATAGCGGGAAACAGCATCATCCGCATTTGAGCCAATCACATCCATATCTGGCAGGATATCTTTCAAGCGCTGGTGAGCATCCCGCATAATACAACCCTTACCTGCCGCCATTAGCATTTCCAGATCATTCATCCCATCACCAAAAGCTATGCAGTCACTTAGTTTATAACCCATAGATTTAGCAACTTGCTCAAGTGCATGACCTTTGGAAACACCACCAGCCATAACCTCCAAACAATTACGCAATGAAAAACTCACATTTACTCTATCACCCCAACGTGCGTTAATTGCTTCCTCCAGAGTAATCAATAAATCATGATCTTCACAGGTAAAGTAAACTTTGCACACACCATCAGTCTTAAAATTATCACGCTCAAAAAGCTGATAATGGAATACTGACTCCTGGAAAAATGCTTCCTGCTCAGGGCTTTCACGATTCATATACCAGTCGTCATTACGGTAATAATTCGTCAGAATATTGGGATTATCAAACTCCATTAAACATAAGTCATGCACAATATCAGGATCAACATTGTGACTGAAAACCAATTCACCCGCAGTATTATGTACCCTAGCACCATTGGAAGTGATCATATAGGCATCAATACCAAGACCATCCCGGATTTGCGCAACATCCACATGGTGACGGCCGGTAGCAAAAATAAAATGGATGCCTTTTTTTATCAGTAAATTAAGCGTTTCCTTGGTGTAAGAAGTTAATTTGTGATCAGGAGACAGCAAAGTGCCATCTAAATCTGAAGCAACAATGTGATACATAGTTATAGTTCCTAAATTAAATCAATTTTGATCAAAAAAATCACAAATGGCGTTGAGTGCCTGGCTACGTAATTTATCTTTTTCAAACAGGATTTCATGATGTGCCCCCTGTATAATCAAAGGTGACTGCTCTTGAATGAGAATCTCTTCTTTCTGACGTAATTCACAAAAAGCCCGTAATTTCTGATTATTAATGACCTTATCCTCGCTGGCTTTTAAAACCATCAGTGGCGTCTCAATTTTCCCTGCTTTTTCTATCAGTATGTCGCCAACCTGCATACTTTCCCGCATCCAATGATATGTCGGGCCACCTATGCGTAATTCTGGGTAATCAGCGTAATAACGAAGGTAACGGCAATAACGTTCCTGGCTATGTGTCAGAAGGTTGATCAAATAAGGCAATGGGCGCCATTTCCCGGTCAATATTGCGTAATTGTTGCGTATATCCGGGTACTTTTCTGCCCGGTTTACCAGAAAGGTTGCCAACCAACGTGGCATAGGTAAGTTAATACCAAACATAGGAGCACACAGGGCCGCTGCATCAAAAACCTGGCTATGACGTAATAAGAATCCCCCTAATATTGCCGCCCCCATGGAATGAGCCAGCGCATAACAGTGGGAATAATGACGAGGAAGAATTTCTCTTTCTATAAACGTTTCAACATCATCAATATAGTCATTGAATTTTTCTACATGCCCTTTTTGCGGATCTTCAAGCATCCTACTGGATCGCCCTTGCCCACGATGATCAATAATAAAAACATCGTAGCCCAGGTGATAGAAATCAAATGCCACTTCCGGGTATTTGACATAACTTTCACTACGGCCAGGCAAGATAACAACCGCTCTATGATTCTTTGTGGTTGTACAAAAACGGACATAGCGTATCAGCACATTATCGACACCGATAAACTCATGTTCTTCTCTGGTTTGCCAGAAATCTAACAGAGGCCCGTTAGCAAAAGCAGAGAACTGTATCTCACGATTGAGCCAGCTTTCTTTCAATCTTTCGGGCGTCATAAATTGTCCTCAAGCTATTCGAATTCCTCCAGATGTTCACAGATCAAAGCCATAAAAACGCTACCAAAACGTTCAAGTTTCCGTTGCCCTACCCCGTTGATTAATAACATTTCATCAGAAGTGACCGGGCATTGCTCTGACATTTCAATCAAGGTGACATCGTTAAATACAACAAAGGGAGGGATATTATTTTCGTCAGCAATCGATTTCCGCAACTTACGCAGCTTAGCAAACAGCTTACGATCGTAATTACCACTATATGATTTACTTTGCTGACTGCGCCCTTTCAGACTCTGTATTCGTGGAACAGCCAGTTTCAGCGGAACTTCACCACGCAATACTGGCCGTGCGGCTTCTGTTAATTGTAGTGCAGAATAATTGGTGATGTTTTGACTGATAAAGCCTAAGTGAATAAGTTGCCGCAATACACTGATCCAATACTCTTGGCTTTGATCTTTACCGATGCCATAAACTGGTAAATGGTCATGCCCCATATCACGGATACGCTGATTATTCGCGCCTCTGAGCACTTCAACGATATAGCCGATACCAAAGCGCTGACCAACCCGGTAAACACAAGAAAGCGCTTTTTGCGCATCCACCAGACCATCATAATTTTTAGGTGGATCAAGGCAAATATCACAGTTGCCACAAAGGTTTTGCTTATTTTCACCAAAATAATTCAGCAATACCAGACGGCGGCAAGTTTGTGCTTCGGCAAAAGCGCCCATTGCATTAAGTTTATGCCGTTCAATATCCTGTTGCGTGCCAACAGGTTTCTCTTCCAAACAACGGCGAAGCCATACCATGTCAGCCGGATCATAGAACAACACCGCTTCCGCAGGAAGTCCATCACGTCCGGCCCGCCCTGTCTCCTGATAATAGGATTCGATATTACGTGGAATATTAAAATGAACCACAAACCGAACATTGGGTTTATTAATTCCCATACCAAACGCGACTGTTGCCACAACAACCTGCAAGTCATCACGCTGAAATGCATCCTGTACCCGAGCACGCTGGCTGTTATCTAACCCGGCATGGTATGGAGCAACACTCAAGCCACGTTTTTGTAGGCGTTCTGACGTTTCTTCAACTTTACTGCGGCTGTTGCAGTAAACGATGCCACTTTTGCCTTTCTGAGCACGGATAAATAGCCATAATTGATCTAATGGCTTGTATTTTTCTATCAAGGTATAACGAATATTGGGACGATCAAAACTGCTGATATGGATAAGCGGATTATTAAGATTCAGTAGGCGGACAATATCATTGCGGGTAGTTTCATCAGCGGTCGCGGTCAACGCAATGACCGGTAATGTTGGAAACCGTTGCCTGAGCTGCCCCAACGCCCGATATTCAGGCCGAAAATCATGGCCCCATTGTGAAATACAGTGTGCTTCATCCACCGCCAGCATAGCCGGTTGCCATTCCAGAAGTTGCTCAAGGAAGTTATCCATCATCAAGCGCTCAGGGGCGATATATAGCAATTTGATCATTCCCTGACGGCAGCGCCGTATCACATCAATCTGCTGTTCGCGAGACTGAGTTGAATTCAGGCAATCAGCAGCAACGCCATTTGCCTGCAATTGATCCACCTGATCTTTCATCAGAGAGATCAATGGGGAAACAACCAACGTGATCCCGCCCTGTACCAGTGCCGGGATTTGGTAACACAACGATTTACCACCACCCGTCGGCATAATGACCAGACAATCACGCCCTTCAAGAATGGTATTAATGACTTGTTGCTGTCCAGGCCGAAATTGCTGGTAACCAAAGGTTTCCCGCAATACCTGCTCTGTCAGTGATATCGTATTGATGACTTCTGCGGTAGACACACTTTTCCTCAACCATTAAAAAATCACAGACGCTATTCAAAACGCCTGTGCATTATGCTATCTCACTCTTGGAATAATTACAGCATGTCATTGAACAATCAGCCCGATACCAACACAGTCTGGACAAATCTTTGACTATTTCCCTTTCCCCGAAGTTAATCAGCTGACTTCAATACTTTTAAGTACGAAATAGTCTATTTTCAGTAAGTTAAGCCCAATATTGGGGTTTCAATTTGTCATGGTTACATCCAATCATATTATTTAGTAATTTGATTTTTTTCAGGTTATTACTCTATATTCCCGGCAAACTGGCAAGGTTAGCAACAAAAGCATAATATCAACAATTCATTAACTATATAAAGTCATGTTAATAACACATACCTTGATTTGGGATTAAATTAAATGCCTACAACTGAAATAACCCTAGAGGAAGCCCGTCAACTGATTGGAGATGCTTTTGTTCACCATATGCCCTTTAACCAGTTATTAGGGCTTGAATTACTTCGATTTGAACAGGATTATGCAGAAATACAGTTCCATAATCAGAGTAAGCTGGTAGGTAATATCGCGCAGAAAATTTTACATGGTGGTGTGATTGCCTCAGTCTTGGATGTATGCGCCGGACTGGTCTGCATCGGTAATACGTTAAGCCGTCTGACCCCCATTTCACGAGAAGAATTAGAAAAGCGATTATCAACAATGGGAACTATCGATTTGCGGGTGGATTATCTACGCCCCGGCAGAGGTGAATTATTTACTGCTACCAGTAGTATTATCCGTAGTGGAAATAAAGTTTCTGTTGCCAGAGCTGAACTCCATAATGAGCAAAGAGCCCATATTGCCAGCGCAACGGCGGCTTATCTGGTAGGCTAATCATATAATTTTAACTATTTAATCCATTGCGTAATATTCAGCCCGATGACATATTATTTCCATGTTAACGGGCTAAAAGCTCATAACACTTTTTCCACCTTTAATTTGCATCAGGACAATATGAACAAACCACAAACTACCAAAGGAGTTCTATACGCCTTAGGAGCCTGTTTTATCTGGGGAATTGCTCCAGTTTATTTTAAATATATTCAGCAAGTACCTGCCGACGAAATTTTGACCCATCGTGTCATATGGTCATTTTTCTTTATGTTGCTGCTGGTAACATTAACTCGCCACTGGTCACAGGTAGCCAAGGTTTTTCATCAACCTAAAAAAGTGCTGCTGCTGGCCGTGACTGCTACTGTAGTTGCCTGTAACTGGCTGATTTACATCTGGGCGGTCAATCACGGTCATATGTTGGAAGCCAGCCTGGGTTATTTTATTAGCCCACTAGTTAACGTTTTGTTTGGTATGCTGTTTCTGAGTGAGCGTTTCCGTCGAATGCAATGGGTTGCGGTTATTCTGGCCTTTACCGGCGTGTTAATCCAGCTATGGCAATTTGGCTCTATACCGGTCATTGGGTTAAGTTTAGCGGTCACTTTTGCCTTGTATGCCCTGCTTCGTAAGAAGATGAATGTTGATGCGCAAACGGGTATGACGATTGAAACACTGTGGTTACTGCCGGTTGCGGCCATTTACCTGTTTGGTTTTGCCAACAGTCCAACCAGTGATTTAAGTACTAACTCTACAACACTTAATTTATTGCTGATTTCTGCGGGCATTATCACTACTGTGCCATTACTGTTATTCACAGAAGCTGCTGCTCATCTGCGTCTATCTACGCTCGGATTCTTCCAGTATGTCGGCCCAATACTGATGTTCTTGCTGGCAACCTTGGTTTACGATGAACAAATAGGCACTGACCGGCTGATTACTTTCGGCTTTATCTGGGCTGCATTGATGCTATTTACACTGGATGCCGTGTATACACAGCGTAGATTGCAGAGATAGCAAAAATAATGAAAAGAACCATCAGATTAGCCAAAACAACAGAACAAATTGCCCTTGAAGCACTTCAGTTACGTGCTTCTCTGATGTGGGAAGAAAATCGGGAATTATTATTAGCAAATCCTCACATGATAGAACTCCCTACAGAATATATTGAAGCAGGGTATGTTTATATTGCGGAACAAGCTGGCGTAATTCTAGGGTTCAGTGTTGTATTGCCGCAATCTGATGGAGATTCAGAACTTGATGGATTATTTGTTGAACCCACTGCCTGGCATCAAGGTATCGGCAGGCAAGGAATGTATTTCTCGTCATTCAAACATATCATGAACATTCATTTTTGTTACTAATTTCTGATTATCTATACCCTATGGATTTCAAGATGCATCGCGACGGCAAAGGAGCGAATCCCCGGGAGCATAGCGAACTATGTGACCGGGGTGAGTGCAGCCAACAAAGAGGCAACTTGAAAGATAACGGGTATATACCGGATCGACGGTAGGCCAGCCATTATTATGGCAATACAAAAGAGCAACTAATTCACGGATAAATTCGAAATCAATGGCGGCAAACTCTGTTTGGTGGACGGAACTTGATTAAAACAAAATGCCGGATAAAGAGAACCAGCATTTTGTCAGTAATCTGTAATACATTACAACCAATTCTTCCGCTTAAAATAAAGATACGGCGCAAGGCCAGCCGCAATCATTAGACCAATTGCGCCCGGATAACCAAATGTCCAGTGCAACTCTGGCATAAACTCAAAGTTCATACCGTAACTGGAAGCCACCAGCGTTGGTGGCAAAAATACCACTGAGACAACTGAGAAAATTTTGATAATCCGGCTCTGTTCTATATTGATAAATCCCATTGCTGCCTGCATCAGGAAGTTAACTTTCTGGAACAAAGATTCATTATGTGGCAACAAGGATTCGATATCCCGCAGTATTTCACGGGCTTGCTCAAGTTGATCAGCCGGTAAACGGGCACGTCGCACCAAAAAGTTAAGCGCGCGCTGAGTATCCATCAGGCACAAACGAACCTTCCAACCAATATCTTCCTGCTCAGCAAGACTGGACAAGGCAATGTCAAACTCATCCCCCTGTTTCCCTTCCATAATGACCCGGCTCAGGGATTCCAGCACGCTATAAATATTTTCGATAACATCAGCCAGCTGTTCGATTTTTGTTTCAAACAAATCCATCAGCACTTCATAAGCATTACCATCAACTAATATCTGATTACGAGCACGCATACGGTACAATCGGAATGCAGGGAGCTCACGCTCTCGCAATGTATAGAGACGACCATCACGAATAGTAAATGCAACTGTCGCGTTGCCAGCATGGTCTTCTGCGTCTTCGAAGTAAAAAAATGAGTGGACGTGTATTCCGTCTTCATCTTCAAAAAAACGCGCTGATGCCTCAATATCATCCAATTCCGGTCGGGTTGCCAAAATCTGGCCTAATTCATTTTGGACATGAAGCCTATCTTGTTCTTCCGGCTCAACCAAATCTACCCACAAGGAATCGGATAACTTTTCTCCCTCTTCTAATTCAAGACGGAGCAGGCGATTATTCTCTAACTTAAATGCGCTCAGCATGTATCATAAGTCTCCTTTACTCCCTACATGATCGTAAGGCGCGAATGTTACGCTTAGAAGAAAAAGCGTGTCAACATTCAACCTGGATATTATTTTCAGACCGTTTCAAGCCTGGCATAAGCAGCTACCAGCCACTTAATCCCTTCGCCCTGAAACGCGATTTGCAACCGGCTATGTTCACCATCACCCTCCATATTAACAATGGTTCCTTCACCAAATTTAGGGTGACGAACTCGTTGTCCGAGAGTATAACCGCTATCATTGGAACTTATTGGCGTACCTAACCGACGATGGCTGACTGGACGAGATACTGTCGCACGTAACCGAACCTCTTCAATACATTCTGGCGGCAGCTCCCCAATAAAACGGGATGGCCGATGATAAACTTCTTTGCCATATAAACGGCGGCTTTCTGCATAAGTGATTGTCAACTTTTCCATTGCTCGTGTCAGGCCCACATAAGCCAGACGACGCTCTTCTTCCAAACGTCCACTTTCTTCAATCGACATCTGGCTTGGGAACATACCTTCTTCCATGCCAACAATAAATACCTGCGGGAACTCTAACCCCTTAGCCGAATGTAATGTCATCAGTTGCACCGAATCCTGATAGGCATCTGCCTGACCTTCTCCTGATTCCAGCGCTGCATGAGAAAGAAATGCCTGCAATGGCATCAAATCTTCATCCTCATCTTGATAATTAAATTGGCGGGTTGCAGTGACAAGTTCCTCAAGGTTCTCTATACGCGCCTGTGCTTTTTCACCTTTTTCCTGCTGATACATCGCTCGCAGGCCAGAATCACGAATAACCCTGTCAGTCTGAACATGCAATGGCATATCTTCAGTTTCTGATGATAACGCCTCTATCAGTTCAATAAAGCGCTGTAAGGAAGAAGCTGCACGCCCAGCCAGTACCTTCTCCTGAAGCAAAATTTGACAACAGTCCCACAACGTTTCCTGCCGTTCACGGGCAGCCTGGCGGACAATATCCAACGTTCTGTCACCAATACCACGGGTAGGCGTATTCACCACGCGTTCAAACGCCGCGTCATCATTGCGGTTAGCAATTAAACGTAAGTAAGCCAGTGCATCTTTAATTTCCTGACGTTCAAAGAACCGTTGACCACCATAAATACGGTACGGCATTGATGCCTGTAACAGCGCCTCTTCCAGTACACGGGACTGGGCATTGCTGCGGTAAAGTATGGCACAGTTTTTCAACGCACCCCCGTTTTCGAGCCAGTTTTTAATCCGACTGACCACATAACGAGCTTCATCCAATTCATTAAATGCACAATAAAGGGAAATGGGTTCACCCTCTACACCATCAGTCCACAGATTCTTACCCAGACGATCACTGTTATTAGCAATCAGTGTATTTGCAACCTTCAGAATATTACTGGTAGAACGGTAGTTCTGCTCCAAACGGATAGTTTCAGCGCCAGAAAAATCTTTCAGAAAACGCTGAATATTCTCAACCTGAGCCCCACGCCAGCCATAAATAGATTGATCATCGTCCCCGACAATCATCACTTTGCCCGTTTCCCCTGCCAGCAAATGAATCCAGGCATATTGAATACTGTTAGTGTCTTGAAACTCATCCACCAAAATATTAGTAAAGCGACCACGGTAGTGTTGCAAGATCTGCGGTTTATTCAGCCACAGTTCATGAGCCCGTAGTAGAAGCTCAGCAAAATCTACCAGCCCGGCCCGATCACAAGCCTCCTGATAAGCCTGATAAACTTTCTGCCATGTCATCTCAACAGGGTTGCCATAACTTTCAATATTCTGTGGCCGCAACCCTTCATCTTTTTTGCCGTTGATGTACCACATACCCTGACGGGCCGGCCATTGTTTATCATCCAAATTCATCGCTTTGATAATACGTTTAAGCAAACGATGCTGATCTTCGCTGTCAAGAATCTGAAAATCCTGTGGCAGATTGGCATCCAGATGATGTGCCCGTAATAAACGATGGGCCAAACCATGGAATGTACCAATCCACATGCCCCCTTGACTGGTACCGATCAAGTTTTCAATCCGGTGACGCATTTCTGCAGCAGCCTTATTGGTAAAAGTCACTGCCATAATGGAAAATGGTGAAGCATTCTCCACTGATAATAACCAGGCAATCCGGTGTACCAGAACCCGGGTTTTACCACTCCCTGCTCCGGCCAGTACCAACATGTTTGTCCACGGGGCCGCTACAGCTTCCCGTTGTTTGTCATTTAGACTTTCGAGCAGATAGGAGACGTCCATAATTACCATCAGTTGATTAGACAGCAACCAAAGGCTGCTGTGTTTTTATACAGAATAATTTCTTGATTATATCAATGCTGTCAAAGAAGCCAAATCGGAAATCTCAATATGCGGCAACAGGCGACTTTCAGCTACCTGCAATAGTTTTTTATTTTCTGTATTAATCCAGCAAGCCTGCATACCACTACGAAGTGCCCCTTCCACATCGGTATTCAGGTCATCACCGACATGCAAAATTCGCCCAAGCGGTAAACTCAAACGATCGGCTGCCAAACGGTACATATCACTGTAAGGTTTTGAGCGCCCATCAGGGCCAGCTTTCAACACAAATTTAAAATAACGAGCAAGACCACAAGCCGCTGGTTCTGCATTACCATTCGTAATGGCTACCAATGGCATCCGTTCAGCAAGTATAGCTAGGGTTTTATGTGTTGCTTCAGGCACATCAATCTGATTGCGCCAGTGTGCGAAATGAGCCGTAATCTCATCAGCTCCCCGACAAGCATCTTCACGGCTAAAACCGTAATGACAAAACATCAACTCAGCAGACTGCCAACGCAATAAAGTCATATCATGATAAATGTCAGGATGTTGCTCAAGTATCGCTTTACGGAAAACACACAGATCCTGATGATCGAGGTGACTAAATTTAGGTGAGTATTGCCGCACAAAATTCAATACCGCTTCTTCTGCCTTATCTAACACTGGACGATTGTCGTAAAGAGTATCATCCAGATCAAATGTCATTGCTGAGACTGGCGCAAGAGGCCGATAAAAATGCATCACGATTTCCCTCGTTTGGCTCTGGGATGAGCGACATCATACACTTTTGTTAAATGCTGGAAATCCAGATGTGTGTAGACTTGCGTGGTAGACAAGCTGGCATGACCAAGTAGTTCCTGAACCGCTCGCAAGTCACCACTGGATTCTAGAATATGAGTGGCAAAAGAGTGGCGCAATTTATGAGGATGGATATGGCTGCTTATCCCCTGACGTATGCCCCACTGCGCAAATCGCTGCTGTACATTCCGGGTTGATATTCTTCGCCCCCTATTTGAGATAAAAACAGCATTATCCCCCGGTTCGAACAGTTCTCGCATCTCCAGCCAACGATTAAGCCATTCAACAGCAGTCTGTCCCACAGGAACCTTCCGCTCTTTACTCCCTTTACCTGAAACCCATACCTCTCCACTTTCAAGATCCAGATGCCGGCAATCAAGACCAACCAGCTCCGATAAACGCAACCCAGCACCATACATCACTTCCAACATAGTCCGGTCACGCACTGATAATGGATCATCGAAATTGATATTTAGTAATTGGTTGACTTCATCCACATCAATATTTTTCGGCAAGTGGCGCTTAGTTCCCGGAGTACTCACGACTTTACCCGGGTTAACAGCAATCACGCCCTGAGTAACCAGCCAATCAAGGAAACTGCGCAAGGAAGATAAACGCAAAGACAGATTAGCTGACTGTAAACCAGCGCGGCGACTACGTGTTACCAGCATTCTCACTTTGGCAGGATCAAGATCTTTCCATTGTCTAACATCTATTGCTAAAACCATCTCTGCCAGCGCAGAAAGATGACGACGGTAATTAATGATAGTCACCGGGCTTAGCCGGCGCTCTACCCTGAGATACCGCAGAAATGCCTCAACCGGCTCCAGTAATAGATCGATTTCCTGCGTCATATCCGTTTAATCCATCGGGATAGTATATCCGGCAATAACTTAGCCAGATGATCAAGCATATCAGTTCCCATGCCCTCCTGATAATGCTGATGATTTCGGCTGTTAAATATCACCATCCCTAACTCTCCCCTAGTACCCAGTAGAGATACAGCAACTGAACCTACATGACGAACCTGTGGCAATAACAATAAAATTTCCGGCCCATTCAGCATTCCGAGGTAGTGGTTATTATTACCAAAACGCTGAATACGGATTGGTTCGAAAGCATTACGGGAAAGCGCTAAACCAGGCGCATTAAACGGTGTTCCAATATGCCATAGATCGCTGAAAAGACGGATAGTTGCGCTATTTAGCCCCAGATTCTTCGCCCATGAATTCAACCGACCAAACATATCCTGTAAACTTTCTGCCGCCGACAAATCAACAAGTACTTTAAACAATTGCTCAAACAATCGCTCATTCACTCTGGCCTGCTCCATTAGCAGGGTTATCTCTTCTTCCAGATAAGTAATACGTGTTCTCTGACGGCTCATATACCATTCAACCAAAGAAACCGCTTCTCTTACCGGGTGAGGAACCTGTAGCTGTTCAACGGCACGTGCATTGCGGATAAAGAAGTTGGGGTTTTCCAACAAATAATCCACAACCGTCTGATCATCAAGTATACCACTGATGTTTAACGGCTCTTCTTTTTTCTCCATCTTCCGACACCCCATAGTTCAAAACAGAATCGATTACAGATGAATTGTGCCATCATAAACATGTGTCGCCGGTCCAGTCATGTAGAGGGGGTTTCCCTGCCCGGCCCAGCAAATAAACAACGAGCCTCCCGGCAAATCTACCCGGACATGACTATCGAGTAGTTGTTGCTGAATACCAACTGCCACCGCAGCACAAGCGCCGCTACCACAAGCTTGAGTTTCCCCAACTCCACGTTCATAAACCCGTAAACGAATATGACCACGGTTTAAAACTTGCATGAAACCAATATTAGCCCGTTCAGGAAATCTTTCGTGGCTTTCCAGGGCTGGCCCCAGAATTTCCACTTCGGCGGTCTCTACGTCTGCTACTTGAATCACACAATGGGGATTTCCCATAGAAACAACACTACAAAGAACCGTTTTCTCTATTACCCTTAAAATATAGGTTTTTTCTGCTCTTAACGCGCGAAATGGTACATTATGGGGCTCAAATTCAGGTTCCCCCATATTAACGCAAACCTGATCATCATTGGTGATATTCAGCACCATACGTCCCGATTGGGTACTGACTTTTATCTCACGTTTATTAATCAATCCCTTAAGACGGACAAAACGGGCAAAACAACGGGCTCCATTGCCACATTGTGCGACTTCACTACCATCGGAATTAAAAATGCGATAATGGAAATCCAGATCCGGATCATAAGGGGCTTCAACAATTAACAATTGATCGAAGCCGATACCCGTATTCCTGTCTGCCAGACGGCAGATCAGTTCTGGTGAGAAATAAACATTTTGGGTCACAGCATCAACGACCATAAAGTCATTACCAAGACCATGCATTTTGGAGAACTGCATATAACGCTCCACCGTAAATCGCGGTAACTACCCGGCTTATCTCGCTTATTTCTGAGAGATGCTGCTGCCCACTTTCTGCTCTTTCTGCGCGCTATCTTCATGTACCTGAGCCGCAGTCGCCATTTTTTCTGCCGGGGGTTGTTCTGGTGGAAAATAAAGAGGGCCTTTTAGGCCACAACCAGAAAGTGTAAATAAGGTTATGATAGCCAGAAACCCGTGTAATTTTTTCTTCATTGCATTAATGCCTGTAATTCATACGTCAATATTCTCTATAATCGCAGTTAGACCTCGAAAAGCAAATAGGAAATGAAGATGAACGATAGTGAATTTCATCAGTTAGCTGACCAACTAATGCTTTATATTGAAGAACAACTGGATAACTATGATGGCAATGCTGATATTGACTGTGAAACCAATGGCGGTGTCATAACCCTGAGCTTTGATAACGATAGCAAAATTATTATCAACCGCCAGGAACCTTTCCATCAAATCTGGCTAGCAACCAAAAACGGGGGTTATCATTTTGACTATAAAGATGGTCAGTGGATTTGCGACCGTAGCGGCGGAGATTTCCTCACCATGCTGGCGCAGTCCATCACAGAACAAAGTGGTGAACTGTTCAGTTTTGAATGATTAACCCATACCCCGCGTAGCGGGGTAAATCAATAATGTGATACAGAACGATAAAGTTCCTGCGGCTCTTCTGCACTGTTTTCCCCATCATCAGTCACACATAAATGTGAGAAAGATGATCCGCTGAATGGAATAACCTGAATCTGGCCTCCCATTTGGACAATTTGATAAAACTGTGGCAAGTTAAAATTAATAAAACTTGATCCGTAAGTAAACCGATCATGAGATGAAGAATAAAACCGGCTGACATCGCGCACCAGTTCCTCCTTACTACCCTCACAATGAGAGTAAATTTCTACCCGATTGGCTTCATCCAGAATATAAATATTAAAGCCTTTGCCATCTTCCGCATTTTCGAAGAAAAATTGAATGATCCCCTCACTGGCAAAACCATCAACCACCGCAGGCAAATGTGTCTCTTTGGTATTGATTTTTACCGGCAACCCATGCAATTTGTTATTAGAAATTGCCCCATAAAATTCCACCGCATTTTCTAACTTCTGCACAGATACGTTAAGACGTTCAAAGAAAAGCCCCCAGGTCTGTCCTGCAATGCGCAACGCCTTAAAACGGCCCGGGTCCTGGCGATTGCTGGATAAACGCAACTCAATACATTCAGATACGAGTTGCTGAATTCGAGTGCGGATAAGTCCACGTAAATGCTGGCTGTAACAGAACACTTCAACCGCTGCTGGTGGCGCAGCATCCTGATGCATTTTGCCCAAAATGGTTTTCAATGCTTCCAGAACAGATTGTTCGCCACTAAAATGTAAAGTTCGCACTTCATTCCATGAATTACGGTAAAGTAAGTCAATACTGCCGACCAAACATCGTTGCGATTCACCAAAGCTGAATACATCAAGCTTACGGAAATCAAAATGCACGACCTGATTGGCGAACTCAGCGGTCGGATCTTTCTCCAGATTGACAATAATTGCCAGATGGCGAATCTCACATGGACTATAAAGGGCCTTTGGCGTCGGGGCTGGCAGACGGATAGGGAAATGAACGGAAATATCGTTAATTAATTCATGCAATTTCAGCTCATCACACTGGGCTTCACCATTATGAATATGAATACAGGATTTTTCTGTCAACAAGCCGTTAAAATAGGTCCACGACACCAGTTTATTCAGATAACGGTTATATTCCAGAGGCTGGTGACCAATAATTGATTCAATGGTTGGTGCTTGATTGTAGAGATACCAACCACTACGATTTGCACGCCCTTGAGGAACATAAATAAATGTTAAATTTTTTTCTGACAAGTCTGGCGAAATCTGTGGATTAACCAGCGTCACCTTCCCCGGCAACGCTTCAAATGCAGCGTATAGCTTACGGGTCAGTACACCAATATCCTGTGGACTGGCACTGACACTCAGATTATTGCGGCGAGCGAAACGGATTAGGTTACGATAACTTTGCATCATGGTATCAAGCAGCTCATTATGAGCGTCACGAACCTGTTCAATTTTCCATGAATTACGGTTATCCAAGATTTCCAACCGTTCTGCATCCCATTTCCACTCATATACTAGTTGAGTCAGAACTTGGCACCGCCAGCCGTTACAACCTTTATCATCTTGATCAAGAGAGAGCTTTTCACAAACTTTTAAATAGAAACATCGACGTATTAGATCCAAGCGAGTCGTATCATTAATTTCTGTCAGATAGCGGGTAACACACTCAAGCATCATGCTATATGCATCAAGGCCAAAGGAGACGATTTCACCAGCGTGCAAACGCTGCTTCATCTCCATTGCCAATAACTTACCGTTGGGATATTCCCAAGAATATGCTTCTAATAACAGGCTTTTCAATACAGCTTTATAAGGAGAGTCAATACTTTTGTACAGTTGCCATAAACTGGCGCCAAAGTATTCTTCAGCGGATAATTCGCCCAATCCACCGAGATCAAGCCACTCATTTGGAGTCAGAACACCTTGCGCATAAAGCGACAAAACATATTCATCATAATGGCTCTCTTCTTCTACTGGCACCATCTCCCATAGCAAACGCTTACCGGCCATACGTACAGCAGTACGATAAAATTCATCAAGTAACAGAATATGCTGAGTAGAACCACAATCCTCACCACCAAGGCTACCACTGGTATTATGGCGAAATCGGTTTTCATCAATAAGAAAAAAATTAACTTCGATGTCAAGCGCCGCAGCCCACTGTTCAATAAGCGTACATTTACGTTGCAGCAGAAGGCGCTCATCATTATCAAGCCATGACTGATGACATACCCAAATATCCAGATCGGAACAACAGCTTTGCCCGATTGACGAAGTACTCCCCATTGAATAGATACCAGTAATAGGAAGTTCACCATTGGCAGGCGGTTCCATAACGTGATTTAATTTATTCTCTAAATCAATAAGATAAGATTTCTGTACTTCATCATGATCATGCTCGAAAAAACACACGCCATAGGGAACATTACCATTGATGTAACCTGGCATCAGCGGATGATGATAATGCAATAATACTGGCAGTAAACTGTATACCTGTTTGAATTCCGCACTCATGGCGGTAGAGGCGCGTTCTAACCTGAGTTGGTTTATCGCGTCCAGTCTCTGCTTCAGCGTTTCAATATAAAGGTACAAGACGTATCGCCCGATTGAGTTCCAGTGCCCAGATAAATCCCCTGCTTCCGGCTGATATAGCTCAATGGAATTATTTATAATGATTTTTACCAATTTATTACCGGAAACGTGATCAATTTAACACCTTGTAGATAAACCGTAAAGTCAGTAAAGCAATTGAATTGCAATATCTCTCCCAACAAGAAACCGAGTAACACATTGTTATATATAAAAATAACAACAAAACCCACACCATTTATACTTTCTTTTATATAAGGAAATTTCCCCTGTCCGGTTTTCAGGTATTGTATGTAATTCTTTGTTATTAACGACCTTATAGAAATCACCTTATTGGTTATATTTCAATTAGCAATTCTTTCTATTCAGAATTCTCCAATTACAGAAATAATTTACTGGAAAATTTAATTCACATTTAAATCAATCCAATGGCATTGACATAAAAATAATTTAAAAATTAAAATTTATTTTATATTTTAATATGATCTGTATATTATCTTCCCAGGTCTTAGCTGGAAAAAAAACTGTTGAAGTGTTAAAACAGGTATTATGTTTTTCATTTATATGGCGGCTGCAAAGCCTGAAAAATACAAGCATCTATGTCAAATAAAGCCATCCGTATCGCAACCCGCCAAAGCCCTCTGGCTATGTGGCAGGCACTATATGTTCAGCAAAAATTACAACAATTTCACCCAGATCTGGAAGTTCAACTGGTTCCTATGGTAACCCAGGGAGACATCATTCTGGACACACCTCTGGCAAAAGTGGGTGGTAAGGGACTATTTGTCAAAGAACTTGAACTGGCTCTGCTTGAAAACCGGGCCGATATCGCCGTTCACTCGATGAAAGATGTACCTATCTCTTTTCCTGAAGGGCTAGGATTGGTCACTATCTGCGAACGTGATGATCCGCGTGATGCTTTTGTTTCTGCTAAATATCACTCTCTTGATGAACTGCCAACAGGCAGCATTGTTGGCACATCAAGTTTACGCCGTCAGTGTCAACTCCGTGAATTACACCCTGACCTGATTATCCGTGACCTTCGAGGTAATGTTGGAACCCGTCTGAGTAAGCTGGATAATGGTCATTACGATGCCATCATTCTCGCTGTTGCAGGATTGAAAAGGTTAGAATTGCATGACCGTATCCGTATACCATTATCCGCAAAACAATCATTACCTGCCGTTGGTCAAGGAGCCGTGGGGATTGAATGCCGCCTTGACGACCAGCAAACACGAGCTCTACTGGCACCATTAAACCACTATGATACAGAAATCTGTGTTCTTGCCGAACGAGCAATGAACACCCGTCTGGAAGGAGGCTGTCAGGTACCAATAGGTAGCTATGCCATCTGGCAGGATGGAAAAATCTGGCTGCGAGCATTGGTTGGAGCGCCAGATGGCAGCGTTATTATTCGTGGCGAGCGAACAATCTTACCCAAAGATGCATGTCAAGCAGGTGTTGAACTGGCCGAAGAATTGCTGGAGCGGGGAGCAAGAGAAATTCTGGCGGAAGTTTATCAAGGCAATCCTCCCACATGAGCATTCTGGTAACACGCCCTTCTCCTGCCGGAGAAGAATTAGTTAGAAGGTTACAGGCCGCGGGCAAAACTGCTTTTAGCGCACCTTTAATCTATATTCGCCTAGGTTCAGAGCTGTCACAACTGGCTGAAAAACTTTGCCGTCTGAATACCGGTGATATGGTATTTCTGCTGTCAAAAAATGCAGTGCATTATGCAAACTCAAAGTTAAATCAAATTAATCTATCATGGCCAGACAAGCTGATTTATTATGCTATTGGCAGATCAACCGCTCTGGCTTTTCATCAACTGACTGGTATAAATATTGCCTGGCCATCAGAGGGCGAAACCAGCGAAATCCTGCTAGAACTACCCTCATTATATCAGGTTGAAAATAAACAAGCGTTGCTGCTCAGAGGAAATGGCGGGCGTGAACTTATTGCCCAAACTTTGACAGAAAGAGGTGCCACAGTTAATTATTGTGAATGTTATTTTCGCCAGCGAGTAGATTATTCGGCAGTAGAATTCAGCGCCCGCTGGCAAAGATATGGGGTAAAAACTTTAGTTGTAACCAGCGGCGAAATACTGCAATTGTTATACAACTTAATACCCGAAAGTGATCGAAACGGGTGGTTATTGAATTGCCATCTTATTGTGGTAAGCGAACGTCTTGCACATACCGCCCGGAATTTGGGCTGGCAAGATATTAAAGTTGCTAAAAGTGCAGATAATGATGCCTTAATTCAGGCCCTAGAATAAACTGACATGGGATACCCACTATGACGGAACAAAAACAGTCCGCCGAGACAGTTGAAAAAACAATAGAAACGGTTGAACCCCCGCAACAGCCCAGAGTAGAGCCTCAGAAGCAAAAACGTTCTGGCGTTCTGAGAAACATTATTACTATTGCAATTATTCTGGCAATCGGTGGTGGTCTTTATTACTACGGACAACAGCAAAGCCACTTACTAAGTGCAGAGAACCATGAGCTGCGCCAACAACTGGAATCGCTGAAACATCAACAATCACAAGATCAGCAACGTATTGAAGCTCTGTTCAAAGAGCAGGCGCAAGCTTCTAGCAAGGTTGCCACACAAGCCGCACAAAATGAGCAATTGGATCGTCATCTGCAAGAATTACAGGCCAAAATATCTGCGTTATCCAGTTCTGATGTAAAAAGCTGGCTACTGGCACAGGCTGATTTTCTAGTCAAAATGGCTGGCCGAAAATTATGGAATGACCAGGATGTCGTCACTGCCGCTGCTCTGCTAAAAAATGCAGATGCCAGTCTTGCTGAAATGAATGATCCAAGCCTGATTGAAATCCGTCGTGCAATTACACAGGACATCAGCGAATTGTCTGCCATCAGTCAAGTTGATTTTGATGGCATTATCCTGCGAGTTAATCAGCTCTCTAATCAGGTAGACAACCTGCGTCTGGCTGACAATACCCCCGATGGTTCACCAATGGATGAAGACAATCATCAATTAACCGGTACGTTATCCGAATGGCGCCAGAACCTGAGCAAAAGCTGGAACAGTTTTATGGATAACTTCATTACTATCCGTCGCCGTGATACTGCTGCTGAGCCATTATTGGCACCAAATCAGGATATCTATCTACGGGAAAATATCCGCGCCCGTTTATTGATTGCAGCTCAGGCAATACCGCGTCATCAAGGAGAAGTATTTAAACAGTCACTGGAAACGGTTTCAACCTGGGTCAGAGCTTACTTTAATATTAACGATCCAAATACTAAAACATTCCTGGAAGAAATTGATTCACTGAGTCAGCAACCTATTTCCATCACTGTGCCAGACCATCTTTCAAGCCAGCCTTTACTGGAAAAGCTGATGCAAACCCGGGTCCGCAGCTTGCTGTCCCAATCTTCTGAAACCAGTCAGGAGGGCTAAGCTATGCTGAAAGTTCTGTTACTGTTTGTTGTGCTGATTGTTGGTATTGTGCTTGGTCCAATAGTTGCGGGTCATCAAGGGTATGTACTAATTCAAACTGACAACTACAATATTGAAACTAGCGTTACCGGTCTGTTTATTATATTTGTTCTTTTACAGTTAGTACTTTGCTTTCTTGGTTGGTGCTACCGCAGAGTTATGCGCACAAGCTCACGCACTCGAGGTTGGTTCCTTGGGCGCAAACGCAGCCGTGCCCATGCCCAAACAAAAGAAGCACTGATTAAACTGGCAGAAGGTGATTTCAAACAGGTAGAGCAATTGCTGACCCGTAATGCTGATCATGCAGAACAACCTGTAGTCAACTATTTACTGGCCGCTGAAGCAGCCCAGCAACGCGGAGATGAATTCCGTACTAATCAATATCTGGAACGTGCAGCAGAAGTCGCAGACAACAATCAGTTGCCTGTGGATATTACCCGTGTACGTATTCAACTAGCGCAAGGTGAAATTCATGCGGCCCGCCATGGTGTGGACAAACTACTGAATCAAGCTTCACGCCATCCAGAAGTGTTGCGCCTGGCTGAGCAAGCTTATACAAGATCAGGGGCTTACCAGTCACTGATTGACATACTACCGACAATGGAAAAAATCCATCTCCATGATGAGTCACAAATTCATAAGCTGCGTCAACAAGCCTATATCGGTCTGATGAATCAATATATGTCAGAACAGGGCAGTGAAGGTTTAAAACGTTGGTGGCATGATCAAGGCCGTAAAATTCGTCATAATGTGGCTTTGCAAATTGCAATATCTGAGCATTTGATCGAATGTGACGATCATGAAACTGCACAAAAGATCATCCTAGAAAGTTTAAAACGTCAATACGATGAACGTTTACTGCGGCTGATCCCACGGTTGAAAAATGAAGATCCAAAACCGGTACAAAAAGCACTGGACCATCAATTAAAGCAATATGGTACTACTCCTTTATTGAATAGTACTCTTGGGCAGGTTGCTTTACGCCACGGAGAATGGGAAAAAGCAACAAAAGATTTTAAAGCAGCATTAGCTCAGCGTCCCGATGCTCATGATTATGCCTGGCTAGCAGATGCATTGGATAAGTTACGCAAACCGGAAGAAGCGGCACAGGTTCGCCGTGAGGGATTGGTGCTAACTTTGAAGCAGGAGAGTAACGTAGTTTATAGCAAATAGCTCAGATAACACGGTGTCTTCGCTATCCAGTTACCGTTATTCCTTTGCGCATTTTTCACACTACTCGTTAAAAATGCCCTCCCATACGAGGGCATGTTTCTAGCCATATTTTCTGCCAAAATCTTCATCGGAAGTACAGAGGTAAATAATAAATTCAACGAATGAGATAAGTGAAGGAATGAACGTCCAGCAAAATACCAGATATAAAATTCCCATACCTATCTTGCCCAAATAAAATTTATGAGCACCAAAGCCACCAAGAAAAAATGCCAGTAATGCAGCCACAATTCTGTTATTACTACCAGAAGAATATGCTCTTATCATCGCCCCACAATGTGGGCACGACTGTGCAGATTCATGCAACATTTTTCCGCAGCCAAAGCATCCAATCATTCTTGACATTTATATATTCCCTTTAAGTAGGTTAAAAAAAGTAACCAAACCTGTTTTATAGCGAAACCAGCAATCATATTTTCAGCTTTGCCTATATTAGATATTCATATCTGAACAGTTTATAGATCAAAGATATTCCTAAAGATGGGCCAAAAAAACACCTACCTTAGAAAGATAGGTGTATAAATACAATCAGGTCTACAGACGGATAGTGCCTCACTCAACGTTGAGTCCGGTCGGTGATGAAAAGATAACTGCATCTTATTCATCTGTGACATGGACAATAGGCACCGATAATTGGCTCTGCATCATCCCTGGGTTTATGAAGCCTATGCTGTCATAAGAAATAGGATGAGCATCTACATTTTTATGGTATGCATTTAACGTGCCAGCTTTTATACAAGTGAATAACTGCCTCGCTTTATCAGCTATTTCTCCATTTATTACAATAAGAAAGCAAACCACGATAAAGCCAGCCTCATTAACTGTCTCTTATTTGAGACAATTCGTCCCACGTTTTAAATTTTTTAATTAAATTCAATATGTTATGAGTCTCTTATTTGAGACAGTTAATATATCAATTGTCGTCAGAATATAACAAAATAATAAATTGCCATATAAAACGAATGGTTAGTATCAAGAAGAAAAAAATTCACTGAACCTATCTCAACAGAGCACACATTGAAATAAGAGACTAAAGAGGGAACAGAAAAATTGAGAGGTAGAAGCGCTGAATGCAAAAAAACCTGCCTAAGCAGGTTTTTTCAGAATCTGGTCGGCGAGAGAGGATTCGAACCTCCGACCCACTGGTCCCAAACCAGTTGCGCTACCAAGCTGCGCTACTCGCCGAAATTTTTTCTTTTTTATGGTGCGAAGGGGGGGACTTGAACCCCCACGTCCGTAAGGACACTAACACCTGAAGCTAGCGCGTCTACCAATTCCGCCACCCTCGCGTGTCACAAAAAAGATGGGGTGGCTAATGGGACTCGAACCCACGACAACTGGAATCACAATCCAGGGCTCTACCAACTGAGCTATAGCCACCATAGCTATTTACTAATTCGCTACTTACAACAGCAGAATAATCACCGCAGCTCTCGCACGCTATTAATGGCGCGCCCGACAGGATTCGAACCTGAGACCTCTGCCTCCGGAGGGCAGCGCTCTATCCAGCTGAGCTACGGGCGCTTAACGCCGTTGCGGATGGGGATAGTACGGATTTAATGATATGCTGTCCAGTGCTTTTTTAAAGAAATGATGCGTTTGATTACACCTTGTTCATTTCGTTGATAAAGCTAGCTCTCAATTTTCCTACCACCCCAGCTATGACAGCAAATTAATCTATCGGGCTATTAGCTTTCTACCACTAAAAAGCCTTACCAACCAATAAATCAGCGACACTATTAGCAAAAATCCTCCGCCTACCAGCAGTGAAAAACGGGTATCAGGGTTAATTGCCATGCCCACCAACACACAACATAAAAATGCCAATGTCAGATAATTTACATATGGGAACAAAATAGATTTGAAACTATGTTGTTTCAGTGCTGCTTGATGATGCTGACGAAAACGCAGCTGGCTCATCAGAATAACAAACCACGGAACCATCCCCGGCAGGACACTAGCACTATAGACATAAACAAAAACCGCCTGTGGATTTGGGATCAGGTAATTCAAACTGGAACCTACCATCAAGCACAAGATCGTAATGGCAATACAAGTTACCGGTACACCATTCTTTGACAATTTAGTCAGTGATGAAGGTAACTGGCGGTTTTGCGCCAATGCATAGAGCATACGTCCACCACTGTACATACCACTATTACAGCCGGAAAGTGCAGCGGTCAATACGACAAAGTTAATCACGGCTGCTGCTGAAGTGATCCCTACTTTGGTAAATGTCATCACAAACGGGCTACCCTGTGAACCAACTTCTGTCCACGGAAATAATGTAACCACAATGAAAATCGCGCCCACGTAGAAAATCAGGATGCGCCAGAGAATATTGTTAATCGCTTTCTTTAACGTAACCTGTGGATTTTTAGCCTCCCCCGCCGTGATACCTACCAGTTCCACCCCCTGATAAGATGCAACCACAATACAGAGCGCAAACAAGAACCCTTGCCAACTACCAGCAAAAAAACCACCATGAGCAGTCAAATTACCCAATCCAATAGGTTGCCATTGATTACCGATGCCAAAAAATATCAGCGCCAGACCAACCAGGATCATCACGATAATTGTGGTCACCTTAATCATGGCAAACCAAAATTCTAGCTCACCATAAAGACGTACCGCCGCCAAGTTTGCCAAAGCGACCAATGCCACTGCAATTAATGCTGACACCCATTGAGGAAGTTCTGGGAACCAGAACTCGGCATAAACGCCAATAGCTGTTATTTCTGATATCCCTACTGCCACCCACATAAACCAATAACCCCAAGCGGTCAGGCATCCCCAATATGGGCTGAGATATTTATGTCCAAAAGAAGCGAAAGAACCCGTGACAGGCTCAAGAAACAGCATTTCACCCATGGAGCGCATAATGAAGAAAACAAAAATTCCGGCAATAATGTAAGCCAGCAAAACAGAAGGACCAGCCCATTTCAGCGTGCTGGCTGAGCCCATAAACAGACCGACACCAATAGTTCCACCTAATGCGATTAGCTCGATATGACGGGCTTCTAAACCTCGTTGCAGGCCCTGTTGTTGATCTGCCATAAATTCCCTGTCCATTGTTATGTGTTGTAATGTGTAATAGTCAAAATATACAAAACTGGTTTTGACCAGCCATAAAAATGGCAGGGATCAAAACATGTTTTTCCACTCAGTGGAATAAAAAATTACCTAATAATTAGTATTGATAGTAAAAGCCCGGCAGGATCAAACGGTTATATAGACGCTGTGAAATGAATTTTTTGACAACCTGTCGCAAATTGTTATACGACAGGCAGACAACACATTTACAGGCGATTGAAGTAGTAATATCCCAAAAACTTCAATAGCTTAAACTGACGACGGATACGGCTTGGTTGTGATAACAAACGATAAAACCATTCAAGCCCAAGGTTCTGCCATACTTTCGGCGCACGTTTTACATGACCGGTAAATACGTCATAAGTACCACCAACCCCCATATAGAGAGCATCGAAATGAATTTTACGGCAGTCGCGCATGAAAATTTCCTGCTTAGGCGACCCCATTGCAACTGTTACAATTGCTGCTCCGCTAGCATGAATCCGTTCAAAAACAATACTACGTTCTTCTGGTGTGAAATAACCATTCTGGCTGCCAACAATATTGACGTTCCATTGAGTCCGTAATTTGTTTTCCGTTTGCTCCAATATCTCTGGTTTTCCCCCAACCAGAAAAACAGGTGTGCCTTCCTTGCCAGCACGTTCCATCATCGCTTCCCACAAATCTGCACCCGCTACACGAGAAACTTCAGCATCAAAGTATTTACGGCGGATAGCACGTACAATACTGATACCATCGGCATACAGATATTCTACTTCACCTAACAAAGTACTCAGAATATTGTCTTCTTCTGCTGTCAGAACTTTTTCTGCATTAATTGCAACCAGAGTACCCGTCTTTACCTGCCCTCGCTGAAAAATATGGTCAAGAAAGTGCGCCATATCGCGGAAACCCCAAATATTCAAGCCGCGAATGTTATACTTAGGAATATTGTTTAGCTCCATTTTCTTTCCTTAAATATTACAACGGACGTTTTTGCGATAAAGCCAGGTTGCTAGTCAAATATTTTCTGATAAGCCCAGCACTGTCAAACAGCCAATACAACAACTTAGCAACCACCAAACATAAACCAAAAATAATACAGAAAAACACCACACGGGAAACAAATGAATCCAACCCTTCACGAGCCAGAACTATCATGTTGAAGATCGCCCCGAAGCAAAATGCCTGCAAAATAGCAGCCTTATAACGATTAGTCTCCTGTTTCCCCAACTCATAAATCCAGTCAAACCACTTAATTATCAACCCAACAACAATCGCACCAACCGGAATAAACAGCACTCCCCCCATAACAATCAAAGATCCTATCAAAGTTGGGGAGATTGCCAAGCCGGAGTGGTTATCTAACACTTCCCAAGTAAAGTAATTTGCAGAATTCAACACAGCATCAGGGCGTCCTGGCCAAAGCCAGCTTGGAATGAAGACATAGAAATCACGGATAATAGGTGCCAACCCCTGAAAATCGATTTTGTCGTAGTTATTCAATAATAACGCAAAATTTTCCCACGGAGAGAAAGTATCTCTTGTGAGATAAAGGAAAGTATAAAACGCTTCTGCACCACTAACATCCAAACTATAGCGTTTAAGTGCCAACCAGAACATACCAACAATTCCCACTGCTCCCGCAGTTATCAGCATCCACAATGTTATCCAACCACGAACAATGCCGATAAACAGAAACAGCGCAAACGCAATAATAATATTAGCCCGCGTTCCCCCAACAATCACATAAGTCAAAATCCCGAAAGCAACCGTGCTTATCAGAAAAAACAGCCAGCGTAATTGTGTCGGCTTCAGGAAATAAACGACTAGCATGGCTGGAATAAAGAAGTAAAAGAACCGTTTTAAGGCAACACCAGACACCTGACTGGAGAAAATCTGACTATACGACTGTAACTTAAACAATAGAAAACCATTCTGCATGAAGAATAGCCCAACTGTCACAACCGCAACTAATGTCAGTAGTAACCATGTCAAATTAGTTTCTACCCGGTTCATGGTGAATACAGGTGCTTTGGGTTGCCCAGAAGGTTTTTTTAGCCGAGTTTTATAACTGACGTAATAAATTGCATAGAAGCACGTTGAAGCCAACAGAGCATGTAACAAAGAGTCTACTGGTACCACCTCAACATCAAACTGAAAAACCAGCAAGCACGTCAGTGGGAAACCGAAATAGAACGTCAGCAAATAAAGCAATGAGAAGAACACATTAAAATTAAAACGTACACGCCGGAATTCCTGATAAGTTAGCGTCAGGATAAAAACCAGTGATATCAGGTAAACAGTAAATAATCCGCCAAACTGCGTTAAACTCATTGCTGCTCTCCTGCCGCTTTTGCCAGCGCCTGCCGCCAACCATCAACAAAGTTCGGGCTGAAGAAAGCTATTGTATTCCTGTCTAAGGAAAGCATCTGCCGTTGTGCTTCGGCAATCAATTGTCTATCCAAAGGATCGCCGAGGAAAAATACCGGTACCTGCTGTTCTGTCAGATCCTGCCAGAAAAGATTTCGACGACTAAGTACAAACGGCACACCAAATTGTATCAACAGGCAAATTGTTCCAACCCCTTGCTGGCGGTCAAACATGAAATACCCTAAATCGCAACAACGCAATAATGCCAGATAGTCATCAAATTCCATCTTTTGCTTAATAATTTTCAAACTTTCTGAGCAAAACAGTGATAAAGCCGTTTGCTCAACCTGAGCAATATAAACCTGATTATTCTCTGGATAACCCATCGGAATGACTATTCGTACCTTATCACCAAATTGCTTATGAATAGCTTTGAGTGCGGCAATATGTCGGTTTGATCGATCACCGGAGTTCCCTAGCAAAATTGTCACTCTGTTATCGTCAGAAGGTGTTTTTTCTACCATCGTCAAAGCTGGCTCCATTCTGATTGGGAAATAAAGCAATGATGTTGGTACCTCCAGATGATGCTGAGAATAAAAATGTGAATCCCCACGAGTCGCAAATACATGTTCCACCCGACTCTGCGCCAAACGACGTAAAAAATAAAACAGGCGGAATTTCAACTGGCGAGAATCTTCATACAGATCTGCTCCCCAAGCATGCCACCAAAATTGATTACGTTTAATTTTTCCTGACAACAGTGCCAACCACAAACCTGTATTAAATTGACCATGAAAAAAAAACCGGCAAGCTCTGTCTGATTGCGCTTTAGCAGTAACCGCCCGCGCCAGAACTTTTTTACTGTCAAAAAATGTCATATCCAACTCCGGACAATCATCCAGAGAAGCTCGATTCCTGGTCACCACCATAAACTTTGGTTTGGCCGAAAAACCAATTTCTTGCACTAATACATCATTAAAAAAGCGCAATACCGTTCGATTGTGATGCGGAATATCAGATCCCAGAACGTGAATTAGGGTAGTCATGCTCGCCTACGGTAAATAAGAAATACACCACAACAAAGGGTGAAATAAACAATATAAGTTGTCATATAGGCTTGTGCTGCACCTAACGCTCCATTAGCAGGAATAAGCCAGTGGGAAAAACCAGTAAGCAACAAAAACTGACTAACCTCAGTCAGCACATAAAAACGCAACGCAGCTTTGGCAATCACCAAATAACCAAAAACATAGGCACCCACTTTCAAGACATCACCAACCAACTGCCAAGCAAACAAATCACGCATAGCCGTAAATTTGTCGGAAAACAGCAACCAAATGGCAAAATCACGCAACAACCATACAGTAAAACTTGCAACAGCCACCGCTGGCAAAACAAGTTTCAACGCCTTGACTATCTCATCTGATATTTCGACCTTACCCTGTAATCGTGAAAGCGTTGGCAACAGATAAACACTGAAAGAAGCCGTAATAAATTGCAGGTAAGCATCGGAAATACTACTTACACCTTGCCAGATACCCACATCATCCCAACTATAATGCGCTGCCAGCAAGTTTCGCATCATAATATAAGCAACTGGTAAAGTGATAGAAGTCAACAAAGCCATAAGGGTAAATTTGCCGAGTTGACTAGCGAGTACCTTATCCCACATAGGCTTAAGAGCTGATAACGGAACCACTTTGCGATACCAAAGCATCAGCCCCGCAGGAAATATTATCAGTGCTGGCACTAAAGCCAAACCAGCCAAAGCACCTTCATACCCTCCAAGAGTAAAGCAGAGATAATAGGCCATCACACCAATTAAACTACCAAGAATAATCGCCAGGGCATTCCCCTGAGCATCCCAGTATCCTTTCAAAATAGCCAGAAAATAGTTGGCACTGGCAATACCCATTTGAATAAATGCGAGCGCCTGCACAACGGGTTCATAATCTCGATGGCCAAATAACCTAATACTGATTGACCCACTGAACAACAAAAAAATTACTGCCAACAGCGTGGAAAACCCCAAGATAATGGCAGAAGACGTTCCTAATACCGCACGCAGCCTTTCCGGTTGCTGCTGATATTCAGCAACATATTTAGTCACACCATTAAAAATACCTGCTCCTGCCAATACCCCCAGCACGGTAATAAGTTGACGGAAATTACCCGCCAGCCCAACACCACTGGGACCGAAAGCAACTGCCAGTAATTTAACAATCAAAAGCCCCACACCGATCTTTATCAGTGTAGAGCCAGCAGTCCATACCGATGCTTTAGCCAGTGACATATCAGGAAAAGAATTCCTTGATATGTTTGATAACAGTTTGTTGCTCAGTCTCTGTTATGTTGTAAAACATTGGCAAACGTACCAAGCGATCACTTTCACTAGTAGTAAAGCGATCTTCTCCATGGAAACGGCCAAATTTCTCACCACCTGGGCTACTGTGCAGAGAAACATAATGGAATACCGTTAGTACACCAGCATCGTTCATATAGCTATTGAATGCAGAGCGTTCTCCAATATCTTTCAGCTTGATATAGAACATATGGGCATTATGCTCTAATCCTTCCGGTATTACAGGCAATGTCAGGCGACCAACATCAGCCAAAGGTTTTAACGACTGATAATAGGTATCCCACAAGGCAAGACGACGTTCATTGATTTTCTCAGCAGCTTCAAGTTGTGCCCACAAATAAGCAGCCTGAAGTTCTGACATCAGATAACTGGAACCAATATCACGCCAGGTATATTTATCGACCTGACCACGAAAAAACTGGCTGCGGTTAGTTCCTTTTTCACGGACAATTTCCGCACGGGAGATCAGTGATTTGTCATTAATAAGTATTGCACCACCTTCACCACCAGAAGAATAGTTCTTGGTTTCATGGAAACTGTAACAACCGATGTGTCCAATAGTTCCCAATGCGCGGCCTTTATAAGTAGACATTACGCCCTGTGCTGCATCTTCTACTACAAACAGATTATATTTCTCTGCCAAAGCCATGATTATATCCATTTCACAAGCCACACCCGCGTAATGAACAGGAACAATCGCACGTGTTCTATCTGTAATCGCTGCTTCGATTTTAGTTTCATCAATATTCATGGTATCCGGACGGATATCCACAAAAACAATCGTTGCTCCACGCAGTACAAATGCGTTCGAAGTAGAAACGAAAGTGAAACTCGGCATGATAACCTCATCACCGGGCTGGATATTTAGCAAAATAGCCGCCATTTCTAGCGAAGCTGTGCAGGATGGTGTCAATAGAACTTTCAGGCAATTGAAATGTTGTTCCATCCACTCTTCACAACGTTTGGTAAAACCACCATCCCCGCAGAGCTTACCGCTCGCTATTGCCTGCTTCATATAATCTAATTCAGTGCCGACTACTGGCGGTCTGTTAAATGGAATCATTTCGCCCCCGATATAACCAATAAGCAGTGCTTTCAACAAATGCACCACTGCGTTTATAGAGACGCAAAGCAGCGATGTTGCTGGTTTGTGTCGCGATTCTTAATCGTTGTATTTGATGGTACTGGCACCACTGTTGCGCCGTCGACATTAATTTTGAACCGATCCCACAACCGGTATTTCCTGGAAACACTGCCAGCAACCCCATGCGAGCCTGGCCTCTCTCTAACTCCCGCAAAGTAACGAACCCTGCGGGTTGCCCATTATCCCCATTTACCAGTAAACATTGATGATCAAATGTGCCCAACACCGCTTTCTCAACCCAAGTAGCGTAGAAACGACCACCATCCAGCGGCTGATACCAAGGGGTGCGGAAACGGCTTGAAGAAAATACTTTAGAAGCCACTTCTTTCAACATGGGAATATCTTGCTGCGTTGCCGATATCATCTCAGTCTCAGAACTATCACTACAATTCGTAGTATACGCATTTTTTGTGCCAATCATTAAAGAGAAGTCTACTTCCCCTTCCACCAGCGAAAAACCCAATGCCGATAATCCATCAATAATGTCTGGCCGTTGTACTAGCACTTTAGCCTGCACTAAAGAATACTGTTCTAACTGAGATAAAGTTAACAACCTGGAATCAGGTGCAAAATCAAGGCGAGCAGTGGAGAATCCAAAATAATGGCTATCCCACTCTAACGGTTCAATATTGGCGCGAACGGACATGAAGCAGATCCAACAGATATTGGCCGTAACCAGTCTTTGACAAGGATTTTGCTGTTTCTCTTAAGTGATCATCATCTAACCAACCATTACGCCAGGCAATTTCTTCAAGACAGGCGACTTTGAAACCTTGACGCTTCTCAACAGTCTGCACAAAAGTGCTGGCCTCAATCAGACTATCGTGAGTGCCGGTATCCAACCAAGCAAAACCGCGCCCTAACAGTTCAATATTCAGTTCACCGCGATCCAGATACATCTGGTTAATACTGGTAATTTCTAATTCACCCCGTGCAGAAGGCTTTACCTGTTTAGCAAAATCCACAACCTGATTATCATAGAAATAGAGACCTGTTACTGCCCAGTTAGATTTTGGTTTTTCTGGTTTTTCTTCAATGGAAAGAACATGAAACTCGTCATCAAACTCCACCACACCAAATCGCTCAGGGTCCATCACCTGATAACCAAAAATAGTCGCTCCTTTTCCACGGGAAACGACACTCTTCAGTTTCGGACTGAATGCTTGCCCAAAGTAGACATTGTCTCCCAATACCAAGCAACAGGATTCGCCGTTAATGAACTCTTCACCAATCAGAAATGCCTGAGCTAAACCATCCGGTGATGGCTGCTCTGCATAACTCAAGCGAATACCAAATGCGTCACCATTGCCAAGCAATCGCTGGAAAGAAGGTAAATCTTCTGGCGTGGAGATAATCAAAACATCGCGTATCCCTGCCAGCATTAGTACTGACAAGGGATAGTAAATCATCGGCTTATCATAAATTGGCAGTAATTGCTTAGAAACACCTCGTGTTATCGGATGCAACCGGGTACCCGATCCTCCTGCCAGAATAATGCCTTTCATGTTACCTCCAAAGTAACTCAGTCTTTACCTAATCCAAGACGCTCACCAGCATAAGAACCATCCTGAACTCTGCTCCACCAGTTTTCATTTTCCAGATACCATTGAACTGTCTTACGAATACCAGATTCAAAAGTTTCCTGGGGTTTCCAGCCCAACTCATGTTCAATTTTCGCCGCATCAATGGCATAGCGCATATCATGACCAGGACGATCTATGACATAAGTAATCAAATCACGATAGTAAGCAATATTTGCTGGCTTCTCTGGGTGAAATTCTTCCAACAATTCACAAATCGCGTAAACCACATCAATATTTTTTCGTTCATTATGACCGCCGATATTGTAGGTTTTACCCGGTTCTGCTGTTGTTACAACCAGATAAAGCGCCCTGGCATGATCTTCCACATACAGCCAATCACGAATTTGCTTCCCTTCTCCATATACTGGCAGGGACTTGCCCGCTAATGCATTCAAAATCATCAGCGGTATCAATTTTTCCGGGAAGTGGTAAGGACCATAATTATTTGAACAATTAGTGATAATTGTCGGCAAACCATAAGTTCGGTGCCATGCTCTTACCAGATGGTCACTAGATGCCTTGGACGCTGAATATGGGCTGCTTGGCGCATAAGGTGTCTCTTCGGTAAAGAAACCATCCTCACCATGTAAATCACCATACACTTCATCTGTTGAAATATGATGAAAACGGAAAGCGGCCTGTTTCTCTTTACTCAATTTTTGCCAGAAAGCTCGAGCAACTTCCAGCAAAACATAAGTACCAACAATGTTGGTTTCGACAAAAGCCGCAGGGCCATCAATAGAGCGATCCACATGACTTTCTGCCGCCAGATGCATCACACAATCCGGTTGATACTGCTCAAACACCCGGTCCAGCGCTTCACGCTGGCAAATATCAACCTGTTCAAAAGCATAGCGTGGGCTATCCGCAACCGAGGCAAGAGACTCTAGATTGCCAGCATAAGTCAAGCTATCAACCACAACTACACTGTCTTCTGTATTATCAATAACATGTCGCACAACAGCAGAACCAATAAAACCCGCTCCACCTGTGATTAGAATACGTCTCAACACCAGACCCCTTTTGTATCCACAATCCATTTCTGTTTAATGTCATAACCATTTATCGCTTTAAACTGATTATGATCCACCAGCATCAACAGGATATCTGCTTCTTCCAAAGCTTTCTCCAAGTTAACCAGTCGAACTATTTCCTTCAAAGAAGTTGGTAATTCATGAACATTAGGTTCTACAGCCAATGTCTCACCTGCATGCCATTGCGCAATCATACGGGTGATATGCACCGCTGGACTTTCACGCAAATCATCAATATTTGGTTTAAATGCCAAACCAAAACAGGCAATTTTCACTTCTCCGGCACGTTTTCCACTCTCAGCCAGACAGTCCGCAACAGCCGCTTTTATTTGATCCACAACCCACAAGGGCTTGCCATCATTAACCAAACGTGCTGTATGTATAAGACGTGATTGTTCCGGGTTTTGGGAAACAATGAACCACGGGTCAACAGCAATACAGTGACCACCCACACCAGGCCCCGGCTGAAGAATATTTACGCGGGGATGGCGGTTTGCCAAACTGATAAGTTCCCACACGTCGATACCTTGATCAGCACAAATCAGGGAAAGTTCGTTAGCAAATGCAATGTTTACATCTCGAAAGCTATTTTCTGTCAGCTTACACATTTCTGCTGTCCTTGAGTTAGTGATAACACATTCACCTTCAAGGAAAATTTTATACAGCTCGCTGGCTCTGGCTGAAGATTTTCGTGTCATACCGCCAACAACACGGTCATTCTTAATCAGTTCGACCATAACCTGGCCTGGTAACACGCGTTCAGGACAGTAAGCAATATCAATATCAGATTCCTCACCTACCTGCTGAGGAAAAGTCAAATCAGGACGTGCTGCCGCCAACCATGCTGCCATCTGCTCCGTCGCACCCACTGGTGAAGTAGATTCCAGAATCAACAGATCGCCTTTTTTCAGAATTGGTGCCACTGATTCAGCAGCGGAACACACATACTTCATATCCGGCTCATGATCACCTTTAAAAGGAGTTGGAACAGCTATCAAAAAAGCATCTGCTGGTAACGGAGAAGTCACCGCTTTCAGGTAACCCTCTTCCACAGCAATTTTCACCACTTTGTCCAGATCCGGTTCTATAATATGAATTGCACCTCGGTTAATCGTTTCTACCGCGTGCTGATTAATATCGACTCCTATGACTTTCTTATTACGGGATGCAAACGCTGCCGCAGTGGGTAAACCGATATACCCAAGACCGATAACAGAAATAGTTTCAAAACTCATAATGTCACCTGATTTTTTTCAAAGCATCGAGAATACGTTGACAGGCATCACCGTCCCCGTAAGGATTATGAGCACGGCTCATTTGCTGATAGGCGGTATCGTCTGTCAACAATCGTGTCACCTCTTCTACGATAGTTTTTGTGTCTGTTCCTACCAGCCGTACCGTTCCGGCATCAACCGCTTCTGGTCGTTCAGTAGTATTACGCATCACCAAAACCGGTTTTCCCAAAGAAGGCGCTTCTTCCTGAATGCCACCGGAATCCGTCAGGATCATATAGGAATGGTTCATCAGATAGACGAATGGCAAATAGTCCTGTGGTTTTATAAGAATGATATTATCAATATTATGCAAAATGCGCTTTACCGGCTCACAAACATTTGGGTTCAAATGAACCGGATAAACTACCTGCACTTCTGGATGAGTACGGGCTATCTGCGCCAAAGCTTCACAAATTCGTTCAAATCCACCACCAAAACTTTCACGACGATGGCCTGTTACCAGAATCATTTTTTTATTGGTATCAATAAACGGGTAGTGTTCCGCCAACTTACTCCGCATAATCTCGTCATTCATTATTCGATCGCGTACCCATAACAACGCATCAATCACTGTATTGCCCGTGACAAAAACCTGATTATCTGCAATCGATTCTTTCTGCAAATTCTTACGAGAGTTTTCCGTCGGAGCAAAATGGTACATTGCCAGGTGCCCAGCAATCTTACGGTTTGCCTCTTCCGGCCAAGGGGAATAGAGGTCGCCGGTTCTCAGTCCAGCTTCAATATGACCGACAGGGACACGCTGGTAGAACGCAGCTAAACTGGTTGCCATAGTTGTTGTAGTATCACCGTGAACCAACACAACATCAGGCTTAAATTCGGCCAAAACAGGCTTTAATCCCTCCAGAATACGACACGTAATATCCGTTAAATCTTGCCCTGATTTCATAATATTGAGATCAAAATCGGGAGTGATCTCAAAAAGATGTAATACCTGATCCAACATTTCCCGGTGTTGGGCAGTGACACATACTTTTGCTTCGAAGGCTTCATCCTTTGCCAGCGCATGTACCAACGGAGCCATCTTGATGGCTTCTGGCCGGGTACCAAACACAGTCAACACTTTCACAGTGACTCTCTTATTGGTCAGTAATTTGCAGATCTTCCTGCAAAAACACTATTTGATACTATTTATTTCTGCTTCTGTAGTTGCGAAAAGTATCTCTCAAAAGCAGTCACTTCTATAACTACTTGGTTACTTACGCGAACGCCGTATTAGCGCCACTCCGGCACCAATTAAAGTACCAACCGCACCCCACATGATTACAATGAACATTCTGCGTGGGCTGTCTCTGGTAACAGGTTCCTCTGGGGTTCTCAGATAACGGTAAGTCTGGAATTGATCCTGCAATATCGGGCTAACATTCAATGTTGCTAACATCGCAATATTCTGCTCATAGTCCACATCGTAATCAGGACCTATTGCTTCGAGAGTTTCAAGCTGAGCCTGTAACAACGGTGCACCTAACATAAACATTTTTGAATCAGGTAACTGATCCATCGGTGTATCAGTTTGACTACGCCGAATCCCTTGCTTTTCCGCAATTTTCAAAGATTGCTGCAATACATTCATTTCACGGTTATAAACCGCTTTAGCAACCATTTTTTGTCGTTTAACCAATGCGTTCATAGAGTTAGTACGGGTAGTCCATGCACCTTTTACTTCATCATTCAAATGGGTACTAGCGTGACTGTTTGCAAAAGCAATGTATTGGCGTAAGAGTTGATTCGCTTGTGCAGAAGAGTCTGCTGTCAGTTTGATACTATCATTCAGCACTTTTTTATCATCATGAGGAATGAACTGAATATTATTGATTAACTCATCCAGTAAAGCTGCATCTGCTCTGGCATCACCCTCCTGATGTCGTTTGTAGTAATCAGACTTTAACCAAAATTCACGGCGGGTATCATATGCCGCGAGCTGAGTGACAAGTTCTTTATACGCTTCTTCTGGAATAGACGGTAACTGAGTTTCCTTTGAAACGTTAATGTGAGTATCCAAGTTGCGTAAAAACTGCTGCTGAGAATAATAACTACCCAAATGATTAGTCGTAGGCAAGTCAATGGTTGCCGTTGCACTCCATTTCTGTTGCATCAGATAAGATGCTCCCAGAGCTATAGCAGCGAAGATTATTGCCAGTACGACAATCCATATTTTTCCACGCCATAGAGCACTACACAAGGCCCCGATATCCAGCTCATGCTCCAGAGTCTGTTGATCTTGAATAGATTTCGTTTCTGATTTTATCACTGCACAAAACCTCTGTTGATAGATGTTTAATGGTTAGCAGAATAGCGTATACGACGTTTTTGCCGTTTAATGAAACGAGCCACCCGCCATGCACGCTTGATGCAATAGCCATACAACATAAATGCAAGCAAGAACAATGCCAACATTACCCATTCAGGAACAAACTCCAACCATTCTCCGATCATTCCGGTAGCCGCGAATAAAGCCGCAGCAACAGTGATCAAAACAAATGCCTGACGTGATGAAAATCCAGACCGCATAATCAGGTGGTGAATATGTTGTCTATCTGGAGAAAATGGGCTCATTCCTTTACGCAAGCGACGGTACATGATGGCAACCATATCCATTAAGGGAATGGCAATAATCCACAATGCAGTAACTGGCTTCACAGAAGGTTCATTCCCCTGAGTAGATTCAATAAGTAGCCAGATAATGGTAAAACCAATCAGTGTACTGCCCGCATCACCCATAAATACTTTGAAACGTTGGCTTAAGAAACCAAGATTGAGAAGAATATAAGGAAGAATGGCCGCAATAAATGCAAAACACCATAATGCCAGTGCCGTGTTACCACTTCGATACAGTAAGATCCCCAAAGCACCGAAAGAGACACAAGATAATCCACCTAATAGTCCATCTATCCCATCAACCATATTGAATGCATTAATAGCAGCCCAAACAGCAAATAGCGTCACAACATAACTGAATGGCCCAAGATTCATATCCCAAGGACCAAAAGCATAGCCAAGGCTATTTAATTTCAGGCCAGCAAAATACATCATTGCAATACCAACCAGAGCCTGAATAGTTGCCCGGACCTTAACGCTGATATCAAAACGATCATCCAATGCACCAACAAATACCAGTACAGTGGCACAAATTAAGTACGGCCATTTATGAGGTATAAACTCGTTTGTTATAACAAAAGCAAAACAGATACCAGCAAATACAGTTATCCCACCAACCAGAGGTACTAGTCCCTGATGATGCTTACGATAATTGGGTTTATCAACGAGGCCAATTTTCCTTCCTGCGATACGCGCCATAAACAAAAACGCAAACGAAAACAGAAAAATGCAAAAAATTTCAATACTCATACTGGGAATATTCACGATAAAAACTCTCCGTGAAAAACAAATATAACCTGGTTATTTATCATCCACAGCCACATGGTTTTTCTGGCCAGGAACCAACCCCATAAATTCTCCATTTTGTGAGGATACTTTTCTTTACTGTAGAAAAATTAATAACCTTTACATCATAATCTACGATGCTTATTGGAAAATGGCAGTATATAAGTTCCATGCAAAATACATACCATATCTATATGGTGCTATCGCACCAGATGCAAAAAACGCCACAGAACTGTGGCGTTGAAAAATCATCATGAACCAAGTTAAAAACTACGAGCGTTTCATCATGTCAAAGAAATCGTCGTTTGTTTTACTCATAGCCAGTTTATTGATAAGGAACTCCATCGCATCAATTTCTCCCATTGGGTGAATAATTTTGCGAAGAATCCACATCTTTTGTAGCTCTTCAGATGTGGTAAGTAACTCTTCTTTACGTGTACCGGAGCGGTTGTAATCGATAGCAGGGAAGACGCGCTTTTCAGCAATTTTACGTGAGAGGTGCAACTCCATATTACCAGTGCCTTTAAACTCTTCGTAAATCACTTCATCCATCTTCGAGCCTGTATCCACCAATGCAGTAGCAATAATGGTCAAGCTTCCACCCTCTTCTACATTACGTGCAGCCCCGAAGAAACGTTTTGGACGATGTAACGCGTTAGCATCTACACCACCAGTCAGTACCTTACCGGATGCCGGAACAACAGTGTTATAGGCACGTGCCAGACGAGTAATAGAATCAAGCAGGATAATAACGTCTTTTTTATGTTCAACCAGACGCTTTGCTTTCTCAATGACCATCTCTGCCACCTGAACGTGGCGGGAAGCCGGCTCATCAAAAGTAGAAGCAATAACCTCACCCTTCACCAAACGTTGCATTTCAGTGACTTCTTCCGGACGTTCATCAATCAGAAGTACCATCAATACACAATCCGGATGATTATGAGCGATGTTAGCTGCGATATTTTGCAGCAACATAGTTTTACCCGCTTTTGGTGGAGCAACAATAAGACCACGTTGTCCGCGACCAATTGGTGCCGCCAGATCCAGAACACGAGCCGTCAGATCCTCAGTGGAACCATTACCACGCTCCATCCGCAAACGGTTATTCGCATGCAAAGGAGTTAAGTTTTCAAAAAGAATTTTGCTGCGGGCATTTTCTGGTTTATCAAAGTTAACTTCGTTAACCTTCAACAGTGCAAAATAGCGCTCACCTTCTTTAGGTGGACGGATTTTACCTGAAATTGTGTCACCGGTACGGAGGTTAAAACGGCGGATTTGGCTGGGAGAGACGTAGATATCATCGGGACCGGCAAGGTAGGAGCTGTCTGCTGAACGGAGGAATCCAAATCCATCCTGCAATATCTCCAGCACACCGTCACCGAAGATATCTTCTCCACTTTTCGCATGCTGCTTAAGAATAGAGAAGATAATATCTTGTTTACGCATACGGGCCAGATTTTCCAGCCCCATATTTTCGCCGAGTGTAATCAGTTCAGATACCGGCGTATTCTTTAATTCGGTAAGATTCATAATGGTGGGTTCTTTAACTCGGGGTATATCTCGAACTATGAACGTGAATAGTATGGCAGCGTCATCGATGCCTGTTTATTTTGTACAAAAACAAATAAGACCTTTAATACATCATTTATATAAAAAGGTAATAATTTGAAGTACCAAGATTGAGCTCAAATAAGACTGACAGGCTGTCAAAAACGCTGTTGAGATAATGCCGAAACATTACTGATTTCTATAAAAAAACTATCTCAACGTAATGAGTTATACACCAGATTATTCCTGTACAACCCATTGGATATTTTAGACTATCCAGAGATAACAGACTTATCAGACACTACAGATTGTTCAGTATGCAACATACTTCTAAACATAGAGGTATGTGATACAGGCAGTGGCGCTAACTTATCATGCTTCTTTACGGACGTCTAGCGGTCAATGAAATAAATAGTGATATACGCCAAACGTCCGGTATTAGTGTGATCTCACTTCAATCAGAGATTAGCATCCAAAAATTCTTTCAACTGAGTTTTTGACAATGCCCCCACTTTGGTGGCAGCTACCTGACCGTCTTTAAACAGTAGTAGCGTAGGAATACCGCGGATACCATACTTAGGAGCAGTTGCCGGGTTATCATCAATGTTCAGTTTTGCAATCGTCAGTTTGCCTAAATATTCCGGTGCAATTTCATCTAAAATAGGTGCAATCATTTTACATGGACCACACCATGCCGCCCAAAAATCGACAAGAACTGGACCCGCTGCTTTCAGAACATCAGCATCAAAGCTATCATCACTCAAATGAATAATTTTATCGCTCATTTTTTACTCCAAAGAATAATTTTTTACTATGCTAGTGTAACATTACTGATATAAGGTTGCTTTTATTTCAGAGGATACACTTCCGTAAAACAACGGTTAACTGATATTCTACCACACTATGAGTAAAACACACTTGACAGAAAAGAAGTTTTCCGACTTCGCCTTGCACCCCAGAGTCATAGAAGCTCTTGATAACAAGGGGTTTTCTAATTGTACGCCTATACAGGCACTGACATTACCTTTCACTGTCGAAGGTCGTGATGTCGCGGGGCAAGCGCAAACTGGTACCGGGAAGACACTAGCATTTTTAGCGTCTGCTTTTCATTATTTACTGACTCATCCCACAACAAAGGGGCGTCAAACCAATCAGCCAAGAGCGCTGATTATGGCTCCTACCCGCGAACTAGCCGTACAGATTTACTCTGATGCAGAAGATCTAGCGCAAACAACGGGATTAAAGATGGGTCTTGCCTATGGTGGCGATGGTTATGACAAACAGCTGAAAGTGCTGGAATCCGGTGTTGACATTCTCATCGGCACAACCGGACGTCTGATCGACTATACCAAACAAGGGCATATTAATCTGAATGCCATTCAGGTTATGGTGCTTGATGAAGCTGATCGTATGTACGATCTGGGTTTTATCAAAGATATCCGCTGGCTATTCCGTCGGATGCCACCTGCAAATGAACGCATGAACCTGCTGTTTTCTGCCACTCTGTCTTACCGAGTCCGAGAACTGGCATTTGAGCAAATGAATCATGCAGAATATGTAGAAGTGGAACCGCTACAGAAAACGGGGCACCGTATCCGCGAAGAGCTGTTTTATCCTTCTAATGAAGAGAAAATGCGTCTGCTTCAAACGTTATTGGAAGAAGAATGGCCCGATCGCTGCATTATTTTCGCCAATACTAAATATCGTTGTGAAGACATCTGGGCCCATCTTGCTACTGACGGGCATCGCGTTGGTTTGCTAACTGGTGATGTTGCACAGAAAAAACGGTTACGTATTCTGGAAGAATTCAGCAAGGGCAATATTGATATTCTGGTTGCAACTGACGTGGCAGCTCGTGGATTGCACATTCCATCCGTAACTCATGTTTTTAACTATGACTTACCAGATGACTGCGAAGATTATGTTCACCGCATTGGCCGTACTGGACGTGCAGGTGAAAGTGGCCACTCTATCAGCCTGGCCTGTGAAGAATATGCTCTGAACCTGCCAGCAATCGAAGATTATATTCAGCACCAAATCCCTGTCAGTAAATATAACAGTAATGCATTGCTGAAAGATTTACCGGTTCCTAAACGCCGCCATCGTTCGCGTTCAGGGAACCATCAGCGTCGAAATAATTTGTCGCATCGTAACAATACACCGCGTAATAACCGTAAACGTTCAGGTTAAATTAAATGATGTTGAGTTCCTCTTCTCTCTACGCGGCTATTGACCTGGGTTCAAACAGTTTTCATATGCTGGTCGTGCGTGAAATATCCGGCAGTATGCAGATACTAGCTCGAATCAAACGTAAAGTCAGGTTAGCCGCCGGACTGGATAAAAATAACTATTTATCCCAGCAAACAATGGAGAGAGGTTGGCAATGTCTCAGAGTTTTCTCTGAACGCTTACAGGATATACCGCCATCACAAATCCGCGTCGTTGCTACAGCAACTTTGCGTATCGCCGGAAATTCTGGTGAGTTTGTGAAAAAAGCATCAGAAATACTTGGTTGCCCAGTTACAGTAATCAGTGGCGAAGACGAAGCTAGGCTTATTTATCAAGGGGTTGCTCATACGACCGGCGGCCCTGAAAAACGCTTGGTTGTCGATATTGGCGGTGCAAGTACAGAACTGGTCACAGGAAATGGGGCAAAGGCTAATCAGTTATCCAGCCTGAGCATGGGCTGTGTTACTTGGCTTGAATGTTACTTTAATGATCGTAGCCTGACGGAAGAAAACTTTGCCAAAGCCGAAGCTGCCGCACATGAAACGCTGAAACCTGTTGCTTCAAAGCTTATAGAACAAGGCTGGCAGATTTGCGTCGGAGCTTCCGGCACAGTTCAGGCACTGCAAGAAATCATGATTGCCCAAGGTATGGATGAGCTGATTACTTTGCCAAAACTCCAGGAACTCAAACATAAAGCGATTGAATGCGGTAAGCTGGAAGAATTGGAAATCGAAGGATTGACGCTGGAACGGGCACTGGTTTTCCCAAGCGGTCTTGCTATCCTGATAGCTATTTTTCAGACATTAAATATTGAAAGTATGACTCTTGCTGGCGGCGCTTTACGGGAAGGTCTTGTTTACGGCATGCTGGATTTACCGATAGAACAAGATATTCGCATCAGAACTTTACGTAATATACAGCGCCGCTTTCAGTTAGAAGTTGAACAATCTCAACGAGTCAAACAGTTGGCTGAACACTTTTTACAACAGATTGCTAAACCTTGGGAACTTGATAGCCGATGTCATGAATTATTATTCAGTGCTTGTCTGATACACGAAATTGGCCTGAGTGTTGACTTCCATCAGGCTCCATCGCACGCTGCCTATCTTATCAGTTACCTCGATCTTCCCGGCTATACTCCCGCACAAAAACAGCTATTAGCCACATTGCTAAAGAACCAGAGTGCCACGATTGATCCAGTTTCCTTCAGTCAACAAAATGCTTTGCCTCTAATACAGGCCCAACGTTTATGCCGTCTATTGCGATTAGCTATTATATTAGCCAGTCATCACCGAGATGACACCTTTTCTGCTCTGCGTTTAAATGTGAGGGGGGAAGAATTGATGATCACCTTGCCTCATGGCTGGCTAATGCAACATCCTCTACGAGCAGAGTCTTTACAGCAAGAAATTCAGTGGCAAAACCATGTTCAGTGGCCGCTTATTTTGCAAGAACAAGAATTAGGTGGCTCAAATCTGAGCTAAATCACATCTCGCCGTATCTCTGTAACATAGGGACCTCCTATGTATTTTTTACTGCTTATTTTTCTGCCCAAGCCCTAAACGTGACTTGATATCTGCAATACGTGATTGTCCTTTCTGCATTCTCTCTTCAGCAGTCACCATTTTTTTATCTTTTGGCCAATGCAAATCATCCTGTGGTAACTCATGTAAAAAACGGCTTGGTTCTGGACGGATTAATTCACCATATTGACGACGTTCTTTACATAAGGTGAAGAATAGCTCCCGTTGTGCACGGGTGATTCCCACATAAGCCAATCGTCTCTCTTCATCAATATTGTCTTCATCAATACTGCTCTGATGAGGTAATAACCCTTCTTCCATACCGACCAGAAATACATATGGAAACTCCAGCCCTTTAGAGGCATGCAGAGTCATCAATTGTACCTGATCAAACTCCTCACCATCTTCGCCACGCTCCATCATATCCCGCAATGTGAAACGTGCTACCACCTGAGGTAAATTCATTGGTTCATTCAGTTCATCACCTTCCAACATTTCACTCATCCAAGTGAATAACTGATTAATATTTTTCATCCGCATTTCAGCTGCTTTCGGACTCGGTGATGTTTCGTACAACCAACTTTCATAATCCATACCATGCAGTAAATCACGCACAGCCAGCAAAGGTTCCTGTTCAACCTGGCGGGCTATCTCGTCCATCCAGTGAGTAAAACGCTGCAATGCAACCAGACCACGACCGGTCAGACTTTGTTCCAAACCAAGATCAAAACTGGCTTGATAGAGACTTTTACTGCGTTGATTCGCCCACTCGCCCAGTTTTTGGACTGTAGCCGCACCAATTTCACGTCTTGGCGTATTAACAATCCGCAGAAATGCACTGTCATCTTCAGGATTAGTCAGCACCCGCAGATAAGCCAGCAGATCCTTAATTTCAGGACGAGCAAAAAAAGAAGTACCACCAGAAATCCGATAAGGAATACGGTTTTGCATCAGCATTTTTTCAAACACTCGGGATTGGTGATTTCCCCGATAGAGAATAGCGTAATCTTTATATTGGGTTTTATTAATAAAGTGATGTGCAATCAGCTCTCCGACAACTCTTTCCGCCTCATGATCTTCATTATTAGCCGTGATAACTTTCAACGGATCACCATACCCCAGCTCAGAAAAAAGACGTTTTTCAAATACATGGGGGTTATTGGCGATCAGAATATTAGCGGCTTTCAGAATACAGCCCGAAGAACGATAGTTTTGTTCCAGCTTGATCACATTAAGTTTCGGAAAATCTTGTTTCAATAACACCAGATTTTGTGGTCTTGCTCCGCGCCATGAATAAATCGACTGGTCATCATCACCCACCACAGTAAAACGAGCCCTTTGTCCCACCAGCAATTTAACCAATTGATATTGACTAGTATTGGTGTCCTGATATTCGTCTACCAACAGATAACGGATGCGGTTTTGCCAACGTTCCCTGACTTCTTCATCACGCTGCATCAACAAGGTAGGTTTGGCAATCAGATCGTCAAAATCCAACACATTACAACTCGCCAGATGTAAATCATAACGGTGATAGCATTCAGCAAACTGATGCTCCTGAGCAGAACGGGCCAATGCCGCTGCTTGTTGTGGAGAAAGCAGATCATTTTTCCAGTTTGAAATGGAAGAAATTAGTTTTTGTAGCAGTTCCTTATCTTCTTCTAACAAATCAGCTGTCAGATCTTTCAGCAAAGCCATTTGGTCCTGCTCATCAAACAGTGAGAAATTGCTTTTCATTCCCAGCGCCTTGTATTCGCGCTTAATGATTTCCAATCCCAAGGTATGGAAAGTAGAAATCATCAGCCCCTTAGCCTCTTTACGCCCTAGAGTCTGCGCTACACGCTCTTTCATTTCCCTTGCTGCTTTATTAGTAAAAGTCACAGCTGCGATATTACGAGGCTGATAGCCACAAATACGGATAAGATGAGCGATCTTATTCGTAATCACTCTGGTTTTGCCGGAACCAGCCCCCGCCAAAACCAGACAGGGGCCGGTAACAAATTCAACTGCTTGTTGTTGGCTAGGATTTAATCGCATAGTATCTAATGAGTTATATCAGGACAGAACTCCAGGGGGTGGAATTGTAGCAGAAAGAGGGGAAGGAAACGCCGTTTTCTTTAAAGCAACAAGCCACCTTTCTCAATCACGATGGCTTGTTACTCAACACATTTTAAATTTAAAGAGGGAAGATTTATCTCCCTCTATCTTTAACTCAAATCTGATATCAATCACCAACAGAAATACGTTTCATATCTGTCATATAGCCACGTAACACACGGCCAACAACCTCAATTGGATGGTTACGGATAGCTTCATTAACATCACGTAACTGAGCGTTATCAATACCATTCTCTGCAACAGACTTACCTAAATCACCTGCCTGTAGTGATCTCATGAACTTTTCTTTCAGCAATGGAACCACAACATGAGAGAACAAATAGTTACCATATTCTGCTGTATCAGAAATAACCACGTTCATTTCATACAGACGTTTACGAGAGATAGTATTAGCAATTAGCGGCAATTCATGCAGAGATTCATAATATGCAGATTCTGCAATAATACCGGTATCAACCATAACTTCGAATGCCAGTTCAACCCCAGCTTTCACCATAGCAACCATCAAAACACCGTGATCAAAGTATTCCTGTTCACCGATTTTGCCATCATATTGCGGTGAATTTTCAAACTGAGTGTTACCAGTTTCCTCACGCCATCCTAATAACTTCTTATCATCATTAGCCCAGTCCGCCATCATACCGGAAGAGAATTCACCAGAAATAATATCATCCATATGTTTTTGGAACAGTGGCGTCATGATGTCTTTCAATTGCTCAGATAACGCATATGCACGCAATTTTGCAGGGTTAGACAAGCGATCCATCATCAAGGTAATACCACCTTGTTTCAGTGCTTCGGTGATGGTTTCCCAACCAAATTGGATCAGCTTTCCTGCATAACCTGGTTCAGCACCTTCCTCTATCAATTTGTCATAACACAGTAGTGAGCCAGCTTGTAACATACCGCACAGAATGGTTTGTTCACCCATCAGGTCGGACTTCACTTCAGCAACGAAAGAAGATTCCAGAACACCGGCGCGATGCCCACCCATTGCCGCTGCCCATGCCTTAGCGATCGCCATACCTTCACCTTTTGGATCGTTTTCTGGGTGAACAGCGATCAAGGTAGGAACACCAAAACCCCGTTTGTATTCTTCACGCACTTCAGTACCAGGGCACTTAGGCGCTACCATCACAACAGTGATGTCTTTACGGATTTGTTCACCTACTTCAACAATATTTAAACCGTGAGAATAACCCAGTGCAACATCCTCTTTCATCAACGGTTGAACTGCGCGAACAACAGAAGAATGTTGTTTATCTGGCGTCAGGTTAATAACTAAATCAGCCTGCGGGATCAGCTCTTCATAAGTACCGACTTGAAAACCATTTTCTGTTGCTTTACGCCATGAAGCTCGTTTTTCTTCAATTGCCTCTTTACGCAGGGCATAAGCGATATCCAAACCGGAGTCACGCATATTCAGACCTTGATTCAGCCCCTGCGCACCGCAACCGACGATGACGACCTTTTTGCCTTTTAAATATCCTGCCTCATCAACAAATTCTTCCCGTGCCATAAAACGACATTTACCTAACTGCGCCAACTGCTGACGCAAGTTCAGCGTATTAAAATAATTAGCCATTAGTAACTCCGTGGTCATGTTGTGTTCAGCAATTAAGTGCTGCGACTGTTTTTGATATTTCCTCACCCAGTGAGGTGTCTGCATATTTTCAATATATGACATGAAAGCTATTGCTTAAATTGATATATTAACAATACTACATTGCATTTTATGCAATACTGATTATGGGATAATAAAAGGTAAACAGATTATGGACATACGTGATCTAAAACTGTTTCTGCATCTGGCTGAAAGCTGTCATTTTGGCCGCACTGCGAAATCAATGCATGTCAGTCCTTCTACATTATCTCGCCAAATCCAGCGCATTGAAGATATTCTGGGTCATCCATTATTTTTACGGGATAATCGCACCGTAAAGCTGACATTCGCTGGAGAGCAACTTAAACAATTCGCCCAACAAACATTGTTACAATATCAGCAACTACAACACTCACTAAATCAACAAAGCCCATCGTTAAGTGGCGAATTACGTCTGTTTTGTTCAGTCACTGCGGCCTACAGTCACTTACCACAGATTCTTGATCGTTTCCGTGCGGAGCATCCCCTGGTTGAAATCAAACTTACCACTGGTGATGCCGCAGATGCAGTCAATAAAGTACAGTCTAATGATGCCGATTTAGGAATCGCAGGTAAGCCAGAAAAGCTACCAGATAATGTCAGCTTCACCAAAATCGGTGAAGTACCACTAGTATTGATTGCACCGTCCCTCCCCTGTACTGTGCGAACGCTCGTAACACAAGAGAACCCTGACTGGGATACTATCCCCTTTATTTTGCCGGAACATGGTCCTTCACGTAAACGCATTGAGTACTGGTTCCGCCATCATCAAATCAACAACCCATTGATTTACGCTACAGTATCCGGCCACGAAGCGATTGTTTCTATGGTTGCGCTAGGTTGTGGAATTGCATTAATTCCCAATGTAGTTGTAGAGAACAGTCCTGAACCAGTGCGCAATCGCATATCTTTACTGGAGAACATTTCTCTGGTGGAGCCGTTCGAATTGGGTATATGTGTACAGAGAAAACGGCTAAATGAGCCCTTAATTAAAGCATTTTGGGGATTGCTATAATGAATAGCCTTAGCAGGTATTTTTATTCATTACAAGTCTGATATAACCCACTTCCCGCATTATGCTCATATACTTATGATTGGTGTGACATAATTCACAAAGAATATAAAAAAATAACCATATAGTTTTCACGATAATATGTTTAATATAAGTTATAACTAATCAATAATAATTATATGAAATATTGACTCTTCATTAAGTTTTTGGTTACTAATTATGTTACTAAAGAAAATATCTATAGCTATATCAAGTGGATAGTGATATTTACCACTAAAGCACTCAACTATTGTTAAGATTGGCTAGCAAAAGCAAGTCACTTTGAATATTTCATCAGCTACAAACATAGCGGTGAAAAATTCTCTATGCTATGACAAAACGATATTTGCCAATAGTGAAATTATTCCCCGAACGATACCATAGGAAATAATATCAATTTCATAATAATCATTTTATAATATCAATGCAATATAGTTTACAATAATAATTATTTAATTAAAAAATTAATATCATGGATTTATTATAATCACAGGAAATAATTAACTCAAACACACACAACAATTTAATAAAGGATAAGATTATGTTACATAAAATACCGTATTTTATTAAATTCTATAAGTTTCATCTGCAAGATTTAGTTTTCTCTTATAATATGAAAACAGAATGGCATCGCCACCCTTGTATACAATTAAGTGTAACACCAAATAATTCATCCATGAGAATTGACACTGACAATGAATCTAGACAAGTGCATGGATTTATTATTTCTTCTAATATTAAACATAAATTACACACAGAAGAACAACTCTGTTTTAATTTACTAATAGATCCAGCCAATCCTCTATGCCATTTGTTATCACATCAAATGGGAAACTCAGATATAATATATTTAAGTCAAGAGTCATCCAGTTTGATAGCAAATTATTTTATCAATTGTTTACAATCAGAAACCTCCCCAGATATTTTTATCTTAAATAACCTCTTAGGTGAAATAGAAAATTGTCATTGTTATCAGGATAAAAGGATCATGAAAGCAGCCACTCTCATCACTGAACTGCCGGTTAAATGTATATCTTCCCGAGAAATATCAAACCAACTTTATTTATCTGAAAGTCGATTTTTACATCTATTTCGAGAAAAAATGGGAACAAATTTCCGTAGCTATCTATTATGGAAACGCCTACATCATGCTATTGATGAGATACATTTATCTGATTCCCTTACTCTATTAGCCAGTAATAGCGGGTTTTCCGATAGCGCACATTTCAGTCGTACCTGTATGATGCTATATGGATTAAGACCATCTGAATTAAAAAATGCTTGTATGAACAGATTACAACAAAAACAACTCAATTTTTCATCAACATTAGCAGGATTAAATTTTCCAAAGCAAAATATCTGTGTCATGCATGAATAGTATTTTTGATAAATCACCTAGAATAAATAAATCCTATTTATAATTGTCATTATCAAGAACCAGTATATTAAAGATTCTGTATCATTCTACACCAATAACATATTTAAATTATGTACTTTTAGTAATGATACAGAATTCAGAATAACTTCATAACAATATCAGCCAATAAATCACAAATCCATTACAAATAAAACATACAGAGAAAAATATCACTATCCTGTACTAATTATTCATTTTAATGATACATACTCTTTCAAATAATTCTCTACCCATTTAGCTATCCGGCTTGTATCTTTATAAGCACCTAATATTAGTTCAGAACCACGGCTACTCAGCCATTTCCGCCCGACGATAAATAACCCTGGGTAAGGTGTTTTCCCACCTTCTGCATGACCATTTTTACAAACAAATCCATTGGCATCCGTAGCACCGGGAAGAGTCAACCATGCTGTATTATCTTTATAACCCAGGCACCAAATAACAGTATCTGTTTCATATTGATTACCAGACAAATCACATAATTTATTATCTTTTATATCAACCAATCTATTTGCTACTTTTACGCCAAAAGCAGCTAACCGATGGTTTTTTAGATCCCCACAAGGAATGGGATTACGCCGGCGCATGATTTTTCCCACCAGGCTATAATAATTAGCAAATAACAGACCACTTTTACTCAACCACCAAAAGATATCTTTGCCCATTATTCTATTAGGTAAGAGAGGACGGGAAGAACCGCAAAATAACGTCACATTCGTAGTAGCCGCTAAATCTTTAGCAATCTGGCGCCCACTAGCACCATCACCAACAACGGCTACTCTACTACCTTCTTTAATTTGTTTAGGCCCCTGATATTTATCTGCCACCAGTTGCTGTATATCAGCCGAAAGTTGCTTAGCAAATGCAGGAACATCAGCTAACTGATTAGCACCTGTTGCATTAACCAGACAAGGCGCACTAAATACTTTTCCATCTTTTGTTTTAACACGGTAGCCGTTTTTATCATGCGTCACTTCAACTACTTCGGTTTGAGTATGTATATTAAGATTATGATGTGTGGCATAGCATTCAAGGTAATCAGCAACTTCATTTTTATCCGGATATCCATCTTCGATTCCAGGAAACGGGAAGCCATGAAGCTGAGTCATACCACGTGAAGTGAATAATAGCATATTATCAGGACGCTTACGCCACACATCACCAATACGCACCTCTCGCTCTAATATGCAAACATTAATATTCTTAGCAGCAAGGATAGCGGCTAAACTTAACCCGGCTTGACCGGCACCCACAATTAAACAGTCCATTTTCATCATGCGTACTCGTTTTTAATTCGGAATTTATCTGTATTTTATTTTTATCATTATCTCAATCTTAGGACAATAAAAATTTTATGGAAAACCATTTAATAGATTGAAAAACAACAAACTTCACAAAAATATAAAAGATAACTAAAAAATTTACTTGAATTAACTGGTCATATTCGTATTAAAGTGGATATTTTGAATAAATCAGCTGTTCTTATCATGAATTTATCAATATTGATAAGTCCATATAGTTATCAGCAATAATAATATAGCCGATTTATTCAATAAAATGACATAATTAATAACTATCCTTTTTGCCTACGTAACTTATGCATTATTGCTATAACATATAATAAACAAAGATGAGTTCATCTACTCTACCGGAGATGCAAAAATGGAAAATATCAAAAATATATATGATGGTATAAAATTTCGTGGAGGAAATCCGCTGAAATGGTTAATAGCAGATGTCGACTTTCTCTATAAGCTGTCTAAAGAAGAGCAACAAGAATTAAAAACTTGCTTACTTAAAGATGCTTTTCATTTTCATTACCATAATAACCCTTACTATAAAGATATCTGTGAAAAGCAAAACATTAAACCAGAAGATATCCAGAGTTATAATGATTTAGTTCGCATTCCACTGATACCTGTTGCAACATATAAATCAGCCGAAAGTCATCGCTTATTAAGCAAACCTTTATCTGAAATCGAACATGAAATGCGTTCAACCGGTACAAGTGGAATTCCTAGTGTTTATCGCCGTTGCCACGATACTATGGATCACACAGTATTAGCTGTTTACTCTAATTATCGCAGCATGTTCAAAGTATCTGGCGGTGCTGTCTTATGCTTATGCCCTTCAACGGAAGATATTCCAGAAATGGCGTTGGTCAAAATCTTTAATTTCTTTACAGGTTTATTAGATACTCGACGCTATATGATCAATCAAGATCGTTTTTCCCCAGAAGATGCACTGAATCAATTAATCGAGTGGAAAGGCAAATTCACCCGGCATTTAATTGGTCCTCCATTCATAATCCATCGTTTTATCACGTTTCTAAAAGAGAATAAGACCAAACTCACTTTAGACCGCGATAGCATGGTAATCACAATGGGCGGCTGGAAACGTTTTACCGGAGATATGATCTCCCGTGGCGAACTGAATGCAGATATTGAAGAATGGATGGGAATTCCAGCATCCCGGACACGTGATATGTACGGTCTGGTTGAAGCCAACGTTCTTGCTATAGAAGATGAATATAACCATAAGCATGTTCCGCCTTATATTCATTTCTCCGTCCGTGATCCTAATGATTTATCACGCGAATTACCTGATGGAGAAACAGGACAATTAGTCATTCTGGACCCACTTTCTGTTTCTACCCCGGGTATGTTACTGACAGAAGACTTGGTCTACTTACGCACTGACCCTAACAAATCCTGGCGTACTTCTCAGCGAATTCAGTTTGTTATGCGCACTGCCGCAGCTAAAGAGTTTGGTTGTTGTGCGGTCAATCTTGAAAGAAAAATGTCAAACGACGAAGATTCCTCAGCTACCCCCGCGGTATAAATAGCAAGGTGGAATTATGTTTAACAGCATCATTATTGACAATTTTTGCAATCCTGACTGTCAGGGGAAGTTATCCGAACCCACAATTAAGCTGGCGTTAGGCAACCCTGTATGTGGTGACAAGGTTGATATTGACCTGACATTAGATAACCAGGGGCGGATAAATAATGCCTGTTTCCGTGCATGGGGGTGCACCGCATCCCTGGCAATGTCTAACCAATTTTGTCGTCACGCTAAAGGCAAAACTCTCGAAGAATTAAACACATTATCACCTGATGGCATTGATGCGTTATTAGGAGAGTTAGAACCAGCCCAGCAACACTGCCTTGATATGCTGCATAAGCTATTCGAGCAGCTAAAGGGAAAAATATGACAAGCCTATACTTCGACTACAACGCCACAACACCGCTAAGTGTTAAAGCACAGTTGGCGATTAAAGACGCTTTATCTGTTTTTGCTAATCCATCCAGCCACTACAGCTTAAGCAACATGGCTAAAAACTTGCTCACCGACGCCAGAAGATCTATGGCGTCATTAATGGGCACGGTACCAGAACAAATCCTGTTTACATCAGGAGGAACCGAAAGTAATAACCAAGCGTTGTCCAGCCTGTTAGCGACACTTCCCGGCTCGGATCTGTCTGCATATCATGTCATTAGCTCTTCCATTGAACATCCGTCTGTTCTGGCACCATTACTCTGGTACCAACAACGCGGGCTTCAGTTGACACTAATCGATCCTGATAATCAGGGACGAATAAGTGTACAAAGCATTGAGAAAAACTTGCGGCCAGAAACACGCCTGATCACATTAATGGCAATTAACAATGAAACCGGTGTGATACAGCCCTATGAAGCCGTCGCCTCTTTGGCAAAAGAAGCCAATGTTTATCTGCACATAGATGCGGTACAGGCTATTGGTAAACTGCCTTTTAACTGTGACAAATTTGCTGGCATAACAACCGTATCTTTTTCAGGCCATAAATTTAATGGTCCTAAAGGTATCGGTGGTCTATATCATGCACCAGGCATTCCATTAAATCCTTTGTTACATGGAGGAGGGCAAGAACAAGGAATACGCAGTGGCACTGAGAACACTCTGGGCCTTGCAGGACTGGCTGCCGCAGCTAAAGAATCTCTGAACGGGTTGAAAGAACGTTTCGATACCTACAAAACACTCAGAGAAACCTTGCTATCTCTGTTGGAACAGCATCATGTTAACTATCTGGTTAATGGCAGTACAAACCCAGAGTTTCAAGCACCCTGGACACTCAATTTAAGTTTCCCTGGGGTCCGAGCTGAATCATTGGCCAGTAGGTTGGATTTATGTCACGGAGTCTCCTTATCTTTAGGATCAGCCTGTAGCAATAACAAATCAACGCAACGTTCCCATGTTCTGGTTGCTATGGGGCTGCCTGATGATCGTATTGATAGCGCGGTACGTATCAGTTTTGGACATACAACAAGCCAAAATGATATTGAAATGCTGGCTAACGCTATCAAACAGGAAACTTATAACTTGCTGAAAATTTCGGGCAAATCTTTAAACGCTTAGGAATAACAGTAAAACAACATTTAAAGACGGCACAGCAGGAATAACTAACTTATTACCTATTGATACCTATATTCCTGCGCCTAAGCTCCGTTAATATTTTTTTAGATTTTACGGGATATTAATATGAAACTATTTGAATTACTGCAATCTCAGATTACTGAATTGACTGATATCGAACCAGAGGACATTACTCTTGACACCTTACTCGATGATATTCACCTGGTGAGCCTGGATTTTGTATCCATTCAAGTTGCTTTAAAAAGAGAAATGGGTATTCAACTGAATTTCGATAAATTCCAGCGAGATAATACGACGACAATCGGCGATTTCGTCAATTACGTCAGTGAAGCAACAAAATAATTATTATCAATATACTTGGATGTTAGCTGTCTATGGCATATCACGACACAGCTAACATTTATTTTTGTGATGCTTTTATCTACCAATCCCATTATTTGGTTGTATTAAAAAATAAAGCATGTCACCAGGAACTTACTTTTGGAGATAATGTTTCATGAATTTTCAAACTAACTACCGCCGCGTTGCCATCACAGGCTATGGTTCTATCTGTTCTCTTGGGCAAAATACTCAGGAAATTTGGGATGCAATCCTAAACTATCGTGTAGGTTACAAAAAGGAAACCCACCCAGACGCTTCTGTTGTTGCAAAATTCTTCGGCAACATATCTTTTGCTCCTGATGTGTCACGATTTTCCAAAAAGTTGCTAAAGAACCTTCCCAGATTCAGCAAACTTGGGCTGATTGCTGCGGACGATGCAATCAAAATGGCATTTGGTAACGATAAAGCAGCCCTTGACGAAAGTTATTCACCTTTTGAACGAGGTGTCATTTTTGGTACTGGATGGGGTGGGGAAGATGCAACCGTTGAAAACAACCATTCCTATGCTACCCAAGGTATTGCCTCACCCATGACAAATATTATGTCCATGCACAGTGTAGGTACAGCAGCTATTTCAATGAACTGGAATTTACGGGGATATCAGAATACCCCAGTTGCAGCATGTGCAACTGGCAGCATGGCAATAGGGGATGCTTTTGAACTTATCCGGAGCGGACGCACTAAAATGATGTTGGCAGGTGGCGGTGAAAGTATCAGAGATCCTTTCATCGTTTGGAGCATCGACATTCTTGGCGCACTAAGTAAAGAACAAGAATCGGTCGAAAAAGCCTGTTGCCCATTTAGCAAAGACCGTAGTGGTTTTGTTATGTCGGAAGGCGCGGCAGTATTATGCCTTGAAGATTATGACAGCGCTGTTGCCAGAGGAGCCAAAATACTAGCAGAAATCATTGGCTATGGTAACTGCTCCGATGCATCTGATATGACAGCACCAGCACCTGATTGCAAAGGGCGAGTAATGGCAATTCAAGCAGCGCTGGAACAAGCCCAACTCTCCACTTCAGATATTCACTATATCAATGCTCATGGGACATCAACCCCGTTAAACGATATTAACGAAACTGATGTTCTAAAAATGAGCCTGGGAGAGCACGCCTACCATGTTCCTATTTCCAGTACAAAATCCTACACAGGCCATCTTATTGCCGGGGCAGGAGCAATTGAATCCATTTTCTGTATCAAAGCAATAGAAACAGCCACTATTCCCGCAACTATGCACTTGAACAATCCAGATCCGCTATGCGATCTGGATTACGTACCCAACACCCACCGAACTCACCAAGTTATCGATACTGCTTTAAATGTTAACTATGGATTCGGCGGTACAAACTGTGCACTTATTTTCAGGAAAGCCGACAGATGAACGTTCAATTTAGCAAAAAAGATCTCAAACAGTGGGCTGAATTCTCTGGAGACTACAATCCCATCCATTTTGATGAAAAAATCGCAAGAGAAGTTGGATTGGGTGGCATTGCAGTACACGGCATGTTGGCAATGATCCCGCTTAAAAGTGGATATAACTATCTATCGCAACCAAACAAGAACATTGGCAGACAATGGCACGCTAATTTACGAAATCCCGTGCCTTTGGATGCTTGCTATTGTGTCAAAACTAAGCACACTGATTTAAATGGGAAAACTACTTTCAATCTGCAAGATGAAACAACAAACCTAAAACCTTTAGTTGGTCATTATAGTCACTTCGATTTTTCGCAAAAAACTGGCTTTCCGGAAAAACCACAGTGCCAGGTTCCCCTACAAGAAACGACAAGAAAAGCCATTGAATTCAAGAACACCTTCCCTGAGGTCAATGAGTTCTGGATCTTTCTGGATGCCCTGATTTTTTATCTCTTTATGCAACAAAGTGCAAAAACTGCACTAGCAACAGAATTTAAAAACTATTTCGGCAAACAAGGGAAACATGATGAAACATGCCTCAAAGATCTTATCGTCTTACATGTTATGCATACAGTCAGTTTCTCTCCTGCCTAAGGATACCTTTGATGTTGATGGCTCATTATACGGCACGTTGGAAATTCCAATCTGGCTAAATGGAGAAATCTCTTTAGTTGTTGAGATGAGCCTGATGGGAACAACAAAAAGAAAACAGATTGCCAACTAAGGTTGATGAATTCTGTATTGGCAGACGAATGGCATAAATTTAGAGGAATAAATTAATGAATATCAGCATACCTTGGGTTTTTGTTTCAGGAGGATCACGTGGTATTGGTAAAGGCATAGTAAAGATGCTGGCCACTCAAAATTATCATGTGGTTTTTACCTACAAATCAAGTACAAGTGAAGCTCAAATACTTTGTCAGGAAATTCAGCAACAAGGTTATAGCTGTGAAGGCCATCAATGTGACGTATCAAATGCTGAAGAAGTCGCAACACTATCGGCAAAGCTTATCTCACAATATGGCCCTCCCTATGCAATTATCAATAACGCTGGAATTACACAAGATGCATTACTGATAAATATGAAAGAAGAAGAGTGGCACAATGTGATTTCCACCAATCTTTCCTCTGTTTATTTAGTCAATCACGCATTTCTACCTGAAATGCTCACTGCTGGAGAAGGTTGTATTATCCACATGAGCTCAGTCACCGCGTTTAAAGCTAACTCAGGGCAAGTTAACTACGCTGCAACCAAAGCCGCTATGATCGGCATTACCCGCTCATTAGCCGTTGAAGTTGGCCGATTTAACATTCGCGTTAATACAGTCGCTCCAGGCTTGATTGATACTGAAATGCTAGATCACATCCCAGCACCACATAAGAAAAAACTATTATCCAATATTCCACTGGGTCGTTTAGGGTCAGTGGAAGATATTGCCCTGACAATCAATTTCTTGCTCAGCCCTGGAGGGCGTTACATCACCGGGCAAACATTCGTTATTGATGGGGGAATGACTGCCTGATCAGTTTAAGTAATTGGCATCAGTGGTTTCGTATCTATAATCCAACGGTTATTTGTACCCAGAAAAACATTCTGGGTACTGACACCTAATGCCATTAGTCATAAATCACACCGTCAGATAGACAACCGGCATCTCAGATAAATGTTAATAACTATGATAAATAATTTCGATGTTAATAATATATTTAGCATTAAGTGCTAAATATCACAAATTTTAAATTTATCAATGCTAATAAAGCTTGACCTTGAAGTCGACTCCAAGGTGTTTAATCAAACACAAATACATTAACAAGAATAATTTATTTTTGATCGCTGTTATGGGAGAGGAACATGGCCGAAGAAATACAATCACCTCCACTTAGTGAGAAAAAGTCAAAACGTAAGTTAGCTCTGATCCTTGCAACTCTCTTATTTGTTTTTGCCGGATTAGGTTACTTTGCCTATTGGTTTGTTGCACTACGTCATTACCAAACTACTGATGATGCTTATGTTGTCGGTAATCAAGTGCAAGTAATGGCGCAAATCACGGGAAGCGTAACCACTATCTATGCCGATAATACCGACTTCGTCCAGCAGGGAGACATTCTGCTGCGTTTAGATAGTATTGATGCAGAACATGCCTTTGAACGGGCAAAAAATACACTGGCTAATCATGTTAGACAAACCCACCAGACCATAATTGATAATGAAAAGTTGCTGGCTAATATTGAGCTAAAAAAAACTGTACTACAGCAAGCTCAGGATGATTTGAAACGACGTGAACATCTGGGAATAACAGGCGCTATCGCCAAAGAAAATCTCATTCATGCCCGTAATAGCGTTCGAATGGCAAAATCTGAGCTGAATGTCGCCCGGCAACAATACTATGCTAACAAAGCGTTAATTATAGATACCCCATTAGAACAACAACCAGCCATTAAACTTGCAGCCTCCCAACTCCGTGATGCATGGTTAACCTTACAGCGCACCCAAATTACAGCCCCCGTGACAGGCTACGTTTCGCGCCGTAGTGTTCAGGTAGGATCGCAAATAAAAAGTGGCGCCCCGCTGATGGTTATCGTGCCTGCTAACCAACTTTGGGTCGAAGCTAACTTCAAAGAGGTTCAACTTGCCAATGTGCGTATTGGTCAATCAGTAACCCTGATTAGCGATTTCTATGGTAGTGATGTTACTTATCAGGGCCGGATCGTAGGTCTTGATATGGGTACTGGTAGCGCATTTTCTTTACTACCAGCACAAAACGCCACCGGTAACTGGATCAAAGTGGTCCAACGTTTGCCTGTCCGTGTTGAACTGGAAGCACAGCAACTTATTGATCACCCTTTACGGATCGGTTTATCCATGCATGCCACTGTCGATACCAGAAATCGAGATGGACTGGTGCTTGCCGACACGCCTCGCAATGGCATTGTTTATGAAACCAGCGTTTTGTCTTACAACACAGGAGAAATTGATCGGCTAATTAACGAAATCATTCAAGTTAATACCAGTCAAAATGAGTGAGGTTAACATGCTAAAAGAGCCATTATCAGGAGCCAAACTTGGCTGGCTAACCCTGGCTTTAGCATTAGCCGCTTTTTTACAAATATTAGACCTGACCATTGCTAACGTCGCAATATCGACGATCGCCGGAGATTTGGGTTCATCGGTATCGCAGGGTACCTGGGTTATTACTTCATTTGCCGTTGCTAATGCGATTTCTATCCCATTAACTGGCTGGTTAGCTAAACAGTTTGGAGAAGTTCGTGTTTTCTTAATTTCAATGATCTTGTTTGTGATAACTTCCTGGTTGTGCGGTATTGCTAATAGCCTGGAAATGTTGATTATTTCCCGCATTTTACAAGGTATCTCAGCCGGGCCGATTATGCCCCTTTCACAAAGTTTATTACTAAACAACTACCCTCCACTAAAACGAAATATGGCACTGGCAATGTGGTCAATGACTATCGTTGTCGCTCCAGTTTGTGGTCCCATACTCGGTGGTTGGATCAGTGACAACTATCATTGGGGGTGGATCTTCCTCATCAATGTCCCGGTCGGCTGTGCCGTTATCGCTATCACCTGGACACTATTAAAAAATCGAGAAACTGAAACAAAGATCAGACCAATTGATGGCATAGGGCTGATTTTATTGATTACCGGTGTCGGCTGTTTTCAGTTATTACTTGATAGAGGGAAGGAACTTGACTGGTTTAACTCAACAGAAATTATTGCCTTAGCGATTATCGCGATTATTGCCATTACTTTCCTGATCATCTGGGAACTGACCGATGATGATCCGATCATTGATTTATCACTATTTAAATCACGTAATTTTACTATCGGTACCTTATGTATCAGTTTGGCCTTCTTACTCCACATCGGCACTTTGGTTCTGCAACCCCAACTATTACAGATGGTCTTTGGCTATACGGCCACTTGGGCAGGGTTGGTAATGGCCCCATTAGGGATCGTGCCGATAATACTTGCTCCACTGATTGGCCGTTTTAGTTCAAAAATCGATATGCGTTATTTGGTGATGTTCAGCTTTATCGTTTTTGCACTCTGTTTTTTTTGGCGGGCTTATACCTTCGAACTATCAATGGACTTTGCTACCGCTGCCTGGCCACAATTTATTCAAGGCTTTGCTATTGCCTGTTTAATAATGCCACTAGCCGCCATTATTTTGTCCGATGTCGAACCCGCTAAAGTCGCCTCTGCGGGCAGCCTGTTCAACTTCCTACGCACTCTGGCAACATCCGTGGGCACCTCAATTACCACTACCATGTGGTCCCGCCGTGAAGCAGTCCATCACGTTCAATTAACTGAGTCGATAACCCCACATAATCCCATTGCTCAGCAAGCCTATCAGAAAATGGAGCAGTTAGGGATGTCACAGCCTCAAGCTAGCAGCTCTCTGGCGCGCGAAGTCACTAATCAAGGATTGATTATTGCCGCTAACGAGCTTTACTGGCTATTTGGCTTTATTTTTCTCGTCTTGCTGCTTCTTATCTGGCTGGCAAAACCCACAATTGGAGAGAAGAAATAAAACAATAACAAAGGTGGAAACCTCTGCAAACACTAAACCTTTTTTTAAAATAGCACCCCGAAGGTGCTATTTTGTTGTTCTATAGAATATATTTCTTTAACGTCAAAACACTTACTAGCATCTGTCTGTTTCTGATACTTGGCACATTAAAAAGAATTTAAACGCAGGGGTATCCGTCTCATCGTGATACGCGTAGCCTAATGCATCAAGATGACGTTTAAAACGCACTTCTGCTTCTGACAATTCAAATGCTGCTAACACCCGACCATAATCTGTACCATAATTGCGATAATGGAATAACGTAATATTCCAGTAAGTTCCCAAAGTTTGTAGGAATTTCAGCAAAGCACCCGGCGATTCAGGAAATTCAAAACTAAACAAACGCTCTTTCAATGGCGTAGATGGACGTCCCCCAATCATATAGCGGACATGTAATTTCGCCATCTCATCATCTGAAAGGTCTGCAACCTGATATCCTTCGGCTCGCAATTCTTCAATGATTTCTCGTCGCTCCACCTCACCACGGCTCAGGCGGACACCAACGAAAAGACAAGCCTGTTCAGGATCAGCATCCGTGTAGCGGTAATTGAACTCGGTTACCGCTCGATCACCCAGTTTCTGGCAAAAACGCAAGAAACTACCTTTCTGCTCAGGAATAGTCACAGCCAACAATGCTTCCCGCTGTTCACCCAATTCACAACGCTCAGAGACATAACGTAATCCATGGAAGTTTACGTTAGCACCAGAAAGAATATGCGCCAACCGCTCACCTCTGATCTGATACTGCTGAACATACTTTTTCAGCCCAGCCAGTGCCAATGCACCAGATGGCTCCGCAATAGCACGTACATCTTCAAACAGATCTTTTACTGCTGCACAAATGGCATCACTGTCTACCGTAATAACATCATCTACATATTGCTGACACAAACGAAAAGTTTCATCACCAATACGTTTAACCGCAACACCTTCGGCAAACAGACCTACTCTTGGTAAATCTACCGGATGCCCAGCTTCCATTGCCTCTTTCAAGCAAGAGGAATCTTTTGCTTCCACACCAATAATTTTGATTTCTGGCATCAGTTGCTTAATCAATACAGCAACTCCAGCAATCAATCCCCCTCCACCTACAGGCACAAAGATTCGATCCAGATGCACATCCTGTTGCAAAAGTTCCATCGCCAAGGTCGCCTGACCTGCAATGACATCTGGATGATCAAATGGAGGAACAAAGGTATAGCCTTGCTGCTGTGCTATTTCTATTGCTTTGGCTTTAGCTTCATCAAAATTGACGCCATATAACAGGACTTCACCACCGAGACTACGGACCGCATCGACTTTGATATCCGCAGTGGCAATCGGCATAACAATCAGGGACTTAATTCCCAAGCGATTAGCAGACAGTGCAACACCCTGAGCATGATTACCCGCAGATGCAGTAATCACGCCCTGTTTTTTTTGTTCTTCAGTCAAACCCGCAATCATGGTGTAAGCACCACGGAGCTTGAAACTGTGAACAGGCTGCCGATCTTCCCGTTTTACCAAAATAGTATTTCCCAAACGGGCCGAAATTTTATTCATTTCCTGTAAGGGAGTCACCTGAGCAACTTCATAAACAGGAGCACTTAATGCGGCTTTCAGATATTCCGCACCGCTTGGTGCAGAAGTTAAGGGAAGAAATGCAGCCATGCGATTATCCCCCTAACTTAGATTTATCGCGAACAGCTCCTTTATCCGCACTGGTCGCCAATGAAGCATAAGCTCGCAAAGCAAAAGATACCTGACGTTCACGGGATTTTGGAGTCCACGCTTTATCACCACGGACTAGTTCCACCTCTTTACGGGCGATAAGCGTACTTTCATCCACATCAAGCTGAATTTTCCGCTGTGGAATATCAATATCAATAATATCGCCATCTTGAACCAAACCTATCAGGCCACCATTAGCCGCTTCTGGAGAAACATGGCCGATAGACAAACCAGATGTACCACCAGAGAAACGGCCATCGGTAATCAATGCACAACTTTTACCCAACCCCATAGATTTTAGATAAGTCGTCGGATACAACATCTCCTGCATGCCTGGTCCACCTTTTGGTCCTTCATAGCGAATGACGACCACATCACCAGCAACGACTCTTCCACCAAGAATCGCATCAACTGCATCTTCCTGGCTTTCATAAACTTTGGCTGGCCCACGGAACGTCAGGCTACCTTCATCAACCCCTGCGGTTTTTACAATACAACCATCCATAGCCAAATTGCCGAATAAAACCGCGAGGCCACCATCTTGGCTATATGCATGTTCAATGTCACGAATACAGCCTTCTACGCGATCTGTATCCAAAGAAAGCCAGCGACAATCCTGTGAAAATGCCTGAGTAGTACGAATACCTGCCGGGCCCGCTGAATACATTTTCTTCACCGATTCATCTGCCGTCTGCATCACATCATACTGATTAAACGTTTGTAGTAAGTCTAACCCCAAAACATTTTTAACCTGACAATTCAACAGACCCGCTCTATTCAACTCACCTAAAATACCGATCACACCACCAGCACGATGAACATCTTCCATATGGTATTTTTGTGTGCTTGGTGCAACCTTACACAGATGCGGAATCTGGCGAGACAAACGGTCAATATCTGCCATGGTGAAATCAACTTCCCCTTCCTGCGCCGCAGCCAGTAAGTGAAGCACAGTATTAGTTGAGCCACCCATTGCAATGTCCAGCATCATCGCATTTTCAAATGCGGCTTTCGTTGCAATATTACGCGGCAAAGCACTGTCATCATTTTGCTCATAGTAGCGCTTAGTCAGCTCAACAATACGTTTGCCCGCGTTGAGAAATAGCGCCTTGCGATCTGCATGAGTCGCCAGCAATGAGCCATTCCCTGGCTGAGACAGACCCAGCGCCTCTGTCAGACAATTCATGGAATTAGCAGTAAACATTCCTGAACAGGAACCGCAGGTTGGGCAAGCAGAGCGCTCAATCTGATGACTATCTTCATCACTGACATTAGGGTTTGCCCCTTGGATCATGGCATCGATCAGATCAAGCTTGATAATCTGATCCGACAATTTAGTTTTACCCGCTTCCATGGGGCCACCGGAAACAAAAATCACTGGAATGTTCAAACGCAATGCTGCCATCAGCATTCCCGGCGTGATTTTGTCACAATTGGAAATACACACCATGGCATCAGCACAGTGAGCATTCACCATATATTCGACGGAGTCAGCGATCAATTCACGTGATGGCAGAGAATAGAGCATACCACCATGCCCCATTGCGATACCGTCATCTACCGCTATTGTATTAAATTCTTTTGCAACACCGCCTGATACTTCAATCTGCTCAGCAACTAGTTTACCCAAATCCCGTAAATGAACATGTCCTGGGACAAACTGAGTAAATGAGTTAACTACCGCAATAATCGGCTTACCGAAATCTGCGTCGGTCATCCCTGTCGCACGCCATAAAGCGCGAGCCCCGGCCATATTACGGCCGTGGGTCGTGGTAGCAGAACGATACTTAGGCATTATTTCACTCCCGTGTTATCAAAACAAACAGGCGGGGAACGAACCGCCTGTAAATTATTTATAGTTCTATTAAGAGTTTATTGGATCTAACCAACCCCATTTATCGTCTGTCTCGCTATTAAACAAACCAAAGAAAGCTTTCTGAATTTTCTTAGTGATAGGCCCACATTTACCGATACCAACCTGAATACCATCAACACTACGAACTGGTGTGATTTCAGCCGCAGTACCAGACATAAACACTTCGTCAGCCAGATACAGAGATTCACGCGATAGTACCTGTTCACGCACTTCCAGCCCCAAATCTTTCGCTAGTTTAATGATGGCATCACGAGTAATCCCTGGCAGTGCAGATGAAGTGAATGGTGGAGTAAACAGTACGCCATTTTTTACTTCAAACAGATTTTCACCGGCACCTTCAGAGATATAACCATAAACATCCAGTGCAATACCTTCCTGATATCCATGACGACGAGCTTCACTCCCCACCAGCAGAGAAGACAAATAGTTACCACCTGCTTTAGCCGCAGTTGGCGTTGTATTTGGCGCTGCACGGTGCCATGAAGAAACCATGGCATCAATTCCTTGATCCAGCGCCCCCTCTCCGAGATAAGCCCCCCATGGAAAAGCGGCAATTATGACATCCGTTTTATAGCCAGCAGGTGGATTAACCCCCATTCCAACATCACCGATAAAAACCAATGGGCGTATATAAGCACTGACTAAATTATTTTTACGCAGAGTTGCCCGGCAAGCTTCCATCAATTCATCGACACTCTGACTTAGTGGCATGCGGTAAATCTTTGCAGAATCATGTAAGCGCTGCATATGCTCACGATGGCGGAAAACGACAGGCCCTTTATGAGAGTCATAGCAACGAATTCCCTCAAAGACAGACGTACCGTAATGTAAGGCATGGGACATTACGTGAACTTTAGCAGCTGCCCAAGGAACCATCTCACCATTGAACCAAATATAATCGGATTGCTTAGTCATTCTCTATTCCTTTATTTCTACAATTATGCACGTATTAGTTGTGATTTTTGTTGCAGGATCTTGACACCAGCGACATCCACTAATTTAGTCAATTGCGAAAACAACAAATTAACAGGTCTTTGGCTGGCAACAATTAGTTCGATATTAACATTATCGCCATCCATTGTTTGATCCATATTCATTGAACATATCTGAAATCCACGATGCCGCGTTACTCGTAAGATGCGCTCTAATATTTCAGGACAGAAACGAGCCTGGATTGCAAGTTGATGCTGCATCATAATGATTTCTCCAACATAGTTTCATTGCTTGCACCGGGAGGGACCAACGGCCAAACATTCTCTAATTCTTCAATGGATACCCGCAGTAAATATGGCCCTTTACTGTTGAACAATGCATCCAGAGCTTCATCAATCTGTGATTTCTCAGTGATATGTTGCCCAGGAATATCAAACGCTTTCGCTAATGCAACAAAATCAGGGTTATCTGTTAATGTTGTTTCGCTATATCGTTTATCAAAAAACAGTTCCTGCCACTGCCGCACCATTCCCAGTCGCTGGTTATCCAGCAATAAAATTTTTACTGGCAGTTGTTTGCGTTTAATTGTCCCCAATTCCTGCACATTCATCATGAAAGAACCATCACCGGATACGCAGATCACCATGTCTTCCTGTCGGGCAATCTGAGCGCCAATTGCAGCAGGAATACCAAGCCCCATAGCTCCTAACCCACTGGATGTAATGAAATTTTCAGGTCTGTCAAAGGTCATATGCTGAGCAGTCCACATCTGATGCTGCCCAACATCAGTGGTAACAACCGTGTTTAACGCTTTGCGATCTGAAACCTGCTTTAGTAACAAAGGTGCGTAGATGCTCTCGCCCTGATGGTCATAACACCAAGAATATTCAACTTTCATGCGCTGAACTTCTTGTTGCCAGGACATAATTGATAATGGCTGCTGTAAACGAGGTAATAACGCCTTCAAATCTCCGAGTAACGACACATAAGTCTGACGTAATTTACCTAACTCTGCCGGGTCAATATCCAAATGAATAACTTTTGCATTCGGTGCAAAAGTGTTGAGTTTGCCAGTCACGCGATCATCAAAACGAGCACCTGCGGCAATCAGTAAATCACATGACTGAACCGCCAAGTTTGCTGCTTTCGTGCCATGCATTCCAAGCATTCCCAGATAATATGGATGTTCTGCATCAGCAGCGCCCAAACCTTTCAATGTGGAAACAACCGGCATACCCGTTTCAGTGACAAAATCACGCAGAACAGAAACGGCCTGTGACATACCTACTCCACCACCAACATACAATACTGGTTTTACCGCAGCGGCAATTATCTTCCTGGCCTGTTCTAATTCACTTTTCGAACAGAGTATCTCTTGCTCAACAGGAACTAAATATGGAGTCAAACTCCCCTCTTTCAGTTGAATATTTTTAGGAATATCAATCAAAACCGGGCCAGGTCGACCACTGGTTGCAATAGAAAAGGCGTTCGCCATAATTTGAGGCAGATTTTCCAGGGAATCCACTAAGAAACTATGTTTGGTGCAAGCAAGGGAAAGACCTAGAACATCGACTTCCTGAAAGGCATCTGTTCCAATAAATTCAGAACTCACCTGGCCGGTGATAGCCACAATAGGAACAGAATCTAACAGCGCATCTGCTAATCCAGTGATTAAATTTGTTGCTCCCGGTCCCGATGTAGCGATACAAACTCCCGGTTTACCACTAGCTCTCGCATAGCCGATAGCGGCCATAACGGCCCCCTGTTCATGTCGGCAAAGCAAGTGTTCCACACCACCATCGTACAAAGCATCATAAACCGGCATAATCGCACCACCAGGATAGCCGAAAACCTTATCAACTCCCTGCGTTCGTAATACTTTTACAACCCACTGCGCCCCATTCATTTTTCATATCCCCTGTGTTTACCCTGTGAGACAAAATTTTGTTCTGTTGTATGTTTTTGCCTCTGCTTGATTTCCACCTGCCAAAAAAAACCCCCGCGCCTTTCGGTGCGGGGGTCTTCGAGAGATCTGGCTGTTTGTCTAAGCCTGTCTTCGTCCAAGTGCAGCCCCGCACGGTGGGATAATAATCACCACCACGCTGACGATAACTAGGCTAATCACTTGGACGAATGCGTTCATAATTCTGGTCGTTTAACTCGTTTGTTTTACGTATATTTAAGAGTTACCATGTTCTTCATAACTAAACAACATTTATTTTATTTTTTTACTTCATATTAAAAAATATCTTTTGTTTTCAATAAAATAATTAAATTCCAAATTATTTACCCAAAAAAAGCCATCCTTAAGTGATAAAAACCAACTAATTTCAGATAAGAATAAAATAATCCATAAGAAATAAATCAGAGAATTAAATTATTTAACTGTTATCAAATAAATATCTGATTATTAATCACCTGAGTGACAAAAATTTATTATTATTAATAAAGTAGAATTACATAAAACACCAATTTTATTTACCGTAATAATATATTAACCAAAAGTTTAAATATGCTATTTCACTAAAAAATCAGTCTCAGAACGCTATTTAAAACTTATAAAAACAATAAACATCATGATTAACACCACAAATTAATAAATAGATCAAAATCAACAAGTTGATAAAAATTTGCAAATCATTTTATGAAGAATAACTTTAGAGCCACTTCGCAAAATATTTCTCAGAGCCATCCCGCAAAAAAATAACAGAACACTATTTATTATCTAATTTCAGGCCATCATATACGCTTTATTACTAAGGAGAATAGGATGTCCCTCTCTGTTATTTATACCAGAGCGACTATTGGTATTCAGGCACCCATTGTTACTGTTGAAGCGCATATTAGTAATGGTTTACCTGGATTAACTCTGGTCGGCTTGCCTGAAACAGCTGTCAAAGAAGCCAGAGATCGTGTCAGAAGCGCGTTGATCAACAGCGGATTTACTTATCCAGCGAAAAGAATCACAGTCAATCTTGCACCAGCAGATCTGCCCAAAGAAGGTGGTCGTTATGATTTGCCAATCGCTATCGCAATTCTGGCAGCCTCAGAACAGATACCTACCAATAAACTGAATCATTACGAATTTCTTGGTGAGCTCGCTCTATCAGGAAGCTTGCGGAAAGTAACTGGCGCAATTCCAGCGGCACTCTGCTCAAGAGAAGCAGGAAGGCAACTTATTTTATCGATAGAAAACGAAGCTGAGCTGGCAATCTTATCTCAGAATGAAACCTTAATGGCAGAACACCTCTTGCACATCTGCCACTTTCTTCAGGGAGAAAAACAACGACTGACAGCACCGGCCCGACATGAATTCTCAACAGAACAATCACAACCAGATCTACAGGATATTATTGGTCAAGAACAAGCAAAACGCACACTAGAAGTCACAGCAGCAGGTGGACATAATCTTCTATTACTTGGCCCACCAGGGACAGGAAAAACAATGTTAGCAAGCCGCCTATGTAGTTTATTGCCGCCATTAACAAACAAAGAAGCCCTTGAGGTTGCCGCTATCAACAGCTTAATGGATACCTACCTTCCACCTGAACAATGGCATACACGCCCATTCAGAGCGCCTCATCACAGCTCTTCAATGGCAGCACTAATTGGCGGGGGTGGACTTCCTAAACCCGGTGAAATTTCGCTTGCTCACAATGGGGTGCTGTTTCTGGATGAACTGCCCGAATTTGAACGCAGAGTCCTTGATGCTCTCCGAGAACCATTGGAATCAGGGGAAATCATCATCTCCCGGGCCAGAGCAAAAGTTTGTTTTCCTGCACAGGTTCAATTGATAGCAGCAATGAATCCCAGTCCTACAGGCTACCATCAAGGAATTCACAATCGGAGTAATCCTCAGCAAATCCTTCGATACCTGGCAAAACTATCCGGACCTTTTTTAGATCGTTTTGATCTCTCAATTGAGGTTCCTTTATTACCCATTGGCACATTGAGTAGCCCAGTGAGATTAAGCGAAAGCAGCAAAGATGTAAAATTAAGAGTACTGACAGCACGGGAAATACAACTGAAACGTTGTGGTAAAATTAATGCTCACCTGAACAGTAAAGAAACAGAATCATTTTGCAAACTCAAACCTAACGATGCGGTGTTTCTAGAAGAAACACTCGTAAAACTTGGGCTTTCAATTCGAGCATGGCACCGAATTCTCAAAACATCTCGGACACTTGCTGACTTAGAAGAAAAAAAAGAGATAGAAAAACCGCATATCATGGAAGCCTTAAGCTACCGTAGTATGGACAGACTATTAATACAGTTACAAAAGCAATCAAGTTAAAAATAAAAAAGGGGCAAAGCCCCCTGCATTCATAACTTGTGATGATATTAATCATCAGTGTCGGTATAGTCATCAGAAGAATCAACCTGAGGCTTACCACCTGAAAGAGTATGAAAACGCTTTGGACGACTAATCCTTGCAAGATACTTAGTCCAAACCTTTTCTTCCATTGTCACAGGCTGACGTTCACCCCGGCAAACAGCAACAAACAGTTTTTCTATTTCTGTTTGAGGCTCGCGTTTACCGAGATCTAACTCATTAAACACATAGCCATGGCGCTCTAGCAATTGCGCCTCTTTAATGGTGAAATCGCCATGACGGGAAAACCCGCGAGGATAATGTTTGTTATCAAAAAAACGATTAGTCGTGATGAAGCTTTCAGCCATCTGACACACTCCTAATTCTAGTACTGTTACTATCATGCCAATTATGGCGCGGAGTATTAGATAGGCCCGGCATTCTGTAAAACAAAAAATTTAAATCTTAACGATAAAAATTATTGGAGATATACGTGGACACTGAATTACTGAAAACCTTTCTGGAGGTCAGTAAAACTCGTCACTTTGGTCGTGCAGCCGAATCACTGTACTTGACACAGTCAGCAGTCAGCTTTCGCATACGCCAATTAGAAAATCAATTAGGTGCTAATCTTTTTACTCGTCATCGTAATAACATCCGTCTTACAGCTGCTGGCGAGCGCCTTGTTCCCTATGCAGAATCACTGATGAATACCTGGCAGTTGGCTAAAAAAGAGATAACACATGCATCTCAGCATACTGAATTAACAATTGGCGCTACTGCATCACTATGGGAAGCTTATTTAACGCCCTGGCTACAGGATTTCTATAAAAAACATCAGGGACTAAGATTGGAATCCCGGGTTTCTACACGGCAATCCCTTATTAAACAACTTCATTCACGTGAATTAGATCTTTTAATAACCACTGAACCACCTAAAATGGATGAGTTCCAGAGCCTGTTGTTAGGGAATATTCGCCTGAAATTATTAACGACGGAAGAAAATCTGAAATACCAAGTTAAAAATTACATCAAACTAGAATGGGGGGCTGATTTCCATCATCAGGAGCAACAGATTTTAAAAAGTGAGCAGTTACCCATCATCACAACCACTTCAGCACATATAGCCCGTCAACTACTCGATAGTGTAAGAGGAGCCGCCTTCTTACCACTACACTGGCAAAATGAGTATTCAGAACTTGTTTCTTACCCAAATACTGAACTGATTGAACGTCCATTATACGCTATATGGTTACAAAAAAATGATCAGCAAGCATGCATTCAGCAGCTATTAAAAATACCTGTCATAAATACCTCAATAAGAGGTTAAGGAACATTTTATGCAAAATAAATCCACTTTTATTCAATGAACAAATATGTATTTGACCTGTTCTTACAGTTCTTGATTTAGTACCCACCTTATTTTCAAATCAATCAACAAAGGTGAGGAGGGCACATGATAAAACAACAATATGCTCTAGAGTTCAAACGCAAAGCTGTCGCTCGGTTACTCGAAAGAAGCAAATCCGTGCCCACATGACGCAAGAAACCGATATCAAAGAGAATACAACTCTACAACTGGAGATCCGTCGTGCCTTAACAAAATAGTCAAGCTGGAAAATGAATAACATTATCCTGAAAAAAGCGGCGTTATTTACGCAGAAAAGCCTCTGAAAAATGTCATAGTCTCTCATTTATCAGCTCTCCATTTAGTTAATCAGATCTATCTGTTACTCAAGGACAGCGTGCAGGAGTTATCCGCGTGACATAGTTGCTTACCTTGTCAGCTCAATAGCAGAATGAAGTGATTAAACAGCGGATAATTCAGCTTCAGGGGACCTACGGTATCCGACGTTTGCAAAGTGATTTGTACGATGAGCCGCATTTTCATGGTAAAGTCCGTATCAGTTGGCTAATGAAGCTAGCCGAGTAGAAAACCACTAATCAGCCACGATATAAAATGATGACTAACAGTCAGTATCATTATCCGGTAACACCCAATATCATCGCCTGGACAACAGAATAGAGGTAAACCGGCGTCAAATGTAGGAAAGAGTCATTATCCATACAGACAATAAGAAATTACGTTAGGAATCTAGATTTCCTGCGTTATGAGACGTCAGTCTACAGTTACTGTGCCTTCGAGTAAAACCAATTACCGCAGACTTAATAGCGAGTGGGAGATCGTGCAGCAAACAAATAGCGTATTTCGTATCATAGCCATTATAATCCTCACAGACTTGAAGTGATTCGTTGCCTGAAGCCTTAGGGCAAGCAATGAGCATGATATTTAATCATATCAAAGTGTTTTAAACCGAACGTCGTAAACATTCTACGTTGGTTATCCGTCCCCGGAGTATTATGAAACTACAGTGTAATCGGATGAGAATATTGTCCTATACCACAGTTTTCTAAAGAAGAGTCCCATTAAAACTACACACACCGTATCTAGCACACATAAGAAAAAACCCAGCTAAATAGCTGGGTTATCAATATCAGGAACTACTTTCGTTATTACTTAGTTTGTAATTGGCAGGGGCGGAGAGACTCGAACTCCCAACACCCGGTTTTGGAGACCGGTGCTCTACCAATTGAACTACGCCCCTAAATTAGGTGGCGGTGCGGACGGGGCTCGAACCCGCGACCCCCGGCGTGACAGGCCGGTATTCTAACCAACTGAACTACCGCACCACCGAATTCCTTACGTCCTATGTCGCGACAACATAACACTTTAATTTAAAGCCTGGCAGTGCCCTACTCTCGCATGGGGAGTCCCCACACTACCATCGGCGCTACGGCGTTTCACTGCTGAGTTCGGCATGGGGTCAGGTGGGACCACCGCGCTATCGCCGCCAGGCATATTC
>NZ_PUJW01000008.1:0-146769 GCF_011189575.1 Photorhabdus cinerea
GATAGAAACGCTTAAAGCGTACGTTGCCAGTCAAAATACGCCGGAGTGACGTGTTTTAAAGCCCTTCGGGCTTTTCGCCTTATATCCCCGCCCGCACTGGGCTAGGGTTTACGGCGGATTTTGCTAATTCATCCTTTTTTTATTGCTTTTGATATGTCTCCTTTTCCCTACATTTACTAAGATTCAACCTTTGTGATTAATAACGTAACGAGTGCTACGACCACCAGCACCAGTACTTTCTAAACAACCTAGCTCAACCAAATGTGTCAGGTGTCTGGTTGCAGTGGCACGACTTACCTTAGCCACCTTTTGATATTGGCTGCTGCTAATGCCTTGTTCAAAATTGCTGTCCAGCATACGGTTTAGTACCTTCGCTTGCTCTTCGGTAAGTTGGGTCTGATCTATCCGTCGCCAGAATTTAGCTTTTTGCACAACCTGATTAATTTCTTTTAGTTTGTTTGCTAAGGTCTCATTCAATATTTTCAGAAACCAAACTAACCAGACAGTAATATTCAAGCCGCCTCGTTGAGTGCTTTCAAGGATTTCGTAATATGCCTTACGATGATTACAAATACTTACCGACATTGCGTAGAAATGGATTGAGCGGTTTTCGGCTTGAGCAAGTGCAAGGTCTGTCAAAAATCGGGTAATGCGTCCGTTCCCGTTTTCCAGGGGGTGAATTGTCACAAACCATAAATGAACGATTGCTGCTCTGATGATGGGGTCAAGACTGGCATCTGTTCGGGATTGATTAAACCATTCTATGAATTGAGTCATTTCAGTGACCATTCTCTCTGGCGGCGGTGCTTCAAGGTGGACAGTTGGCTTATCCAAACGACCGGATACTACTTCTATCATCCCTTTGCGTAATTTACCTCCCTGTATCGGATTGAACATGGTATAGCCTTCAGGGAATATCAACTGGTGCCATCTGAGGATACGTTCAAGGGTTAGAGCAGAATCACTATTTTCTATCACATCGAGGGCGACTTCTGTAATGCCATCACTCTTCTCTATTGTTGGATAAGGTTTTTCTTCCGTAATACCTAATCTGTTTGCCAATGACGAACGTATAGAAGCCGCATTTAATCTTTCTCCTTCAATTTCGCTTGAATAGAGTATGTTGGATAGAAGGCTATCAAGTGTTGCCTGCTTGGCATCTTCAAAGTCAGATTTGCCTAATAACAATCCTTGGTTAAAATGCACGTCTCGCAGTAATGGTGCAATAATGTCGGCATCCCAATGGAATTTCGGCCAATTCGGTTGTTCCCATATCCACATAGATTTTTCCTGTGAGTCAAATAAGCCTTGTATTCTACTCAATATGTGAGTCGAATAGTAATTTTATTTGACTCATTTTGGGCTTTTCGCCTTGTATCTTTATTGGTATAGGGAGACGATTTACGGCAATTTTTGCTTCGAGTGAGCAGTTCACTGGAAACGATTTTCAGGCTCATGAATCAGTTGGCGTAGGACAATTTTTTCGGGTACAGCTTCATTTCGTTGAGGCAGCATTTTCTGTGCTTGTTTAACACAAAAGTCAGCAATATCAGTCAGGCAATGTCTCTTTAACTCAGGCATAGTGAGTTGCATGGAGGATGCAATGCACGATGATAAAATTGACGCCTATGTGAAACGGTTCGATCAGGTATTTGGTTATATTGAGCGCCATTTGGACGAACCGCTTACACTGGAACAACTGAGTGATGTTGCGAATTTTTCGCGTTATCACTTTCACCGACAGTTTGCTAACTACTGCGGTATACCTGTAGGACGCTATATCCAATTAATGAGATTAAAGCGAGCCTCCTACCGCTTAGCATTCAATCCGTTAGAAAAAATTATTGATATTGCGTTGGACGCAGGTTTTCAAAACCCAGAATCGTTCAGCCGTGCTTTCAAACAATCGTTTGGTCTAACACCTAGCCAGTTTCGCAAACAACCGGATTGGGCATGTTGGCACCAACGTATTCCTGAACAAAAACGTACAAGGACACAAACTATGAATGTAAAAATTGTTAATTTTCCAGAAACACGCGTTGCTATATTGTCCCATCATGGTCAATCTGAGCTGGTCAATGCGACGGCTGCACGTTTTATCGAATGGCGCAAAACCACAGGATTATCGCCTGTTGCTACCAGTCAAACCTACGGTATTGCTCCGCATGATCCGGTAACGACAAAAGGAGAAGATTTCCGCTTTGACATTTGCGGAACAGTAGAGGTACCAATCCAAGAGGATAATTTATTCGGGATCAGGAACGGTACTATACCAGGTGGGTGCTGTGCCGTTGTGCGCCATCATGGTTTACATGATTCTTTGTCGGAGAGTGCGCGATATTTGTATCGTGACTGGTTGCCCGCCAGTGGGGAAGAGTTGCGCGATTTCCCATTATACTTTCACTACCTTAACTTTGTGCATGAAGTCGCTGTACATGAATTGTTGACGGATATATATTTGCCGCTTAAGTAGCTACCTTTATTGTTGACGGAAAAGAGAATTCCCCTAAATATGTTCAATCTGGATTATTAATTCAGGCTGTCGGCAACTGGCGGTGGATTAACGGTGCTAAATCAAAGATACCTTTGCGGGTTGGTGTCTTAGCATTATTTAAGTACAACTTGCTGGGATTATATACCCAATGGATTTCAAGATGGATCGCGACGGCAAGGGAGCGAATCCCCGGGAGCATAGATAACTCGGTGACCGGGGTGAGTGAGTGCAACCAACAAAGAGGCAACTTGAAAGATAACGGGTATAATTAATAAATATGTCGATAATAAGTTAATAAGCCGGAATAATTTTCCGGCTTATTAATATTAATGATCTACTGTGGCGCATACCCGCAGTTGGGTAGAACGCATTGGCGCTTATAAATATCATCTTTAATCTGATGTTTCCCCTCATTTGATTTTTATTTGAATAACTACTTTGATTAGGCATGCAAAGCCATTTTATTGTTACAGGTAATTTATAACATCTACCAATTACAAGTGCCGGGTAATAAATCCGTTGGAAACCAGTTCGGTGCGATTAGTCACTTTAGTTTTGACAAAGATATTGCGCAAATGGGTTTTTACGGTAGACAGGGAGATATTAAGTGCTTGTGCAATCCGTTTGTTACTTGCACCTGCTCTTACCAAATTAATAATTTCCTGTTCTTTAGCCGTCAGAATCGTTGGTGTTTCAGGAAGTAAATCTCTAGTGGCTAATTCAATTAATGGTAGGATAGTACTGAGACGATTAAAATCTTTCGGTGTAAATGGAGTATCTCGTAATAAAGAAACTCCAGCAATAATTCGGTTGTGCTGGCGGATAAATATTTCTGCAATATCTTGTATGTTATTTGGCAGCATAAATTCATAGTAGTATTTATTATGTTTGGTCAGTGTATTTTGATCCATGCCAACCATATTAATATCATTTTGTTGATAATTGGCCGGTTTGAGTGGATCTAAATGCTGAAAATGTGCCAGATAATTCTTGTGTGTTTCGCCTGAAATACCATACAGAATGTAGTTCTCAGGGCGTGACTTATCGTTCACCAGATAGAATGCTGCGGCTGAGATAGGAACTAAATGAGCAATAGTGTTCAGGCAACTGTAGATTAAAGTATTTTCACGGCTGGTTGAGGGTAAGGTAGACAAGAATGTTCTCTCTTAGAATAGTATCTAATTGGGTAAGTTAATATTGATGATTAATAAAAGGGTAATTAAAGTGTGAAATTAACACAAAATAAACATATTAATAACGTGACATAGATTACAATAAATAAAATTTTATAAGGTGATAGTTACTGATTAACAACACTATGTTGGTACATTTCTGAAGTGAGTTTTTAATGTATTAATGAATTATTGTTTTTTTTATTGTTTGATATTTAAGTGGTTATGTTTTTTACTCTCCATTTTCTGGTATTTTCCGCAATATTTTTTAGCTATTAATCCCCCTTTAGATATCGTCCTTTAGGACGATGGCCGATATTCCGCTTCGCTTTCTATAGTGTATTTATCACTAATGAAATTTACAAAAAATTCACAAATAAATAGTTGTTAACGTTATTTTTATGGCCGGAATAAGAGGGAAAATGATGAGTATGTCAACGCGACTGACTTCGCATATTGCAAAGGGCGTGGTGGGATTTCCTACCACACTAGCAAGTTCCGTCGGGGTAATTATGGCAAGCCCGGTTATTCTGACTGTAACAAGTGGTTTTGGTATTGGTGGTGATACTTTCGTATTGGCTATGATAATTAGCTTTATCATGATGCAAGCTCAAGTGACGACTTTTTCCGAAGCGGCAGCCATTTTACCGACATCTGGTTCTGTCTATGATTATATTTCTTGTGGGATGGGGAGGTTTTGGGCGATTACCGGCGCGCTTTCAGCTTATTTAATTGTTCATATTTTTGCGGGTACGGCAGAAACAATTCTGTCTGGCATTATGGCATTAGTTAATTTTGACAGCCTTAATACGGTGATGGAAAGTAATAACGCGTCATGGATGGTGGGTGTTGGACTGGTTATTACCTTCGGGTTACTGAATGCGTTGGGGATTGAAGCGTTCAGTAAAGTCGAAATTGTGCTGACATTCTGTATGTGGAGTACTTTGGTTATTTTCAGTATTTTCGGGTTATTGATGCCGTTTACTGTGCCGTTGGAGAGTTGGTTCGGTGAGGGGCTTAATCTGAACGATCCACTAGCGGTACTGAGCTTGGTTGGTATGGCGATGTTTATGTTTGTTGGCTGTGAGCTGGTCACGCCAATGGCTCCTGAAATTAAAAATTCTGCCAAAGTGATTCCGCGGGCAATGATGACGGGCTTGTGTGGTGTGGCTCTCTGTATGGGGTTATACGGGGCATCGATCAGTCATCAGGTAGAGAATGTACTGGTTGATGTAGAAAATAATGTTCGTTTGCTGGAAACGCCAATGGCAATCCCTGCGTTTGCGGGTCAGGTAATGGGAGATTTTGGTAAGTATTGGATTGGTATCGGGTTATTACTGGCAGGGGCTGCAACGATTAATACCCTGATGGCGGCGGTACCACGTATTCTTTACGGGATGGCATTGGATGGAGCATTGCCGCGTATTTTTGCTTATTTGCATCCACGTTTTAAAACGCCAATATTTGGGATTTTGGTTGCGGTAATGATCCCCTGTTTACATGCCTTTATTATTCAGGGCGATTTGAATCGGATTATGCCTTTGGTTCTGGCAGCAGTATGTGCTTGGTGTGTGGCTTATTTACTGGTGACATGTTCAGTGATATTACTGCGTATCCGCAGACCTGATTTACATCGTGCCTATAAATCACCGTTTTTCCCATTGCCTCAGATTATCTCCAGTGTGGGTATTATCTTGGCGATTATTCATATCACACCTCCGGGAATGAATCCCGGCGACGTGTATATTCCATTTGCCATCATGTTGGGCCTGACAGCCAGTTATGCTCTGTTTTGGACGCTATGTGTACAACGGGTGAATCCGTTTAAACCAGTGCCCGTTGAGCAGGTACTTTCGCATACTTTTACTCAGGATGAATTGTCGGAGGTGCAACTTGGGCCACTTCGTTCCCTTAATTGATGGTATTTGGCGGTGGGTGAGTAAACCCCGTCATCCTTCTGGCTATCAGGTCGGTATGACTCTAAACTGGCTGCAACAGAATTTGTCATCTTACTGTTGTGAGCGTTTGTCAGCAGAAAGTTTGCAAATTACGTTACCTGATGGACCGCGGGTTGAAGTTTATGAAAAGCCGAAGGCGCTGTTTCTGGCTTATATTGTCAGTTGTTGTTTTCGTTTGCAGGGAATCACTTCATTCAAGGAAAAAATAGTTATTAAAGCCAAAGTGAAAGGAATACTTCGGCGAAAGACAGTGAGTTATTACTGTTGCCATGGTGCAGAATTTGGACAACAGATTATTGATTTACTTAATCAGTATCCATTGATTGGTGAAACGTTAGCAGAGCTGGATTTTCGGCATCTCACATTGAATATTCATCAGGGGCAATGGCAGTTTGAGGTGGAGCATTTTGCAGCTTCTGAGGTCGTCAGTCGATTACCAGTCAGTCGTCGTTATTTGCGTTTGAGTTCTGAGCAGCGCTATTTGTTGCTCAGTACTTTGCTGATGTTTAGTCAGCTAATAGGAAAGTTAGATGAAAAAACAATAAGATATGCATAATTCTTGTTTATTTTTAAATAGAAACCACCGATCTTTATTCAAGAGTCGGTGGTTGTGTGAGTGAAATCATTATGTCCGTAATGGATTATATGATTATGTGTAAAATTAAGGTAGATATCACAGATGTTTAAGAAAATTTATTAAAATATTTCATCAAGTCATTGTTGTTCAATCTATACTTAATATGTGAAAAATAATACAAAATAATATCGACAGGAAAGTTTAGATAGTAATTATAATACCAGGACTTTATCGTATAAAAGTAATTGATTTATTAGAATGACTACAAAATTATATCGTTAAAAGGCTGTTATAATATTTCAGTGATGAATAGATGTATCGGAAACAGGGTCAAACATGTTGAGCAATTTTCGTTGTATGTTGGTTGTTTATAGTTGAAGGCTCCTTTTTTATTTTTAGACCTTTGAAGATCGATTTACCTAAAATCAATCCCGTTTCGGAGGAAGTCATTAATGTCAAGAACAGGTGAGGAATATATTGAAAGCCTGCGTGATGGAAGAACTATTTTTCTGAATGGAGAAAAGATCACAAATCATGTGGATCACCCTGCTTTTCGAAATGCAATCAGGACCGTAGCTTCACTTTATGATTATCAGGCAGAACATGCTGATCGGATGACGTTTGAAATCCCTGGAGGCAAGAACGTCGGTTTAAGTTGGCAGCTTCCTGATACTCAAGAGAAATTGATTGCCAGAGGTGAGGCTGCATATGCCTGGGCAATGCAAAGTTGTGGTTGGTTAGGCAGAAGCCCGGATCATGTTGCTTCTGCTATGACTGGAATAATGACTCACCTGGAAATATTTGAAGAATACTCTAGGGACAGGGCAGAGGCGTTAAAAAACTACTATTTATATGCCCGTGATAAAGATACTTATTTGACTTTCACATTAGTCAATCCACAAGGTGATCGATCCAAAACGCCCAGTGAGCATGTAAAAAACGTATTTCATACTCTTCGTGTACTGGAGGAAAAGCCGCAAGGAATCATTGTTAGAGGGGCAAAGATGTTAGGGACAGCTGCTGTCCTTGCAGAAGAGGTTTTTGTTGGTGTATTCAATCCACTTAAAGAATTTGTGGATGATCAATATGCTTTATCTTTTGCGTTGCCTTTGAATACTAAAGGGATAAAAATTCTTTCTAGGAAGTCCTATGAAATAGGAAGCAATAAATTTGATTCCCCTTTATCGCATCAATTTGACGAAAATGATTCTGTAATTTATTTCGATGATGTCCTCGTGCCGTGGGAAAGAGTTTTTATTTATAAAAATACGGGTATGTGTCGTAGACAATTTCAGGCAACTGCTGCTGATGTTTTAATGGATGTTCAAGGCATGGCCCGATATGCCGTTAAGCTGCATTTCTTATCGGGTCTGGCTCATCAGCTTACCGAAGCTATAAGCACCAATGAATTTCCTGCTGTTCGAGAGTCATTAGCTGAGCTTGCTTGCTATGCCACTAACATGGAAGGGCTATTTCGAGGCTTGCTTCATAACCCTGATCGACATAATGAGTACTATATTCCTAATCGATTACAACTATATGCTTGCCAGGTTGTTTTGCAGTCAATTTATCCCAAAGTGATAGAAAACATCAGAACACTTTCTGGTGGTGGTGTGATTATGTTGCCATCCAACTATGCTGACTTAACAAATCCAGAAATCCGTGACTTAATAGAAAAAACGCAATATTCAACCTTGCTGGAACCCATTGAACGCGTGAAGTTACTGAAATTAGTTTGGGATGCCATTGGCTCTGAGTTTGCATCACGTCATACTCAATATGAAATGTTCTATTCAGGCGCGCATTTTCTTGCTTTGTCTCGTGTTTATGAACAATATGATTGGGATTTTGCTAAGAGTATGAGTAGAGGAATTTTAGATTCCATTGATGTGAAATAAATTTTTTATTTAATTTGGGGTATAGTTACTGATCTTTAATTTTATCGAATTTGAAGAAGCGGGATAGAATATATTCCGCTTTTTTGTTATTTAATATATTAAAAAAGGGGTGAGATCACTAGTTTAATATCAACGTACTAAATTTTTCGTATATTCAATTAATAATTAGTTAGAGAATGGTTTATTTGTAATGTTTTAACGCGATTATATCATTACTGGTGAAAGTTAGTATGCAATTTATTTTATGGATAATAGTATTTGTTCTTATTATTAAGTAAAGATTTGATGCATGATTTGGCGCGGAAAAGTGATTGAACATCTGTAGTTAGAAATCTGTAGTTAAAAACCGATAAAGAGAAAAAAATGAAAATAAATATAGTGATATGTGCTCTTATCTATTTACAAGCAGGGTTGTTTGAAGACCGAGGTGGAGTGGATGGCATTTTGCATAATAACCGTCACCTGAAAGAAACCTTATTGCAGAAAGGGTATCAGGTTGAATCCAGCGAAGTTTCCAGCGGTCACGACTATATCTCATGGTGTGAGACGTTGTATCACGGGACACAGTCGTTAGTAGCAAGGTGGTAAATTTGGTGTATTTTTTTCACATAATTGTCACATAGTTTATTTAGTATCCCTTTTAGTAGATAACGATAGTTTTTACTCCGATTGTTTTTTAACAAGGAAACCTAAATGTCTCAAAAATATACAAAGAATTTGATTGCAGTTATGATTTCAGCCTTAATTTCAGGAGTCAGCCTGCCAGTGTTGGCAGATAGCACTCAGAAGGTTAATCAAATTATGGCGGAAGATCGTGCAGTAAAAGGCAATATTACTGAATTTGGTGGTGCTCGTCGTATGACTCACAATCAGACTAAGGCATTAAAGGCGGCAATTAATAACCATAAAGCTAAAAATGTTATTTTGTTTATTGGTGATGGGATGGGCGATTCTGAAATTACTATCGCCCGTAACTATGCAAAAGGTGCTGGTGGATTTTTCAAAGGCATTGATGCTTTGCCATTTACTGGACAATATACACACTATTCTCTCGATAAAAAGACCCATAAACCTAACTATGTGACTGATTCTGCCGCTTCTGCTACAGCTTGGGCTTCTGGCGTAAAAACCTATAATGGGGCATTGGGCGTTGATGTATTTGGTAAAGATCACCAAACCTTGCTTGAGCTGGCAAAAGCGAATGGCAAAGGGACAGGCAATGTCACAACGGCTAGAGTGCAGGATGCTACACCGGCGGCACAGTATGCGCATGTGACCGACCGTGATTGTTCTGGCCCGAAAGAGACGGCAGAAGAATGTCCGACGAATGCGTTGGAAAATGGTGGACGAGGTTCCATCACAGAACAGCTGCTAGTGGCTCGTGCTGATGTGACATTAGGTGGTGGTGCTAAGATTTTCACCCAGAAATCTATGGCTGGAGATGGAAAAGGTAAAACGCTGGAAGATCAGGCACAAGAACAGGGCTACCAGCTGGTAAGGGATGCTAAATCACTGGCATCAATTACCGAAGCAAACCAGAAAAAACCGCTATTAGGTCTGTTCCATAAAGGCAATATGGATATTGCCTGGGAAGGGCCTAAAGCGGTTTATCACGGTAATATTGATAACCCTCCGGTGAGCTGTAAAGTGAACTCCAAACGGAATCCTGATGCGCCAACTTTGGCACAGATGACAGCGAAAGCTATCGATCTGTTGAAAGAAAATAAGAATGGTTTCTTCTTGCAAGTAGAAAGTGCTTCTATTGATAAGCAGGATCACAAAGCTAACCCTTGTGGGCAGATTGGTGAAACGGTTGTATTGGATGAGGCGGTTCAAGTTGGCCTGAAATATGCACGTGAACACGGTGATACATTAGTGATTGTCACGGCTGATCATGCTCACTCTAGCCAGATTATTGAAGCTGAAGTGAAGTCTCCAGGACTGACTCAAGCATTGATTACCAAAGATGGTTCAGTAATGGTAGTGAGTTACAGTAATTCTGAGGGGAAAGCTCAGGAACATACGGGTACTCAGCTCCGTGTTGCTGCTTATGGCCCTCAGGCAGCGAATGTTGTTGGTTTGACCGACCAGACAGATCTGTTCTTCACTATACGTAATGCAATGGAATTAAAGTAATTTTTACAGATGATGTATTAAATGGTGAAAGTTGAGAATAAGGTTATTTTTAATATCCTGCCCGTTAAGTCAGATTTTTTGATTAGCCCAGATAAGCCCACTTTAAAGTGGGCTTACTGTGTACCTTCGGCTATTAAACTGCTTGAATATCCACTGAATATTGATCTGATTATTGTTTCACACAGAAATTCAATTAATTCATTTAACTAATTATTTTTGTGATTATTAATCTATTGACGAATAAGAGGTTAATATTAATTTGTTGAAAAGGAACATATTTTCTTTTCATGTAAAGTGAAGAGATAAATGGTAATGATTTATAGTGTTTTGTTTTAATAATGATCACAAAATTGACTCAACAAGGCTTACATTTTTGACATAAGACTGATATTGTTCAATAAAAATAATTATAATGTTTAGATAATAAATTTCAAAGAAATATTATATAAAGTAAAAAGTTAGCAGTTATTTCTATTGTGAAATCAGTATTGATATGTTGTAGCGTGTTATTGTTTTTTAATAAAAGTATTTGATGAATATTTCAATCGATAAATGGAAATAAGATATATGATTTACTTTAAAATAATAAATAGTAACGCGATCTGTATTTATTCTTAAATCTAACGAAGATAGGGTATAACGCTATGAATATAATAGGTATCTCTGCAAATTTCCATGATTCCTCCTGTGCACTGATTAGTGATGGTCAATTAGTAGCAGCTGTTTCAGAAGAGCGATTTTCTAGACTTAAAAATGATTCCAGATTGCCAGTTAGAGCTTTCAGGTATTGTTTAGAAGAGGGCGGGATTGATATTACTGATGTTGATTGTGTCGCTTATTATGAGAATCCGTATAAAAAGCTGTCCAGGCAACTCGCTTCCAATTTTAACTTTTCTGCTACCGATGGCCTTCATTGGTTGGATTGTCACAAACCATTTCGTGATATCACTGAAATATTAGGGTATGAGAAAGAGATTAAATTTTACGATCATCATATGGCTCATGCCGCCGGGAGTTATCTATTTTCTGGTTTCACCGACGCAGCTATATTAACTTCCGACGGTGTAGGTGAATGGGAAACATCTACTTTTGGTTATGCGCAAGGCGATAGTATTAATTTATTCGAGAAAATCGAATATCCCAATTCAGTCGGTCTCTTTTATAGCACTATTACTAACTATCTGGGATTTAAAGTACTCAGTGGTGAATATAAAGTCATGGGATTGGCACCTTATGGTAAGCCAATATATACCGATAAGTTGCGAGAAATGTTCGGCACGGAAAATAAGTTCAGTTTTAAACTGAACATGCAATTCTTTGACTTTAGCCAAATGAATCGAATGTATACGGATGCTTTTATCGACTTGATTGGCTTTCCTCCAAGAGAGCAAGAATCTGTGATGCTGCAACATCATATGGATTTAGCGAAAAGTTTGCAGGTTGTGCTGGAAGAGATTCTCATCGAACAAGTTTATAATTTGCGCGAAAAAGTTGATTCCATAAATTTATGCTTATCAGGTGGTGTGGCACTAAACTGTGTTGCTACCCATGCTATCCGTAAGACAGGTCTCTTTGATAATATTTTTATTCCTCCGGCGGCTGGAGATTCTGGTTCTGCCTTGGGTGCAGCTGCATTGGCTCATATTGAGATAACGGGAAAACGACACAGTAACGAACCATTTACAAATCCTTATCTTGGCCCGAAGTTTAATAATGAAAATATATTGGAAATGCTAACTTTAATGGAGATTGAAGCTTTAGATTTCCGGGAAGATAGAGAAAGTTTTGAGCAGACTATTGTTGAAATGCTGACCAATGGCAAAGTCATTGGCTGGTTTCAAGGACGGATGGAATTTGGCCCGCGAGCTTTAGGAGCACGAAGTATTATTGCTGATCCCAGAGATTCTTCTATGCGAGATCGGCTAAATGCCTTAGTTAAAAAGAGAGAAGGGTTTAGACCATTTGCACCCGCTATCTTAGAAGAGGAAGCGGCAAATCATATTGAATTATCAATCCCAACCCCATTTATGCTTGAAACTTGTCAGGTAACGTCAGATTTAAGTTTACCCGCAATTACTCATATTGATGGTTCCTGCCGACCGCAAACAGTTACCGCTGATACGAATCCAAAATTTCATTCTTTACTGAAGGCGTTTTATAACGCGACGAATTGCCCAATGTTAGTGAATACCTCTTTTAATGTTAGGGGAGAACCGATCGTTTGTACCCCACTGGATGCCATAAGGTGTTTCGGCAATTCAGGCATTGATGTTTTGGTATTGGAAGATTTCATTATTGATCGCTCTATGCTTTCTGAAGCATTTTCTGAGATGGCAGCAAGAGAGTTTAGCCTTATTAAGGCACCAAATGATCTATTTACCGGGCAAGCTATAGAAGCTATTTATACTTTTATCTAGCATAAACTTAAGTGTTTAGGAAAATAATATGAATAAATCTAACGTCAATACTGAAAAGTTAGCAACATTTCTTTCTGATAATAAAGAAGATGCTTTGGAAGTGATGCGATTAGCTCAAATCTATTTAATGAGTGAAGATCAAAACAATAACGATGCTAAATTTTTTAATAACATTCCTTCATGCAGTGAAAATATTGATGGATATACGGCTATCGGGACATGGCATCCAGCGAAAATTGATGGTGAAATTATTTTTGTCAGACGTGAACAGTCTGACTCCATTTTTTGGGAAAGCTCACAGCAGCAGCTAACGCTGAATAAGGCAAAAAATGTGAAAAGGATATGCTTTATCGGTGAGTCTGTCGCGCTTGGCATGCTTTTCTCTCCTCATACTACGCCAGCCAAAACATTAGCGCATTTATTGAATCAGCATACTGATATCGAATGGGAAGTTATCGATCTTGCAAAAAGTAGCATGAGCTCAGGGGGGTTATTGGAGACTTGTAAGGCAAGCTTACAATTACAACCGGATTATGTGGTTATCCTTGCGGGTAATAACTGGTTTGGAGATGTGTTATTTGGGCATAATCCACCGTTGGAAAGACGCAGAAATTATGCCAGTGTACTTGCAAATTCAGGTCCTAATGGAATGGCGGTTGAATATAAGGAAAAGTTGGAAAAGAATACCGAAATATTGATAAACAGAATAGATGCAATATCTAAGGAAAGCGGTGTTGAATTTATTTTTGCTTTACCGGCAGCCAATTATGCAGATTGGGAACGGAAAACGCCACTTCATTGGTTGGGTAATGGCAAAACCGCTGAGTGGTATGAATTATATCGCCATGCATCACAAGCAATAATGAGTGGGCAGTATGTTGAAGCTTTAGAATTGGGTCTGAGTATGATCGGTATTGATGGCGGCACTGCGGCGACTTCTAACCGTATTGTGGCTAATAGCTTGATTGCATTAAATCGAGCTGAAGAAGCTAAACCATATTTAGACGCGGAATGCAGTTATGCGTTAATGTATGATCTTGTAACACCACTTCCAAGTACTCCCTCATTTGTTAAAGAGCGTATTCTCCAACAAAGCGTTGACATCAAAATTATCGATCTAGAATATTACTTCGCTAAGTATTTGGGGACGAGTCTGTTAGATGATTCACTTTTTGTTGATTACTGCCATATGACACCGGAAGGTTTTAAAGTTGCGATGTCTTCTGTAGCAGAATGGCTAATTAATCATGGAAAAGATAAGTCAGATGTAAACTGGGAGATAATGGCAAGAGAAGACATTGATTTAAATGTATCTTCATATGATTTAGCTGTTTCTTATTTTTATACTGCTTTATACAACAGTCATATCAATCGACCGATTGATGAAGTCGCGGAAAGAGGGCGAGTAGTTAAGTTATTTGATAAAGCTGTTCAATACTCAGCTGAAATACTGGATGTTATGGAGCTTTATATTAAAGCCAGAAGTTGTGAGAGAGGAGCAGGATTTGGCCTAAGTCGAGCAGGGCAAAAGCTACTTGAACTTGTCAATTCTCCACACGATTTTTATATTGCTCAAACATCACCAGGCGCAGATGCGCAAACGATTGACGCAATCTGTGAAATACTTAATAAGTACGGTCGTCATGGTCATGTGTTGAAAGAATATTATCAAAAGAGTTATATTGACCAACTTAAATACGGCGTAGATTTGACTGAACCTCAATATATTGAGCGAACTAGTGCGGTTATTAGAGTTTCCGCAGAGCTTGAATTAAATACACGAAGAAATGTTCCATATTTTAAATCATGGTGGCCAACATCATCATTTACGCTGATCACGAGTGGTAATCGTGATCTAAATATGGAAATTACCAGCAGAGTTAAGAAATATATCGAAGAAAGTAAAGTCAGGATTTTAATTAACAATGAATTGCTTGAAGAAATCAAGCCATCATCGGAATGGTCTCGTCGCCAATTAATTATTCCCGGTTCTCTCACTAAACCGGGATTCAATACAGTCACTTTGGAGTGGCCTAAATTAGCACAGGATGAAGAGGAGGAAGTGTTGAATATATCATCTCGATATAATAAAGGTTTAAAGACAGAAATATTTCCAGTTTTTGGTGAATTATTCTCATTAAAGGTCTCTTATTCAGAATAGTCTGGTTTTATAATATCTGTATGATCTGCCATCCATTGCTATTTAGTGTAAGTAAGCCCGCGCTTTAAAGCGGGCTGATATGTGTGTCTTTGGCTATTACACGGCCTGAATACCGATTTAATATTGATATTATTCCTATTTTACGCAGAAATTTACTTAATTCATGTAACTAATTATTCTTGTGATTATTAATTTGTTGATAAATAATAGATTAATATTAATTTGTTGAAAAGGATCATATTTGATTTTCATGTAAAATGAAGAGATAAATGGTGATGATTTATAATGTTTTGTTTTAATAATGATCACAAAATTAACTCGATAAGGTTTACATTTTTTACATAATACTGATATTGTTCAATGAAAATAATTATAATATTTATACCTTTCATCCTTCAAGTTGCTGCTTTGTTGGCTACACTCACTCACCCCGGTCACAGAGTTATCTATGTTCCCGAGGATTCGCTCCCTTGCCGTCGCGATGCATCTTGAAATCCATTGGGTATAGAAGCTATTTATACTTTTATTTAGCATAAACTTAAGTGTTTAGGAAAATAATATGAATAAATCTAACGTCAATACTGAAAAATTAGCAAAGTTTCTTTCTGATAATAAAGAAGATGCTTTGGAAGTGATGCGATTAGCTCAAATCTATTTAATGAGTGAAGATCAAAACAATAACGATGCTAAATTTTTTAATAACATTCCTTCATGCAGTGAAAATATTGATGGATATACGGCTATCGGGACATGGCATCCAGCGAAAATTGATGGTGAAATTACTTTTGTCAGACGTGAGCAGTCTGACTCCATTTTTTGGGAAAGTTCACAACAGCAGCTGACGTTGAATAAGGCAAAAAATGTGAAAAGGATATGTCTTATCGGTGAGTCTGTCGCGCTTGGTATGCTTTTCTCTCCTCATACTACGCCAGCCAAAACATTAGCGTATTTATTGAACCAGCATACTAATATCGAATGGGAAGTCATCGATCTTGCAAAAAGCTGCATGAATGCGGGGGGATTATTGGAGACTTGTAAGGCAAGCTTACAATTACAACCGGATTATGTGGTTATCCTTGCGGGTAATAACTGGTTTTCAGATGTGTTATTTGAGCATAATCCACCGCTGGAAAGACGCAGAAATTATGCCAATGTACTTGCAAATTCAGGTCCTAATGGAATGGCGATTGAATATAAGGAAAAGTTGGAGAAGAATGCAGAAATATTGATAAATAGGATAGATGCAATATCCAAAGAAAGCAGTACTGAATTTATTTTTGCCTTACCTGCATCTAATTATGCAGATTGGGAACGGAAAACGCCACTTCATTGGTTGGGTAATGGCAAAACCGCTGAGTGGTATGAATTATATCGCCATGCATCACAAGCAATAATGAGTGGGCAGTATGTTGAGGCTTTGGAATTGGGTCTGAGCATGATCGAGATTGATGGCGGCACTGCGGCGACTTCTAACCGTATTGTGGCTAATAGCTTGATTGCGTTAAATCGAGCTGAAGAAGCTAAGCCATACTTAGACGCAGAATGCAGTTATGCGTTAATGTATGATCTTGTAACATCATTCCCAAATACTCCCTCATTTGTTAAAGAGCGTATTTTCCAACAAAGCGTTGGTATCAAAATTATCGATCTAGAATATTACTTCACTAAGTATTTGGGGACGAGCCTGTTAGATGATTCACTTTTTGTTGATTACTGCCATATGACACCGGAAGGTTTCAAAGTTGCGATGTCTTCTGTAGCAGAATGGCTAATTAATCATGGAAAAGATAAACCGGGTGTAAACTGGGAGGCAATGGCAAGGAAAACCATTGAATTAGACGTATCCCCGTATGATTTAGCGGTTTCTTATTTTTATACTGCTTTATACAACAGTCATATCAATCGGCCAATTGATGAAGTCGCAGAAAAAGAGCGAATAGTTAAGTTATTTGATAAAGCTGTTCAATACTCAGCTGAAATACTGGATATTATGGCGCTTTATATTAAAGCCAGAAGTTGTGAGAAAGGAGCAGGATTTAGCCTAAGTCGAGCAGGGCAAAAGTTACTTGAACTTGTCAATTCTCCGCTTGATTTTCCCGTGGCTCAAACATCACCAGGCACAGATGCGCAAACGATTGACGCAATTTGTGAAATACTTAATAAGTACGGTCGTCATGGTCATGTGTTGAAAGAATATTATCAAAAGAGTTATATCGACCAACTTAAATACGGTGTAGATTTGACTGAACCTCAATATATTGAGCGAGCTAGTGCGGTTATTAGAGTTTCCGTAGATCCTGAAGTCAATACGCGAAGAAGTGTTCCATATTTTAAATCATGGTGGCCAACATCATCGTTTACACTGATCACGAGTGGTAATCGTGATCTAAATATGGCAGTTACCAGCAGAGTTAAGAAATATATCGAAGGAAGTAAAGTCAGGATTTTAATTAACGGTGAATTGCTTGAAGAAATGGAGCCATCATCGGAATGGTCTCATCGCCAACTAATAATTCCAGGCTCTCTTACTAAACCGGGATTCAATACAGTCACTTTGGAGTGGCCTAAATTGGTGCAGAATGAAGAAGAGGAAGTGTTGAATATATCATCTCGATATAATAAAGGTTTAAAAACTGAAATATTCCCAGTTTTTGGCGAATTATTTTCACTGAAAGTTTATTATTCAGAATAAATGGGTTTTGTAATACCGTATAATTTGCCATCCATTTTATAAACTAAATTTATAAAATGGATGGCAATGCTTTGGGTTTATGCTGTCATTAATGTTAATGGCACAGAGACTGCGCATAAATTTGTGTAATCATTATCTGATCAAAGAGGATCAACTGGCTTGAACTTCTTACTTTTTTGTATATGATATTGGTAATCATTATCATTATCATTTGAATTGGTGCAAGTTATGATAAGGGCTAAAGAAAGGCAAAGATCTCTTTTCTGGCAGGGAATGACCAGCTTGTGGGGAGTTGGTTTATCTAGTTTGGCGGGAATACTATTCGTAATAGTGAATCCTGGAATTGAGCAGTTTAAAATTGGGGTAGTAGTCGCGATGTTGCTGACTTTATTTATGTTGTTGAATCAGAGGTCGCGCCATTTTCTGTTAATACCATCAGGATTTGCTGTACTGTGCGCTTTGTTGGCTGGGGCGAATCGGTTTGGTTGTTTTTGACGTTGTTTAGGCGGAAAAATAAGGGAGAAAACTGATGCGAAAAATGAACAGATTGGTGCGAAAGGAGGGACTTGAACCCTCACGTCCGTAAGGACACTAACACCTGAAGCTAGCGCGTCTACCAATTCCGCCACCCTCGCAGGTACTGTTATTTTCTGTTGCCGAATTTCATTGGTAGTTGTCTGATTTGGTGCGAAGGGGGGGACTTGAACCCCCACGTCCGTAAGGACACTAACACCTGAAGCTAGCGCGTCTACCAATTCCGCCACCCTCGCAAGTTCAGACACTATCAACCTTGATCGATAGCATGGAGGCGAATTCTAGAGATTTTGTAGCCTACGTCAATCATTATTTATTATAGCGTTGCATGATTGCCGTAAAAATCATCATTTACTATTTTGTTATCAAAGATGGCCTGTCCATAGTCACGGACAGGCTAAACAAATCAGGATTTTTTTATTGCTTGGTAAACTTTGAATTTTCCCGTCTGAGCAATGACTTCATGATTACCAAACGTTTTATCCAGTAAATCGGGATAAGGCAGGAAGGCATTAGCGACAATCCGTAGTTTACCTCCGGGTTTGAGGTAGCTGGGCGCCTGGCGGATTAGATCGTCGGCTGCCCGCAAACTGGTTTTCAATCCTTCATGGAAGGGGGGATTAGAGATAATCCAGTTGAATTTATCTTCAATATTGGAATAAACATTACTAACAATAACTTGACCTTCCAGTTTATTGGCTTTTAAGGTTGCTTTACTGGAGGCAATAGCGGCTGCATTAACATCACTGAGAGTAAGTGCTAACTCAGGGTTCTTTTTACCCAATACGGCAGCCAAAACACCCGCACCACATGCGACATCCAGTAAATTACCTGAGAGAGGCTTGTCAAAGGTAGAAAGCAATAAACGGCTGCCAACATCCAGTTCATCCTGGCTAAATACACCCGGTAGAGTATTCACTATGACGTTTTCCGCCTGATAACTGTTCCACCAGTTATCCTGTTCAAACAGCACCTCATGTTCTAACTGGCCGTAGAAGAGACTGCAACGACGAGCGCTGTCGATTTTTTGGAAAGTTGCCATACCGTCCATCAGTTTGTCTACACTACGTACTCCGCTACGGTTTTCACCGACAATAAAAATATTGATACCTTTTGGTAAAACAGAGAACAGGCTGCGTAATTGAAAGCGAGCTTCTTGCTTACTTTTAGGCCAGTAATAAATAAGGGTGTCGCAACCTCGGGTAAATGCTTTTTCGGCTGCCAGGCCAAACCAAGCATTATCACCCAGAGTATGGATCAGGGATTGCCAGTGATGATATTGGTTAGTGTGCACTCGCACACTGGCGGCATCAATTTGGGTTGCTAGTGTGTCTTGAATATCACCAGCGAACAGCAGATGATGAGAGCTAAATTGCTCACGGTGACGCAAAATAACTTCACTGGCGGGGGTTAACGCAGACATTTGTCTATAAGCTCCTTAATGTTCTGTGCTCAAGTATTAAGGGAAGATAAATCTTAAGCCCAATATTGGCGCAGATAGTGGCCTCTGATAACATGTTACTGATTATTTTTTACAGCAGGTGAATAGATATGGTAACCCGGCGCGATAGGTTATTAGCTCAATTGGGGATTACCCAATGGACCTTACGTAACCCTGCGGTTTTGCAAGGTGAGTTAGCTGTTCACCTACCTGAGGCTACCCGTCTGCTGATTATTACCAATGACCACATTGATTTAACTCATTCATTATTAGTAGATATTTTCACAGCTATGGGGCTGGCTAAATCCTCTGTTTACTGCGTTACATCGGATAATGTTGCGATGTTGCCGGAACAGGTTAAGTGCCCATGTTGGCTGTTGGGCGTAGATATTACACTATCATGGCAAGGAATTTCTTTGAGAAGCCCTGCATTAAATGATTTATATCGTGATGGGAAGGCAAAACGTTCTCTTTGGCAGCAGATTTCTCAACATGAACAACATTTTTCTATTAACTCCCGCTGATCTCCCGTCCGCTTTTCTGGTTGAACAAGCTAGTCATGCGTTCCCGTGGAGTGAAAAAACGTTTTTCAGTAATCAGGGTGAGCGGTATCTGAATTATAAAATAGCGATTAATGAACAACTTATTGGCTTTGCTATCACTCAATGGGTATTAGATGAAGCAACATTATTTAATATTGCTATTCATCCCGACTATCAAGGTAAAGGTTACGGTAAAGCATTACTGGAGTATTTACTATCTATTTTGCCTGGCAAAGGAATAAATACCTTATGGCTTGAAGTAAGGCAATCAAACCATTCTGCTATCAGGTTGTATGAACAGTCAGGCTTTAATCAAGTCTCTGTACGTAAGAATTACTATCCTACTGCAACAGGTAAAGAAGATGCCATCATTATGGCACTGCCGTTATTTTCTGATTGGTGCAATGAAATTGATTGATTGTTTATAGCACCAATTTCAGCGAAAATGAGCGCCAATTTTTTATTCATCCATGGGTTTGGAAGCTGTTTTCCTTGCGGGGAAGCGCCTGATGTTGAGTACAAGCCCGTATACAAAGCAGAAGATTCTTATTGATGTCAAATTCCCCTTTTCAGCAAGAAGTCGCTAAACGGCGAACTTTTGCAATCATTTCTCACCCTGATGCAGGGAAAACAACCATCACTGAAAAAGTGTTGCTGTTCGGACAGGCGATTCAGAAAGCAGGTACAGTGAAAGGTCGTGGTTCAAATCAGCACGCGAAATCTGACTGGATGGAAATGGAAAAACAACGTGGTATTTCCATTACTACTTCGGTGATGCAGTTTCCTTACCAAGATTGCCTGGTTAACTTGCTTGATACGCCAGGACATGAAGATTTCTCCGAAGATACTTACCGCACATTGACGGCGGTTGACTGTTGCTTGATGGTCATTGATGCCGCTAAAGGTGTTGAGGATCGTACACGTAAATTGATGGAAGTGACCCGTCTGCGTGATACCCCGATTCTGACGTTCATGAACAAGCTTGACCGCGATATCCGTGATCCAATGGAATTGATGGATGAAGTGGAAAATGAGTTGAATATTGCTTGTTGCCCGATCACCTGGCCGATAGGGTGTGGTAAGTCTTTTAAAGGGGTTTATCATCTTTATCTTGATGAAACGTACCTGTATCAAACCGGGCAAGGACACACTATTCAGGAAGTCCGCGCGATTAAGGGGCTGAATAATCCTGAATTGGATGCTGCGATTGGTGAAGATCTGGCTGAACAATTGCGTCAGGAGCTGGAACTGGTGCAGGGCGCTTCCCACGAATTTGATCATCAGGCATTTTTGCAAGGTGAACTTACACCCGTATTTTTCGGTACTGCATTGGGTAACTTTGGTGTTAACCATATGCTGGATGGTTTGGTTAAATGGGCGCCTGCGCCAATGCCTCGTCAGACCAATGTCCGTGCAGTTTCTGCTCAAGAAGATAAATTTACCGGATTTATCTTTAAGATTCAGGCCAATATGGACCCTAAACACCGCGACCGCGTGGCTTTCTTGCGTGTGGTGTCAGGTAAATATGAAAAAGGCATGAAGTTGCATCAGGTAAGAATTAAGAAAGATGTTGTCATTTCTGATGCGCTAACATTTATGGCTGGTGATCGCTCTCATGTGGATCATGCCTATCCGGGAGATATTATCGGTCTGCATAACCACGGGACGATTCAGATTGGTGATACCTTTACCCAAGGGGAAGATCTGAAATTTACGGGTATTCCTAACTTTGCTCCGGAATTGTTCCGTCGTATTCGCCTGCGTGACCCTCTGAAACAGAAACAACTCTTGAAGGGATTGGTTCAATTATCTGAGGAAGGTGCTGTACAGGTATTTCGTCCACTGACAAACAACGATTTAATTGTGGGGGCTGTGGGTATTCTACAGTTTGATGTTGTTGTTGCTCGTCTGAAAAGTGAATACAACGTTGAAGCTTTATATGAACCAGTAAACGTTTCGACTGCGCGTTGGGTTGAGTGTCATGACGCTAAAAAGTTGGAAGAGTTTAAGCGTAAGAATGAACAAAATTTGGCGCTCGATGGTGGTGATAATCTGACCTATATTGCGCCAACCATGGTCAATCTGAATCTTACTGGTGAACGTTACCCTGATGTTAATTTCCGTAAGACACGGGAGCATTAATATTTTATAAGGCTAACAATAGGTTAGCCTTTTATCTTTACAAAAATATATGTAACACAAGAATAATTTATAATTTAGTCGGCAAGATTCGTCTTATTTTATAGCTCTTTGCTTTATTTTCCTGTTACTATTTCCCGGTCTTTACTGTATCGGTGTTTTTATTTCCCAATTTAGCTTAACTGTTGGGAGTAATAATCCATTTTTAACTCCAATGCGGATTGTTATTCTGTTTAGATTACCTTATGCAAAGACAGTTTGAATGGCTTTATAGATTCAGAAATCTAACCGACAAAAGGAAGGTATAAGATGAAGAATGTTAAATTGACTTACTCATTGATGGCTGTTGTTTTAGGTTCAGCCTTGGTCAGCGGTAGTGTGCTGGCGGAGGAGTCTTTTAAAAATAAAGCGACACAAGCATTTGACAGTGCTGGTCAAAAAATTGATGATTCAATGAAAAGTGTTGATGGTTACATGGGAGATAGTGCAACCACAGCAAAAATTAAAAGCGAGTTGTTGGCAGAAAGGAGTATCAGCAGCAATGACATCTCGGTAAAAACAGAAAAAGGAGTAGTTTATATTTCTGGTTTTGTGAAAAGTGAGGAACAATCCAGGAAAATTTTAGCTGTTATCGCTAAAGTGAAAGGGGTCAAATCTATTCAAAGTGGTTTAACCGTAAAAAAATAATATATTCCTTTGTCTTGGATGGTTGTTTCCTATCCAACAAATTTTAGTTGTACTAACCAGATATGCGCCCTCACCAGGGGTCTTTTTATCAAAATATTGACTACTTAGCACCATAATATAATGACGGATAATAACTCCCCAAGTTATGCTCTCTATCCGTCATTTATTTTCTTGGGGGCTGTGTGGGGAAACGTATACCGATAACTTTGGGAAATATTGATCTATTATCCTATAAATATAAGTCGAATGTTAAATTTGGAAAAATTGCGCTTGTTTGTGAAGGAGGAGGACAACGCGGTATTTTTACAGCCGGTGTGCTGGATGAATTTATGCGCGTTGAATTTAACCCGTTTGATCTGTTACTTGGTACTTCGGCAGGTGCTCAGAATCTTTCAGCTTATATTTGTGGGCAACGTGGATATGCCCGGCGGGCTATCAGTCGCTATACAACAAATCCTACTTTCTTTAATCCTCTGCGTTTTGTTCGTGGTGGTCATTTAGTTGATTTAGACTGGTTTGTCGACACCGTGTCTAGCGAACTTCCATTAGATATTCCGGCAGCTTTACGCAAGTTTGATGCTGGGTGCGAATTTTATATGTGCGCGTGCCGTTCAGATAATTTTGAACCTACCTATTTTCATCCTGATGAGCAAAACTGGCTGGAAGTGATTAAAGCATCAAGTGCAATTCCTGGATTTTATCGCAATGGTGTCACTATCAACGGTGTTGTTTATCATGATGGTGGTATCAGCGATGCGATTCCTGTGGAGGAAGCTTATCGTCGTGGAGCTGATACCATAGTGGTGATCCGCACAGTTCCTTCACAGCTCTATTACACGCCTGATTGGATGAAACGGATGGAACATTGGTTGGGAGATAGCAGCCTGCAAAAGATGGTGCGGATGTTACAACAACATGCGAAAAGTTACTACCGTACTCAGAAATTTATTGAGAACCCACCTGATGATGTACAGATTTTTGAAATTTATCCACCTGCTCCATTAATGGCTAGTGCGTTAGGCAGCCGTTTGCCAGCACTGAATAAGGATTATCATCTTGGGCGTCGTTGTGGTCGCTATTTCTTGGCAACAGTCGGTCACTCGTTTGTTGATAATGAGTTTGGTATTGCTGAGCGTAGAAATTACAATTTTAACCGTAACTTCTTGCGCCAGAATGTAAAAAATAGAGATTCGGTTAGGTCATCAGCTGCGTTAACAGAGCCACCAGAACAGATTAATAACGGCTAGTCTCATGTTTATTGATACCCATTGCCATTTTGATTTTCCACCATTTCGTGATGATGAGCAGCAGAGCTTGCAACGGGCTGCACAGGCTGGTGTGGATAAAATTATTGTACCAGCTGTCAGTGGGCAAAATTTGCAACGGGTATTTGAACTGGCTCGTAATTATCCAGAGGTCTATGCAGGGCTGGGTTTGCATCCTCTTTATATCAATGAACATCAGGAATCACATCTTGCAGATTTGGAACGATTGTTGAAACAGGAAAATGAAAAGCTGGTGGCTGTCGGAGAGATTGGCCTCGATCTCTATATGGCTGAACCTCAGTTTGCAAAGCAGGAAGAATTACTGTGTGCCCAATTGCGGTTAGCAAAACAGTATGAATTACCGGTTATGCTTCATTCTAGAAAAAGCCATGATCAACTGGCGGCGGTCCTGAGAAAAATCAATCTTCCTCGTACCGGAGTAGTACACGGATTTGCCGGGAGTTTATCTCAGGCGGAGGTTTTTATACGTTTGGGATATTACATCGGGATAGGGGGAACCATTACGTATGAAAGAGCACAGAAAACACGTCGAGTAGTCGCTGAATTACCTTTAACGTCTCTGGTATTGGAAACAGATGCACCAGATATGCCGCTTTCCGGGTTTCAGGGAGAGCCTAACCGACCGGAGAGAATTATTGGGGTTTTTGCTTCGTTATGTGAGCTTCGTTGTGAATCTCCTGATGAAATTGCTAGCCAGCTTTATCATAACAGCATTGAGTTATTTGGATTAGTTATATGATTTACAGCGTGATTTTAACTATTATTGGCAAAGATGCAGTTAACTGAAAATGGATAAATCGATGATGGATTAAGATGCAAGGCTTTAAGGTTATAATATTGGTAATATTTTGTATGAAAAAGTGACGCTACCCGTGGAAACCTTGGAGATGAATCGTTTTGGTTAGCGCCTATGGGATTACTTTAGAAAAATATTAGTGAGTATCTCCTGAAATAGTGTCATATATCTATTTAAGAATGTTTTTTAATACTGATGAAGCATACTCAATATCCTTAGTATAAATTTCATCGTGGCATGGCAATATTATCATTTTGTCCATTAACGTAGTAGCGTTTGGAAAATCTAGTTTTAATTCTCCTGTATATATTGTATTTTGGTAGAATTTTTTAAGGAAAGGATAATTAATTATCAGGCTTTCTTTATATCTGTGAGTGTCAGTATTGATACCTTCATTAAAGAGTAAGTGGGCAAGTGTTGATGCATTTAAAGAGTTCGTTTGATTAAGTGTGCAACACAGGGAATAGCCATTATGTCCAAAGTTGTATTTATCATTAAAAAACTCAAGATGATTGCATTCAGAAAGTTGTTCTTTCCAAAGTGATATTTTTTCATTTCGCAAGGCTATTTTCTTTTCCAGAATGGATAGTTGGTTGATCCCTAGTGAAGATTGTAATGAGGAGAGTTTGTAGTTCAAACCACTTCGATAGCCAAAACTGTTATCTGTTTTTGAAAATCCTATATGAGCAAAAGATCTAATATTATCGGCGTACTGATCATGGTTTGTGAGCACAAATCCACCTTCACCAGTACTTATTAGCTTAAACTCATGAGTACTAAAGCATCCAATATCGCCTATTGTGCCCTCGAATTTATTATTAGTTTTTGTTCCCGCTCCTTGAGCAGTATCTTCGATGATGACTAAGTCTTTTTTTCTGGCGAATTCTATTATCTGGTTATCAATAGCGGGGTAGCCCCACATAGAAACTGTAATTAGAATACGAGATTGCTCGCTACATAATGAGGATAGTGATTCTAGGGATGGTTTGAAACTGTCAATATCACAATCATAAAATACAGGTATACCTCCGGCCTGTAAAATTGCCGCAGCTGTCATAGGAACGCAAATAACAGGTATTAACACTTCTTCACCAGGTTTAATTATTTCAGCGATACTTGCATGTAGTGCAGCAGTTCCTGACGAAACTGCAATTGCATATTTAACATTAAAATATTGAGCTAGTGCATCTTCATATTTTTTTACTATCGTTGAGTTACCAGATAATGAATCTGAAGTGTTTATGTCATTCAACAAATTATAACAATCAATAAGTGTCCGCTCAGCTTTAAAAACGCAATCAATTTTCATTGAAAAAATCCTTTATAAATTCACCCGTATTAATAAAATCGCCTTTAATTTCGCTTGATAGTTTGCTCAGAAAGTCAACCAAATATTGAGCATTCAATTGTGCGATCTTCTTGCCCTCTGTTGTGTTCATTTTTTCAGGGAGTTTAAATAGTTTTATTTGAAAGTGATCGATTGCATAGGACTTGTCATCCAAAGGGCGATTCAGTGCAAAGGGATCATCATAATGAAAAAGGCTTTGACCAAGCATGCCTGCAATATAAAATACTCTGGCGAGCCCAATGGCTCCTAACGCATCTAGTCGGTCCGCATCTTGGAGTATCTTAGCTTCTATTGTTTCAGGATGTAAGGCTGCACTATAGCTATGAGTTATAATTGCATGTTCTACCGAATCATAAAGTTCTTTTGGGAACTCTGGAAATTCAGTAGACAGAATTCTTGTGGCTTCCTTTGCGGCAAGTTTTGAGGACTGTTTTTTTTCTGGATGATTCTTTGGTAATGACACAATGTCATGTAAGTAGCTTGAGGCAATTATTACCAAAGGTTCACCTCCTTCTTTCTCCATGATTCTTTTTGCGTTATTTGTAACACGAATCAGATGCCCAATATCATGGGCGTTATCATTAGATTTTGCGAGTCGATGTTTTATAAATTCTTTCAAACGTTCTTCTAAAAGAGCCACTTTCATTATATTTCACCTGTTTAAAAGCATGACATGTTCCATGTTTTCTTTCTTCTTCATGAACGGTATTGTTTCTTCTGTGTATCCATAAATACGTACTAACCAGCGATCATTACCGTTAAATTTTGCTGAGTCAGATATTGCACTTCTACCATGCAGACAATTCCTATTGTTAATTATTAATGCATCACCAGGACTAAGAGTCAAGAATAGAGTATCTGGAGAGTCATTCAAAAGTTTATGAAGGGTATCTAAGGCGTTTTGTGCGATTGCTGTTTTTCCTATTAGTTTACTGTTACTATATCTAATCCCTATACTTCCATTCGATAGCTGTATTAATACAGAAACGTTATCTATAATGATTTGACGATCAAAAGAAGATTGGCTTTGAGCATAGTAATTCTTATCCATAAGGGTTTGGATAATATTTTGAGGTAACTGTTTTAAAATATTTTTTAACGATAATATTGTTGTTGGTATTTTATCGGGGTTCCTCAGACAAATTAGTCCTAAGCTTTCTGGTGAAAGTGGATCTCCTATATCTGGTTTCTCTTCTTTAAAATAACCGTTAACGACTTCTGTGTGAAAATTAAGTTTTTTGGTTGATCGCAGAAAACTTTTTTCACTATTTTCGGCGGGCATTACCATATGGCATAGACGACCACCCATTTCATCCTGAAAGGATGCACATGCGTACCCCGTGAGCTTAAGCAGACCAAGTAATGCAGCAGCTTGAGTTCTCCATCCTGACTCTTCTGGAGTGATATCATTAGTCGGTGTGGGTGGTAGGTTATATGTTGAAATAAAGTTCTTAAACAGCAAATAAGGAGGTTTCTTTGTTCTCCAGTATTCTACAATTTTAGATAATAAACATGAATCAATATTCTGTATAATTTTTTTTGCAGCTTCATCAGCTAATTGATGTGGTGCCAGTTCTTGAGTATATCTATTCGATATAGTATTTAATGCTTGTGATAGTTTATTTTTATCTTGATTAGATAAAAATAAATCTACCGCTGGAAGGGAATCTTTTCGTTCTGTCAACACTAGTGTATTCCTTCTTTATTAGCATAAAAATCTATTGCTAAATGTGTATGAAATCATAACAAGTGTTGCTTTGTTTTTATATAGCTAGAAGGGAGTAGAAAGATAATTGAATTTTGGCCTAATCAGGGATTAGGCACTATTAATACGGTTATTTTTGTACAGGGTGGATTCGATTAATAAGCGTATTTTCTCAGAATGGCGGTCAGTTGCTATAGTAGGAATATTTCTCGCCAAAGTAAAATTCTAATACCCATTGGAAAATACTCACCCGGTCAAAATAAAATATTATTTTCCATAAAGGGTTGATTCAGTGATTTAGGTTTGGGTTTGTTTCTTTAAATTTGTTTTTGAAATATTGCTTTATTTGCTTATCTGTATAGTGTGAACATGATACGGTAGAGCTGTTGTCGGTGGATAATTACCACCAAACTTTAGCTACGCTTATATTATATTCATCTATTAATTTGTTATCCCGCCGGTCAGATTATCTTGTTGTAGATTATTTATACAATATTATGTGATGTGCATCACATTTTTGGTTTTTTTATTGCTTTTTCCTGTAGGTATTTGTGATGTAAGTTGCTGGTTCATTCCAATGACTGAGTATAATCAGCGCCGACTCAGCGTCAGTGAACGATTTACATTCAACTGACATATTTAATTTATTATTAAGTGAACAGGGATTCTTCCAATGCAACTCTTTATGAGCCTGGTCGGGATGGTAGTGCTGATCTTGATCGCAGTACTTTTTTCCAGTAACTATCGTGCTATTAAACTCCGTACTGTCCTTGGTGCCTTTTTGATTCAGATCGCTATCGGCGCTTTTGTACTTTACGTTCCCACGGGTAAGATAATATTAGTAGGTATGTCTGAGGGAGTTTCCAGTGTTATCCATTATGGTCAGCAAGGGATGGATTTTATTTTTGGCGGATTAGTTTCCCCAAAAATGTATGAGCTGTTTGGCAGCGGCGGTTTTGTTTTCGCCTTGCGCGTACTGCCTATTATTGTTTTCTTCTCTTCACTGATTGCTGTTCTGTACTACATTGGTGTCATGCAGCTCATTATTAAAATATTGGGCGGTGGCCTACAAAAAATTCTCGGAACTTCGCGTACAGAATCTTTATCTGCGACAGCTAATATTTTCGTGGGCCAAACTGAGGCACCAATGGTTGTTCGTCCTTATATTGCGACGATGACCCAGTCTGAGCTATTTGCGGTTATGTGTGGTGGCCTGGCATCCGTTGCAGGTTCGGTACTGGCTGGCTATGCATCAATGGGTGTATCTTTGGATTATTTGATTGCTGCGTCCTTTATGGCGGCGCCAGGTGGTCTGTTGTTCGCTAAACTGATGGTGCCTGAAACCGAAAAACCCCGCGATACTGTTGATGCAATGTCACTGGTTGCGGAAGAGGACCGCCCTGCTAACATCATTGATGCTGCCGCTTCTGGTGCCGCTGCGGGTATGCAATTAGCATTAAACGTAGGTGCAATGTTATTGGCGTTTGTTGCCTTGATTGCATTGGTAAACGGTATTCTTGGTGGCATTGGTGGGTGGTGGAATTACCCACAACTTTCCCTTGAATTGGTGCTGGGCTGGATTTGTGCGCCAATTGCTTACTTGATTGGTGTTCCGTGGAATGAAGCCACAGTTGCGGGTTCTTTCATCGGTCAAAAACTGGTTGTGAATGAATTCGTTGCCTTTATGAACTTTGGTGCTTATTTGAAACCAGATGATGTGGTTGCGGCAGCGGGTTTGCAGGTTCTGTCAGAACACACCAAAGCCATCATCTCCTTTGCACTGTGTGGTTTTGCTAACCTTTCTTCTGTAGCTATTCTGTTGGGTGGTTTGGGCGGTATGGCACCAAGTCGTCGTGGGGATGTTGCTCGTCTGGGGATCAAAGCTGTTATAGCGGGTACATTATCTAACCTGATGAGTGCAACCATTGCCGGATTCTTCCTGGCTCTGTAACTTTCATTGCAATATGCAGGTGGGATAATCCCGCCTGCAATCAATTTTCCTTCCGGTTTATCTTCATTAAATATTGCAGAGTGCAATATCAAAAAATTGATCATACCGTGCTTTGGCCTCCAAAAAGCGACAGTACATCGGCTGCTAGCCATCAAACGTCACTTTCAGACACTGAAACTCCTGAATTATTTGTGCCACTGGGTCATACCGGGTTTTGGCAATAAATCGCTGATAGTTAATAGTAATGGCACTCCAGCGATTGACCTTGCGATATTTTTCACTTACCCCAGTCACATAGTTATCTATGCTCCTAGGGATGCGCTCACTTGCCGCCGCGCTGCAATTTGAAATCTATTGGGTATAGGCATATTAACTCCTCCTATTTATCTTATTTTTTGCAATATGAATCTTTAAACCAGAGGTTTAAATATTGCGAATAAAACTCTCATTAACTTATAAGCGTAAGGTTATGCTGACGGGCAATTAATCTTGCCCCGCATGCTGTTTGCATTCCTTCAAGTGCAATGGATTTTCCCTGATATTGCAGGGAGTCAGTACCTTCAATAATAGGAAAAACTCCTTTGCATTGGGGGCATTCGACCTGATCCCCTTTACCTGCAATGGAAATACCGTTGTAAGTATATTGGTCAATGGCGGTAATGACTTTACCACTATGATCTGTTGTATCACCCAGCAGGATAACAGCCTTTGACATTAAAGTTCTCCATTGTTTTACCATTAGAAAATAATATCGTTACCCTTAAATCTCAGTAATTAATGGCAGCCATCCCAGATTGAGCAACTGAATTTCAACATCATTGGATTTATCAATATCATCCTGATTTTCACCATCAAAAATCCCTTTTTGGGTGATGATTAATGTGCCAATTTGCTGATCGTTTTGATAAACGGGAAGTACGTCTTCTGCCATAGGAAGACAGGATTTATCAATTATTCTAGGCTGATAAAGCATCCAGCCGACACTGAGACGGTCAGGGAAAACCTGTTTATTCTGTAATGTATATTCGTTGGTTTCAACTTGAATATAGGGGAAATTACGACTGTTCACTAGATATTTGACAAGTTCAACTAACCGGGAAATATTAAGCTGGTTGCTGTCAATTTTTAGGTTCAGTTCTAACTTGACCCAGTTAGGACCTCTAGTAGATAATTTATTATAACTAATACTACTAGCTGTCTCATCTTGTTCTCCATCCCACATATCTTCGATGAGTGACGGAAAATCTTTTTTATAAGATTTTTCAAAATAACTCACTGTTTTTTCCGTTGGACCTTGTTCATCAAACACAACATGTTTTAATGCCTCTTTTCGGGAGTAACCAGTTAAGTACCATGTTTTTTTCTTTTCAAAAAATATATCTATTTGTCGTGTAATAAAATACAAATCCATTAACGCTGAATTTACAGTAATAGTTTCCTGTTGTTCATAACGCACATTGATTTCTATACGAATTATAGCCATATTTACCTCGAATTAAACTGTTATCATTAAATCGGAACAGGGGGTGTAATGAACACTAATATTTTTATGTTCAATAAATAGCGCCTTAAAATATTTACAACTTATGGGTTGTAAAAAATGCCATTCCACATGAGGCATATTATCTAATGCATTACAGACTGCTTGGTGTCTCTCAGCCTGTTTTTTCCCTGATTTTGCCCCCTTCCACCAACTTTTAGGTTTTCCCTTACTATCAAAAAACTGGTCATACCGCGCCTTAGCCTCTAGAAATAAACAACGCTTAGGCTGCCAGCCATCAAACGTCACTTTCAGACACTGAAACTCCTGAATTATTTGTGCCACCGGGTCATACCGGGTTTTGGCAATAAATCGCTGATAGTTAATAGTAATGGCGCTCCAGCGATTGACCTTGCGATATTTTTCACTTGTCACCGGAATAGCCAGACATTCTTCGCACGCTTTCTGCTTTTCCGTACTTTCACATTCTTCCGTTTTGGCCGCTATTTGGGTTTGAACCGCAGAGGTATCAACCGGACCATCATCCAAATCATCATCTTCCCAAAAATCGGCGTGGGCTTCTGCGCTCCAGACGATATTGCGATCTTGATCTGTGATTTCAGGGGTTATTACAAAATCCGTTTTCTGATGTCGAATAATGTTGTCATCTTCTTCTACTGAACTCTTTTTTCCTGCTTCCATCACACCAACCGCAATTAATACTCCGGTGCAGGCAGTAATAACGTATTCAGCAGCACCTACAGCAACCGGGGCCAGTAAGGGTATTGGCATATCAATGTCTCCTGTTCATCCTATTTTTTGCAATACGAAGGAAATCTTTAAACTGTTGTTCTGGATTCTGACCGGAAGATTCAAATACATCCTTGATTGGTGAAGCATTCTGAAAGTCGGGATTAAAGGCCACCAGATATAAATAAGATTGGATAGTATTTTTTTCCTGAAAGTTTAATGCTAATAAATAATCGTAAGCCCCTTTTAATCGTTTACTGAGATGAGAATTACAAGGGATTAAATTTGCGTATTCAGCCAAGATCTCTTTTTCCACTTTTTCAACAAATTCTTGTTTTTCTAACTCAATAATTTTATCGAATTGTCCCTGAGTCAGTTTAATCATAACATTGCTCCCGACACCGAATAATAGCTCGAATTATGCTGATAAAGCCATTTGGTCATTCCGCGAGTAAATTCTACCAACTGCTCATCATTGAAAATTTCCTGAATTCGATGTAAAACACGAGGATCATAAAAACGGAAAAGCGCCGTCTGTTTTGTCGGCAACTGGATATTTAAATAAGGCAATAGATGTCGGGTCAATTGATCTAATGATAAAGGTGTCAATATCCACGATACAGAAGGATAGGTATCTTCTAACTCTGACAATTTATTATGCCAATGATGTCCATATTCCATATCAAATAACCAAGGGCCAGCAAACGCAATTTTTGAATCAGGGTAGTACCTGAATAAAGGATTATTTACCCCGGCAATATATTTAATTTCTGCCTGAAAGTAGTACTCATATTGCAAGCCATTTACCAGAGCATAAAGCCGAGTTTCAGGGTGCTCTTTCTGATAGTTCATTAATTTTTCATTTAATTCTAATATCATGATTGTCCTCTGATAACCATTGTTGCTCCTTCCAGTTCTGCTTTCAGCAAACAACTGATGCACAGCCCCTTATTGGGTATTTTCGGTATTTGTGCCGGAATATCTACATTCGCCTGCTTCATCTCTTTTTGTAACATATCGGGCAATTTCCCTCCCCAACCAGAACCTATACCCGGTGTCCCACTACCGAAATTAATTCCTGAGCTACTGGTGATGCCACCAGCATCAATTTTGATAAAATGTCCCGCCGCTTGGAGAGTTAATTCACTACCAGCATCAATAACTAAGGTAGTTCCTGAACTCAGGTGAATTGCATTTTCCCCCAGCATGAAGAGTGCATCATCGGCCTTGACATGCAATTTTTTTCTGGACGAAACGGATATGTCATTATTAGCCAGAACGCGATATTCATTATCAACACGTAAATGAGCATCGTGCTTAATATGGTGGATTCGGTCATGTTCAATATTGATTGTTTCGTCATTTAAGATTTGAGTCTTCATGTTTTTCTGAGCATGAATAAATATTTCTTCCCGATCTTTTTCATCCTCAAACCGCAATTCATTAAAGCCTTTTCCTTTGTGGGTCCGGGTCTTAAAGGTGGTGCGGGTTTTTTCGGCAGGTAAATCCAGCGGCGGGCGATTCAGGCCGTTATAGGTGCAGCCGGTCACAATCGGACGATCAATATCGCCATTCAGATAGGAAACAATCACCTCCTGACCAATACGGGGAACCGCCATAAAACCGTAACCACTACCATTCCAACCTTGCGCGAACCGCACCCAACAGGCGGCGTTTTCATCGGCCTTATCATAACGATCCCAGTGAAAATGGACGCGAATACAACCGTCTTCATTAACATAAATCTCTTCCCCTGCCGGGCCAACCACGGTCGCGACTTCATCACCATCCGCCAGCGGTTTGTAACGATATAGCGGTCGCCAGTCCTTATAGCCAGAAATAAAACTGAATTCATTATGCAAATAAGTTCCTGACTCGCTGCTGCCTTCTTGCAATGCCTGCGGACATTTACCGTGATGATGAATAGACACGATTTGCCAGCGGGTATTTATGGCTTCAACCGGGTGTTCGCTGAGGTCAAAGATTTTACCGGGCATCAGTTTAAAACAATGACTTTGCCCATAGCCGGCCAAACGTTGGTTCTGAACTGCCTGCTGACGGCGCTGGACAAACGGTTTCGCCTCCGCATCTTTCTGAAAACGTCCGTAGCTTTCAAAGATCGAAAACAGGGTTTTCTGCCCCGCTACACGCGGATCGGTATCGGCCCAGTGCGTGAGGAAGTAATCAGGATTTTGCGGATTTCTATCCTTATAAATAACCCGCTGCGGGGTCATGGAAACACCCAGATGCACCTGATTGATCACATTCATTTCTGTGGCAGTCTGTATCTGGGGATTGTAGACCAGGGGTAAATTGGCGGTCATGCCTAAGTGGCTATCACTGAAAAACAGTTTGTTGTCTTCAAACCAGAAATTCAGCCCTTCTTCGGCGACTAACCGGGCAAAAAAGTCATAATCGGACTCCCGTTTCTGCGTCACATACTCGCGAATATAATGAAACTCATTCAGTTGGGAATCAGCCAACACATGGTGTTTTTTCAGCAAGCTATTGAGAATGGCCGGCACACTTTGCCGATGATAAATCCGGCTATCCTGATTCAGGGTCATTCGCCAGAGAGCGGGCCGGACAGTAAGGGAATAAAGGGTACGATGAGCATGAGTCTCTCTTAATACCGCCTGGGCGATAACACCACTGACCTGACGTTGTTCAACGCCATTAAAAACCACCCGGAATTTCACCGACTGTAATAACAGTGATTCTAAATCAATATCGGCCCGTTTACTGACCAGAGTTAAAGACAGCGTAAACAGTTGGGACAATTCTTCCTGCAAAGAAAACTCGGCTACAGCAAATGTTTTCTCTGGGAGATCGTTTGCGGTGAGTGTAAAGATCAATCCGCTTCGTTCTGAATTAAAATCATTAACCATAAGCAATCATTACCTATATTGAGCTATAAGATCGCAATATAACCCAAATGAAATGATTGAAAAAGAATCGATTGTGTTGTTTTTTAACCAAAGAACTCAATAAGAATTTTGAATAGAAACAATACAGTTTAGATGAATTTAAAATGATGGTTGTGCATGTTAGTACAATATTTAACCTGAAATTACCACTGTTATCCATCGTGTAATTAAATGAACTGAGTGTTTTTACAACAGAAGTAAGGTTAATTAATGAAAAAACAGGGTATTCCTGTCCAAAGTTCTCTGTTTGGCAGTGAGTTATATTTTTTATCGTGCATTATTTAAAATGGTAGCAGTACCTGATTTGTAGATAAAGCAGAGGGTAAATTTTCATTAATGTGATTTATATCACATTTAAAATTAATTTTTTGCAAATTACATTTTATTAGTGTGATATAAGGCACGATTTTTTGAGCGTCTAAATGTTCAAATAAAGATGTGCCAATAATTTCACGGATAAAGGCGAGGCTCGCATTAGGGATCACAAGCCGAAAAGAGAGCATAGCGCGGTGAAAAGGAGTTCAACTGTCGCCGTGGGCATACCACCGCTACATCTTTAAGGAACCAAGTCCGCTCGCCAACAAACAATCGCTTAAAAGAATGCGTGACTCAGGCGTGAAGCCGGCCACGATAATAACGTTGGAGAGTTTTATGACCGATTTAACCGCAGCAGCGCAGCGTGCGCTGAGTTTGATGGATTTAACGACACTCAATGATAATGATACCGATGAAAAAGTGACGGCGCTTTGTCATCAGGCGAAAAGCCCGGCAGGTAATACCGCGGCTATCTGTATCTACCCTCGTTTTATTCCTCTGGCACGTAAGGTATTACGTGAACAGGGCACGCCTGAAATCCGTATTGCAACAGTGACAAATTTTCCACACGGTAACGACGATATTGATATCGCTTTAGCTGAAACACGTGCGGCTATTGCTTATGGTGCTGATGATGTAGACGTGGTTTTCCCATATCGTGCATTGATCGCCGGTAATGAACAAATCGGTTTTGAGATGGTGAAAGCGTGTAAAGAAGCCTGTGCAGAAGCAGGTGTTCTGCTAAAAGTCATTATTGAAACGGGTGAACTGAAAGAAGCATCTCTAATCCGTCAGGCATCTGAAATTTCAATTAAAGCCGGTGCTGATTTTATCAAAACGTCTACGGGTAAAGTGCCGATTAACGCCACACTGGCAAGTGCTGAAATCATGATTAAGGTTATCCATGAGATGGGCGTTGGTGAAATCGTTGGCTTTAAACCCGCTGGTGGCGTGCGTACTACTGAAGAAGCGGCACAATATCTGGCATTGGCTGATCGTATCATGGGTAACAAATGGGTTGATGCCCGTCATTTCCGCTTTGGTGCTTCCAGCCTGTTAGGGGATTTGCTGAATACTCTGGGTCATCAGGGGCAAAAACAAAGCAGCAATTACTGATAATCATGTACTGCATCATTCGGTGTGTAGCTTGCTGAATTTTTCCCGATATTCATTATGATTAGGAGAATGCTTTGTTACTGGCACAAGAAATCATCCGTAAAAAGCGTGATGGGTATCCATTGAATGAAGAAGAGATCCGTTTTTTCATTAATGGCATATGTGAGGATTCTGTTTCCGAAGGGCAAATTGCTGCTCTGGCGATGGCTATCTACTTTCACGATATGACGATGGAAGAACGTGTGGCTTTGACACTGGCTATGCGTGATTCCGGTACAGTTTTGAACTGGAAGAGCCTGAATCTGAATGGTCCGATTGTGGATAAACACTCGACCGGTGGTGTTGGTGATGTCACTTCCCTGATGCTTGGCCCGATGGTGGCTGCCTGTGGCGGTTATGTCCCGATGATCTCTGGCCGTGGTCTGGGCCATACTGGTGGTACGCTGGACAAACTAGAAGCGATCCCAGGATTGGATATTTTCCCTGATGACGAGTGTTTTCGTAAAATTATTCAGGATGTTGGTGTTGCGATTATCGGCCAGACTCATTCGTTGGCACCGGCAGATAAACGTTTCTATGCTACCCGTGATATTACCGCAACGGTGGATTCTATTCCTTTGATCACGGCATCCATCCTTGGCAAAAAACTGGCTGAAGGTTTGGATGCTTTGGTGATGGATGTCAAAGTTGGCTCAGGTGCTTTTATGCCGACTTATGAAAAATCAGAGCAATTGGCAGAATCCATTGTTAGTGTGGCTAATGGTGCAGGTTGTAAAGCGACTGCACTGTTGACGGATATGAATCAGGTTTTGGCATCCAGTGCAGGTAATGCACTTGAAGTTCGTGAAGCCGTTCGCTTTCTGACGGGTGAATATCGCAATCCACGTTTACTCGAAGTTACAATGGCACTCTGTGTTGAAATGCTGGTATCGGGTAATCTGGTGACAAATCGTGGAGATGCGTGTAATAAACTCCAGTCTGTATTAGATAACGGTAAAGCAGCCGAAATCTTTGGTCGCATGGTCGCTGCACAGCAAGGTCCGACTGATTTCGTTGAGCGTTACGACCGTTACTTACCAACTGCCTCGTTCAGCAAGCCGGTATTAGCTGAACAGCATGGATTTATCACTGATATGAATACCCGTGCTCTGGGTATGTCTGTGGTTTCCCTCGGCGGAGGGCGCCGTAAAGCAGTGGATCTCATTGATTACAGTGTAGGGCTGAGCAATATTGTTGCTCTAGGTTCAGAAGTGAGTGCAGATACTCCCTTAGCTATAATTCATGCCAATAATGAGAACCAATGGCAGGAAGCGGCAGAGGCAGTACGTAAAGCTATTGTTCTAGGGGTAGAAGCCAAACCAGCCACACCGATGGTTTATCGCCAAATCGGCGAATCATAACCAGACTTATTATTAAACTACGGTGGCATTTCCGCATTGTTAGCGTGACGTGACGCAGGAGAAAATTATGAAACGTACATTCATCATGGTATTGGATTCTTTTGGCATTGGAGCCAGTGAAGATGCCGAAAAATTTGGTGATAAAGGATCTAACACCTTGGGACACATTGCAGAAGTCTGTGCTTGTGGTGATGCCGATGTCGGTCGCAAAGGGCCTTTGCATTTGCCAAACTTAAGCCGTTTAGGTTTAGGTAAAGCTGCGGAGGAGTCTTGTGGAACTTTCCCTGTGGGTCTGGATAAAGATGCAGATATTATCGGTGCTCACGCTTATGCTAGCGAACTCTCTTCAGGGAAAGACACTCCATCAGGTCACTGGGAAATTGCTGGTGTACCGGTTCTGTTTGACTGGGGATATTTCAAAGATGAAGAAAACAGCTTCCCGCAGGAACTGTTGGACAAACTGGTAGAACGCGCAAATCTACCGGGTTATCTGGGTAATTGTCACTCTTCTGGTACTGTCATTCTGGATAAACTAGGTGAAGAGCATATGAAAACGGGTAAACCGATTTTTTACACCTCTGCTGATTCAGTATTCCAGATTGCTTGCCACGAAGAAACTTTCGGTTTGGATCGCCTGTACGAGCTGTGTGAAATTGCCCGAGAAGAACTGACAGACGGTGGTTATAATATTGGTCGTGTGATTGCCCGACCATTTGTTGGTGATAAGGCTGGCAATTTCCAGCGTACTGGTAATCGCCACGACTTGGCTGTTGAACCTCCCGCGCCAACCATGCTGAAAAAATTGGTTGATGAGAAAAATGGTGAAGTCGTTTCTATCGGTAAAATTGCAGATATCTATGCAAACGTCGGGATTACGCAAAAAGTGAAAGCGACCGGCATTGACGCACTGTTTGATGCAACGCTGGTGGAAATGGAAAAAGCGGGTGACAACACCATCGTCTTCACTAACTTTGTTGATTTTGACTCTTCTTATGGTCATCGTCGTGATGTTCCGGGCTATGCTGCTGCATTGGAGCTGTTTGATCGTCGTCTGCCTGAAATGCTGAAACTCGTGAAAGATGATGACATTTTGATCTTGACGGCAGACCACGGTTGTGACCCTACATGGCTTGGTACGGACCATACTCGTGAGCACATTCCAGTTCTGATTTATGGGCCGAAGATAAAACCTGGCTCACTAGGCCACCGTGAAAGTTTTGCTGACATTGGACAGACTGTTGCTAAATATTTTGGTTTGTCGCCAATGGAATACGGCAAGTCTATGTTTTAAATCTGATTACTGACTGCTTTCGGGCAGTCATATACTCACTAAAATAGTCATTAAATAAGAAACAAGGAACTTAATTATGGCCACTCCCCATATTAATGCTGAGATGGGCGATTTTGCAGATGTTGTTTTGATGCCGGGTGATCCACTACGTGCAAAATACATTGCTGAAACTTTTCTGGAAAATGTGCGACAGGTAAACGATGTACGCGGTATGTTAGGTTTTACCGGTACTTATAAAGGCCGCCCGATTTCCGTGATGGGACACGGTATGGGTATCCCATCCTGCTCTATCTATGCGAAAGAGTTGATCACCGATTTCGGCGCTAAAGTCCTTATCCGTGTAGGTTCCTGTGGTTCAGTACGTCAAGATGTTCAATTGCGTGATGTGATTATTGGCATGGGGGCATGCACTGATTCCAAAGTTAACCGTATACGTTTTAAAGATCACGACTTTGCGGCGATTGCTGATTTCGATCTGGTCCGTAACGCTGTTGATGCTGCTAAAGCAAAAAACATCAATGTACGTGTAGGTAACATCTTTTCGGTTGAGCTGTTCTATACACCTGATCCACAACTGTTTGATGTAATGGAACAATATGGCATTCTGGGCGTAGAAATGGAAGCTGCGGGTTTTTACGGTGTTGCGGCTGAATATGGCGCAAAAGCGCTGACTATCTGTACCGTTTCTGACCACATCCGTACTCATGAAAAACTGACCGCCGAGGAACGCCAGACGACTTTTAATGAAATGATTGAAATCGCCCTAGAGTCTGTTCTGTTGGGTGATAAATAATCCCGGCTCTACATTTACTTTTGATTGCATAAAAAGAGCCGCTTTTTATTTAAATGCCAGCCAGTTAAAAAATTGGCTGGCGTTGCTCTTTTATTGAGTGGCTTTTTCCAACGCCTGAGCTAAATCGGCGATGAGATCCTCTGCATCCTCTATACCTACAGAAATACGTACCAACTGTGGTGTGATCCCGGAAGAAAGGCGTTTTTCTAATGGGATAGAAGCGTGAGTCATACTAAATGGTTGGCCGATCAGACTTTCCACTCCGCCCAGACTTTCAGCCAATGTAAATAGCTTTAGCTCTTGAATTAACCGGCGGGCATAATCATCATCACCTTTTAAATGAACAGAAATCATACCGCCAAAACCATTCATTTGACGTTTCGCCAGTTCATGCTGTGGATGGGAAGCGAGGCCGGGATAGAAGACGGTTTCGATCTGAGGCTGCTGTTCCAGCCAATGTGCGATCTTTGATGCACTGTCAATGTGACGTTGCATACGCAGAGCAAGCGTGCGCATTCCACGCAGAACCAGGAAACTGCTAAATGGATCAAGCACGCCGCCCACAGAGTTTTGCAGAAAACCGAGCTTTTCTGCTAGTTCTGCATTTTTGCCGACGACAGCCAGCCCTGCGATCACATCGGAATGACCATTCAAATACTTAGTAGCGGAGTGCACGACAATATCAAATCCCAGATCAAGTGGGCGTTGGATATATGGGGAGGCGAAAGTATTATCCGCGACACTAATAATTCCATGCTGTTGAGCTACTTGCGCGATAGCAGCCAGATCGGCCAGTTTTAGCAACGGATTGGTAGGAGTTTCCACCCAAATCATTTTTGTATCGGGACGAATTGCCGCTTTAAGGCCAGCGATATCATCTGCTTTCACGTAAGTAACACGTAAACCAGCAGTACGGCTACGTACCCTTTCCAGCAGCCGGTAAGTGCCACCATACAGATCATCTACTGCTACCAGATGACTATCTTTATCCAGCAGTTCCAACACCGTGGAACTGGCTGCTAGCCCTGAACTGAAAGCATAGCCTTGACTGCCATTTTCCAGTTCAGCTATCGCGTTTTCCAGTGAGTCGCGCGTCGGGTTACCACTGCGGGAATATTCATAACCAGTGTGCTGGCCGGGCGCAGTCTGGGCGTAGGTCGAAGTCGCATAAATCGCTGGCATTACCGCGCCAGTGTGGTCAGGTGTATAGCCAGCGTGAACAGTTTTAGTATCAAACTTGGTCATAATGTTATTCCTACGAGAAAATCAATTAAGTTGCTGACGCCATGCGTTCAGCACATCTGTGCGAGTTACGAGCCCAAGGAAACAGCCATTGTTGACGATGAGTGCTACATGCCCGGCGTCGAAAGTTGCCATCAATTGTTGCAAAGAAGCGTCCTTATCCAGAGTTTGAACCTGATGGGTCATGGCGTGGCTAACAGGTAGAGTAAAATTGCGTGGATTAGCTTGCACTGTGTGCATTAAATCCCATTCATCGATAATGCCGACGATTTGTTCATCTTTTAGTACGGGTAACTGAGAAATTTCATACAGACGCATTCGGGTATGAGCGGTTTTCAACGTATCTTCTGGCGACACAAAAACCGTAGCGCCATCCTGATAGCGATAGGTAATGTAGTCGCTCAGATCATGTTGTGGCATACGTGACTGGAATCCTTGTTCCAGCATCCAGTAGTCGTTAAACATTTTTGACAGGTACTTGTTTCCACTGTCACAAGCCAGCGTAACTACACGTTTTGGTGTGGTTTGTGAGCGGCAGTAGCGCAGTGCGGCGGCCAGTAGCGTGCCACTGGAAGAACCCGCCAGTACGCCTTCTTTTAACAGCAGATCACGGGCGCTGGAGAAGGCTTCTGCATCACTGACACGATAGGCGTGGTGCACCCGGCTAAAATCGCCCAAGGGAGGGACAAAATCTTCACCGATGCCTTCCACCTGCCAACTTCCGGCTTTACCATATTCACCGTGTTCGATGTAGTCCACCAGAATAGAGCCGCTCGGGTCGGCCAATACAAACTCGGTTTCTGGTGAGACTTGAGCGAAATAGCTGCACAGACCGCCTAGCGTCCCACCGGAACCGACGCCGATCACCACGGCATCGACGTTGTGAGCCATTTGCTGCCAAATTTCCGGACCGGTGGTAGTGATGTGAGCTGCTGAGTTAGCTGGATTATTGAACTGATCAATGTAATAAGCGCCTGGTATTTCTTGAGCCAAACGTAGGGCATAGTCCTGATAATATTCTGGATGACCTTTGCTGACATCAGAACGGGTCAAACGTACATCGGTACCCAGTGCACGCAGATGGAACACCTTCTCCCTGCTCATTTTATCTGGGACAACCAGAATCAGCTTATAGCCTTTCAGGGCGGCGACTAATGCCAATCCAATACCGGTATTGCCAGCAGTGGCTTCGATAATTGTACCACCGGGCTGGAGTAGGCCCTGTTTCTCCGCTTGCTCGATCATTGAAAGTGCAACGCGATCTTTAATAGAGCCACCGGGATTTTGATTCTCCAGTTTGATAAATAATTGACACGAACCGGTATTCAGATGTGTTAACTCCAGCAATGGGGTATTACCAATCATATCGAGAACAGAGCGTGACGAGGTCATATCATCTCCAGATAATCCGTTGTATTCATATAGTTATGGAGGATAACTCTGTAGATGTACTTGTTTGAAAGAATGAATAGCAACCATATATAGCCAAATGGAATATATTAATTTTATTTTAGAGGTAAAGAGGTAAAGAGGTAAAGAGGTAAAGAGGTAAAGAAGTATAGATGTTTAGAATTCCTTGTTTGTTAAAGTTTGGAGTAAATAAAATAGTTTAATTTATTGTCAGAAGATTATTAGAATAAATCCTATAATTTTTATCAGAAATTTATACTCTGATAATTTAGTTATTAATCTAAAATGGATTTGGATTTGGATTTGGATTTGGATTTGGATTTGGATTTGGATTTGGATTTGGATTTGGATTTTAAAAATATTTTATGAACGAGATAATGGCTATTTTCATCTTGTTTCTTGTTAATCTCTGTTGTGATTTTAAAATAACATCTTATGGGGTCATTTTCTTAATTTTTTGGTGTTTTTAATGATGGATAGAGGAATTGTCTCTTTGTGAAAGTGATAATTAAGATATAAGACTAAGAGAATATAGAATAAATCTAACCATTATTAAATCTAAGGGAAGTTATTTTAAGGTTATAGGTGATGTAAATGCAAATGAATATCCTAAGAAGAAGTTTATATATTTTAAAGAAGGATATTAAAACAGTAAGAATTATGCTCATAATTTAGTTATTAAAAATATGAAAGCAATATTGAATTGTGCTGAAATCCCGTTTAGTAATAGATATTTTAAATCTGGTTATATTTCTCATGATTTTGTAACGTTTGATAATAAATTTTCATATCCTCTGGCATTAATTGATGAAGATAAAAAAAGTATCTTTATGGATGGTAAAAGGAAAAACACAACATAGGATGTATTTGATTATTTAGGAAAAATGCTAGCAACACCAAAGCCATGTTTTATATTTTAAAAGCTACGATGTCACAAAAAGTCGTCTGTTAATTTTCCTAGGGATTAATCACGCCCACACCTGCCGCCTCGAACGGGCTAATATCTCGTGTGGCAACTATCATGCCATTTGCAGCGGCGATTGCAGCGATATATCCATCAGCCAGGCCGATTGCCAAACCGGCGAACCGTGCTTTTGCCATCAGTTCACCGTAAGATTGTGATGCTGACATATCGAATGACAATACACGTCCGACGAATAAAGGTAATATCTGCTTTTCCAGGCTTTCCTGCAACTTGTCACGTCGTTTCCCCACGGGCAGCGAGGCCAAACCAAAGCGCAGTTCGGCTACAGTTATTGCCGACAGATATAGGGTTTCAATCGGTTGTGCGTCTAGCCACTTAATGACATTCGATTCAGGGGCTTGACGCAGCGGTTCTGAAATCACGTTAGTATCCAGTATGATCATTGAAAACTTACCGGCTTGGCTGGCGTTTTATCACGCATTTGCTCAATGGCTGTGAACTCCTCATCGGTTAACTTGGCTTGCCGGCCAATCTCAGTTAGCATTGAGCCCAACTTGATCCGGCCTTCGGCTTTTACGGATTTTTCCAGAATGGCGCGTACTTCGGCCTCAGTGCTGTGGCCGTGCATGGCAGCACGAACCCGCAAGGCACGGTGCACTTCATCAGGGATGTTTCTGACAGTCATCATTGCCATAATTCTTTACCTATATTTGCATTCGATGCATTCAATATAGTTAAGTGAATTCAAACTGGCAAGCGATCCCGACAGAGGTCAGAGGACGTTCAAGGGATGCCTCAGAAAACGAGTTAAGTAAGTCTGGCATATTGAGTGATTGCGCCCCGCTCAATGCGAGGTTTTACGGCGGGTTTTCGCTAACTATTTTGTAGTATTTTCTGGTCATATGTTTCCAGAGCCGATTTACCTTATTCCTCTTCCTTTTCGCTTGATTTGCTGTTGGCTGTCAGCAAATAAGGCGATTGCTGCCAGCGGCTTGGTGTTAATTGCAACAGATTATGTGCCAGAATAAAACCAATTGCTAAAGCGAGTAAAATCATGATACGAAGTAAGTTAGTCGTGTTATCCACCTGTTTGGATTCTGTTGCCAGTTTGTGGGTATCTAGTGTCAGGCGCAGAAAACCGCTTGGTTCATCTTTTCCTGGAATGGGAACGACTATCTGGTGGTTAAAATAACTTCCTGCTTTTTTACCATCCAGCGATAAACGATCGCGTACTGGCACACTCTCACCACTATGTGCAACTTGTGTTCCATTTTTAAGGTAAGCACTCGCATCAAGTATGCGGCTGTTTTTGGTCAGATGATTCAAATTAGCCAGTATCTGCTCATTATTAAGATCTTTGCTGCCACTCTCCATATAATCGGATAAGCTGAATGCGACTTGTTTTGCCAGGGTTTTGGCCAATTCCTCAAATTGATCTATCTGGGCTTGTTGGTGAGAACGGCTAAAATAAGAAACGCCCTGCATTAGAAATACTAATAAGGCAATACAGATCAATATAATAGCTGTTTTATGCAGTCGGAATTTTAATTTAGCTTTGATCATAGTTATCTCTTCCTGGCTGTGGTTAATTCAATGTTGCCAGATGCGATACAGAGAGGATAGTTTGAAATGTCATTTTTTGCAGTCAGAGCTATGTAGGATTACAGGAGTAGGGATTAATGTCTAATAACCTGGCTTATCGTTATTTGCCGGAAGAGGTCCATAAATGGCCGGGATTACCACTTTCATTAAGTGGTGAAGAAGTTATGCCATTGGATTACCGGGCTGGTGACAGTGGTTGGTTGATATATGGTCGTGGTTTAGATAAACAACGTATCAGTAACTTTCAGCATCGGCTTGGAGCGGCAATTGTTATTGTCTCTTCATGGCGTATTGATGATTATCAGGTAGTGCGTATTGCTGGAAGTCTGACGCCGCGTATTAAAAGACTTGCTGATGAGTGTCGGCTGGATGTTGTTCCTTTGGGGCAGATTCCACGGTTGCGTTCGCCAGGTTTGTTGGTCATGGATATGGATTCAACGGCCATTCAAATTGAGTGTATTGATGAAATAGCTCGTTTGGCAGGCGTAGGTGACAAGGTGGCCGAAATTACTGAGCGGGCAATGCAAGGCGAGTTGGATTTTTCTGAGAGTCTGCGGGAGCGGGTTTCTCAGCTTGCAGGAGCTGATGCTGATATTCTGCGGCAGGTTGTAGAAAATTTACCACTTATGCCGGGATTGACCAGTCTGGTGCGTAAGTTGCAGTCCTTTGATTGGCATGTGGCAATCGCGTCGGGGGGATTCACCTATTTTGCGGATCACCTGCGCCAGAATTTACGTTTGGTTGCTGCGGTAGCAAATCAGTTAGAAGTAAAAAATAGCAAGTTGACAGGTAAGGTTAAAGGGCCAGTTGTTGATGCCAAATATAAGGCTGCCACATTGGTGAGATTGGCGAAAAAACTGAATATCCCATTGGAACAAACCGTGGCTATTGGTGATGGTGCTAATGATTTAAAAATGATCCGTAAAGCGGGGCTGGGTATTGCTTATCATGCGAAACCGAAGGTTTATGCTCAGTCGAAGGTGACAATTCGCCATGCTGATCTGATGGGGGTATTGTGTGTGTTAAGTGGTGGTCTTAAACACGAAGAACGTTAATGAAGTTGTTTTAGGGAGTGCAGAGTGGCGAAAGCAGCAAAACGAGCGTTTGTCTGTAATGAGTGTGGAGCGGATTATCCGCGTTGGCAGGGGCAATGTGGTGCATGCCATGCCTGGAATACTATTACTGAGGTGCGTTTAGCCGCCGCACCTTCCTCTCGTAGTGACAGATTCAGTGGTTATGCGGGAGATGCGGGTGTCAGCAGGGTTCAGAAATTATCAGAGATTAGTCTGGAAGAACTTCCTCGTTTTTCCACTGGATTCAAAGAATTTGACCGGGTTCTGGGCGGTGGTGTTGTACCTGGTAGTGCCATTCTGATTGGTGGTAACCCAGGAGCCGGAAAAAGTACCTTACTGTTGCAGACGATGTGTCAGTTATCCACGCAAATGAAAACGTTATACGTCACTGGAGAGGAGTCGTTACAACAGGTTGCTATGCGTGCTCACCGGTTGGGGTTGCCGGTTGATAATCTGAATATGTTGTCAGAAACCAGCATTGAGCAGATTTGCTTGATTGCAGAGCAGGAACAGCCAAAACTGATGGTGATTGACTCTATTCAGGTGATGCATATGGCGGATATTCAATCCTCTCCTGGGAGTGTTGCTCAGGTCAGGGAAACCGCTGCTTATCTTACTCGGTTTGCTAAAACCCGTGGTGTTGCCATTGTTATGGTGGGTCATGTAACTAAAGATGGTTCGCTGGCCGGCCCGAAAGTGTTGGAACATTGTATTGACTGTTCCGTAATGCTTGATGGTGAGGCTGATTCTCGTTTCCGTACTTTACGCAGCCATAAAAACCGGTTTGGTGCTGTCAATGAGCTGGGAGTATTCGCTATGACAGAGCAGGGGTTGCGCGAAGTGAGTAACCCGTCAGCGATTTTCCTTAGCCGTGGTGATGAAGTGACGGCTGGCAGTTCGGTCATGGTGGTGTGGGAAGGTACCCGTCCTTTATTGGTGGAAATTCAGGCGCTGGTGGATCATTCGATGATGAATAATCCACGCCGTGTGGCTGTTGGTTTAGAGCAAAACCGGTTGGCTATCCTACTGGCGGTTCTTCATCGTCATGGTGGTTTGCAAATGTCCGATCAGGATGTGTTTGTCAATGTGGTCGGTGGCGTTAAGGTAGCGGAAACCAGTGCAGACCTCGCTTTACTTCTCTCTTTAGTCTCCAGTTTTCGGGATCGGCCTTTACCCCGTGATTTGGTTGTATTTGGTGAGGTGGGGCTGGCCGGTGAAATCCGTCCTGTACCGAGTGGGCAGGAACGGATATCGGAAGCGGCTAAACATGGTTTTAAACGGGCGATAGTCCCTTATGCCAATATGCCGAAAAAAGAGCTGTCAGGGATGAGAGTTTTTGGTGTGAGAAAGCTGGCAGATGCTTTATCTGTTATGGAAGATCTTGATTAAACTGGGGGAGATATGGGTCAATTTGGCTACCTTAAAAAAGCGATTAAACAAACGGGTTGTACGTTGCAACAGGTTGCCGATGCAAGCGGTATGACTAAAGGTTATCTCAGCCAGTTAATTAATGACAAAATCAAAAGCCCTAGTGCCAAAAAATTGGCTTCTCTCCATAACTATCTGGGGTTGCAATATCCTGTGCAGAATAAAACAGTTGGCGTGATATTTGGTAAGTTTTATCCATTGCATACCGGGCATATTTATCTCATTCAACGGGCTTGTAGTCAGGTAGATGAATTACATATCATCCTTTGTCATGATGAACCGAGGGATAAAGAGTTGTTTGTGAATAGCTCCATGTCGCAGCAACCTACTGTTAGTGATCGTCTGCGTTGGTTACTTCAGACATTTAAATATCAGAAAAATATTCATATTCATTCTTTTGATGAACAGGGAATTGAGCCATATCCACATGGTTGGGATGTGTGGAGTAAAGGCATGAAAGCCTTTATGTCAAAGGAGGGGATTAATCCAAGTTATATCTATTCCAGTGAAACTCTGGATGCCCCTCGTTATAAAGAACAATTGGGAATTGAAACTATTCTTATCGATCCACAACGATCATTTATGAAGATCTGTGGTCGACAGATTCGCCAGGACCCATTCCGTCATTGGGAATATATTCCTACGGAAGTAAAACCTTTCTTTGTCCGTACAGTAGCTATTCTTGGTGGAGAATCTAGTGGTAAATCCACGTTAGTTAACAAATTGGCAAATATTTTTAATACTACCAGTGCTTGGGAGTATGGTCGTGATTATGTTTTCTCTCATCTGGGAGGTGATGAGATGGCGTTACAATATTCAGACTATGACAAAATCGCATTGGGGCAAGCACAGTATATTGATTTTGCAGTAAAATATGCGAATAAGGTTACATTTGTGGATACTGATTTCGTGACTACCCAAGCATTCTGCAAGCGATATGAAGGGCGTGAACATCCGTTTGTTCAGGCATTGATTGATGAATACCGATTTGATTTGGTCATTCTACTAGAAAATAATACCCCTTGGGTTGCTGATGGTTTGCGTAGCCTTGGTAGCGATCAGGATCGTAAAGCGTTCCAGCAATTGTTGGAGGATATTCTAAAAGACAATAATACTGAATATGTTAAGGTGGATTCACCAGATTATGACCAACGTTTCTTGCGTTGTATTGACCTTATTCAGCAACTTTTAGCTGTTAACCCTAAGCCGAACATCAGTTGAATCGTTTATAATTAGATTCATATATAATATTTTATATGATAAACTAATAAGTATATTCAATATATATCTGACCGCGATGTGAGTTGTGGTTGGATATTCTTACTTCTTATAAGTAATAAAATATATAATAGCTATTAATATTTTTGATACTTCTATTGATTATTTATTTCTTGAATAAAAACAAAATTAATAATTAAATACTTCCCTGTTGATTTATAAATAAAATTTTTTTGCTTTGTGGTTTATTTGAAAATAAGATAAGGTTGATTTTCATATTAAATATTTTAATGTTTTATGTGTCTTTGTTATTACGAAAATTAAATATTAACTTTAACCTGTTGTTATGATATTAGGGTGTTTTTATCTATAAAAAATTATTTATCTGATGTTATTTTTGTATTTGAACTAACCAAATAATGCTCTGCTGTTAATGAATTTTTGATAGGAATGGGTTGATCTTGTTTAGTAAAATTTTGATTTTAGCATACAGGTAGCCATTTGAAATAGTCACTGGTAGAAATATTGATATACTTTTAATTAAGATATTTCTTATATGATTTCCCTTCGTTTGTGTAATCTTATAATGATGAATATCTGTATTTTTACGGATTGTTCTGGCTGTAAGTGTTACCGATAATGCCAGATTTCTTACACTATTATGCTGAGATAATGAATTTGAATCAAATCGCTACGATTGAAGCCATTGACATTTCATATGGTTTTTCAAACAGTCAAACTAACCAAAAAATGATTTCGGACATCAATCTTTCTATTTTTCCAGGTGAATTTACTTTGATTACAGGGGATCTCTGTTCAGGAAAAAGTACTTTGCTGGCAATGACTTCTGGGTTGTTGCGTCTCGACAGCGGAAAAATATTAATTGCTGATCACGAATTGGGTAAACTGAATCACTGTGAATTAGATAGATTTCATTCGATAAATTGTGGTTTTATTTTTCAAAGAATTAATTTATCTAATGAACTCACAGCATTGGATAATTTGCTATTATCCCTGTCCTGTGGAATCACTGCTTCTCATCAGGAATCGATAGCTAGGGCAACTAAGGCACTCAATACTGTTGGTTTGAAACATAAGAAAGATATATATCCCAGGGAATTATGTGATAGTGAAAAACAACGCGTAGCAATAGCCAGAGCAATTGTGAATAGTCCCCGGTATTTGTTTGCTGACGAGCCAACTTGTTATCTTGATAAATATGACTGTCAGACAGCCATTGATATCTTAAGATTTATTGCTCATCATCAAAGGGGAACGGTTGTTGTAGCTTCACAGGATAATAGGCTTATTAGACATGCAGATCGTATTATTACGCTGAAAGAAGGGAAAATTATCCATGATACGCATCTTACATATAGCATTGTGAATAAGACTATGAGTTTATATGAGGATAATAATTAGAGGAAAACGGCCTGTTGTCAGGCCGTTCTTAATATGATTATTTGCTAATTCTCTTATACTTAATGCGATGTGGTTCTAGTGCTTCAGCTCCCAGAGTCCGCTTTTTATAGTCTTCGTATTCACTGAAGTTACCTTCAAAGAAGGTCACTTTACCTTCATCCTGATAATCAATGATGTGGGTTGCGATACGGTCAAGGAACCAGCGGTCATGGGAGATAACCATTGCACAGCCTGGGAATTCCAATAGGGCATTTTCTAGTGCGCGCAGGGTTTCAATATCCAGATCGTTGGTTGGTTCGTCGAGCAGCAGCATGTTACCGCCAACTTGCAACAGTTTGGCCAAGTGCAGTCGGCCTCTTTCACCGCCAGACAGTTCACCGACTCGTTTACCTTGATCAACACCTTTGAAGTTGAAACGCCCAACATAGGCGCGACTTGGGAGCTCAAAGTTACCGATACGCATGATATCTTGACCATTAGAAATCTCTTCCCAGACGGTTTTCTTGTCATCCATATTGTCACGGAACTGATCTACAGAAGCTAGTTTGACGGTTTCTCCTAACGTGATAGTGCCGGAATCAGGTTGCTCTTGGTTGGAAAGCATACGGAACAGGGTAGATTTACCGGCACCGTTAGGCCCAATAATCCCGACAATCGCCCCTTTTGGTAGGGAAAAACTCAAATTATCGATAAGAACCCGGTCGCCATAGGATTTGGTCAAATTTTCCACTTCCAGAACTTTGTCACCTAAGCGTGATCCCGGTGGGATAAACAGTTCACTGGTTTCGTTACGTTTCTGATATTCAACGCTGTTCAATTCTTCAAAACGGGCCAGACGTGCTTTACCTTTCGCTTGACGGCCTTTTGGATTTTGGCGAACCCATTCTAATTCTTTCTCGATAGATTTACGGCGGGCGGCTTCTGTCGATGCTTCCTGAGCCAGACGAGCATCTTTTTGCTCCAGCCATGAAGAGTAGTTACCTTCCCATGGGATACCTTCACCACGGTCAAGCTCCAGAATCCAGCCTGCAACGTTATCAAGGAAGTAACGATCGTGAGTGATTGCAACAACAGTACCTTCATAATCGTGCAGGAAGCGCTCCAGCCATGCAACAGATTCAGCATCAAGGTGGTTAGTTGGTTCGTCCAATAGCAGCATATCTGGTTTTTCTAGCAGTAAACGGCAGATTGCTACGCGGCGGCGTTCACCCCCGGATAGATGCTCAATTTTTGCATCCCATGATGGCAGACGTAGCGCATTAGCGGCACGTTCAAGCTGATTATCAAGGTTATGACCATCATGTGACTGAATAATCGCTTCCAGTTCACCTTGTTCTTTAGCCAGTTTGTCAAAATCAGCATCAGGGTCAGCATAGGCTGCGTAGACTTCATCTAAACGCGTCAGTGCATGTTTTACTTCACTAACCGCTTCTTCCACAGCTTCACGCACAGTATGCTCAAGGTTTAATTTTGGCTCCTGTGGTAGATAGCCAATTTTAATCCCTGGCTGTGGACGGGCTTCTCCTTCGATGTCTTTGTCAATACCGGCCATAATACGTAATAAGGTGGATTTACCCGCGCCGTTAAGACCAAGAACACCAATTTTTGCTCCCGGGAAGAAACTCAGGGAGATATTTTTCAGAATATGACGTTTCGGGGGAACAATTTTACCGACCCGATGCATGGAGTAAACATATTGAGCCACGTTGCTATGAGCCTCGCTATCTCTGATTGTTATAATGCCTGTTTTGCAAAGTAAATTGTATGAACAGGGCGTGTTGGTGTTTGATTATATCAAGTTAGGTTATTTATACTCATTTGAACACGATTTGTCACAGTTTACCCGATTTAAGTTAATAAACTCTATAACCCAATTGCCGGAATGAAATGATGCTGGGTTGAGTTTATTAAGTGTGATTAATTTATTTAGATAAAAAGCTTACCTTAATGAGATATGTGGTTAAATATTTCATAATGGGATAAATTAATGTGGTAATTAGTGTTAATCATATTATTATGATGTTCATGTGTGTGCGAATATCAACCTATTCAACTTGATCTCCGGGAGGAGTGTGGTAATGGCTAGATGGCAACACCTTGCGGTGACTGTAGGGTTGGTTTTTGTATCTGTAGCAGCAAACGCTGATTCTCTGGATAATCAGCGACAAAGATATCAGCAGATTAAGCAAGCGTGGGATGCCAGCGATATGGCTGAAGTCGCGAGATTGATGCCAACATTAAAAGATTATCCGCTTTATCCTTACTTGGAATATCGAAAATTGAATCATGATCTCGCTCTTGTGACATCAGAGCAGATCCGTGACTTTATTGATCGTTATCCTAATTTGCCACCGGCACGTTCTTTATCATTCCGTTTTATCAATGAGCTTGCACGTCGTGAAGATTGGAGTGGTGTGCTGGTATTCAGCCCCACGGCCCCGAAATCTATTACGGCCCGTTGTAATTACTATTTTGCTAAATGGGCTACAGGTGAGAAGTCGGTTGCTTGGCAGGGAGCAAAAAATGTCTGGTTGAATGGGCGTTCTTTACCAGCCAGCTGCGATAAATTATTGGATGTCTGGCAGCAAGCAGGCTATTTATCGGTGGAACTGGTATTACAGCGTATTAATCTCGCCTTGAAAGCAGGGGATACTTCTCTGGTCAGTTACCTCGCTAAGCGATTGTCACCAGGATACAAAAGTATCAGTGATGGCCTGATTAAGTTGCAGGATGATCCTGCTACCGTATTAGATTTTGCTAATAATACTGGACCGACTGATTTTACTCGTGCAGCTACCGTAGCCGCCTTCTTACGTCTTGCCCGTCAAGATCCGGATCAGGCAAGAACGATCATTCCATCAATTGTTAGAGTGCAAAAGATGAATGAAAGTGAGCGCCAGCGGTTAAAAGAGATTGTTGCATGGCAGTTGATGGGGAATGTGGCCTATGAACAGGAAAAGTGGCGTGATGATGTAATCCGTGATACCCAATCTGTTTCACTGCTTGAGCGTCGTGTTCGTTTGGCATTGGGTAACGCAGATGAGCGTGGTCTGGATCAGTGGATCAAATTGTTACCGTCAGAGAACCAGAATAAAGAGCAGTGGCGTTATTGGCGAGCTAATATTTTATTGGCTCAGGGTAAAAAAAGTGCAGGTGAGGCAATACTGCGTAAGCTGACAGAAGGTCGTGGTTTTTATCCAATGGTTGCTGCGCAAAAACTGAATATCAGCTATCCACTAATCATTAATATAGCAAAGAAACCAGATGCTGCTATTGCTGCAATACCTGAAGTGCGGAGAGTAAGGGAACTGATATATTGGCAAATGGATAATCTTGCTCGTATAGAGTGGAGCTATCTGGTTGCTAGTCAGAGTAAATCAAAACAAGAGCAACTTGCCCGTTATGCTTTTAACCAAAAATGGGCGGCTCTTAGTGTACAGGCGACAATAACCGGAAAAATGTGGGACCACCTTGAAGAGCGTTTCCCATTGGCATGGCAGCAGGAATTCAACCATTTTACGTCAGATAAAGGCATTTCTCAGAGTTATGCGATGGCGATAGCGCGTCAGGAAAGTGCCTGGAACCCGCAAGCGAGTTCTTCTGTCGGTGCAGTTGGTTTGATGCAGGTGATGCCGGAAACGGCGGAATATACGGTTAAGCAAAATGGTATTCAGGGATATGCAAACAGTAGCCAACTGATAAACCCATTGACTAATATTGAAATTGGTACTGCTTATCTTGAGTCTGTTTATCAGCGTTTTGGGAATAATCGGATACTTGCCAGTGCCGCTTATAATGCCGGCCCAACTCGTGTAGATCGCTGGTTATCTGACAGTGGTGGACGGTTGGATGCGATAGCCTTTATTGAAAGTATTCCATTTTCCGAAACTCGGAATTATGTCAAAAATGTTTTGGCTTATGATGTTTTCTACGGTAATTTCATGGGTAAATCATCAAATGTGTTGACTAACGCAGAATGGCAAAGGCGTTACTGATTTATGGCAAACTATGTTATGCTGCCGTACTAGTTGAATAGTATGAAACTGATTAATTATGACTCCAAATCATCTGACAGATCCGGCACTTTCGCCACAAAATAATGAAGACTGGCAACGCTTTGTGACGTTACTCCAACAGGCTTTTACACAAAATCTACAGCACCCGATTTTACAGTTATTATTGACACCGGATGAACGAACAGCGCTGGCTACAAGAGTCCGAATTATCCAGGAATTGATGAGTGGGCAAATGAGCCAACGTGAGTTGAAAAATGAACTTGGGGTTGGAATTGCGACTATCACACGTGGTTCTAATAGTCTAAAATCTGCACCAAATGATGTGAAAGCTTGGTTAGAAGAGCAATTATTGAAATAACAGGCCGCCAGCTGCGGCCCATGATGAATGCTTGTTTAACGGCCATCCAGTTCTTTATAAATTTCATGATATACAGGTACTAAAGCGAGTATCAGGGCTTGATGGTATACACTGGTACGAGTCAGGATACCATTGGTGAAAAAGCCAATGGCACCGCCTTTCCACTTGATGTTGTCAATACCTGTAAGATAAGCCATTTCATGCCCTAGTTCTCGGCCTTCACGGATACCATTAAGAATTTTTTCTGGTAGCATCAGGCTGGCTGAGCGAGATTCTCCACGAATTTGCTGATACTCTACTACCATCCAGGCAAATGTCATATCATCTTCAATACCCGCTTCCACACCAACCCAAAAATCTGCTTCGGGGCGAACCTGTCTGGCAGCCATTACACGCTGACGGGCACCAGTACGGGTTTCTGTGTTACCAATGGGTTGTTGTGGGACACTACTGTCTACGTTGATATCTTCAATCCGGTAAGCACCTGGCCCAAAAATATCATCAAATGCGAGACTAATAGCCTTAATTTTGGCGGGGTTGGTGGTTGCAGCAATAACGTGATACATAATAAATAAGTTATCCTTTGAACTAATATTTACGCAGTATAACGGAAAATGAAAATGTTACAGGTATATCTTGTTCGCCACGGGGAATCCGAATGGAATGCGGAGCGTCGTATTCAGGGACAATCTGACAGCCCTTTAACTGAAACAGGCGAATATCAGGCCAGATTAGTGGCGCAAAGAGTAAAGTCTGAAAGTATTACTCATATTATTACCAGTGATCTCGGACGCACACGCCGTACCGCAGAAATCATTGCTGAGGTTTGTGGTTGTGAAATTATTTTGGAGCCACGTTTACGTGAATTGAATATGGGAGTGCTTGAGCGCAGAAATATTGATTCACTAACCTCTGAAGAGGAAATCTGGCGTAAGAAAGTGCTTGATGGTACACCTGGCGGGCGTATCCCTGAAGGCGAATCTATGGATGAATTGGCAGTGCGCATGAGAGCCGCGCTGGAAAACTGCCGTAATCTGCCTGGTGGCAGTCGCCCGTTATTAGTTAGCCATGGAATTGCTCTGGGATGTTTAGTTGGCACAATATTAGGATTACCCGCACATGCTGAACGTCGTCTTCGTTTGCGTAATTGCTCTTTGTCCAGAGTGGATTACCAAAACAGTCCATGGCTGGCATCTGGTTGGATTGTAGAAACGGCAGGCGATATCACACATTTGGATACGCCTGCACTGGATGAATTACAGCGTTAACGGTTGGATGGGGATAAGATACTGAAATTCTATGATATGATTCCTCGCTTCCTTGTCTCTGTCATTTATATGAGTGGGATAATAACGCTCGATATCGTATCCTTTTCTACGGGTCAGATTCAGTATTGGCAGGCAAATACCATAGACGGTGAACAGAAAATTCTGTAAGCCTTCTTTGGTGCCATAGTAACTGAATGAGACATACTCCCCAGCCGGTAATGTAACGGGCTGGCTGCCGACCACATCAAACTGTGCATATTTGGGTTCTACCGCAGTGGTGTAAAATACTGTTTGCTCATCCTCTTTTTCTGGATTGGGAATCGCATGGTGAAGACCATAAAGCACTGGCGGTAGCACTTCTGCATTTTGCAGATAGTATGTCCAGAAATTGTGGCGCATTTCAGTACAAAAACTTGACCATTGTTCCAGCATATAGGAACAGGACTGCTCTATACCGACCAATTGCAGTTCTTCCAGCGTGATGTATGTTGCTTCAGGAATATGCCTTTTATCCAGTAATATTGGGGGGCAGATACCTGTGGCACACCATTCCTCACTGAGTCGATAAAATGCGGGTGTTTTGTTGAACTGCTTTTTAAATGCACGGGTAAAAGTTTGTTGGGAGTCAAACCGGTATTGCAAAGCAATATCCAGAATAGGGCGACTGGTTAAACGTAAGGCAACGGCTGCCCGTGACAACCTTCTGGCACGGATATAAGAGCCAATAGCTTGGCCGGTAACGTCCTTAAACATACGTTGCAGGTGCCATTTAGAATAGCCAGCTTTGGCTGCAACATTGTCGAGTGATAATGGTTGATCTAAGTGATTATCTAGCCAACGTAATAAATCACGAATGATGTTGGTTTGATCCATACATCTCCTTAGTCATGTAAGACCAGAAAGAATAATATAAGAGCCTATACCACCAGGCTATTTTGTTTGCCATTCTGAACAAGTACGTAGGGTGAGCGAGATGAGTCATTCTCGTGTATTACATATACCCGTTATCTTTCAAGTTGCTTCTTTGTTGGCTGCACTCACTCACCCCAGTCACATAGTTATCTATGCTCCCGGGGATTCGTTCCCTTGCCGTCGCGATGCATCTTAAAATCCATAGGGTATGTACGTTCTGGTTTCCACGTGCTGCCCATGTTCACAATTTATTGACAAGAATAGCATTCAGCAATAACTCTACTGGATATAAGCACTAAGTGTAAAACAAGTATCCTATTTACAATAGGATACTTGTTAAGATTATTATTTCACTCATTACTTTGTGAAATTATATTTATATGTAACTATTGTTATCGATAGTATTACCATTCTATCTGGTATCACTGTGGTGAAGTTTTAGACTGAATTGATTAAGGCATGAGATTATATATGTTAAAGATCAGAAAGATATTCGTAGCAACCACATTGTTGTTCATACCTCTGGCGACTCAGGCTGAAGAGATTGGTTCGGTAGATACTGTTTTTAAATTTATCGGGCCTGATCATAAAATTGTGGTTGAAGCGTTTGATGATCCTGATGTGAAAAATGTGACTTGTTATCTAAGTAGGGCAAAAACAGGTGGAATCAAAGGTGGCTTAGGACTTGCGGAAGATACCGCTGATGCGGCTATTTCCTGCCAACAGGTAGGTCCTATCGAGCTAACAGACAAGATTAAAAAGAGTGGTAAGAAAGGCCAGGTTGTTTTCCAGAAGCGAACTTCATTGGTGTTTAAAAAACTCCAGGTTGTCCGTTTCTATGATGCAAACCGTGATGCACTTGTTTATCTGACTTATTCAGACAAAGTAATTGATGGTTCGCCGAAGAACGCACTCAGTGCTGTGCCAATTATGCCGTGGAAGGTTGCGGAAAATTGAGAGAATAGGATGGGGTTTCTACAAAGACATCCCATCCTGTCATTTAATTCAAATCACGCTTCCAAATCACCACAGAAACGATAACCCTCACCATGAATAGTGGCAATGATCTCCATAGTATCTGGGGTAGATTCGAAATGCTTACGGATACGACGAATTGTCACATCAACAGTACGATCATGGGGCTTCAGTTCACGGCCTGTCATTTTTTTCAGCAAGTCTGCGCGAGTCTGGATTTTGCCCGGATTTTCACAGAAATGAAGCATGGCGCGGAACTCACTACGTGGCAATTTATATTGTTCACCAGCAGGGCTGATCAGAGAGCGGCTATTGATATCTAATTCCCAACCATTGAATTTGTAGCTTTCAACCTGGCGGCGTTCTTCGCTGACGTTACTCAGATTCATGGTGCGAGAAAGCAGGTTACGGGCGCGAATGGTCAGTTCACGTGGGTTAAATGGTTTGGTGATATAATCATCTGCCCCAATTTCCAACCCAAGGATCTTGTCCACTTCATTATCACGGCCGGTCAGGAACATCAAAGCAACGTTCGCTTGTTCACGCAATTCGCGGGCAAGTAACAAGCCATTTTTGCCTGGAAGATTGATATCCATAATCACCAGGTTAATGTCGTTGTCTGACAGAATATGATGCATTTCTGAACCATCGGTGGCTTCATAAACAACATACCCTTCAGCCTCGAAAATGCTTTTCAGGGTGTTGCGAGTGACAATTTCGTCTTCAACAATCAAAATGTGCGGGGTTTGCATGGTTGCTACCTAAAATCGCTTAAAAATAAAATCAGAATGACTCAAACTACTCTTATCTCAGGATATTTACTGGTTATTGTTTGTCATCACTGAAATTATAGCTTAAGTCAGTAATAACATTTATTGATATGTTTTACACTGAAAGTAAAAGTTGTTTTTCCTTTGGTGGGCATGTACCCGAAAAAACTGGTTAAACAGTGTTATGTTAGTCTATTAACAGCAATATAACAGCTTGCAATGCATTTACCATCTAAAAAAACTACCTTTTATTGACGTACATCAAAATTGATTGTAGCACGTTAATATTATTTATATTTGTTATTTTATACTTTGTATTATGCAGGAAAATGAAAAATTTCTGTTAACACACAAAATACTTTTGTATAAAAAACAGTCTTCCTTGTGCTTGCCGGTGAACAAAAATACCTGATTTTTATTAAAAGACAAAACATATTGTTAATTTTGTTAAAAATAGGGTTAACAACTGAAAGAAGGCATTAAATTGGATATATTTGTTTGCATTGGTGACTATAGAATAAATTATTTCAATGCAAGAAATATCGAAAATATAAGGTTGTCTAAAGAAAATGTTTGACTTTGCGCACAGATTCCTTTAACCAATATAGGGTCGAACTTATTAAATGACAGACAGGAACTTATGCAAACAATCAGCCTGAAAACCACAATTATTACTACCACCGGAACTACAAGTTGCGGGGCGGGCTGACGCATACACAAAACAGATAAAAAAGCCCGCATCTAAATCAGATGCGGGTTTTTTTTTGGCGCTGAATCAGGAGAAAAATGTCAATGCTAGTGCTTAAATTTGGAGGGACTTCGGTCGCTAACTGCCAGCGTGTGCTGAGTGTCGCTGATATCGTTGAGAAAAAGCTTTCTCAAGGAGGGGTTGCGTTAGTGCTTTCTGCCCCGGCAAAAATGACTAATCATTTAGTCGCAATGATCGAAAAAACTGTGGCTGGGCAAGACGTTATTACCCATATGCACGATGCTGAACAGATCTTTGCTGATTTATTGCAGGGGCTAGTACAGGCGCAACCCGGTTTTGATTATGAACGGTTAAAAATGATGGTTGAGCAAGAATTTGCTCAATTAAAACAGGTTTTGCATGGTATCTCATTATTGGGCCAGTGCCCGGATAGTATTAACGCTTCTCTGATTTGCCGTGGTGAAAAACTCTCTATCGCCATCATGGCATCTGTATTACAGGCGCGTGGTCATAAGGTCACAGTGATTAATCCGGTAAAAAATCTGTTGGCACAAGGCCATTATCTTGAATCTACGGTAGATATTAGTGAGTCTACAACGCGCATTTCTTCTCTGAATATTCCTGATGATCATATTGTCCTTATGGCGGGTTTTACCGCCGGGAATGGTAAAGGAGAGTTGGTTGTCTTAGGACGTAATGGTTCTGATTATTCTGCCGCTGTTTTGGCGGCTTGTTTGCGTGCTGAATGTTGTGAAATCTGGACTGATGTCGATGGTGTCTATACCTGTGACCCAAGAATTGTGCCAGATGCACGTTTATTAAAAGGAATGTCCTATCAGGAAGCAATGGAACTCTCTTATTTTGGGGCTAAAGTGCTCCATCCGCGGACTATTGCTCCGATTGCTCAATTTCAGATTCCTTGTTTGATTAAAAATACAGCCAATCCTGATGCGCCGGGAACACTTATCGGTGATGGGCAGAAAGATGAAAGTACACCAGTGAAAGGTATTACCAACCTCAGCAATATGGCCATGATTAACGTATCAGGTCCCGGAATGAAGGGTATGGTTGGTATGGCCGCACGAGTATTTGCGGTTATGTCTCGCAAAGGGATTTCTGTTGTGTTAATCACTCAATCATCTTCAGAATACAGCATCAGTTTCTGTGTGCCTCAACGTGAACTGGAACGTGCACGTCAGGCATTGAGTGAAGAATTCTATCTAGAACTGAAAGATGGTGTACTTGATCCTTTGGATGTGATGGAAAATCTCTCTATCATCTCGGTTGTGGGTGATGGTATGCGTACTCTGCGCGGCATTTCTGCCCGTTTTTTCTCGGCTCTTGCTCGTGGTAACATCAATATTGTCGCCATTGCACAAGGGTCTTCTGAACGTTCTATCTCGGCGGTTATCGACAATGAAGCTGCTACTACCGCAGTTCGTCTATGCCATCAGATGTTATTTAACACTGATCAGGTGATCGAGGTTTTTGTTGTCGGCGTCGGTGGTGTTGGTAGCGCTTTAATTGAGCAGATCCGTCGCCAGCAAGCATGGTTAAAACAAAAACACATTGATTTACGGGTATGTGGTATCGCTAATTCACGAGCTATGCTGACGGATATGAGAGGTATTTGTCTCGATAATTGGCAGCAATGTTTGTCAGAAGCTGAAGAGCCATTTAGCCTGAGTCGTCTGATCCGCCTAGAGAAAGAGTATCATTTGCTTAATCCGGTGATAGTGGATTGTACCTCTAATCAGCAAATTGCAGATCAGTATGCTAGCTTCCTGAGTGATGGGTTTAATGTAGTAACGCCGAATAAGAAAGCTAACACTGCATCAATGGCTTATTACCATCAGATCCGTAAAGCAGCAGAAAAATCCAAACGTAAATTCTTGTATGACACCAATGTGGGAGCGGGTCTACCTGTTATTGAAAACTTACAGAATTTGCTGAATGCGGGTGATGAGTTGGTTCAGTTTAATGGCATTCTTTCCGGCTCTCTTTCCTTTATTTTCGGTATGTTGGATGAAGGGATATTATTATCTCAGGCAACTTTACTGGCGAAAGAGAAAGGTTATACCGAGCCAGATCCTCGTGATGATCTCTCTGGTATGGATGTTGCCCGTAAGCTGTTAATCCTCGCACGTGAGTCAGGTTGTGAGCTGGAATTAGATGATATTGATGTGGAGCCAGTGCTACCTGCTTCCTTTGATGATAGCGGCAACGTGGAGACTTTCCTTGAACGTTTATCCTCGCTTGATCAGGTTTTCAACCAGCGTGTAGCAGAAGCGAAAGCTCACGGGAAAGTGTTACGTTATATTGGCATGATTGAGAATGGTCGTTGCAGAGTGAAAATTGTGGCTGTAGATGGCAATGACCCGCTTTATAAAGTTAAAAATGGCGAAAATGCGCTGGCATTCTACACTCGTTACTATCAGCCGATACCGTTGGTACTGCGTGGTTACGGAGCCGGTAATGATGTCACAGCCGCCGGTGTTTTTGCCGATATGCTGCGTACTTTATCCTGGAAACAGGGAGTTTAATTGTGATTAAAGTCTATGCTCCCGCATCTATTGGGAATGTCAGTGTTGGGTTTGATGTACTGGGAGCCGCAGTTTCTCCAGTTGATGGGACTTTGTTAGGTGACTGTGTTGCTGTTCGTGCGGCGGATAGTTTCAGTTTGCGTAATGAAGGACGATTTGTGGGGAAGCTACCTGAGAAACAGGAGTACAACATCGTTTATCAATGTTGGCAGTTATTCTGCCAGCGTTTAGGTAAACAATTACCTGTGGAGATGACGCTAGAAAAAAATATGCCAATTGGTTCTGGTCTTGGTTCCAGCGCTTGTTCTGTTGTGGCTGGTTTAATGGCACTCAATGAATTTACGGGATGTCCGTTCAGCGAAGGTCAATTACTGGAAATGATGGGCGAGTTGGAAGGGCGTATTTCAGGCAGCATCCACTATGATAACGTCGCGCCATGTTACCTTGGCGGTTTGCAACTGATTATGGAACAAGGGGATATTATCTGTCAGTCAGTGCCTTCATTTGATGAATGGCTCTGGGTGATGGCTTATCCGGGCATTAAAGTTTCTACCGCAGAAGCCAGAGCAATTTTACCTGCTAAGTATTCGAAGCGGGATGTTATCGACCATGGGCGTTTTCTTGCTGGCTTTATTCATGCTTGTCATACACGGCAACCTGAGCTGGCCGCCAAATTGATGAAAGATGTTGTTGCTGAGCCATACCGCAGACAACTGTTACCAGGTTTTACTAACGCTCGTGAAGCAGCAAAAGAGATAGGCGCATTGGCCTGTGGTATTTCTGGTTCCGGCCCGACGTTGTTTTCTATTTGTAACGATATGGCTACCGCAGAGAAAATGGCTGAGTGGCTGCAACAGCATTATGTTCAGAATGATGAAGGTTTTGTACACATTTGCCGTCTGGATCTCGCAGGCGCTCGACAGATAGGGTAACTAATGAAACTGTATAACTTAAAAGACAACAGCGAGCAGGTGAGTTTTGCGCAGGCAGTAAAACAGGGGTTAGGTAAACAGCAAGGACTTTTCTTCCCGCAAGATTTACCCGAATTCAGTCGTGAAGAAATTGACCAACTGTTGAAACTGGATTTTGTTACCCGCAGCGGTCGCATTCTTTCAGCGTTTATTGGCGATGAAATTCCGCCAGAACAACTGGCGGCACGAATTGAGAGTGCTTTTATTTTTCCAGCACCTGTTGCAAAAGTGGCAGATGATATTGCAACGCTGGAATTATTCCACGGTCCGACTCTGGCATTCAAAGATTTTGGTGGCCGTTTTATGGCACAAATACTGGCACAGGTTGCTGGTGAGCAGCCTGTGACTATCTTAACCGCGACTTCTGGCGATACTGGTGCAGCAGTAGCGCATGCCTTTTATGGGTTGGATAATGTACAGGTGGTTATTCTCTATCCGCAGGGTAAAATTAGCCCGTTACAGGAAAAACTTTTTTGTACATTGGGCGGTAACATTCACACAGTTGCAATTGATGGCGATTTCGATGATTGCCAGGCGTTGGTTAAACAGTCATTTGATGATCAAGAGTTGAAACAGGCTCTGTATCTCAATTCAGCTAACTCAATTAACATCAGTCGTTTGCTGGCACAAATTTGCTATTACTTTGAGGCGGTGGCTCAGGTACCAGAAGATAAACGCGAAAAATTGGTTATTTCTGTGCCCAGTGGGAATTTTGGTGATTTAACTGCCGGTTTATTGGCAAAATCAATGGGTTTACCGGTAAAACGTTTTATCGCGGCGACGAATGTTAACGACACGGTTCCTCGTTATCTGGCGGATGGAAAATGGCTGCCTCATCAGACGGTTGCCACGCTTTCTAACGCAATGGATGTGAGTCAGCCAAACAACTGGCCGCGTATTGAAGAACTATTTTGTCGTCGATCCTGGAAATTAAGTGAATTGGGGTATGGCATAGTCAGTGATGATGTGACTAAAGGGACTATTAAGGAATTGGCTAAATTGGGTTATATCTCTGAACCTCATGCAGCCGTTGCTTACCGAGTTTTGCGTGATCAATTACAGGAAGATGAATACGGATTATTTCTCGGTACAGCTCATCCGGCGAAATTTAAAGAGAGTGTGGAACAGATTTTGGGGGAGGAATTACCACTGCCTGAAGCTCTGGCAGAACGAGCTGATTTAAACTTGTTATCCCATCATTTGCCGGCAGATTTTGCTAAATTACGTGCTTTCCTGGTGGCAAGAGCACCTGAATAGCGATAAGAGTAGACGCCGCATAAATTATGCGGCGTTTATGATTGATAATAAAAGTTTTAATGTTGTTCCGGTCGTTTAAATACCAGCTCGTTTCCTTTAGATAACGATTCATCAAAAACGTAGCCATCCAGATTGAATTCCACTAGACGGTCAATTTGCGTTAACTGATTCTGAATAATAAACCGGCTTATCAACCCACGGGCTTTTTTCGCATAGAAGCTGATAATCTTATATTTACCGTTTTTCTCATCAAGAAATACGGGCTTGATAATCTTACCGGCTAATTTTTTCGTATTAACGGATTTGAAATATTCATCGGAAGCCAGATTAACCAATACATTATCGCCTTGCTGCTCTAGGGCTTCATTAAGTTTTTCTGTGATCAGATCTCCCCAAAAAGAATAAAGATCTCTACCACGTTTATTTTCCAGTTTAATTCCCATTTCCAGCCGGTAAGGTTGCATCAGATCCAAAGGACGGAGCACACCGTAAAGGCCAGACAGGATACGCAGATGATCCTGAGCAAAATCAAAATCCTTGTCGGAAAAATCTTCAGCTTGCATACCGGTATACACATCACCTTTAAATGCCAGAATAGCCTGACGTGCATTTTCTGGCGTGAAATCAGCATGCCATTCGCCAAATCGGGCTGCATTCAAACCGGCAAGTTTATCGCTGATACCCATCAAACTGGCAATTTGGGTTGGTGTGAGTTTACGGCAGATGCTAATTAGTTGTTCTGACTGGCCGAGTAATGCTGGCTGACTATATTTTTCCGTAGCAAGCGGGCTTTCATAATCAAGGGTTTTTGCAGGTGAAATAGTGATAAGCATAATGTCATCCCGGTTATTCAGATTAAGTGACTTTAACAAAAGATAGGATAATAAAGAATGAATAGCAACGATAGCAGAAACTGTGTACGTAGTATCTGCGGCGTAACCAGCTGATAATTTTGCATTCCATTTTATTGTTCAATATCACCTTAAATGATAATAATATTTAAATTAAGTTTATTTTAGTTATTTAAATGTTAATTTCTGTGCGTTTGATCGATTTTTTTAGATTGTAATAGTGTAATTATTCTAAAAGTGAGAATACTTCTTGCAAATTTGTTTTTATAAAATTGGAGGAATAGAGATGCAATCAACAGCTTAAAAGCTATTTCAGCCTATATTTACTCGTAAAGCTGAACCTATAAGGTTATTTAGTGTTTCGCAGGATGAAATTGGTTTCGAAGAAATCAATCAAATGATTATTGGACGTATTAAACGTGATGCTGACTTGCTCATGAGTGTCGGTGAGAGTATCGCCCATATTTAAAATAGAAGCCTGTTGTATCTAACAACAGGCTCTTTCTTGTAAGAGATTATTATGAAAAAACACACCGTGTTGCTTAAAGATAGGTTAGATAAAATTCATGTGCTTTCTGCAAAGTCTGGGGTCCCGTTGAGAAGATTCCTGAAGGAGAATTACATACCCCAAGATTCTATACTTTGCTATGTAAATGATAAAATAACAGATGATCAAAGCTATGTAGTAAAAGAAAGCGATAAAATAGTTTTGGATATGGTAAGGGCATACCAACTCCCAGAATATTGCAGAACTTTACGTTTATGGGAAGATGATGGCGTTGAGGTAACACAGGAAAATACAGATTCAATTTATACTAAGAGAATACTCTGGTTTAAAGAGAATGGTATTTGCGATCTAAAACAAACACAATTTAATGAGGATAGTTTCGTAAAATATATTGATGACATGTTTGTTCAAGGGATTCTTACTAAGTCTTTGATTAAGGAAAATGATAAAATTATACTTGCCTTATCTGGAGGTAGAGATAGTCTGGCATTATTATATCTTTTGAGAAGAAATGTGGATAAATTGCCAAAGCATGAGTTAATTGGAGTTACTGTTGCTGATACGGCAGCATCAGGCGCAGATGTTAAAGTGGCTGCTGAGGCTATCGCAAATTTGGGTGAGTCGGCTCCATTGAAAACATGGGGGGAGTTTACGCATGTATCACCATTATGGACAATAACTAAAAAAGAATTGACATTATATCTTAAAATTGTGGCTCCTGAACATCATTCGAAACAGGGATCGCCTACAGACTATGATAGAGGAGATCATAATAGGGATATAAATTACTTTATAGCTGATTTATTATCGGGTGTTTGGCCAGGGTTGGGATTCAATTTTTTTGAGTCACTTGAGCGATTATATAAAAATTATAATATAGAAAATCCTAAATATGATATATGTGATAATTGTGGAATTACATATACACATGCTTACGGTGATGATTTTGATAATAGGAAATTTAGGCACGTTTGTAATCATTGTTCTTATTTAATTGAAATCGGGGAAATGCCATTAATGAAATCGATTGGATAAATAAAATATAAATGGGATAAAATATGCAGAATAAAAACAAGCTATTATCCTCTGATATAATATCTATCTTTGGTACAGGAATAAGTGAAATAGCGCTTATTTCACTGGTATATTCAATCACGAAATCGGAAATGGATACGTCTTTAATGGTATCTGTAAGGCTAATAGCTAGTATATTAGTTTTTGCGGTTATTGGTGGGCTAACTGCTCGGTTTAATATGCGAACTATTTGTATTTATTCAGATTTATTTCGAGCGGTAATAATATTCTTTGCTGTGTTTGTGAATAATATATATTTATTATTTTTCATATCTTTCCTTCTGTCATTTCTTTCAGGTTTAAATATATCGATAAGGTCAGTGGCATATCAGGTATTTGTCAGTTCAGAAGAAAGAGTTGCTTTTATATCAAAGCAACAATTCTATTATGGTCTCTTCTCTATATCTTCTCCATTGATAGCCGGATTTTTGATAAATATAACTTCGATACGTTTCTTATTTATTATTGAATCAATATGTTTTCTTTTATCAATGATACTTCTCTTTTTTATCGGCGATTGGGGAACTAAAACAGAGAAAAAAGATATTATTATGAAATATGGCGGTTTAGAATATATTATCAAGAATAATACTCAGAGAAATATATTATTGTTCAGGATAAGTATTTTAACTGCAATGGTATCATACCAGGTGATTTCAACTTATATAATAACTTCTAGCTATACAATAATCGTCTCTTTATTTAGTGGATTATATTCGTTTTCTTTTTCTGATTTAGTCGCTTATTTTTCCTTTGTGGCTTCTGTTTCAATGTTATTTGGTTCTTATTTGTCTGGTGCTTATTTTAATATCAACAAGTTAAAAAAATCCTTTTTTCTTGGTTCTTTCTTAATTACAGTTGGCAGTATTCTTTGGGCTATACCTTTGTCAAGAATTTCCCTGTTATACTATACCTTGGGAACTATGCTTATTTTTATCGGACTTTCTTTTTTAAGGATATCTCTTTACACATCAGGGCAAGAACTGACTCCAGAAAAATATTTTGCGAAAATAATATCGTCTTCGGATGCAATTTCAAGAAGCTACCAGTCAGCTTTTGGTATTATAGTAATAGGTTTAATCCCTTTGCTGGGAAGTAGTATTTTATTTATCTTTTTTGCAATGTGTTCTTTAAGTTCAGTTTTTGTTTCGAAAAAAATAAGTGCTGAAGTTGAAAATAAATTAACTGTAGAATAATTAATTCTAAAAGCGGTTAGTCATCGTTTTTACCGCCTTGCAGCAAGATCTTACCGTGTTATTATCAATGGATGGCGCAGCCACAATGCCACAATTTCACGCATAACGATGAGATATGACAAAATGACCGATAAACTAACTTCCCTGCGTAAACTGACAACAGTAGTAGCAGATACCGGGGATATTGCGGCGATGAAACTTTATCAGCCACAAGATGCTACGACTAACCCATCTCTGATCCTTAACGCTGCACAGATCCCTGAATACCGCAAACTGATCGATGAAGCAATTGCGTGGGCGCGTGAACAGAGTAACTCCCGTGAGCAGCAAATTGTAGATGCCAGCGATAAACTGGCGGTGAATATTGGTTTGGAAATTCTGAAATTGATCCCAGGCCGTATTTCTACTGAAGTGGATGCTCGTCTGTCTTATGACACCGAAGCCAGCGTCGCTAAAGCTAAGCGTCTGATAAAGCTGTATAACGAAGCGGGTATCAGCAATGAGCGTATTCTGATCAAACTGGCTTCAACCTGGCAGGGTATCCGTGCGGCTGAGCAGTTAGAAAAACAAGGTATCAACTGTAACCTGACTCTGTTGTTCTCCTTTGCTCAGGCGCGCGCTTGTGCCGAAGCGGGCGTTTACCTGATCTCTCCATTCGTTGGTCGCATCCTTGACTGGTATAAAGCGAACAGCGATAAAAAAGAATTTGCGCCACACGAAGATCCAGGTGTTATTTCTGTCACCGAGATCTACCAATATTATAAGCAACATGGTTATGACACCGTTGTTATGGGAGCAAGTTTCCGTAATTCCGGTGAGATCCTGGAATTGGCGGGTTGTGACCGTTTGACTATCGCCCCTGCGCTATTGAAAGAATTATCTGAAGCTCAGGGTGAGGTTGAATGTAAACTGGGTTATACCGGTGATGTTAAAGCGCGTCCAGAGCCACTGAATGAAGCTCAGTTCTATTGGGAACACCATCAAGATGCAATGGCAACAGAAAAACTGGCGGATGGTATCCGTAAATTTGCTGTAGATCAGGGCAAACTTGAGAAGATGATCGCTGATCTGCTGTAATGATAGGTCATAAACTATTCTTTTAGTTTTAAAGGCGGCATAATTAGCCGCCTTTTTGCTATTAGTTAATTGTGTTGATTGAGGTTTATATGAATGAGTTGCGCATTGGTCTGGTATCTGTCTCTGATCGTGCATCGAGCGGTGTTTATCAGGACAAAGGGATTCCAGCGCTGGAAGAGTGGTTGAAAAGTGCTATGACGACGCCTTTCCGTGTAGAAACTCGTTTAATCCCTGATGAGCAGATCATTATTGAACAAACCCTGTGTGAATTGGTGGATGAAATCGGTTGTCATTTAGTTCTAACTACTGGTGGAACTGGCCCTGCTCGCCGTGATGTGACTCCTGATGCAACATTGGCGGTTGCAGACCGTGAAATGCCGGGTTATGGCGAACAGATGCGCCAAATTAGCTTAAAATTTGTTCCAACAGCAATTTTGTCCCGCCAGGTTGGTGTGATCCGCAAGCAGGCTCTTATCCTAAATTTGCCAGGGCAACCAAAAGCAATAGCAGAAACGCTGGAAGGCTTGAAAGGCGAAAATGGTGAAGTTCTGGTACCCGGCATTTTTGCCAGCGTGCCATATTGTATCCAGTTGCTGGATGGCCCGTATGTCGAAACCGATGACAAGGTAGTTGCTGCTTTTAGACCGAAAAATGCTCGTCGCTGAGCAATGAACTAGTTGTAGAAATAATCAAAAAATCGAGCTTTAATCTGACACCTATCGAAAGCCAATTTCAACATTATAAGCCTATAATTCATTTAGTATGTTGATTGGTTGTTTAGAATAAATTTCGGGGTGAAAAAATGGAACGATCAAAAAAAGTAAGAATTGGCTTTATTGCTGGCTTGGCATTAGTTATGAGCGCAATAGCGCCAATGGCGGCGCTAGCAATAGGAGCAAAGGCGACGGTAGCCCAGTTAATTAATCAGCGTCTTTCTTACATGAAAGATGTGGCGGGATACAAGGCTGAAAACCATCTACCTGTTGAGGTCTTGGAGCAGGAAGATAAGGTTCTTACCAAATCAATGAGTGAGGCTGAATCTTTCGGGTTAAGTGGGGAATCTATCAGGCCGTTCATTATAATCCAAATGAATGCCGCGAAGGCGATTCAGTATCGCTATCGTGCTGATTGGTTGTCTGTCCCTGAAAATGGTTGGCAACCTAAGCCGCTGGGTGACGTTCGGATTAAAATTAGTGGACTAAGTACTGAAATCCTCCAACAAATTGCGATTCTGCTCAAAGCCGGAGAAAAGATAAATGCTTCTGATAAGGAAATGTTTATGGAAAATATTCAACAACATAACTTAAAGAATTCAGATAAGCAGCAAATTTTCTCTGCACTTGAGAAGGTGAAATTGAAATAAATCACTCCCCCCTTGTTCTTTAGCAAAAAAGGCCGACTTTTTGTGGCAGCCCCAATAGATGGGGCTGTCATAGGAACTGGCCACCAGAAAACAGTGTACAACACAGCCAGAATAACCAGAGAGCATTAATCAAGGCAATAATTGCTCAATACAGCCAGTATTAACCAGTTTGTGGTCGTCTGAGTCAGGTCAATATATCCTTTATTTTCACTCTTTGTATAACATCATGTACATCAGCGTGATTGATATCTCAGATTGGTATTGATGCTCGTTGTTACACTGCATTTAGAGCTGGTGAATTGACAATGATTTTTACAACTGATGTTGAAAAAATAGAAATTGCTATGGCTAAGATTGAATTTAATCCGGTTGAACATCCTCATCGTCGTTATAACCCTTTGATTGGGCAATGGGTTTTAGTATCTCCTCATCGGGTGAAACGGCCGTGGAATGGGAGCGATGAGCAGCCGTTGATAGACGATATCCCGCACTATGATGAGCAATGTTTCCTTTGCCCGTCGAACAAGCGTATTTCCGGTGAGCAAAATCCGGATTATCAAGGAGCCTTTGTTTTTAATAATGATTTTTCAGCCTTAATGCCAGATTCGCCTGATATACTGCAATCACATCATCCGCTATTTAAGGCGCAGGGAGTACGAGGATTAAGTCGTGTGATCTGTTTTTCTCCTGATCACAGCAAGACATTGCCTGAATTGTCCATTGAACAAATTCGTCAGGTAATTAATACCTGGAATCAACAAATTGAAACATTAGGTAAAGAATATATTTGGGTTCAACTCTTTGAGAATAAAGGAGAGTTGATGGGGTGTTCTCAGCCTCATCCGCACGGGCAAATCTGGGCAAATAGTTTTTTACCAAACGAAATTGAACGTAAAGATAAACAGCTGCGTGCCTATTACCAAGAGCATGGTTCTAACTTACTGGTGGATTATGTTCAGGCTGAATTAGATGATGGTGAGCGGATAGTGGTCGATACAATGCATTGGCTGGTGGTTGTACCTTACTGGGCGGTATGGCCCTATGAAACCATGTTGTTACCTAAAGTTCATGTTCGTCGCATGAATGAATTAACGGATGAACAATGTGATGATTTGGCGTTCGCGCTTAAAAAACTCACCAGTCGTTATGACAATTTATTTCTCAGCTCTTTTCCTTATTCTATGGGCTGGCATTTTGCGCCTTTTTTTGAACAAGGAACCGATATTGAACATTGGCAATTACATGCACTTTTCTATCCGCCATTATTGCGGTCTGCTGTTGTGCGAAAATTTATGGTGGGCTATGAAATGTTTGCTGAGACGCAACGTGATTTAACGGCAGAGCAAGCGGCTCAGGTTCTGCGTGCATTGAGTGACGTACATTATAAAGAGCAACAGTGACAATTGTCGGGCGAAATTTTTCATTAATAGTATCGTGTTACTAACGCCATATTTGAGAATAACGCCATGAAAATTTTAATTAATCGTGTTAAAGATGTTTTTGATTCGGTATTCCATTATACACCGACACATATTATTCAAGCACCGGGCCGGGTTAATTTGATTGGAGAACACACTGATTATAATGATGGCTTCGTGTTGCCATGTGCAATTAATTACCGAATTGTCGTTGCTGCGGCGAAACGAGAGGATTGCCTTGTTCGTATTGTCTCAGTTGATTATAACAATCAATTCGATGAATTTGATATTAGTCAACCTATTACATTTCACGAGAATAAGATGTGGGTTAATTATATTCGTGGTGTTGTAACATGTTTGCTCAGCCGTGGATATATATTTCGAGGGGTAGATATTGTAGTAACTGGTAATGTACCTCAAGGGGCAGGATTAAGTTCATCGGCTGCACTGGAAACGGTTATTGGTCAAACATTTAAAACCCTTTACCACTTAGAGATTAGCCAAACGGAAATTGCGTTAAATGGGCAGCAGGCTGAAAATGAATTTGTGGGCTGTCATTGTGGCATTATGGATCAATTAATTTCAGCAGAAGGTAAAGAACATTATGCATTATTAATTGATTGTCGGCATTTAACTACACAAGCTGTATCTATTCCCAAAGATATAGCGGTTGTTATTATAAACTCAAATAAAAGGCGAGAGTTAGTTGGCAGTGAATATAATATACGCCGAGCTCAATGTGAACAAGCTGCGGCATTATTCGGCGTTAAAGCTTTGCGGGATGTGACATCAAATGAATTTGAAAAGCGCAGTTTGGAACTTGACGATGTAGTGGCTAAACGTGCTCGCCATGTCATTAAAGAAAATGAACGCACGCTTTTGGCGGCAAAAGCGTTAACAGTGGGCGGAGATATGCGATTAATAGCTGAACTCATGGCACAGTCACATCAATCAATGCGTGATGACTTTGAAATTACTGTTCCTGAAATCGATATCTTGGTTGATATTGTGAAACAAGCCATTGGTAAACAAGGTGGGGTGAGGATGACTGGAGGTGGGTTTGGTGGTTGTGTCGTTGCTTTAGTACCACAAACATTGGTTGATGTTGTTAAGGCTACGGTTGATCAACACTATTTTGCATCGACAGGTTTGAAAGAGACTATTTATGTGTGTCAAGCTTCGGATGGTGCAGGTTTGGTTGAAATACTGTAGGCAATGCAATGGCAGATGCTTATTTTTGTCGATGCTTAAGATGGTAATACATTATCGGACGGGAAGAGGGAGCCGAAAAAATTTTCCCTCTTCCAACCGCAGTTTATTACTGTTTTATTTCGCCAATTGGCAGGATAGTGCGGCCATATTGCTCATTCAGCACTTCTGCCATTGCCAGATAAAATGCACTAGCACCACAAATTATCCCTTCATAACCGGCAATGGTTAGCAGAGCGGTATTTCCGGTAAAGTTTCCGATAGCTAACATAGTAAATAGCAGTGTTAGGCCGCCGAAGATAAATTGTAGCACTCGGTTAGTCTTAAAGGTGCCAAAGAACATAAACAGAGTAAAAATACCCCACAGGCCAAGATATACCGCTAAATACTGGTTGCTAGTGACTTCTGCCAGTCCCATTTTGGGTAGGAATAACAATCCGATCAGACTGAGCCAAAACAGTCCATAAGAGGTGAAAGCGGTAGCGGCGAAAGTATTACCTTTCTTATATTCGAAAAGCCCCGCAATTACTTGAGCCAGGCCACCATAAAAAATACCCATGCTCAGGATAACTGATGCCAGTGGAAAGAAACCTGCGTTATGCAGGTTAAGCAGAATGGTTGTCATACCGAATCCCATCAAACCTAAAGGGCCGGGATTTGCCAACTGATTAGTGCTCATAAGTCCTCTGAAAGAAAATCGTAAAAGTAATAAATAGCAAAGGTGGCGAATCATAATGATCTGTCAGCAAGGAAACAATGACATGTGAAATAATAAAAAGGTTTTTTTTTCACTCCCCCCCTTGATGCTGGTTTTAACGGCCCCATCTTATAATCAACCGCAGTTGCTAACCGCTGTCTTATACAGCTGATGTATATAAGCAAAGGTGAGGAATCGCATAAAGGCATAAAAATAGGTGCCATTGAAAAGTAGATACTTATCCTCATATTGATTAGCAACTTGACTGATTACGAATTTCTTGTGGAGGCGTTTAGATGGGTAAAATTATTGGTATCGACCTGGGAACTACCAACTCTTGTGTAGCTATTATGGATGGCACGACAGCTCGTGTATTAGAAAACAGCGAAGGTGATCGTACAACTCCTTCCATCATTGCATATACCCAGGATGGTGAAACTCTGGTTGGTCAACCGGCTAAACGTCAGGCTGTTACTAACCCGCAAAATACGCTGTTTGCTATTAAGCGTCTGATTGGTCGTCGTTTTCAGGACGAAGAAGCACAACGCGACGTAGCTATCATGCCATACAAAATCATTGCGGCAGATAACGGTGACGCATGGTTGGAAGTGAAAGACCAGAAAATGGCTCCTCCTCAGGTTTCTGCTGAAGTTCTGAAAAAAATGAAGAAAACAGCTGAAGATTATCTGGGTGAGCCAGTAACTGAAGCGGTAATCACTGTACCTGCATATTTTAACGATGCTCAGCGTCAGGCAACAAAAGATGCAGGCCGTATCGCTGGTCTGGAAGTAAAACGTATTATCAACGAACCAACCGCGGCTGCACTGGCTTATGGCCTGGACAGAGAAGTTGGTAACCGCACCATCGCAGTTTATGACCTTGGCGGTGGTACTTTCGATATTTCTATTATCGAGATTGATGAAGTTGACGGCGAAAAAACCTATGAAGTTCTTGCAACCAACGGTGATACTCACTTGGGTGGTGAAGACTTCGATAGCCGTATGATCAACTATCTGGTTGACGAATTTAAGAAAGATCAAGGTATTGATCTGCGTAATGACCCGCTGGCAATGCAGCGTCTGAAAGAAGCAGCAGAAAAAGCGAAAATCGAGCTCTCTTCTGCACAGCAGACTGATGTTAACCTGCCGTACATCACGGCTGATGCGACTGGTCCTAAGCACATGAACATCAAAGTGACCCGTGCAAAACTGGAGTCACTGGTAGAAGATCTGGTCAAACGTTCTATGGAGCCTGTGAGGGTTGCATTGCAAGATGCTGGTTTGTCAGTTTCTGATGTGAACGATGTGATTTTGGTGGGTGGTCAAACCCGTATGCCAATGGTTCAGAAAGTGGTCGCTGATTTCTTCGGTAAAGAGCCACGTAAAGACGTGAACCCTGACGAAGCAGTAGCCATGGGTGCAGCAGTACAGGGCGGTGTTCTGGCTGGTGATGTGAAAGACGTGCTGTTGCTGGATGTAACGCCTCTGTCTCTGGGTATCGAAACTATGGGTGGCGTGATGACAGCCCTCATTACGAAAAATACCACAATCCCAACCAAACACAGCCAGGTGTTCTCTACAGCAGAAGATAACCAAGCTGCGGTAACTATCCATGTGTTGCAGGGTGAACGTAAACGTGCCGGTGATAACAAATCTCTGGGCCAGTTCAACTTGGATGGTATTCAGCCAGCTCCGCGTGGTATGCCTCAGGTTGAAGTGACTTTTGACATTGATGCTGATGGTATTTTGCATGTGTCTGCTAAAGACAAAAATAGTGGCCGCGAACAGCAGATCACTATCAAGGCTTCTTCCGGTCTGAATGAGGAAGAAATTCAACGGATGGTTCGTGATGCAGAAGCTAACGCGGAATCTGATCGTAAGTTTGAAGAGTTGGTACAAATTCGTAACCAGGCAGATCAACTGGTTCACGGTACTCGTAAGCAAGTAGAAGAAGCGGGTGACAAACTGCCAGCAGAAGATAAAACAGCTATTGAAAGCGCTGTTGCTGAGTTGGAAAAAGTCGCTAAAGGCGAAGATAAAGCTGATATCGAAGCGAAAATTCAGGCTCTGGTGCAGGCTTCCGCTAAGCTGTTAGAAATTGCTCAGCAGCAGGCTCAGGCGGGTGCATCAGCAGATGCTGGTGATAGTGCGAAAAAAGATGACGACGTTGTAGACGCTGAATTCGAAGAAGTGAAAGACAAAAAATAATTGCCCTTAGCGGGCGCGGTGACAGTTATGACAACTGTTGCTGATTAACCGGCACGGGCGTTGAGGGAACTCTGCGCCCGTGCGCGTATGTTAAGGGTAAAATAAGAGATGGCAAAGAGAGATTGTTACGAGGTTTTGGGCGTTTCCAAAACAGCGGACGAAAAAGAGATTAAAAAAGCCTATAAACGACTGGCAATGAAATATCACCCCGATCGTAATCAGGGCGATAAAGATGCAGAAAGCAAATTCAAAGAAGTTAAAGAAGCTTACGAGATCCTGACGGATGATCAGAAACGCGCTGCCTATGACCAGTACGGTCATGCTGCTTTTGAACAAGGCGGTATGGGTGGTGGTGGATTCGGTGGTGGTGCCGATTTCAGTGATATCTTTGGTGACGTTTTCGGTGATATCTTCGGCGGTGGTCGCCGTCAGCAGCGCCAAAGCCGTGGTGCTGATTTGCGTTACAGCATGGAATTGACGCTGGAAGAAGCGGTCCGTGGTGTGACCAAAGAGATCCGCATCCCGACACTGGAAACCTGTGATGTATGTCATGGTAGCGGTGCTAAAGCAGGAACCAGTCCTGTAACCTGTTCAACCTGTCAGGGCGCAGGTCAGGTTCATATGCGCCAGGGCTTCTTTACTGTTCAGCAGCCTTGTCCACACTGTCATGGCCGTGGTCAGATCATTAAAGATTCTTGTAATAAGTGTCGTGGTCATGGGCGTGTTGAAAAATATAAAACATTGTCTGTCAAAATCCCGGCGGGTGTGGACACCGGTGACCGTGTTCGTCTGAGTGGTGAGGGCGAAGCCGGGAGTAATGGCGCACCAGCTGGTGACTTGTACGTTCAGGTACAGGTGAAACGGCACCATATCTTTGAGCGTGAAGAAAATAATCTTTATTGCGAAGTGCCAGTTAACTTTGCAATGGCAGCGTTGGGCGGAGAAATTGAAGTACCAACGCTTGATGGTCGTGTGAAACTGAAAATACCTGCGGAAACCCAGACGGGTAAAATGTTCCGCATGAAAGGTAAAGGCGTTAAATCTGTTCGTGGCGGCGTTCAAGGGGATTTGCTGTGCCGGGTAGTAGTAGAAACACCGGTTAAATTGAACGAAAGGCAGAAAGAATTACTGCGTGAATTGGGTGAGTCTTTAGGCGGTACAGGTGGTGAAACCAATAGTCCGCGTTCTAAAAGCTTCTTCGATGGCGTAAAGAAATTTTTTGATGATTTGACCAAATAATAGCTAATATTTCCACGTAAATAGAGCTGCATTTCTCAATGTAGTTTAGGTTATTGATTAAAGTCCTCGTTTTCATACGAGGACTTTTTGCCTTGGTTGAAGATCATAAGCTAAAGGTAATTTGTGTAAGCAAATTATAAGCATCGTCCTCTTTCGGTGTTACTGATGGATGGTGGGTATACGATAAGCTGTTCGTCCAATAGATTCCGTTGGAAACACGATATGAATATGACGCGGAAGCGGTTGCACTATAACTTTCAGCAACTTGACCATTGCGGGCAAAGTAATCTTTCGCATCATCACTGAACTTATTGTATGACAAACCAAGAGTAAGCATATCGTTTGGGCGTGAATTGAGTAGTCCAATGCTAAACAGTGATAATGAAACATCGGCGTTAAACAAGTTACGATCCTTTGGGGCGTAATTGGCTTTACCGTCAATATACCAGCCACGGAAAGGCATCGATGCATCCGGCTTGGTTATCTGGCGGGTAGCCGCTATATAATGAGAATAGGTATAGTCTTCATATTTTGAGTTGTTATAGTTAAAATAAGGCGTTTTATTAAACACCGAGCCGCCACGAATCCAGATCATACTTTCCGTTTCATCGGCATTAACACGATAACCTAATTCATTAATGACCAATGTACCCGCACTAGGAACTTTCCAGCGCAGACCGTAGGTATTGTATTTTGAATCTGCTTTTAAACCTTCCGAGCTTTGGCTTCTGGCAACCCCAATGTGGTCATACCAACGTTTATTTTTCGATAAAAATCGAATATCTATTGATGGGCTGGGTTTTGTACTGGGCAAGCCAGCCTGGGACAACATGACGCTGGTTGGCCCCAAAGCCGATGATGCGGTACTGCTACCTAAAAATAAGCCATAGAAATGAGAAAGCAATGTTGTATAGCCGTAATTCAATATCACCCTATCATTGAACAAGGGCTGGTTAATAGAGAAAGCTGAGATAAAAGGGTGCCCATCTTGACCATTATTTTTAAAGTTATTATAGGCGTAGTTTAGACCTACACGCAGTTGCGCCTTATCGGTGAAACCAATCCGTGATAAATCATAGGTCAGTTCTGTAGAAACAAAATTACCGGTGGTTAAACGTTGACCTACATAATTAGGATTAGGTGTATTTTTCCAGTTTCTTGAAAGGTCATAAGTTAGGTTTGTTAGCATTTGAAAATTTGCATAAAAGCCTCGATCTGCCATTTCTTTTCTGAGACCGCCCCATTCGGGAAATACAGTATCACATGCAGATGCGACCGAAGGTGTTTCCGGCCCTCTCGGTAAAAGGGCATCATATGAGCTACAGTTATTTTTTGTCGCCACACTTATATTGCTATACAGCAATATAAGTGGCAGCGTTGATAAAACAAATTTATTGGCTATTTTCATTTTTTACTCCCGGTGCTTTAAGAATATTTCCGTGACTGCTTATAACATCTTTATACCAGTTAAAACTTTTCTTACGCCGCCGCTCTAGTGTTCCATTGCCTTGATCATCACGATCGACATAAATAAATCCGTATCGTTTTGACATTTCGGCTGTAGAGGCGCTGACCAAATCTATTGGCCCCCATGAGGTATATCCCAATATCTGGACTCCATCTTCAATGGCTTCTCGTACCTGGAATAAATGGTCGTTGAGATATTGAATACGATAATCATCAATAATAGAGCCATCATCTTGAATAATATCTCTTGCTCCCAGACCATTTTCTACAATAAATAGTGGTATCTGGTAACGGTCATATAACGTATTGAGAAGATAACGGAGTCCTTGAGGGTCTATTTGCCATCCCCACTCTGAACTGGCTAGATGAGGGTTTTTCACCGGATTAATCATATTACCTGCGGATTTAACAATATCCGGATCTGTAGTTGCACAACAGCTCATGTAGTAACTGAGAGAGAGGAAATCAACAGTTTCTTTTAGTGCCTGTTTATCTTCATTGGTTATATCAAGCGTAATATTTTGCTCTTTAAATAGGCGTGTCATATAAGATGGATAATAGCCACGAGCTTGAACATCAAAAAAGAACAGTGATTCTCTATTCTTTTTTAATGATTCTAATATATCATCGGGATGACAGGTTAATGGGTAGTAAGATGTTGCTGCCACCATATTACCAATTTTTGCATCTGGAATAATTTCATGGCAGGCTTTAACGGCTTTGGCACTGGCAACTAACTGATAATGTAGGGCTTGATAAATATCCTGAATTTTACTGCCTTCCGGCAACCCTACACCGGTAAAGCAGGAAAAGAGAGACATGTTAATTTCATTGAATGTTAGCCAGTATTTTACTTTATGTTTGTAACGTTCAAAAACAGTTCTGGCATAACGTTCAAAGAATTCAATCGTTTTACGATTTCCCCAACCACCATATTTCTTCACTAAGCCATAAGGCATTTCAAAATGAGAGAGGGTAATTAATGGTTGAATATGATATTTTCTCATTTCGTCAAAAAGGCAATCATAAAAAGCCAGACCATTTTCATTGGGTACTTCTTCATCTCCTTCAGGAAATATACGTGTCCAGGCGATAGATGTTCTCAGGCATTTAAATCCCATTTCAGCAAACAGAGCAATATCGTCAGGATAACGATGATAAAAATCAATGCCGATGTTCTTGATATTAAAGTCATCCGTATTGCGCTCTATACTGCTACCAATGACTCCATGTGGTTGCATATCTGAGGTTGATAACCCTTTTCCACCTATTTGATAGGCTCCTTCGGCCTGATTTGCTGCTAATGCACCTCCCCAAAGGAAGTTTTCTGGAAATTGTTTTTTCATGATTTTCCTCTTTAATGATTTGTTAAACCTGTGAAATATCGTCTTAATATGACTATTTCTGTTAACGTTTAAATTAATTTGTTGTACGGGATATTATTTGTGATCCCTTAGCCTCTGACGGCACACCGAATAAATATGTTGCGATACAAGAGAAGATGAATGAACCTAGCGAACCCAATATTACGCTCCAGAAAGCGCTGTCTAGTTCCCCGGTAGGAGAAATAAATGAGGTAAATACAAAGATGCCCATACCACCAAAGCTGTGTGCTGTTCCCGAATAGAAACCGGCAATAGCACCACCAAGTGCCCCGCCAATACAACCAATGATAAATGGGCGTTTTAATGGTAGTGTTACACCATAGATTGCGGGTTCGGTAATGCCAAAGAGACTTGATATTAGCGCGGTTCCTGATAGCGCTTTCATTTTCTGATCGCGTGTACGTAACAATACGCCCAACGTTGCACCCGCCTGACCAAATATTGCTGGTTGGAGCAGAGGGGAGAGCATATCTTTTCCCTGTGTCATCATGTTATTGATCATTATAGGGATTAATCCCCAATGCAGTCCGAAAATAACGCAAACTTGCCATAAGGCTCCCATCAAAATACCCGCAATGACTGGGTTCTGTTGATAGAAAAAGAGATATCCTGTTGCCAAACCATTACTGAGTGCCGTTGCCACAGGGCCAATTATCAGGAAGGTCAACGGAACAGTAATCAATAGGCATAGGAAAGGGGTAATGAGTGCTTTGAAAGAAGAATGAAACCAGCTATTAAGTTTCTTTTCCAGAAAACAACTAAACCATGCTGATAAAATAATGGGAATAACTGTTGAGCTGTAATTGATGAAAGTAATGGGAATACCCAGGAAATCTAAATGAACAGCGGAAGTCGTTTGCGAAAGTTTAAATGCCTCAGTCATTGTTGGATAGGTTAAGGCTGCCCCAATAACCATGGTAATGAAAGGGTTTCCACCGAATCGTTTACCTGCGGTATACCCTAATAGAATAGGCATGAAATAAAGCATCGCATCGCCAGTAGCGAATAAAATTTTATAGGTGCCACCTTCTGGGTCCATCCAGTCAAATACGCTGGATAAAGCGAGTATTCCTTTAATCAATCCGGCAGCGACCAGTACGCCTAATAGTGGTGTGAAAATACTGGAAATAATATCAATTGCTACATTAAGAATGCGTTTTAAGCCTTTTGAATTATCTTTTTTTATCTCTTGCTGTGACGTTACACTTTGTTTAACCTCGGGATTTTCTGCGTTACCTTGTAAATATTTATTATTGATATTATCGTAAACATCTCCTACATGGCTGCCAATAACCACTTGGTATTGACCACCGCTCTCTACGACGGTAATAATTCCTGTAGTTCGTTTGAGTAATTCACTATTGGCTAAGTTTCTATTTTTAAGTTTAAACCGTAAACGTGTAGCACAATGGACAAGGCTCGATATATTCTCTTTCCCCCCTATTGCGCAGACTATCTCATCAGACAGACTTTCGTACTTCATTAGACTTCCCCTTTTTTAAGTTGAAAACAGCGAAAGGCCGAATTAAAGTCAAAAAAAAACCTAACCCATGATCTTCAATAGCCCTGGGATAGGGATATATCGTAGATGATGGATTAGGTTTTGCCCGACATTGGTCGCGACCAAGTCGGTAACAAGCCTATTAATCAATATTTAGAAACTAGTTACTCTTTATGATTCTTGCAAGTCATTAGTATTAATTTTAGCAAAAATGTGATTCTTATCATAAATATAGTAGATAAATTGAGAATATTGCAGTGTCATTGACTTTATAAAAATTATGTCTTAGCCTGAGGGATGAAATATCTATATGAATATAGTGTACAGGAGTGTCACTGACTCGATCAGGCACAACCAAGTCACGGATGTATTTTGCCTATTCTATAGGTTAGTGCAGATAATGGTTTATCCTGTAAGGTATATCTTTTGTTAACTATAATAAAACTCATAAATAATAATGTGGTCCTTGCTATTGATGAGAATAATAGCGAAATGATTCTCATGGATAAGGGTATAGGATTTAATAGGAAAAAAGGGGATAGGTTGCATGTTCAAGATGTTGCAAAAGTTTTTACTGTTGAAAAGCACTATAAGATAAGTCAGATCCTTTCTACTATCCCTGTTTCAGTTATAGAGTTAACAGAACAAATTATCACATTAGGGAAAAATTTTCTTGCCAAACCGCTTAACGATTCATTACTCATTACGTTATCAGAACATTTAAGTTTTGCGTTTGAGCGTGTAAATAAAGGATACCAGATTGGTAATGTCTTACAATGGGAGATCCCGCATCTTTACCCGTTGGAGTATGAAGTAGGTAAACAGGCACTTATCCATATTAATAACCAGATTGAACAACCGTTACCGCCGATAGAAGCTTCATTGATTGCCTTGCATTTTGTTAATGCTCAATATGAAGGGCAAACTATGGGGGATACATTAAAGTTAACGAACTTAATTAATAAAACTGTTAAACTTATTCACTATTATTTTCATGTTAATCTTGATCCAACATCAGTAAATTATTCTCGTTTTATTACTCATCTACGCTATTTCTTAATCAGACAAAATAAAAATGATCACTCGTCTGCTATTGAAATGGATTTTTCATTGCAAGAATTGATAGAAGAAAAATACTTCAAAAGTTACAATTGTGCGGTGAAGCTAATTAGATATTTGAGAGAAAAATATCAATGGAAGGTTCCTGATGATGAATTGATTTATTTGGTTATTCATATAGAGCGGGTGGTCAATGATAGTTATAAGGCAAAAGATTCATGATAAGTGCATCATTAAGTGCATCATTAAGTGGATGTGTAGACAGGTATTAACCTAAGCAATGACTGAGATTAATATATTTATATTTATTTGATTTTTCTGATAATAAATTATAGGTGGTGGTTAAAATGAATTATGAAGAGTTTGCGAGAGATATTATTATATTTCTTGGAGGGAGAGAAAATATAAGTAAAAGTTGGCATTGTGTTACTCGATTGCGTTTTAATATTATAGATGATAGTAAGGTAGAGATTACCGCTATAAAGAAAATGCAAGGGGTTATGGGGGCACGATTTCACAGTGGACAGTTGCAAATAATTATTGGTAATAGAGTTATTGAAATATTTAATGAAATAATTAAGCAATTAAAAGAAATTTCGGGAAATCGTAATGAGTTAAAAAACAATGTCATTAGCCACATTCTTGATGTAATTTCAGGTATATTTGTTCCAATATTACCGGCAATCGTAGGATCTGGTTTACTTAAAGGTGGGTTGATTTTTTTCAATACGATGGGTTGGATTTCAGAAGAGAGCAATGAGTATAAATTATTATATGTTCTTTTTGATGCGCCTCTGTATTTTCTACCTATTCTTGTGGCTTTTTCGGCAGCAAGAAAATTTAAAACTAATGAGTTTATTGCTGCAACGTTAGCGTGTATTTTAATTTATCCAACACTATCTAACCTTGTCAGTACCTCTAGTGGAGAATATTTTGATGTGTTTGGTATTTCTATTCCGATTATTCATTATGGCTATACTGTTATTCCAATTATTTTAGGTGTTTGGTTGCTTAGTTATATCCATCGATGGGTAGATAGATTTATTCCTGTAGTATTAAAAATGATACTTACACCATTATTGGTGTTATTGATTTCTGTGCCAATTATATTGGTTGTTGTTGCTCCGTTGGGAAATACAATGGGTTTGTATATTGAACAGGTGTTCGTAATGTTATTTTCTGTAATTGGCCCTCTTACCGGATTATTTCTGGGGGGAATTATACCTGTGCTGGTGATTACGGGGATGCATTATGCTTTTTTGCCGAGTGTTTTTGCTAACTTTAAGTCTCTCGGATACGATTTTATGTTATTACCAATAAGTTTCGTCAGTAATATTGCCCAAGCTGGTGCTACATTGGCGGTTGCAATTAAAATTAAAGATAGGCAGATGAAATCATTAGCTTATTCATCCTCATTCTCTGCGTTTTTAGGTATAACCGAGCCAGCAATGTATGGTGTTACTCTTAAATTAAAAAAACCTTTTTATGCTGCATTAATTGGTGGGGCGGTTGGTGGGGCTATTGTAGGTATTCTTTCTATAAAGATATTTGCTTTTAGTCTACCAGGGTTGGTGTCATTACCTTTTTATGTGCAAAAAGATAGTAACAACTTACTTTTTATTTTGTTTGCCATTTTCAGTAGTTTCTTAGTCGCATTTATACTTACACTACTAATGAAATTAGAATCCAGTGTTGATTCTATGGTATTAATAAAGCCTCGCTTTTCAAAGACAAAGAAAATCACATTACTTTCTCCGATGACCGGCACAATAGCACCTCTCTCAAGTGTATCTGATGACATTTTTTCTGAAAAAATTATTGGTGATGGTGTTGCTATTATTCCTACGGAAGGGGTGGTTAAAGCACCTTTTAATGGCAAGGTTTCAATGATTACGCCAACTGGACATGCTGTTGGTTTAATTTCCGATCAAGGGGTTGAATTATTAATTCATATTGGTATTGAAACCGTAGGTTTGCAAGGAATAGGTTTTAATTTACAAGTGATAGAAGGACAGAGAGTGAGGACTGGTGATGTATTAGTTAATTTTGATCTGGGGTTTCTTCAAGAGAATAAAGTCCAGATTATATCGCCAATTATTGTGACAAATAGCGAAGAATACCACTCAATAACGCTTAAAAAGAAAAAAAGAGTTATTGGGTGTAAAGATGATTTGTTGGTTGTTAATTTATATTCATAATGTTTTCGGGGATTGAAAAATTGCTATCTAATCAATTTCAATACCTATTAGTTATTTACACTGTTTTCTCGTTATTATTGTCTTGTTTTATTTTATCCGGTGCGCCGTAAAACCCCGTCCTTTGGGCGAGGAGGATGTCAAATAGCGACACAGTTAACATTATCAGAAGATGATTTAAACCGCATTTTGGCTAAGATGCGGGAAATTGGTGCTAATGTAAGATAAATAGGGTTTCCCCATTTAACGATTTCCTCTGATTGATAATCCACTTTATTGAGATGTAGATCATCAATAGATCGGTTTTAACGAATCATTTTGGCTATAAAATCGATTTTTTTCGAAATTATACTTAGAGTACTATCCATAGCCCGATCAATTTCAGAGGCTAATCATCTTGACAGCAATTATTCGTCAATTCCTGAAGTTAGAAGCGGCTGGAGGGCTTCTTCTTATCATTGCTGCCATTGTTGCGTTGATAATGGCAAACTCGCCATTACAAGGTATTTATCAGCAATTTCTTAATATTCCAGTGGTTATACAATTCTCTGCACTGGAGATCAATAAGCCCTTATTATTGTGGGTTAATGATGGTTTAATGGCCGTCTTCTTTTTAATTGTTGGCCTGGAAGTTAAGCGTGAACTATTGGAAGGCTCTTTAGCTGGACGTGATAAAGCTGTATTTCCAGTAATAGCTGCTATTGGTGGTATGGTCGCTCCGGCACTGATATATCTATTATTTAATGGTAGTGATGAGCTTAACCGTCAAGGATGGGCTATTCCTGCTGCAACAGATATTGCTTTTGCTCTTGGTGTAATGGCGCTGCTGGCTAAGCGAGTACCAACTGAACTGAAGGTTTTCCTACTGGCATTAGCGATTATTGATGATCTGGGTGTTATCGTAATCATCGCACTGTTTTACACCAAAACAGTTTCCCTGGTGGCCCTTGGATTGTCAGCAGTGATGATAGCTTTGCTGATGTGGATGAATTGGCGTGGTGTTGAAAAAACATCGGCTTATCTGGTTATTGGCTTGATCCTTTGGGTCTGCATCCTGAAATCCGGTATTCATGCAACTTTGGCCGGAGTCATCGTTGGTTTTCTTATTCCTTTGCGCTGTCAGAATGGTCATTCACCATCTGAATCACTTGAGCATGGATTGCATCCTTGGGTGGCGTATCTTATTTTGCCGTTATTTGCATTTACTAATGCAGGAGTTATCCTCAGTGGAGTGACTCTGGATGGTTTGATCGATATGTTACCGTTGGGTATTGCCATAGCTTTGTTTCTTGGTAAGCCATTGGGAATTTTTCTTTTCAGCTATATTTCCATCAAGATAGGATTTGCTAAGCTGCCACAAGAGATTAATCTTAAACAGATATTCGCTGTTTCCGTTCTTTGTGGCATTGGTTTTACGATGTCTATCTTCATTTCAGGATTGGCTTTCGAAGACGCAGATAAATCTTTCAGTACCTATTCCCGCTTGGGGATTCTGATGGGTTCAACAATAGCGGCTATGATGGGGTATGGCTTATTACGGATGGTCTTACCAAAGAAAAAGTGATGGCAGAGTGGTGATAAATTCATTAATTTAACCGAATGAAGTTCTACGTTTTTAGAGAAAATTCCGAACTGACTCATCATTTTTGTACTCGCGGTACAATAACTAAAATTGTATCGCGGATATTTTATGTAGTGAAAAAACAGAAAATCGCCGGGAGACGGTGAATTAGTAATGTATGGCTGGCGTTGTCTACCAGACGAAAGCGATACATAAGGAAAAACGTATGCGGGTGTCACATCTGAATTTTAATCATCTCTATTATTTCTGGCATGTTTGCAAGGAAGGCTCTGTGGTTGGGGCGGCAGAAGCCCTTTATCTAACACCTCAGACGATTACAGGACAGATAAAGGCGCTGGAGGAGCGATTAGGAGGGAAGCTGTTCAAACGTCAGGGCAGGGGATTGGTTCCATCAGAACTGGGGCAACTTATCTTCCGCTATGCAGATAAGATGTTTATGCTGAGTCAGGAGATGTTAGATATCGTTAACTACAGCCGTGAATCCAACCTTTTGTTTGATGTTGGTGTTGCGGATGCACTGTCTAAACGTTTGGTTAGCCAGGTATTGAAAACTGCGGTTGTGGAACATGAGCAGATCCATTTACGTTGTTTTGAATCAACCCATGAATTGTTACTTGAACAACTTAGCCAGCACAAACTCGATATGATACTGTCTGATTGCCCGGTGGATTCTTCCCAGCAGGAAGGATTGTTCTCAGTAAAACTGGGTGAATGTAGCATTAGCTTCTTCTGTCGGCAGCCGATCCCGGAAAAGCCTTTTCCTGAATGTTTGGAAGAACGTCGTTTGTTGGTTCCAGGACGTCGCTCTATGTTGGGGCGTAAATTGTTGACTTGGATTCGGAATAAAAATCTTCAGGTTGAAGTTTTGGGTGAGTTTGACGATGCCGCATTAATGAAGGCGTTTGGTATGTACCATAATGCGATTTTCGTTGCGCCGTCTTTGTATACTAATGATATTTTTGCTGACAATGACATTGCTGAAATTGGTCGGTTGGATGCAGTACAAGAAGAGTATTATGTGATTTTTGCTGAACGCATGATTCAACATCCGGCTGTTCAAAGGGTGTGTAATAAAGATTTTTCTGCTTTGTTTAATGTGCCACCTAAGAAGCGTACTTAAAGAATAACTGATAGATGATTGCAAATACGAAAAAACCGGCAAAGGCCGGTTTTTTAGTGCTTCAAATAAACGCAAATTATTGCATTGCGTTGATTCGAGCTGTCAGATTAGATTTATGACGTGCTGCTTTGTTTTTGTGGATCAGACCCTTACAAGCGTGACGATCGACAATAGGTTGCATGTCATTGAATGCTTTCTGTGCAGCTTCTTTATCACCAGTAGCGATAGCAGCATCTACCTTCTTGATGAAGGTACGCACCATAGAACGGCGGCTAGCATTGTGCTGACGACGTTTCTCAGACTGTATAGCGCGTTTCTTAGCTGATTTGATATTAGCCAAGGTCCAACTCCCAAATATATTCTATCGAGGACAATTAAAGGCCGAGGAATATGCCTGTTCGGTCTTCTTTTGTCAATGGATTTGTGCAAATAAGCGCCGTTGTACCGCGGCACTTGTTTCGTTGTGATGGCGCAGGATTTTATCAGCTTACTTAGCTGGAATACAGTCTTTCACAATAAAAATCTCATTGAATAGTCTAGATAAGAAATAAAATGAATATTTTACGGGATTCTTGCCCGTTTTTGTTGTATGAATCATGGTGATTAATTTAAACCATCTTATGATGGCGGGTTAACCTTGAGCTTTGTACAAGGTATAATTTGGTCATTTTCAGGATATTGAGCCAGCTATGGAGCTAATTCGCGGTATATGTAATATCCGGGCGCGTCACCATGGTTGCGTGCTGACGATTGGTAATTTTGATGGTGTCCATAGAGGCCACCAAGCACTATTGAAGCACTTAAAACGCGAAGGGCAGCGTCTGGGATTACCGGTAATGATCATGATTTTTGAGCCACAACCTCTGGAAGTTTTTGCCAAGGTTAATGCCCCTGCGCGTCTGACGAGATTGAGGGATAAAGCCAAATATCTCGCCCAGTGTGGAGTGGATTATTTATTATGTGTGAAATTTGACAGGAATTTTGCGGCAAATACGCCAGAAGCCTTTGTTTCGCGGTTGCTCGTGGAAAAATTGGGTGTTAAGTTTCTGGCGGTAGGAGATGACTTTCGTTTTGGCAAATCCCGCAGTGGGGACTTTGCCTTTCTACAGCAAGCCGGTGAAACATACGGTTTTGACGTGACCAACAGCGAAAGTTTTTGTGATAGTGGTTTGCGGATCAGCAGCACCGCTATCCGTCAGGCACTGCAAGATGATGATTTGGTATTAGCTGAAACATTGTTGGGACATCCATATAGTATTTGTGGCCGGGTCGTTCATGGTAGACGGCTGGGGAGTACTATTGGCTTTCCAACAGCTAATTTGCCATTAAAACGTTTAGTCGCTCCTGTACAAGGCGTTTATGTCGTTGAAGTCTATGGCCTGGGAGATAAGCCTTTACCGGGTGTTGCCAATATTGGTACACGTCCAACCGTCTCTGGTCAGGGCCAACAACTTGAAGTACATCTGATTGATACCCAAATGGATCTGTATGGGCGTCATATTGATGTGGTGTTACGCAAAAAACTGCGTAATGAGCAGCGGTTTGCTTCCCTTGATGCACTCAAGCAGCAAATTGCTAATGATTTGGTCGCTGCGAAGGAATTCTTTAAACAGCAGCCAGTGTCATGTATTTAGCGGAAAATTGGAATTGAGAATCGAATGAGTGACTATAAAAATACCCTGAACTTACCAGAAACAGGGTTTCCAATGCGCGGAGACTTAGCAAAGCGCGAACCAGACATGCTAAAACGTTGGTACAAAGATGAGTTGTATCAGGTAATTCGTAAAGCAAAAGCCGGTAAAAAAACATTTATTCTGCATGATGGCCCTCCTTATGCGAATGGCAGCATTCATATTGGTCACTCAGTCAATAAGATTCTCAAAGATATTATTATTAAATCCAAAGGGATGGAGGGGTATGATTCCCCATATGTTCCCGGTTGGGATTGCCATGGTTTACCCATTGAGCTTAAGGTTGAGCAGATTATTGGTAAACCAGGGGAAAAATTTTCTGCCGCTGAATTCCGTGCCGAGTGCCGTAAATATGCCAAAGAGCAGATCGAAGGTCAGAAAGAAGACTTTATCCGTCTGGGGGTATTAGGTGACTGGGGACGTCCATATCTGACGATGGACTTTAAGACTGAAGCCAACATCATTCGTGCGTTGAGCCGTGTTATTGCCAATGGTCACCTGTTGAAAGGAGCCAAGCCTGTTCATTGGTGTACTGATTGTGGTTCTTCACTGGCTGAAGCAGAAGTTGAGTATTACGACAAAACGTCTCCGTCTATTGATGTACGTTTTAACGCCGTTGATGTGGCTGCTGTCTGTGAGAAATTTGGTGTGCAGGCATCGCGTCAGCCAGTATCTCTGGTTATCTGGACAACCACACCATGGACGTTGCCGGCTAACCGGGCAATCGCTCTGCATGCTGAATTTGACTATCAATTAGTACAGATTGAAGGTGAGTGTCTGATTCTGGCAGCTGATTTGGTCGAAAGTGTGATGAAGCGTGCAGGTATTACTTCGTGGACAGTGTTGGGCCATTGTGCAGGTTCTGCGCTGGAACTGTTACGCTTCAAACATCCGTTTATGGGCTTTGATTCACCTGTTGTACTGGGCGATCACGTTACACTGGATGCGGGTACCGGTGCTGTTCACACTGCACCAGGTCATGGCCCGGACGACTTCGTTCTTGGTCAGAAATATGGTTTGGAAGTAGCAAACCCGGTTGGGCCGAACGGTTGCTATCTGTCTGGGACTTATCCTTCTTTAGATGGCATATTTGTCTTTAAGGCAAATGATGTCGTTTTGAATATCCTGCGTGAAAACAATGCATTACTGCATTTGGAAAAATTACAGCACAGTTATCCTTGCTGCTGGCGTCACAAGACACCTATCATTTTTCGTGCCACGCCGCAGTGGTTTGTCAGCATGGATCAAAATGGTCTGCGCAAACAATCTCTGAAAGAGATCAAAGAGGTCCAGTGGATTCCTGGCTGGGGTCAAGCTCGTATTGAAGCAATGGTTGAAAACCGCCCTGACTGGTGTATTTCACGTCAGCGTACTTGGGGCACGCCGATGTCCCTGTTTGTCCATAAAGAGACAGAAGAACTTCATCCACGTACTATCGAGCTGATGGAAGAAGTTGCAAAACGTGTTGAAGTTGATGGCATTCAGGCGTGGTGGGATCTGGACCCAGCCGAACTGTTGGGTGATGACGCCGCTAATTATGTCAAAATCTTTGACACGCTGGATGTGTGGTTCGATTCAGGATCAACTCATTCGTCTGTTGTTGATGCCCGTTCTGAATTCCAGGGTAACTCGGCGGATATTTATCTTGAGGGTTCAGATCAGCACCGTGGCTGGTTTATGTCTTCTCTGATGATCTCCACTGCAATGAAAGGCAACGCGCCTTATCGTCAGGTATTGACGCATGGCTTCACTGTGGATGGTCAGGGCCGTAAGATGTCTAAGTCTATCGGTAACACAGTCAGTCCGCAGGATGTGATGGATAAATTAGGGGCGGATATTCTGCGTCTATGGGTTGCCTCTACCGATTACACTGGTGAAATCGCGGTATCTGATGAGATCCTCAAACGTTCTGCTGATGCATATCGACGTATCCGTAACACGGCACGTTTCCTGCTGGCAAACTTGAATGGCTTTGATCCTGAACAGCATATGGTTAAGCCAGAAGAGATGGCTGTGCTGGATCGCTGGGCTGTAGGTCGTGCTCAGGCGGCTCAGGCAGACATTGCTAAATGCTACGAGGAATATGATTTCCACACGGTTGTTCAGCGTTTGATGCAATTCTGTTCCGTGGAAATGGGATCATTCTATCTTGATATTATTAAAGACCGTCAATACACAGCTAAGAGCGATAGCTTAGCTCGTCGCAGTTGCCAAACAGCTTTGTATCATATTGCAGAAGCACTGGTTCGCTGGATGGCGCCTATTCTCTCCTTCACGGCGGATGAAGTTTGGAATGAGTTGCCTGGCAAACGCGCTCAGTATGTATTTACAGAAGAGTGGTATGACGGCTTGTTTGGTCTGGCCACAGGCGAGCAAATGAATGATACTTTCTGGGCTGATCTACTGGCTGTTCGTGGTGAAGTTAATAAAGTATTGGAGCAGGCACGTGCAGACAAGCATATCCGTAGCTCATTGGAAGCCGCGGTGACTCTGTATGCAGATAATGAACTGGCAGACAAACTGAACAGTCTGGGGGATGAATTACGTTTCGTTCTGTTGACCTCTCAGGTTTCTGTCGCTGGTTATGAGTTAGCTGGTGAAGATGCACAGCAAAGCGAAATTGGTAGCTTGAAAATTGCTTTCCGTAAAGCGGATGGTGAAAAATGTCCTCGTTGCTGGCATTACGCTAAAGATGTGGGATTGGTGGCGGAGCACGCAGAACTTTGTGGCCGCTGTGTAACTAATGTTGCCGGTAACGGCGAAGAGCGTAAGTTTGCCTGATGAATAGACCCATTTGCTCCACTGGCCTTCGCTGGCTTTGGTTAGTTGTTGTGGTATTGGTTTTGGATCTGAGTAGTAAGCAGTTAGTGCTTAAGCATTTTCATCTGTATGAATCTGTTCCACTGATACCTTATTTTAATCTAACTTATGCCCAGAATTTGGGGGCAGCTTTCAGTTTCCTTGCAGATAAGGACGGCTGGCAGCGTTGGTTCTTTGCATTAATTGCTGTTGGTATTTCAGTTGTGTTAACGGTAATGATGTATCGCTCCAGTGCGAAGAAGAAACTGAGTAATATCGCTTATGCCCTAATTATTGGTGGAGCATTGGGTAATCTGTTTGACCGGTTGGTTCATGGTTTTGTCATCGATTTTATCGATTTTTATGTCGGCGACTGGCATTGGCCAACCTTTAATATTGCTGATATGGCGATATGTATCGGGGCTGCATTAGTTATTATTGATAGCTTTTTCAGCCAAGATGAAAAAAAGGTCAATGCAGGATAACAGTCTATTTTAGTGGATAATTTGGATTTAAGCAGTGTGCGAAAACCAAGTCGTACACTATAGTGCGTAAGAGTGATTCTTTTTGGGCTGCATTAAAATGTAAAAGCTAGTGCTTTTTTTAAGCACTAGCCAAATTCGCTTTTTATGGCAAAGAATGACAAATAAAATAGGTTCTGAATAATATGTCAAAGCAGGTACAAGAGCACAGTGCGGTTTTACTGCATTTCACTTTAAAGCTGCAAGATGGCTCTATGGCTGATTCCACCCATAATCAGGGCAAACCTGCATTATTCCGCCTGGGTGATGGAACGCTTTCTTCGTCTTTGGAACAGCAGCTTACCGGGCTAAAAGAGGGTGATAAACATACATTCACTTTGGCTGGTGAAGCTGTATTTGGTAAACCAAATCCTGATTTGATCCAATATTTTACTCCGCGTGATTTTGCCGAAACAGGTATTCCTGAAATTGGAACTATAATGCTATTTACGGCAATGAATGGCAGTGAAATGCCAGGCATAGTGAAAGAAGTGGCAGAAGAATCTGTTACTGTTGATTTTAATCATCCGCTGGCAGATCAGAACATCACTTTTGAAATTGAAGTGCTGGAAATTGACCCACAGTTGGAGGAAAACCATGCAGATATTGCTGGCTAATCCCCGAGGCTTTTGTGCCGGTGTTGACCGCGCCATCAGTATTGTAGAACGCGCTCTGGAATTATATGGCGCGCCGATCTATGTTCGCCATGAGGTTGTTCATAATCGTTATGTTGTAGATAACCTGCGCGAGCGGGGGGCTATCTTTATTGAAGAAATTTCAGAAGTACCCGATGATGCAATTCTGATTTTTTCTGCTCATGGAGTTTCACAGGCTATTCGTGCTGAAGCGCGTTCCCGTAATCTGACAATGTTGTTCGATGCGACTTGTCCTCTAGTGACGAAAGTCCATATGGAAGTGGCCAGAGCAAGCCGGAAAGGTAAAGAAGCTATTCTGATTGGTCACGCCGGGCATCCAGAAGTTGAAGGAACAATGGGTCAGTACAACAATGTTGAAGGTGGAATGTATCTGGTTGAGTCTCCTGATGATGTATGGAATCTGAAAGTCAAAGATGAAGATAACCTGTGTTTTATGACGCAAACAACATTATCTGTTGATGATACTTCAGAAGTGATTGATGCACTTAATGAACGATTCCCAAACATTGTGGGTCCTCGGAAAGATGATATCTGCTATGCAACGACTAACCGTCAGGAAGCGGTACGGGATCTGGCATCTGATGCAGATGTTGTCTTGGTTGTTGGTTCGAAGAATTCTTCTAACTCTAATCGTCTTGCTGAGTTAGCTCAGCGGGTGGGTAAGCCAGCTTACTTGATAGATTCTGCTGATGATATAAAAGAGGAATGGATTACTGGCATTTCTACGATTGGTGTGACAGCAGGTGCTTCCGCACCGGATATCTTAGTTCAGCAAGTGATTGATCGCCTGAAAAATCTTGGCGCTGATTCGGTTGAGGAATTACATGGCAGGGAAGAAAATATTGTTTTCGAAGTGCCGAAAGAGCTGCGTGTCGAAGTTAAAGAGATTAGTTAAGTAATCTGACGACAGATAAGAGTAAGGCAGCGTGTAAACATTTTACTTAATACATTCATTCATCTGATTGAGCGCCTGTGTTAAATCAGGAAAAAGGCTATTCATAGTGAGGGATTATGACTGATACAGATATTCGTGTTGCTATTGTTGGCGCTGGTGGACGTATGGGACGTCAGTTAATTCAGGCTGTCCATCAGTTGAGTGGGGTAGTTCTTGGTGTAGCTCTGGAACGTTCTAGTTCTTCTTTGATTGGTGCGGATGCTGGAGAATTGGTGGGTATTGGTCATACAGGTGTTACTGTGTGTGATGACTTGAAAAATGTTGTTGATAATTTTGATGTTCTTATTGATTTTACCCGCCCGGAAGGAACCCTTGCACACCTTGAAATCTGTCGTCAGCATGGTAAAGCGATAGTTATTGGTACAACGGGCTTTGATGACGAAGCTAAGCAGACGATTAAAGATGCTTCGGCTGATATCCCGATTGTATTTGCAGCAAATTTCAGTGTTGGTGTAAATCTGGTGCTTAAGCTACTGGAAAAAGCGGCGAAAGTGATGGGTGAATATACTGATATCGAAATTATCGAAGCTCATCACCGCCACAAAGTAGATGCACCATCAGGCACCGCGTTGGCGATGGGAGAATCTATTGCCCATGCTTTAGGGCGCGATCTCAAAGAATGTGCTGTATATGCCCGTGAAGGTTATACTGGTGAACGTGATCTGAAAAGTATCGGTTTTTCTACTATCCGTGCCGGAGATATTGTTGGTGAACATACCGCTATGTTTGCAGATATTGGTGAGAGAGTGGAGATAACTCACAAGGCTTCCAGTAGGATGACGTTTGCAAATGGAGCGGTAAAGGCGGCATTGTGGCTAAATGGTAAAAACAACGGTCTTTTTGATATGAAAGATGTTTTAAACCTCGATTTACTTTAAATTTTTTTTTGTAACTGATTGATATCGCATGATTATTTTTTAAATTATGCGATTTTTTATTGTTTTGTTTGATTATATTGATTTTTCGTTTATTTTATTCATTTATACCTTGTTTTTACCCTTTGTTTTCTTCTTTTTTCTCCTTTTTATGATGATTTATAAATTTTTATTTGAAAATTAAATCTTCTATGGTAGTAATCGTTTTATCAACTAACTTTACTTCTATTTTTAGTCTTATTTTATTAGTTTTTCTAGTGAAGGTGCAAAAAAATAAGAAAAGTAACATTTTTTGTAGACAACCACCCCTCTCATCATTAGAATGCGCGCAATTTGCCAAAATTTTGCTTAAAAAGCAGCTTTGGCATTGATTTTGAGGAGTAAATCTGAATTAATATGCGATAATTTCGAATAATTATTCTTTGGAGGGTGTTTTGATTAAGTCAGCTATATTGGTTCTGGAAGACGGAACCCAATTCCATGGTCGCGCCATAGGTGCAGAAGGGGCGGCAGTGGGGGAAGTGGTTTTCAATACCTCAATGACCGGATATCAAGAAATTCTCACAGACCCTTCCTATTCCCACCAAATTGTCACTCTTACTTATCCCCATATTGGTAATGTCGGTGTTAACTCAGCTGATAAAGAATCATTAAAAGTACAGGCTCAAGGGCTGGTGATTCGTGATCTACCACTGTTAACCAGTAATTTCCGCTGCGAAGAAACCCTTTCTGATTACCTTAAGCGCCATAATATTGTGGCGATAGCGGATATCGACACGCGTAAACTGACTCGTTTGTTAAGAGAAAAAGGTTCACAGAATGGTTGTATTATAGCAGGTAAGCAGATTGATGCTGAGGTTGCGTTGGAAAAGGCCAAAATATTTCCGGGACTGCAAGGAATGGATTTGGCAAAAGAAGTGACAACGGAACAGGCTTACCCGTGGTTACAGGGAAGTTGGACTCTGGCAGACGGATTACCAAAAGAGAAACAGGAACAGGAGCTGCCTTATCATGTCGTTGCTTATGACTTTGGTGCAAAACTCAATATCTTGCGGATGCTGGTAGATCGTGGCTGCCGTCTGACCGTTGTTCCTGCTCAAACACCGGCTGAAGATGTACTGAAACTTAATCCAGATGGTATTTTCCTGTCCAATGGACCGGGTGACCCGGCACCTTGTAGCTACGCAATTGAAGCGGTCAAAACTCTCCTTGAGACAGATATTCCGATCTTTGGTATTTGCCTTGGACACCAACTACTAGCACTGGCCAGTGGTGCTGAAACAATGAAAATGAAATTTGGTCATCACGGTGGCAACCATCCGGTAAAAGATCTTGATCGTAATGTTGTGATGATTACTGCACAGAACCACGGTTTTGCTGTAGATGAAAAATCATTGCCGACAAATCTGCGGGTTACCCACAAATCTCTGTTTGATGGCACTTTGCAAGGAGTTCATCGAACAGATAAACCTGCATTCAGTTTTCAGGGGCATCCGGAAGCCAGCCCTGGACCACATGAAACGGCACCATTGTTCGATCACTTTATCAAACTGATTAAACAGTATTGCCAGCAAAATCGTCGTCATAACGCCAAGTAATCAGGAGCAAATAAAATGGCAAAACGTACGGATATTGAAAGCATCCTGATCTTGGGTGCTGGCCCCATTGTTATCGGCCAGGCTTGTGAGTTCGACTACTCAGGTGCACAGGCTTGTAAAGCGTTACGAGAAGAAGGTTATCGTGTTGTGCTGGTGAACTCAAACCCTGCCACCATCATGACTGATCCAGAAATGGCGGATGCCACTTATATTGAGCCGATCCACTGGGAAGTGGTACGTAAAATCATTGAAAAAGAGCGTCCTGATGCGGTTTTGCCAACCATGGGTGGACAAACTGCGCTGAACTGTGCGTTGGAACTGGAACGTCAAGGGGTTTTGAAAGAATTTGGCGTGGCTATGATTGGCGCAACCGCAGATGCGATTGATAAAGCGGAAGATCGTCGCCGTTTCGATATGGCAATGAAAAAGATAGGCTTGGAAACCCCGCGTTCTGGTATTGCCCATTCAATGGAAGAAGCGCTGGCCGTTGCAGATAAAGTCGGTTTTCCTTGTATTATCCGTCCTTCCTTTACTATGGGAGGAAGTGGTGGCGGTATCGCTTATAACCGCGAAGAATTTGAAGAAATTTGTGAGCGTGGTTTAGATCTTTCTCCAACCAACGAGCTATTGATTGATGAATCTTTGATTGGCTGGAAAGAGTATGAAATGGAGGTGGTGCGTGATAAAAATGATAACTGCATCATCGTCTGCTCGATTGAAAACTTCGATGCTATGGGGATTCACACTGGCGATTCCATCACCGTCGCACCGGCACAAACGCTGACCGATAAAGAATACCAAATCATGCGTAACGCTTCGATGGCGGTATTGCGTGAAATCGGTGTGGAAACCGGCGGTTCTAACGTACAGTTTGCGGTGAACCCGAAAAATGGCCGTTTGGTTATCATCGAAATGAACCCACGCGTTTCCCGTTCTTCTGCGCTGGCTTCGAAAGCGACAGGCTTCCCGATTGCCAAAATTGCCGCCAAGCTGGCGGTAGGTTATACCCTTGATGAACTGATGAATGATATCACTGGTGGTCGCACGCCAGCTTCCTTTGAACCTTCTATTGATTACGTAGTGACTAAAATTCCTCGTTTCAATTTCGAGAAATTTGCCGGTGCCAATGATCGCCTGACGACTCAGATGAAATCTGTTGGTGAGGTGATGGCGATTGGGCGCACTCAGCAGGAATCCCTGCAAAAAGCGTTGCGTGGTTTGGAAGTGGGGGCAACCGGCTTTGATCCGAAAGTCAGCCTGGATGATCCGCAAGCATTGACCAAAATTCGCCGCGAATTGAAAGATGCTGGTGCTGAGCGTATCTGGTATATCGCCGATGCTTTCCGCGCCGGTATGTCTGTTGATGGTGTGTTCAATCTGACGGATATTGACCGCTGGTTTTTGGTGCAAATTGAAGAGCTGGTGCGACTGGAAGAGCAAGTGGCTGAGCAGGGAATTAACAGCCTGACTGTCGATTTCCTGCGTCATTTGAAACGCAAAGGCTTTGCTGATGCACGTCTGGCGCAACTGGTCGGTGTGGCTGAAAAAGAGATCCGCAAACTGCGCCATAAATATAATTTGTATCCGGTTTACAAACGAGTTGATACCTGTGCGGCAGAATTTGCGACCGATACCGCATACATGTATTCCACTTATGAAGATGAGTGTGAAGCCAATCCAAATAGTGACAAGCCAAAAATAATGGTATTGGGCGGTGGTCCTAACCGTATTGGGCAGGGGATCGAATTCGACTACTGTTGTGTCCATGCATCACTGGCACTGCGTGAAGATGGTTATGAAACCATCATGGTGAACTGTAACCCGGAAACAGTTTCAACGGATTACGATACTTCAGATCGTCTCTATTTTGAACCCGTGACTTTGGAAGATGTGCTTGAAATTGTGCGCGTTGAAGAACCAAAAGGCGTGATTGTCCAGTATGGTGGGCAGACTCCGCTGAAACTGGCTCGTGAATTGGAGATAGCGGGTGTTCCAATTATTGGTACCAGCCCGGATGCGATTGACCGTGCTGAAGATCGTGAACGTTTTCAACAGGCAGTAAATCGCCTTGGTCTGAAACAACCTGAAAATGCTACGGTGACGACGATTGAACGGGCAGTCGAGAAGGGAAATGCTCTGGGTTACCCATTGGTGGTTCGCCCATCTTATGTTCTGGGTGGCCGTGCAATGGAAATTGTCTATGATGAAGCTGACCTGCGCCGTTACTTCCAGACTGCGGTAAGTGTGTCCAATGATGCTCCGGTACTGCTTGATCGTTTCTTAGATGATGCAGTGGAAGTGGATGTTGACGCTATCTGTGATGGTGAGCGTGTGCTGATTGGTGGCATTATGGAACATATTGAGCAGGCAGGTGTTCACTCTGGTGACTCAGCTTGTTCACTGCCTGCCTATACATTGAGTCAGGAAATTCAGGATGTCATGCGTCAACAGGTAGAAAAACTGGCGTTTGAGTTGGGTGTCCGAGGCTTGATGAATGTCCAGTTTGCAGTCAAGAAGGACGAAGTTTATCTGATTGAAGTTAACCCTCGTGCTGCTCGTACTGTACCGTTTGTATCTAAAGCGACTGGTTTACCACTGGCGAAAGTTGCTGCTCGTGTGATGGTTGGTCAGTCTCTGGCTGAACAGGGCGCCACTGAGGAAATTATTCCGCCGTACTATTCAGTGAAAGAAGTTGTATTACCTTTCAACAAATTCCCTGGTGTAGATCCAATTCTTGGCCCTGAAATGAGGTCAACCGGAGAAGTCATGGGCGTTGGTCGTACTTTTGCGGAAGCTTTCTCAAAAGCATTGTTGGGGTGTAATTCCAGAATGCAGCAAAGTGGCAGAGCACTTCTGTCAGTGCGTGAAGGTGATAAAGGTCGGGTTGTGGATTTGGCCGCTAAATTGTTGAAACAGGGTTTTGAACTGGATGCGACTCATGGTACGGCGATTGTGTTGGGTGAAGCAGGTATCAATCCTCGTCTGGTGAATAAAGTTCATGAAGGACGTCCGCATATTCAGGATAGAATCAAAAATGGCGAATATACCTATATTGTGAACACTACCGCAGGTCGTCAGGCGATTGAGGATTCCAAGCTTATTCGTCGTAGTGCATTGCAATATAAAGTGCATTATGACACCACATTGAATGGTGGTTTTGCGACCGCAATGGCACTGAGTGAAGATCCGACAGAGCAAGTCATCTCTGTACAGGAAATGCATGCGCAGATTGATGATTAATTTGTATTCTGATTAAGTGCAGTAATAAAAAGGTGCGTCTCATTAAGCGCACTTTTTTTATTCATTGAAAATGTAAGTAATCTATTTTTTGGCCCTGAAAGTAAGGGAATGAATGTCTTTATCCCAGAGCTACTTTGACATCTAAACCAATCAAAACAACGCCAAGCAGTTTATCAATATCTTCTGAATCTTAGCTAATCCGCAGCGTACCGGTGCACTCTGGATTAATATGACTAACAGTGTCCAGCATAATGTACCCCATAGTTAATATTAGATTTGTTATTATTTAGATTAATGAATGTCTTAAGTAACAAATTAAGTATAAATTAATTTTTTATGCTTAAGAAAGCGTTGATCCTATCGACTGGGTACATCCCTTTCCGTATAGTGTCATCAATTTTTATACTATTTGCCGATAAGGTGACTTAATGAATATCAGCTTGATCGCTGCTTTAGCTATGGATCGGATCATCGGCATGGATAATACAATGCCGTGGAATCTGCCAGGGGATCTGGCTTGGTTTAAACGTAATACATTGAATAAACCAGTCATCATGGGGCGAGTGACTTACGAGTCCATAGGCCGCCCGTTACCAGGGCGACTCAATATTGTGTTGAGTAATCAGCCAGGGGATGATGAGCGTGTAACTTGGGTAAGTTCAGTTGATGAGGCGCTGGCTGTAGCGGGTGATGCAGAAGAAATTATGGTTATGGGAGGCGGTAAAATCTATGACCAATTTATCTCATTGGCTAACCGTATGTATCTGACCCATATTGATGCAGAAGTGATAGGTGATACGCATTTTCCTGACTATGAACCGGATGAATGGGATTCTCAATTCACTGAATACCATGATGCAGATGAATTGAATTCTCACAGCTACTGTTTTGAGATTTTACAGCGCCGTATCTGATTGATAAAACACGCCGATGAGTTTTTTCACGGCGTGTCCGGTCTTAATGCTATTTTATTGCTGACAACGATGGTTGAGTAAAATATTGTTTGTCTTCCCAACGCAGCATTGTCAGTTCGCCTCCCCAGCAACAGCCTGTATCCAATGCATAAAATCTGTCCGGCGTTCCTTGACCTTCCAGTGATGCCCAGTGACCGAAAACAATAGAATACTCTACTGGGATCTGCTGTGGTAGCTTAAACCAAGGTTTCAGGGGCGCAGGAACATTTTCGGGCCTATCCTTGCAAACCATATCTAATTGACCATTAGGAAAGCAGTAACGCATGCGCGTCAATGCGTTAGTACTGAAACGTAAACGTGCCAACCCAGAGAGTTCTGGTGACCAGTTGTTTGGCATATCTCCATACATTGAATCGAGAAACAGAGGATAGCTGCCACTGCTGAGCATAGTTTCAACTTCGCGGGCGCACATTTTAGCGGTTTCCAGATCCCATTGAGGTGTGAGTCCCGCATGAGTCATGATCAATTTCAGGTTATCGTCGATCTGTAATAATGGTTGTTTACGTAGCCAATTAATTAACTCATCGGCATCTGGGGCAGATAGTAATTCATTGAGCTTATCCTTGGGTTTATTACGGCTAATCCCGGCATAAACGCCTAATAGATGGAGATCATGATTACCTAATACCACTTTCACGGCTGAATCTAACTGTTTAACATACCGAAGAACATCAAGAGAATCTGGGCCACGGGCAACTAAATCGCCTGTCAGCCACAACGTATCTCTATTGGGATCAAAATTGGCCTTAGTTAATAGAGCACGTAATTCACGAGAGCAACCATGAATATCACCGACGAGATATGTAGACATAATTAATTAATCAAAGTTGGAATAGCCAGTCGGAAAACTGGAATGTCAACGCGGAATAAATCACCATGGTGATCGACCATTTCATAATGGCCTTCCATCGTACCCAAAGGCGTTTCCAATATAGCGCCACTGGTGTAACGGTATTCGGTGCCTGGCGGGATTACCGGCTGCTCACCAACAACTCCTTCCCCCTGGACTTCAGTCTGGTGGTTATCACCGTTGGTAATTAGCCAGTAACGGTTAAGCAGTTGAACCGATTCGCGCCCAAGATTACGGATAGTGACTGTATAGGCGAAAACGAAACGCTGTTGTTCGGGACACGACTGGCTTTCTATATAAACACTTTGTACCTGAATGGAAACTCTGGGCGCATTAATCATGATTGACTCCTGTTATGACTGCATTTCAGGTTGTTCCGATAGATAGTTTGCCATTTTGCAGTATTGTTCAACAGAAATATTCTCTGCACGTGTACTTGGGTCGATACCAAACTCGGTGAGTTGTTTTACAGTGAAAAGATCACCCAGGCTGTTACGGATAGTTTTACGCCTTTGGTTGAAAGCCTGTGTGGTGATCCGGCTCAGCATACGAATATTTCTGACCGGGTGAGGTATGCTTTTATGCGGTATCAGACGTACAACGGCTGAGTCGACTTTAGGTGCGGGAGTAAATGCTGTTGGCGGTACTTCCAGCACCGGGATAACCTGGCAATAGTATTGGGCCATGACACTTAAACGTCCAAAGGCTTTACTGCCGGGACCGGCTACTAGACGGTTCACTACCTCTTTTTGCAGCATAAAATGCATATCAGCAATAGCATCAGTATAGCTAAAAAGGTGGAACATTAATGGTGTAGAAATATTATAAGGTAAATTACCAAAGACCCGCAGCGACAGCCCTCTTTGCTGAGACAGTTCGCCAAAATTAACGGTCATTGCGTCTTGTTGGATAATGGTAAGTTTATCTTTTAGTTGTGGATGAACTTGCAGGCGCGCCGCCAGATCGCGGTCAAGCTCAACCACAGTCATTTTATCCATGCGCTCTCCAACCGGCTCAGTCAATGCACCAAGACCAGGGCCAATTTCCAACACTGCTTGGCCTGGTTGTGGATTGATAGCTGCAACAATACTATCAATGACAAACTGATCGGTTAAAAAGTTTTGCCCGAAGCGTTTACGGGCAAAGTGCCCTTGGTGGACTCTGTTATTCATTACTGTTTTGTATCATTTTAATTGCTAAATTCAATGCGGTGATAAAGCTTCCCACATCAGCTTGACCTTTACCAGCCAATTCCAATGCTGTGCCATGATCGACAGAAGTGCGGATAAATGGCAGGCCCAACGTAATATTCACAGCTCTGCCAAAACCTTGGTATTTTAACACGGGCAGCCCCTGATCGTGATACATAGAAAGAACGGCGTCTGCATGTTGAAGATATTTGGGTTGAAACAAAGTGTCTGCGGGTAAAGGCCCTTCCAGAACGATGCCTTCTGCCCTCAGACTTTCTAATGCAGGGATAATGACATCAATCTCTTCATGCCCCATATGACCGCTTTCTCCTGCATGGGGATTTAAACCACACACATAAATACAGGGTTTTGCCAGGCCAAACTTCGTTTTTAAGTCATGGTTAAGGATCGTGATAACTTCTCGCAGGCTATCGAAAGTAATGGATTTTGGCACATCAACAATGGGTAGATGAGTTGTTGCCAGAGCAACCCGAAGTTCTTCGGTAGCAAGCATCATGACAACCCGCTGACATCCACTGCGATCAGCAAAGAATTCAGTGTGGCCGATAAAAGGCACACCTGCATCATTGATATTCCCTTTATGAACCGGTCCTGTGACTAACGCTGAAAATTCCCCATTTAGGCAACCATCGCAGGCTATTGCCAGAGTTTCAGTAACATATCTGCCATTTTCCCGATTCAATTCACCGGCGACTGTTGGAACATGAAGAGGGACTGGCAATATTGTCAATGTTCCGGCAGTTTGCGGTTCCGGCGTTTTATCCGGAGAATATTCTTGTAACTGTAAAGGAAAATTGAGTTGTTTGGCTCTGCCCAAAAGTAGATTTGGATCTGCACAGGCGACCAATTGTATTGGCCAGCTTTGCTGAGCAAGAGCGACAATTAAATCGGGTCCAACCCCGGCAGGTTCGCCGGGGGTAATAACAATAGGTTTATTGTTGTGCATCGCTACCATCTAAAATTTTCACATAAGCTGAGGCGCGTTGTTCCTGCATCCAGCTTTGTGCTTCTTCAGTAAATTTACGGTTGAACAGCATACGGTAAGCACGATCTTTCTGAGCGACATCTGTTTTATCAACTTTGCGGGTGTCCAGCAGTTGGATCAGATGCCAGCCAAAAGACGAATGGACCGGCTGGCTGATTTCACCTTTATTTAGTCGCATTAACGCGTCACGGAAAGCAGGATCGAAGATATCAGGTGTACTCCAGCCGAGATCACCACCACGTAATGCTGAGCTTGGATCTTCTGAAAATTCTTTTGCTGCATCGGCAAAATCAGTTTTTCCACTGTTAATTTCACTGGAGATTTGCTGCAATTTGGCGCGCGCTTGATCATCAGTCATGACAGGAGAAGTTCTCAACAGAATATGGCGAGCATGAACTTCTGTGACGGCGATTGTTGTATTACCGCCCCGGATATCATTTACCTTGAGGATATGGAAACCCACACCGGAACGAATTGGACCAACGATGGCGTTTTTCTGGGCTGATTGTAGTTTCGCAGCAAACAGGGTTGGCAGTTCCTGAAGCTTACTCCAACCCATATTACCGCCTTTCAGGGCTTGTGGATCAGCGGAATAGGTGATAGCCAGTTTACCAAAGTCAACGCCATTCTTAAGCTCAGACATAATTTTGTGTACCACAGCAGTGGCTTTTTCCATTTGTGCCTGATCAGGATTTTCTGGCAACGGGATAAGAATGTGGCTGATATTCAGTTCAGTATCATTAGCATTTTGGTTGCTAATTTGTTGAGCTAAGGTATCGATTTCTTGAGGCAGAATGGTGACACGACGGCGAACCTCATTGTTGCGCACTTCTGCTATCAGCATCTCTTTACGAATCTGATTACGATAAGTATCGAAATTCATTCCGTCAGTAACGATACGGTGTTTCATCTGATCCACGGTTATGTGGTTCTGGGCTGCAATATTGGCAATGGTAGAGTCCAGAGCCTGATCAGGAATAGTGCTCCCCATCTGCTTTGCCATTTGCAACAAGATATTATCCATAATCAGTCGCTCAAGGATCTGATGACGTAGTGTTTGTTCGTCCGGTATTTGCTGGCCTGCATGTTGTGCATCCCGCTTAACGGACTGTAAGAGGCTGTTGATGTCGCTTTCCAAAACTACCCCGTTATTAACAACCGCAGCAATTTTATCCACTTGTTGAGGTGCAGCAAAGGCAGTACTCACTGAAAACATCAATCCGAGAATGAGAGTTCTCCAGTTCTTCATACTTTTTCCATCATATGTAAGTTCCGCGTTAGCGGGTTTATAGTGTTTAATATCAAAGTGTTATTAGTATCAGAATGCACGCTGGTATGGCATGATGCCAGACTGCAACATTTTCTGGCTACCCAGACTATGATTGTTACTTAAGCCTCTGAGTTCAAAGTTAAATGACCATTTGTCGTCATATTCGCTATTATCATCTTTCCAGCCAATTATCTTACGCTCATAGCCGACGTTAACTGCCCAGCAACAAGTGTTGTATTGCAAGCCCACTAACTGACTTGCTGGTTGCTGTTTCTTGGTATCATAGTAGTAAGAGCCAACTAAACCCCAGCGATCATTTAACGGCCAGCTTGCAACTAAACCAATTTGAGAAATCCCTTGCTGGAAAGCTGGAGCATTTTTAGCTGTGGCTTGGATATAATCTCTGTCAACAAAACGATAGTTCAACTGCACAAGCCGGTCTGCATCACGGCGATATTCCAGTATTGTATTCCCCATCGTTACGCTGTCCAGACGGGTATCGTACTGTATACCGCCTTTCAAACCCCAGGAATCATTAATTTTCCAGTAAGTATCACCTGCCCAGGTCATCATACCTGTTCTGTCTTTACTGTTAATGATATTTTCCTCACCGGTGCGTGGGCGTTCAAAGTAGTAGATTTGACCTAACGATAGGTTAAAACGTTCAACTAAACCCTCATCATAAATTCGGGTAGTGAGGCCGGTAGTCACTTGATTAGCAGATGAAATGCGGTCTAGGCCACCATAAAAGCGATCTCGGAACAGGCCGGTATAGTCAGTTTGCAGTAAAGATGAATCGAAGTTGTTGATATTATCCTGATTCTTATACGGTACATACAGATACTGAACCTGCGGTTCTAGTGTTTGGGTGTAATCGTTGTTCAGATACATTGAACGTTCAAACACCATTTTGGCTTCACTTTTAAACTGTGGCAAAGTCCGATTAACAGATTCTTTATATTTAGTATTTTCACTGGCCTTGGGAATATCTTGCTGATAGTGGGTTGCCATCAGCTTAACTTCGTTATTGATACTTGCCCAACCATTGGAGAGTGGCAGATTAACTGATGGTTCCAAATGCCAACGGGTGGCTTCTGGGTTATTTTTACCTACGCTAGTGAATTTTACTGCCTGACCATAAACACGCAGATCAAATGGCCCCAGATTGTTTTTATAATAATTCAGATCCAACTGTGGTTCGGCTCTGTAGGCTTTTCTGCTGGTATCTTTAGAAAAAATCTGGAACTGTTTAGTTGATAATGTGGCATTCCAATTTTGTTGAGCATATCCCAGGCTGAATTTCTGTGTGGCATAGCCGTCAGTGGTGGAACCATATTGAGAAGAGAAATCAGAAAAATATTCAGGATCACTGACCTTGGTATAGTTGATATTAAAACGCCATACTTGATCCATGACACCACTATGATTCCAGTAAAATAACCAGCGATTATCACTCTCTCTGGTGGTACGTGTTCTCGCATTTTTATCTTTAATATACTGGTTGTCATTATTCAGCCAATCGAGAGCAAGCGTACCTGTACCTGCTTTAGTTAAGTAACGGAACTCATTATCCAGTTTTAAACCGCGTTGACTGATATAGTGAGGTGTAATCGTAGCATCATAATTTGGTGCGATATTCCAGTAATAGGGCAGCAGAAATTCAACGCCGTCACTTTTGGAATAGCTGGCGTTAGGAATAAGAAAACCGGAGCGGCGTTTACTACCGATCGGTAATTGAAGATATGGACTGTAAAATACCGGAACATTAACCACTCTGAAACGGGCATTCCATATTTCAGCCACTTCTTCTTCACGGTCGAGAATGACTTCAGAGCCAACAACGCTCCAGCTATCATTACCCGGCAGGCAGGAAGTAAAAGTACCGTTATCCATAATGGTATAACGGTTTGCATCGCGTAACTTCATTTTATCTGCGATGCCGCGTCCCTGACGCCCGACCATCTGATAATCACCTTGATCAACATCTGTATCTTTATTATTTAAATTAGACCAGGCGCGTGGACCTTTTAGAATAATTTGGGGATCATTGTAATGAACATTACCCGTTGCCGTAACGGTCCTTAATGGAACTTCATCTTCTGTTTGATCGAGTTGTACCTTATCTGCGGTCAGCGTTTTATTGCCTTGTTTAATATTGACATTACCAATGAATTCAGCAGAGCGCGGATAATCTGCACGTGAATCATCTGCCAGAATATTGACAGGTAATTGATTTAGATCGCCATTAATTATTGGCTGATCATAAACAGGTATACCCAGCATACATTGTGCTGCGAGATCAGCATGTGCATGCTGACTGTAAAGTGCGGCCCATACCGTTGTGGCCAGCAAAGTTGGATAACATTTCTTCATAGATATTTATGCGGTTCCGTCATCAGTGGCATTGTGCCGGCAAACCTCAAGAGACTAGCGCACTCAATGAATATGCGCCAGTGTAAAGTCACACCTTTACTTATCTTGCCGTTAGGCACGGAGCTGAATGAATAGTATGATAATGCAAAACTACACTCAGGGCATTGATGAATTGAGGAGTATATGCATTATTGGGGAAAACTGATTGGGCTGATCTTTGGTGTTACGTCTGGAGCCGGTTTCTGGGGTATTGTCATTGGTTTATTTATCGGTCATATGTTTGATAGGGCCAGTGTACGCAGAAGCCAGGGGTTTTTTGCAAATAATCAGTCCCGTCAGATGCTGTTTTTCAGCAGTACTTTTCAAGTGATGGGGCATATAACTAAATCAAAAGGACGGGTAACTGAAACGGATATCCAGCTTGCCAGCCGGTTAATGGACCGAATGCAACTTCACGGGCAAGCCCGAATAGCGGCCCAGCAAGCTTTTCGTGAGGGTAAAGAACCCAATTTTCCTTTGCGTGAGACATTGAGACAATTACGTCGTGCCTGTTTTGGTCGGTCTGATTTAGTTCGGATGTTTTTAGAAATTCAGTTACAGGCTGCATTTTCTGATGGTCAGTTGCATCCGAATGAGAGGAAAGTACTGTTTATCATAGCTGATGAGCTTGGGATCTCTCGTCACCAGTTTGAACAATTCCTTGCCATGATGGAAGGTGGCCGCAATTTCGGTGGTGGTGAAGAGTGGCAACAACAGTATGACGGCTATAGGAGAGCAACTCAGGGGCCAACATTGGCAGATGCCTGTAAGGTACTCGGTGTAGGTGAAAATGATGATGCGACGATAATCAAACGTGCCTATCGTAAATTGATGAGTGAGCATCATCCAGATAAGTTAGTGGCAAAAGGTTTACCACCGGAAATGATGGAAATTGCTAAACAAAAAGCCCAGTCAATTCAGGCTGCGTATGATCTTATTAAAAAAGAAAAAGGTTTTAAGTAGTCAATTTTTCTTTTTAAAAAACATTTTATTAAATGCATAGGGGAATAAAGTCCCCTATGATCATTGAGTTTATTTCTTATTTCTCTAAAATATTAGAAAATTTTATGATTTATTGGCTTTAACTAAAGAGGGATGCAAAAAATGGCAAATATCCGTATTCTCTTGGGAGGGTTCGGCGTGGCTTTGTGCTTGATATTGGCTTCATTAGATTCGATTACTGTATTTGTCAACTGATTAAAAATCGGCTGTGCACTGAAAATGCATTGGAGTTCCATAGGCCGGATGGGTGATATATAGCTCCTGTGCATGTAATTGCAGGCGAGGTGCCATTGCTCTTGCCTGCTGATGAGCATAAAACCGGTCTCCCAGAATCGGGTGCTCAAGTGCCAGCATGTGTACCCTGAGCTGATGTGAACGACCTGTTATTGGCGAGAGTTTCACCCTGGTGGCTTGATCTTCGTAAGCGAGTACTTCATATTCAGTCTGCGCTGATTTTCCGGTTTCAAAACAAACTTTCTGCTTTGGTCGGTTTGGCCAGTCACAAATCAGAGGGAGATCAACTATGCCGGTTTCCGGTTTCAGACATCCCCAAACGCGTGCAATATAAGTTTTTTTCGGTTCCCGTTCACGGAACTGGCGCTTCAGTTCACGTTCTGCATTTTTGGTCAATGCAACTACCATTACGCCGCTGGTTGCCATATCCAGCCGGTGAACAGATTCCGCAGCCGGAAACTGTTGCTGTATCCGAGTCATAATGCTGTCTTTGTGTTCCTCAGCCCGTCCGGGAACAGAGAGCAGTCCACTGGGTTTATTGACCACAATGATATGCTGATCCTGATAGAGCACATGTAGCCAGGGATCGGTGGGTGGGTTATAAGCTTCCATTGAGACTCCGGTAAAAGACAGTATCTTGCTCATTGAAATCAGGGTATCAGGGAAAATGCGGGAATGGCGTTCATTCCATCCCGCACTAAATCCGAGTATCTCTAATTTTTCTTACTGATGTGTAACAACAACAAGGCGGATTGCATCTAGACGCCAGCTTGCCTGATTCAGGTTAAGCAGTAACTGTTGGCGATTGGATTCAATTGCTTCCAATTCATCATCACGAATATTTGGATTGACTGCCTTCAGCGCTTCCAGACGGGAAAGTTCAGCAGTGAGGTTTTCATCAGCTTCCTTCTTCGCCTGTTCGATTAATGATTGAGCCTGTGTTTCTATTAAACCTTCTGCTTGTTGCAAAATAGCGTGAACTTCTTTTTGCACGGCATTAACCAGCTTACTCGCGGTATGGCGGTTTACTGCATTAAGCTGGCGGTTAAAACTCTCAAATTCTACTTGACCAGCCAGATTGTTGCCTTTCAAATCCATCAGTATCCGCAGTGGGGTTGGGGGAAGGAAACGGGTCAATTGTAGATGTTTTGGTGCTTGAGCTTCAACCACATAAATTAGCTCTACCAACAGCGTTCCAACGGGTAATGCTTTATTTTTTAAAAGAGAGACAGCACAGCTACCGGTATCACCAGACAAGATCAAGTCTAACCCATTACGGATAATCGGGTGTTCCCAACTGATAAACTGGGCATCTTCACGAGACAGCGCCTGCTCCCGATCAAATGTAATAGTACAGCCATCTTGTGGCAGCCCTGGGAAATCCGGGACCAGCATATGATCAGAGGGTGTTAACACTATCATGTTGTCACTGCGATCTTCCTGATTGATACCAACGATATCAAACAAGTTGAGAGAAAAGCTCACCAACTCCGTATCATTGTCATACTCTGAAATTTTTTCTGCCAACTGCAAACCATGCTCTCCACCATTGGAATTCATTTCCAGCAGTCGGTCACGACCTTGTTCTAATTGCTGTTTGAGTTGTTCATGTTGTTGGCGGCATTGATCAATAAATTCATCAAATTTTTCCTGCTCATTCGGCTTGGCAAGGTAGTTCAGCAGAGTTTCATAATAGTGATCGTAAATAGTACGGCCTGTCGGACAGGTGTGCTCGAATGCATCCAGACCTTCGTGATACCAGCGGATCAAGACAGCTTGGGCGGTATTCTCCAGATATGGCACATTGATCTGGATATCACGGCTTTGGCCGATACGATCCAAACGTCCGATACGCTGTTCCAGTAAATCTGGGTTGAATGGTAAATCGAACATGACTAACTGGTTGGCGAACTGGAAGTTGCGACCTTCTGAGCCAATTTCGGAACACAGTAGCACCTGAGCACCATCCTCTTCAGAAGCAAAATAGGCGGCGGAACGGTCACGTTCAATCAATGATAATCCTTCATGGAAAACAGCGCTACGAATACCTTCGCGTTCACGCAATACTTGTTCCAGTTGCAGAGCAGTGGTTGCTTTAGCACAAATTACCAGTACTTTTTCATCACGATTTGCCATCAGGAAACCAAGTAACCACTCTACACGAGGATCAAAGTTCCACCAGGTGGCGTTTTCGCCTTCAAATTCCTGATAGATTTGCTCTGGGTAAAGCATATCCTTGGCGCGAGATTCCAGCGATTTTTTAGCACCCATAATGTCGGAGACTTTAATGGCTGTTTGATATTGTGTTGGCAAGGGCAATTTTATCTGATGTAGTTCCCGATGAGGGAAACCTTTCACGCCATTACGGGTATTACGGAATAGAATACGGCTGGTACCGTGGCGATCCATCAGCATGGAAATCAATTCGCGGCGTGCAGTTTCACTATCATCACCGTTGCTGTTGGCTGCTTTCAGCAGAGGTTCAATATCTTGTTCACTGATCAGCTCACCCATTAGATTTAATTGGTCATTATTGAGCTGTTCACCTGATAACAGCAAAGTGACAGCATCAGCAACCGAGCGGTATTTTTGTTGTTCGTCAATAAAAACCTGATAATCATGAAAACGGCTTGGATCAAGCAAGCGCAGGCGGGCAAAATGGCTTTCCTGCCCTAATTGCTCCGGGGTTGCAGTTAACAGCAGCACACCAGGGATCTGTTCAGCCAATTGCTCAATGACCTGATATTCACGGCTTGGTGCATCTTCACTCCAGGCCAGATGATGAGCTTCATCCACCACCATAAGATCCCAACTGGCTTCAAGCATATGCTCAAAACGCTGTTTATTGCGGCGGACAAAATCCAGTGAGCAAAGTACCAATTGTTCTGTTTCAAATGGATTATCACTGTCGTGTCGTGCTTCGGTATAGCGGCTGTCATCAAACAGGGCAAAGCGTAAATTGAAACGGCGTAGCATTTCGACCAGCCATTGATGTTGAAGGCTGTCTGGCACAATAATCAGAATACGTTCAGCACGACCAGCCATCAATTGCTGGTGGATGATCATCCCGGCTTCGATGGTTTTACCTAAGCCAACTTCATCAGCCAGCAGCACCCTTGGAGCATAGCGTTTGCCTACTTCGTTAGCGATATGGAGCTGATGAGGGATCAGGCTTGCGCGAATACCGCGCAGACCGCTTTCAGCAAGTTTAAATTGCTCGCTTTGATATTTACGGGCACGAAAGCGCAGGGCAAAGCGATCCATCCGATCAATCTGACCAGCAAACAGGCGATCCTGTGGTTTGTTGAAGGTGAGTTTACTGTCGAGGAATACTTCGCGCAGAGTGACATTTTCTTCCAGGGTATCAAGGCGTGTACCTGTATAAATAAGTAGGCCATTTTCTTGTTGGACTTCATCTACTTTGAGTTGCCAGCCTTCGTGGCTGGTGACAACATCCCCTGAGTTAAACATCACACGGGTAATAGGGGAATCATTGCGAGCATAAAGGCGGTTTTCTCCGCTGGCAGGAAAAAGCAAAGTGACCATTCGTGCGTCCAATGCAACAACGGTTCCCAATCCAAGTTCGCTTTCTGTATCGCTGATCCAGCGTTGACCGAGGGTAAATGGCATAAATTTTGACTCAGTTTCTGTTAGATAAATGTTATTGAAGGTGAAGGACGACAGCTTTTTATTTGATCTAACGGAGATAATGGGCAGATAGCAAAGATGCCCCGTCAATCCCCTTATCACTCGTTAAAGGGGCGATATGTTAATGGAAGCAAAGCCAGTCGTCACCTGCAAAAAATAGTAATTAACTAAATAGTGATTAGCTAAAAGGCATGACTATCTGTTTGGTGAACAAAGTTGTAAAATTATCCTGTAAAATTGACAGGATAGCATCAGCGATAGGCTGAATTTGTTTATTGATATAGTGATCATAATCTGGTGATGAATGCAGGTTTTCCAATGGTTCTGGCCCGGATTGCGTCATGACATATTCTATCCAGCCACCATTTTATACTGCAAAGGCCGGTTATGTTACAGATTATATTCATCTGCTAGCCTTGCCGCTCTTACATGTGGCGGTACATTACGCTGATAGTCAGACAGTTTATGGCGCAACCTTTTACGGTAGATTAGTTTATCATCAAATTTTCCTTCTAGGGTACTGGTAATATAGCGACGAATAAATTCCCGATAAGGTTGCTGATGAAAAATCAGTGAATACAGTTGCTTCTGGAAATCTTGCGCCAGAGGCGTCCAGTCGGTGCGGACGGTTTCCCTGCCCTTTATATATCATTTATTCTGATAGCGATGGCATTAGTAACGACTAATTAGAATCGACCTTCCTACCCAAAATAGTCGCTTCAGGAACAGCGCCGGCAACCAGTGCATTTGTTAATCCGTCATAATGAATATTGCCATCAACAACTAATAAAGCGCGGTCAGCTATATGGGCGGCATCATCCAGATTATGTGAAACCATCAGCAAAGTAAGTTGGCGTTCATTGCAAACTTGCTCCAGCAATACCAGCATTTCATTACGCAGTGCTGGATCAAGAGCAGAAAAGGGCTCATCAAGTAACAGAATTGGCTGCTGGCGCACTAAACAACGCGCTAATGCTGCCCGCTGTCGTTGTCCACCAGAAAGTTGAGCAGGCAAACGAGTAAGGCAATCTTCCAACGAAACTTGGGAGACTATTTGCTGTAACGTCTGTTTCTGTTTGCTATTAAGACGTAGTCCGGGATGTAATCCCAACCCAATATTCTGTTCAATCGTTAGATGAGAGAAGAGGTTATTTTCTTGAAATAACATGGATACGGGGCGCTGAGAAGGTGGCGTATTGGTGTGATTTTCCCCATTCAGCCATAGAGAGCCTTTTTCTGCTGTTTGAAAACCGGCGATCAGATTCAGTAATGTGCTTTTACCTGCTCCACTGGGCCCAAGAATGGCGATACGCTCCCCAGCCTGAATCTGCAAGTCAAACAGCATCACCAGATGTTCATAGGTGTAAGTCAGATTCTCAAGTTTAAGCATTACGTCGTCCTGGTAAGCGTTCAAGTAAACTAAACAGCATAAAACATAATAATAACAGCAATAAGGCGGTGACTGCGCCATCTTGACTACGGTAAGCCCCTATTTGTTGGTACAGATAGAAGGGCAGTGTACGGAAATCTTCATTACCAAACAGCGCAACAATGCCAAAATCACCAATCGAGAGGACGCAGGCAAAGGCTAAAGCTTGTGCCAGCGGGATTTTCAGGGCTTTTAGTTCAATCCAGCGCAGTCGGTTAATTCCTTGAATATTCAGGGATCGACACAGAGGGTTATAGCGGGCTGCCAAATCTTTCATCGGATTGTCTAGAACTTTCAGTGCATAAGGGATTGCCATCAGCGAGTTAGTTAAAATCACCAGACCATAGGGCGAACGAGGCAAGCCAACGGTGTCGTTAAGCAACAGAAAGACCCCAGTTGCTAGCACGATGCCGGGCATAGCCAAGATCAACAAGCCGCTCATTTCCATCGCTTGTCCCCAACGGGGGGAATGACGCAGGTATAGCTCGCGGCTGCTCCACAGCAGCATCATAGTGAACAAAACACACAGAAACCCTGCGCCTAAAGCAATGACGATTGATGTGATAAATGTCTGCCACAATGCAGGCTGGCGTAATACGTTAAATATCCCACTATTTAGACCATCCACGACGACAGCTAGTAATGGTGGTACCAGCAGTAATAAGGCCGCGATAATTAACAGGCTATCACAGATTTTTCTCGGCAAAGTATCTTGTGGATTACGCCATTGCTGTTGGTTACTATAGCCGACAGACAGAGCGCTGTTAAGCTTCTGGCTGAGGAGCACAAGGCCAAGGCAACAGGTAAGCTGAATCAAGGCTAGCAAAGCAGCACGGTTAAGATCGTAGTCATAGCTTAGCGCCTGATAGATTGCCAGTTCGACAGTTGTTGCAGCAGGGCCGCCACCTAAAGCAAGTACAGTGGCAAAACTGGCGAAACAGAGCATAAAAATCAGTGCACCAGTTGGCAGGATCTGGCGGCGCAGATAAGGCCATTCAACAAAACGGAAATGTTGCCATTCATTCATACCTAACTGAGCCGCTAGCTGCCGTTGTTCCACCGTAATGTTTTCCAGTGATTGCAGTAAAAGTCGTGTTGCCAGTGGCATATTAAAAAAGATATGTGCCAGCAAAATCCCTTGTAAACCATAAGGTGTGAAATGGTAATCAATGCCGATCCATTCGCAGAACTGCGCCAGCCAGCCGACTTTGCCATAGACAGTCAGAATGCCAAACAAAGCGACTAGTACGGGTAAAACCAGTGTCATAGCACACAGGCGCAGAAACAAGGTTCGGCCTGGAAAATGGCGTCGGTAAAGCGCTCTGGAAAGAAAAATAGCCGGAATAACAGAAAACAGCGCTGATAAAAAAGCCTGCCAGAATGTAAAACGTACGACATGCCACAAATAGCTATCTTCTGTCAGTAGGTGCCAGCTACCTTCAGGTGCGTTAAACCAAAGTGTACCGAACGCCAGCAAGGCGACCAACAGTAAAAGACCGGAGGCGATAGCCCCCGGCAGCAGCCATCCGGCAATTAGTGGCTGACAGCGCTTTGCCATGCACGAATCCATTTGTTACGGTGTTTGGCGACTTCTTCCGCGCTGTATTGCAGCGATTTTTTTGGTACTGAAAATTGCGAATACACTTCAGGGAGCTGGATATCAATGACTGGATACATCCAGTTAGTGGTTGGGATTTCCTGTTGGAAAGCCGGAGTCAGCATAAATTGCATAAATTTTTGGGCAAGTTCCGGCTGCTTGCTGGAAGCCAATTGAGCAGCAACTTCGACTTGTAGATAATGGCCTTCACTGAAAGTTGCCGCAGCGTAATTGTCTTTCTTGTCAGATAAGATGTGATAACCCGGTGAAGACGTGTAACTCAGGACCAGATCACCTTCCCCTTTCAGGAACAAACCATAAGCTTCACTCCAACCTTTAGTGACCGTTAGGGTTTTCTTAGCTAGTTTTTGCCAGGCTTGTGGGGCGTCATCACCATAAATTTTTTGCATCCATAACAGCAAACCTTGTCCTGGTGTGCTGGTACGAGGGTCTTGATAGATAACTTTCCAATTATTGGGGCTATTAATCAGTTCATCCATGCTTTTAGGCGGATGTGGCAAAGTATTTTTGTTGTAAATAAAAGCAAAATAGCCATAGTCATAAGGAATAAATACATTGTTATGCCATTGCTCAGGGAGTTTCAGTTTGCTGAGATCCGCTTTACTTTCAGTGAACAGGCCCGTTTGTTGCGCGGCTTCAATCAAGTTGTTATCCAATCCAAGAATGATATCGGCAGAGGCCCGTTTCCCTTCCATTCTTAGGCGATTGAGTAGAGATATACTATCTTCCAGAGCCACCAGTTTTAGTTCGCAATCACATTCAGCCTCAAATGCTTTTTTAATTGCAGGCCCAGGACCCCATTCAGCGGCAAAAGAATCATAGGTATAAACAGTTAATACCGGTCTTGCCTGTACAACCTGGCTAGATAGCAAAACAGAGGTTGATAATATCGCTAGTACGATTAATTTGGAAAATAACGTCTTAAACACTTTGCTCTCCTTAATTCAAGAGGATTGGCAAAGGATCTGGAAGCGCTAAACAGAAAGATAATTTCTGTTGTGAAATGATTAGCAGCTCAAATCCCTACGCCGGTATTAGCCGGATCAGGTTCGGCGGGTTTACTTCTCAGCAAGGCTGTTTTAAACAGCCAGCACCCCGTTGAGATGATGCTATTGTAGAGATTTAGCTAGCTACTGCAAAGTCCAATGATAGAGGTTTACCACTTGAGGGTAGTGTGAAACAATTAGTCATCTTTCAAATTTAGTTTATCGAGGTAGTCTGTGATCGATGATGATGGCTACCGCCCGAATGTAGGAATTGTAATTTGTAATCGGCAAGGCCAGGTTTTGTGGGCCCGGCGTTACGGGCAGCATTCTTGGCAATTTCCTCAGGGAGGCATTAATCCGGGGGAGTCACCAGAACAGGCTATGTACCGGGAACTGTATGAAGAAGTTGGTTTAGGCCGGAAAGATGTACGTATTCTAGCTTCTACTCGTAATTGGTTACGTTACAAATTACCCAAGCGTTTGGTGCGTTGGGATACAAGACCTGTCTGTATTGGCCAAAAACAGCGGTGGTTTTTATTACAACTGCTTTGTAATGAAGAAGATATTAATGTGCAGCACAGTAATACGCCGGAGTTCGATGGTTGGCGCTGGGTCAGCTATTGGTATCCTGTCCGGCAAGTTGTCTCTTTTAAGCGTGATGTTTACCGGCGTGTGATGAAAGAATTTGCTTCGGTTGTGATGCCAATGCAGGAAACCCTATCACTATCGCGTCCTTCATATTCTCATCGTCGTAAAAGAAGTTAGGTTAGTTCCATGCTGATGCGTTTACGGGAAATTGTTGAAAAAGTTGCTATGGCGACTAATCTAGCCGAAGCGCTTGAGCTATTGGTGAACGAAACCTGCTTGGCTATGAACACAGATGTGTGTTCTATCTATCTTGCTGATCATCAACGGCGGTGTTATTACTTGATGGCAACCCGGGGCTTGAAGAAACCCCGGGGAAGGATTATCAGCCTGGCTTTTGATGAGGGGGTAGTTGGACAAGTCGGGCAATTATCTGAACTGATCAATCTGGCTGATATACGTAGTCACCCAAGTTTCAAATATTTACCCCAAGTCAAAGAAGATAACTTCCGCGCTTTTCTGGGCGTTCCGGTTATTTATCGTCGCCAGTTGCAAGGTGTTTTAGTTGTTCAGCAGCAGGAACAACGGTTGTTTAATGAAAGCGAAGAGTCTTTTATGGTGACGCTTGCGACGCAACTGGCTGTGATTCTTGCCCAGGCTCAAACAAAAGGCTTGTTTGGTCATTACCGGCAGACCAGAATTAAAGCGCTGGCAATTTCCAATGGAATAGTCATGGCTCAAGGCTGGCAGGATTGCTCCCAACCTTCACTTGAACAAGTTTTTGAAGCATCGACTCTTGATCATGTGGCAGAACGTTCTCGGCTGATTAAGGCACTTGAAGATGCGACAGCAGAATGCCGACGGCTGAGTAAGCGTTTTACTACTGGTTCTCAGAAAGAAACTGCCGCTATTTTTGATCTCTATTCCTACATCTTGAATGATCCCCAATTAAAACAAGATCTGTTTTCCTGTATTGAACAGGGATATGTTGCGCAATGGGCTGTTAAACAAGTCATTGAAAGATATGCAGAGCAATTTGCCAACTTGCAGGATGCTTATATGCGGGAAAGAGCATCAGATCTACGTGCACTTGGGCAGCGATTACTGTTTCATTTGGATGATTCACCTACTGTCAGGCATCAGTGGCCTGAATGGTTTATTCTGGTTGCTGATGAATTGAGTGCTAATTTGTTAGCAGAAATGCCGCAGGAAAGATTGGCGGGGGTTATTGTCCGTGATGGAGCGACTCATTCACACTCTGCCATATTGGTTCGTGCAATGGGTATTCCTGCCATTATGGGCGCTGATATTCAGCCAGAACTCCTTCACAATCGTATGCTTATTCTTGATGGTTTCCGTGGAGAAGTCTTTATTGAGCCAGAACCACTGATTTCTCAGGAATATAAACAGATTATCGAAGAAGAAAAAGCATTGAATAAGTTGGCTGAGGGAGATGTTGATCAGGAAGCTCGGCTTAAAAGTGGTGAACGCATCCTTGTTCAGCTTAATGCTGGTTTAAGCCTAAAATATGAATTACAGATAGGTAATAGTATTGACGGTGTTGGTCTCTATCGAACCGAAATATCCTTTATGTTGCACAGAGGCTTCCCTTCAGAAGATGAGCAAAAAGCCCGTTATCAGGAGATGCTGCAATTATTTCCCGATAAACCTGTGGTATTGCGTACATTGGATATCGGTGCAGATAAGCAACTACCTTACATGCCTATTAGAGAAGAAAATCCTTGTTTGGGATGGCGTGGTATACGAGTGACCTTGGATCAACCAGAAATTTTTCTTATTCAGCTTAGAGCTATGCTCAGAGCTAATGTCAATACGGGTAATTTGAAAATATTACTGCCAATGGTGACCAGCATGGAGGAAGTTGATGAAGCTAAGCGGTTGATAGACAGGGCTAAAGAAGAAGTTGAGCAAATTTTGGCGCGTCAGATACCTATGCCACAGCTTGGTGTGATGATTGAAGTTCCTTCAGTGATTTTTCTATTGCCACAATTAAAAAACAGGGTCGATTTTGTTTCGATTGGAACCAATGATCTGACACAGTATCTGTTAGCAGTGGATCGAAATAACACTCACGTTGCGTCCCTTTATGATTGCTTGCATCCGGCTGTAATTCGGGCATTAAAACTGGTATTTGAAAATAGCCAGCAAGCAGGTCTTGCTATCAGTGTTTGTGGTGAGATGGCGGGTTCTCCTATGGGAGCTCTGGTATTGATTGGCCTTGGTTATCGCAGTTTGAGCATGAGTGGTTGTAGTGTGCCAAGGATTAAATATTTATTACGCCATCTAGAGATAGCTCAGGTTGAAAAGTTAATGGCCGAAGTGCTACAGGCTGAAACTAGTGTAAGAGTAAAGGAGCTATCTGCAACGTTTATGGAGCAGCATGGGGTTGGCGGTTTGGTCAGAGGTGGCATTTAATCCGTTTAACGGCCTGTGCTATGGTTCGCAATCATTTGCTTTAGGGCATTAATTTTAAATATTAAGTGGGGAACGATGAGTAACAGCTACCTGGCATTTCCTAATATTGATCCGGTAATTTTTTCAATAGGTCCCGTATCCCTCCATTGGTATGGTTTTATGTACTTGGTAGGGTTTGTATTCGCCATGTGGCTGGCAACACGCAGGGCAGCAAAACCAAATAGTGGTTGGACAAAAAACGAAGTAGAGAACTTACTCTATGCGGGTTTTGTGGGTGTTTTTGTTGGTGGTCGTCTTGGTTACGTGCTGTTTTATAATCTCTCGGTATTTCTCGATAATCCTCTTTATCTGTTTAAAGTCTGGGATGGAGGAATGTCTTTCCACGGTGGCTTGATTGGGGTTATTTGCGCTATGTGGTGGTTTGGCCGTAGAACTAAACGCCACTTCTTACAAGTTTCTGATTTCATTGCCCCGTTAGTCCCTTTTGGTTTAGGTATGGGGAGAATTGGTAATTTTATCAACGGCGAATTATGGGGACGTGTCACATTGGATACGCCGTGGGCTATGTTGTTCCCCAGCTCCCGTGGTGAAGATATTGCTCTGGCAGCAACTGATCCTTCATTGCTATCAATACTTGAACAATATGGTGTTCTTCCCCGCCATCCTTCACAGCTCTATGAAATGGCGTTGGAGGGGATCGTCCTATTTATTATTTTGAATTTATTTATCCGTAAACCTCGTCCAATGGGCAGTGTTTCTGGCTTATTCTTAATTGGTTACGGTGTTTTCAGGATAATAGTGGAATTCTTCCGTCAACCGGATGCACAACTGGGATTATTTGATGGGATCAGCATGGGGCAGATTCTTTCTATTCCAATGATTCTGGCAGGAATTTTAATGATGGTATGGGCATACAAATGCCAAGGTAATAAGGTACAAGAGGTAAAATGAAACAGTATCTGGACTTAATGAAAAGAGTGCTTGAAGAAGGTACTCCGAAAGCAGACCGCACCGGGACTGGCACTATCTCCATTTTCGGGCATCAGATGCGTTTCAATTTGCAAGATGGTTTCCCGCTAGTTACAACCAAACGTTGCCATATTCGCTCAATTATTCATGAGCTGCTTTGGTTCCTTAATGGTGATACGAATATTCAATACCTGCATGATAATAATGTCACTATCTGGGATGAATGGGCGGATGAAAACGGCGATTTGGGACCTGTGTATGGTAAGCAATGGCGTGCATGGGGGGCTGCGGATGGCCGCCAAATCGACCAACTGAAAACCGTACTGGAACAGCTTAAAAGTGACCCAGATTCACGTAGAATTATCGTTTCGGCTTGGAATGTGGGTGAACTGGATAAAATGGCATTAGCGCCATGCCATGCTTTTTTCCAGTTTTATGTTGCTGATGGCAAACTTTCCTGTCAGCTTTACCAGCGTTCCTGTGACGTATTCCTTGGTTTGCCGTTCAATATCGCCAGCTATGCATTGTTGGTGCATATGATGGCACAACAGTGCGATCTGGAAGTGGGCGATTTTGTCTGGACCGGTGGTGACACACATCTTTATAGTAACCATATGGAGCAGACGCAATTACAACTCAGTCGTGAGCCGCGTTCATTGCCAAAACTGGTGATTAAGCGTAAGCCAGAGTCACTTTTTGATTATAAATTTGATAACTTTGAAATTGTTGATTATGACCCGCATCCAGGAATAAAGGCACCGGTTGCTATTTAGTTGTTTGGTTGTTAGCAACAATCTGGAGGGAGACAATTTATTATAAATTGTCTCCCTGAGGGAACAGATAAAGCTAATCGATAAAAACTGCACTAGAAACCTTAAAGCGTGTACTCAAGGCTTTTATATGGGTTACTGTCAGTGACCTCGTTCCACTCAGAATTTGTGATACGAGGGAAGCTCCCCCGATTTCGTTTTTAAGGTCGGCTTGTTTAAGGCCGTGTTGATCCATCAGAACCCTCAGGGCTGCAACCCCCGTGGGAATATTTTCAATAGCCTGATTAAATTCTGCAAATTCAGGGGCAGTATCTTCATAGCGTTCAATTGCAGTAGCTAGAATTTCAATTAACCCTTTGTTATTTTCATAGTTTTTAAAAAGCTCATCAATCAAATCCAGTGCTTCTTTGTGCTGTTCTGAGGTATTGATGTAGGTCAGCCAAGGGATCTCTGAAAACAGAGCGTTAGCCCGTTCCTGAACGACTACAAAATTGATCATGCTCTGTTTCTCCGGTAATAGTCGGTTAACTTGTCGTATTCTGTGTGGGATACGATGTGTTTAGTGTAACAGTGCCCCATTGAAAACTCGATGAAGGCCAGTAACCGGACATTGTTACCACCAATATCAATACACCACCATCGAGCGCGATACTTAAAACGATCAAGACTGGGGAAATACTGCTTTAATTCAAGCGGGGTTTTGACATTTAGTGATTTAAGTAGGAGATATACACCCTGTATAGCGTCACGTTCATGGGGGAAACGCTTTTGCGCCTCAATAAATGGTGTTCTGGATATAACCCGCATTGTTCCCCTTCCTTAGTTGTTCGGATAGTATACTCTAAAAACAAAATTTTACAATATGTGAATTTTTATTTTGCAAAATGTGAACATTAAATAGATGTTGATATTAATAAAATAGACTCTACAGGGATCGGTACCGAAACTGTTTAAGGCAGTGACTGCTCCCTGCCGTAAAAAACAGCGAGGCTTCCCACTTCTCAGGCCGCCACCGTCTTTATGACGGATTTACGCTGGCCTCCGTGGGCAGAAACGACGAGTCCCGCCGCCTGTAATGCTGTTATGCCCTTGCGCTGGATGTTGATCGCCGCATTGATATCGCGGTCATGTTCGACTCGGCAGAAAGGGCATTGCCAGCTCCGCTTACGCAGCAGCATTTCCGGCATTTTGTGACCGCAGCAATGGCAGGTTTTCGAACTGGCGAACCACTGATCCAGTTTGACCAGATGGACGCCCGCCGCTGCGGCTTTGTATTCCAGTTTTTTGATGAAGCCATGCCAGCCCGCATCCCCGATAGCGCGGGCAATGCGGTGATCCTTCATCATGTTGGCCGATTTTAGCGTCTCAACAATGATCGCCTGGTTTTCGTCAACCATTGTTCGGGAGAGTTTGTGTTGAAAATCGGCGCGGGCATTGGCTACCCGCTCATGGACTGCCGCCAGATGTAATCGGGCCTTGCCGCGGTTAGCGCTGCCCTGTTGTTTGCGGGACAGCGATTTCTGCTTACGACGCAGGTTACGGGTGGCGTTGATAAGGTGACGCGGGTTATTGACCTTCTCCCCGGTCGACTCGATAAGATAGTGGGACAAACCCATATCGCAACCGGTCACGCGGGGGATAACGTCCGGCTTTTCCGGCGCATCTTTTCCATCGTCACACAGGATAGCGGCGAAATATTTTCCCGTGGCGGTGCGAGACAGCGTAATGCTCTTCACTTCCCCTTCAATTTCTCGGTGTATGTGCGCCTTTATCGGTGACAATTTCGGGAGCTTCACCGCGCCCTCCAGCACTTTCACCCCAACACAGTGATAGCTGGATTGCTTGCCCTGTTTGCGTTTGAACGTGGGAAATTGGGCGCGCAACTTCGGATTGAAGAAATTATCAAACGCGGTATGCAGATTGAGCACCGCCTGCTGTAACGCGATAGCATCATATGCCTTGAGCCAGGCTTACTGGCGGGATTTCTTCGCGACCGCCAGGAGCGGCTTGAGGTCTTTGCGCGGATTTAAACTCACGCCGTGACGTTTGTAAGCCTGCTTTTTAATGTGCAGCGCCTTGTTGTACGCAAAACGGACCGCACCGAACTGGCCGTTAAGATACCCGGCCTGTTCGGGTGTGGGGTAGAGGCGGACTTTGGTCGCTCTTAACATATTCAGCGCTCATTGATAAAGTGCATTCATGTTAGCCTGTTTTATCGGCAGATATCAATTCAGTCAGGATACGTCGCAGTAGCCCGCCCTAAGGCCCTTTGGGCTTTTCGCCTTATATCCCCGCCCGCACTGGGCAAGGGTTTACGGCGGTTTTTGCTAACTAGAATGGCACATTGGTCAAACATGTCCTGATGGGTTCATTGTGCTAGAAAGAGTCATTACTGATATCTATACTCTTCATCTTTCAAGTTGCTGCTTTGTTGGCTGCTTTCACTCACTCCAGTCACATAGTTATCTATGCTCCTGGGGATGCGTTCACTTACCGCCGCGCTGCATCTTGAAATCCATAGGGTATAACTCTTTAATAAAATGAGCTTCTTATTTGAAAATACATTATTTTTTCTTCGATTGCATTTTGGGAACCCCTTTCTCTCATAATCATGTGAATTTACTGTGTATTACAATAATAAGAAACAAAAACGTTTATCCTTATTGATTTTTGCGAAGCTCTACACAAATTAAATGTAATAATAATATATTCTTATTTTTTTATTGATTCGCTCTCGCATAAGATTTAATTGTGTCTTTATTCTGTTTTTTAAATAAATAAAATGTCTTACGAAAGGATATAGGAATTACTAATGGGAAATAATATTAATATAATTGGCAGTTATGGTATAGATAATCAATTAGGTTTTTCTTTATTGGAGTTGATGATTGTTATTATTTTAGTTTCAATATTTTCGTTATGGGGAGTACAAGAATGGGGTAATCATCAAGAAAGGGCTAGATTACAGGAGTCAGTACAGAAAATATTGACATTTATAGCCAGGCAGCAATCTTTAGCAAATTATCTGAACAAAGAGGTGGTACTGTGGTTAAAAACTGGAAAAGATTGGTGCATAGCGCTTTCCAACCCTGCATCTGTTGATTGTGATTTGGAGAATGTTGAAGGAATAAGATCATCTTATCAGGATGTTGTTATAACTTCAGCAACCAGGGAGCAGATAGCGTTTCATGGAATAAGAAACACGATGATACCTGCAAGTTTTAATTTGGTTAATTCCGCAGGTGAAATATCTGTTATTTTTTCTTCACGAGGCAGGGTAAGAACATGTAGTAATAATAAGTTTAATAGTATTCCAGCTTGTAGTTAATTGTACTTTTTCCTATAAAATAATTGGTGTTATATTTGAATAATGAAAAGTAAAAACCAAACTGGAATGACATTATTAGAAGTGATTGTCGCAATGGCTATTGGTAGTATTATCTTAATGGCAATTGCCAAAAGTTATCCGGTTTTCACCAGACAAATAATGGAATTATATCAGCGATATCGTTTGGCTTACTTCGTTAAACAAACATTGCATATTATAGAGAAAGACATTCGTCGTGCTGGATATTGTCAACATTATTGCGATGGGAATCCAATATTCATCAATAATAAAAATGATGAAAGTGAGAATTCATGCCTAATTATTGCCTATGATCTTAATGTTAATAACCTATGGGAACCACCAGAACACAGTGAATCAGAATTCTTCGGCTATCGTTTTAGTAATAGGTCAGTCGAGTGGAAAAGAGGTGCGGGTAACTGTCAAGAAAATGGTTGGGAAAGACTATTTGATCCAAATGAAATAGGAGTAGATTCATTTACAGTTGAAAAATTACGAACAAACGATGGTTTAGTTTTTATTAAATTGATGCTTATTGCACATTGGTTTAAACATCCATCAATAAACTACCAATATCAGGCAGTAATACGTTTGCGCAATATCAGGGAATAGGTACCATGGCTGAGCATTCTCCGAATATCTGTCTTCAATTTCAGCAAGGTAATGTATTGCTGATTTCAGTACTAATGTTGTTGGCTGTGAGTCTTATGATGCTGAAAGCTTTGCACTATCATCTGGATAACGCATTAATCATGATGGTTGATGAACGCAGATATTTAAATGCTTTTCAGCAAGCAGAATCTTCATTGGTATGGGGAATGGCTCAGTCATGGCCGCTTCATAGTGATAGAACAGAAGAGTGGTATTGTCAGCAACAGAATGAGTTCTATCTAACAAGCTGTTTAAAAAGGCAATCGAGTAATTTTTTTCTGCTGAAAGGTGTGGCAGATGTGGCATCTGGACAATCTGTTGGATTATATCAATGGATGAAATTAGTCTCTTATGGTGGAAATGATTCTCTTGTTCCGGTAGAAAGTGGTTGGTTAGATTTTTGTCCCGAAGTAGATATGGGGTTTTGCTCATGAAATCAGATCCTTTTCATGATCATCAGTCAGGAATGAGTTTACCCGAAGTTATGGTTGCCGTTATGGTCTTTTCTGTCTCTTTGTTAGGATTAATACGTTATCATCAGGCGTTATTATCTGGGTTTCAGCAACATTGGCAACAATCAAGGGCAGACAAATTATCTCATGGATACCTGGAACAATACGAATTAATTGCAGGTCAAAGTCCTTTACTAGAAATAACATCGCCACCGGGATGGCATGCTGAATTTCAGACGACTTATCAGTCGCACGATTGCTATCAGCTTACAGTTATAGTAACAACACCTTATAATCAGCAAAGTAAATCAAGCCGATGGATTTGTTCAAACGGGAGTCCTGATGTTCAAGGTTTATCATTCTAACCAGTTAGATCTTCTTAAAGAATTGATAGCAATATTTATCGGGGATAATCCGTTGCCTGATCCGTTTGAACAGGAAGTCATTTTGGTACAAAGCCCAGGAATGTCACAGTGGCTGCAAATCCAACTAGCTGAAAGAATAGGCATATCAGCTAATATTTCGTTTCCACTTCCGGCGACTTTTATATGGGATATGTTTACTAAAGTATTGCCTGATATTCCTAAAGAAAGCGCTTTCAGTAAAGATGCTATGACATGGAAATTGATGGCATTATTGCCTCAATTATTGCCAGAAGCAGAATTTGTCGCACTCAGGCACTACCTTGATCAAGATTTTGATAAACGGAAGATTCATCAATTGGCTGGACGAATTGCTGACCTGTTTGACCAATATCTTGTTTATCGTCCGCAATGGTTGGAAAGTTGGCAGCAAGGACAGCTTATTGATGGTTTGAGTGATAATCAGTTGTGGCAGAAAAGATTATGGTTGGAACTGACGGAATATACTCACCAGTTGCAACAACCTCAATGGCATCGTGCTAACTTATATCAGCGTTTTATTTCGACACTGGAAAACAAGACTGACTTTTCAGCTTGTTTACCAAAACGGGTATTTATCTGTGGTATTTCTGCCTTACCGCCTGTTTATTTACAAGCTTTACAGGCATTGGGACGGCATATTGATATTCACCTGATGTTTACTAATCCATGTCAATATTATTGGGGAGATATTCAGAATTATACTTTTCTGGCAAAAATGAGTAGCCGTAAGCCACGTCACTATAAGAGTGAGCAAGAACTGGAATATTTTAAAGATCCTGGCAATGCTCAATCACTGTTTAATGATGAAGGTGAACAAGATGTCAGTAATCCTCTGTTAGCGTCATGGGGGCGATTAGGTCGTGATAATCTTTATTTATTGTCGCAGCTTGAGCAAAGTTCAGATGTCCACGCCTTTGTTGAGTTAGAACCAGATAATGTATTACATCAACTCCAAAGGGATCTCCTTTATCTGGAAGATCATACTCAAATTGGTTCAACGAAGGAAACATTTGAAAATAGCCTGAAAAAACGACAGCTTAATCCATTGGATCGTTCTTTATCTTTCCATGTTTGCCATAGCCCTCAACGTGAAGTGGAAGTTTTACAGGATCAGCTTCTACGGTTACTGGAAGATAATCCATCACTGACGTCAAGGGATATTATTGTGATGGTTGCGGATATTGACAGTTATACCCCTTATGTTCAGGCGGTGTTTGGTAATGCTTCTGCTGAACGTTATATTCCATTTGCCATTTCTGATCGTAAGGCTCGTCAGGCGCATTCAGTTTTACAGGTATTTATTACACTGCTTGATTTACCTCAAAGCCGTTTTACTACTGAGCAGGTTTTAGCGTTGCTGGAAGTTCCAGCGTTAGCAAATAAATTTGGAATTCATGAAGATGGGTTGCGTTTATTAAGGCGTTGGGTTGATGAATCAGGTATTCGCTGGGGATTGGATGACGATAATGTGGAAGAGTTATCCTTGCCGGTAACAGGCCAGCATACATGGCGTTTTGGGCTGACCAGAATGTTGTTGGGTTATGCAATGGATAGCCGGTCAGGCCCTTGGAAAGATGTATTGCCTTATGATGAATCCAGCGGGTTAGCTGCGGAGCTTGCGGGTCAATTGGCTGAATTTTTAATGCAACTGAGCCATTGGCGCAAAATTCTTGGTGAAAGCCAGACATTAGAGGGTTGGTTACCTGTCTGCCAACAGTTGCTGGAAACATTTTTTGCATCAGACAGTGAAACCGAATTAGTGCTGGCAATGATAGAACAGCAGTGGCAGAAAGTCATAGGCAATGGGCTGAATGCCCGCTATCAGGAAAGCGTGCCATTGGTTCTGTTAAGGGATGAATTGGCGCTTCGGTTTGATAATGAAAAAATCAGTCAGCGTTTTCTCGCTGGATCTGTAAACTTTTGTACCCTGATGCCGATGCGTTCTATCCCTTTTAAGGTTGTTTGCCTATTGGGGATGAATGATGGTATTTATCCCCGTTCAATTCCACCGCTTGGGTTTGATTTGATGGCAGAGAAAAGCCAAAGAGGAGACAGAAAACGGCGGGATGATGACCGCTATTTATTCCTTGAAGCTCTGATATCTGCCGAACAATTTCTCTATATCAGTTACATTGGTAAATCCATTCGTGATGATACGGAATGCAATCCTTCAGTACTGGTTAATGAATTACTGGATTATGTTTGCCAAAGCTTCTGCTGGCCAGGAAATGAAAAGCTGAATGTTGATGAAAGTGCCGCTAATGTCAGAAAACATCTGTTGTGTCTTCATACTCGCGTTCCATTTGCACCGGAAAATTTTATACCGGGCAGTTATCAGCAAAGCTATGCAGGAGAATGGCTGCCGGCAGCGTCTGAACAAGGGGCTGCGCATTCTGAATTTTGTCAGCCTATTGAAGCGGAACAAATTCAGGAGATTACACTGGATGATTTGAGTCGTTTTTACCGTCATCCTGTCAGGTTTTTTTTCCAACGTTGCCTGAAAGTAAACTTTGTTATTGAAGAAACGGAATTACCAGAGGAAGAGCCTTTCATTTTGGATAACCTTCAACGTTATCAATTTAATCAGTTATTGCTGAATACGCTGATTGAGCAGCAATCACCTGAACCGCTTTTTAATCGTCTTCGTGCTGCTGGAGGGTTGCCTTTTGGCGCTTTTGGTGAAGTTTATTGGTTGAAGCAGCAAAAGGAGATGCAACCTCTGGCGGATAAGATTCGTGAACAACAAATGGAAACTTTGTCTGTCGATTTACATCATGATTTAGGTCAGGTTGTTCTGACAGGGCGAATTAGTAAGGTACAGCCGGATGGCTTGTTACGTTGGCGTCCAGCCAGTCTGACAGCAAATGATGGTATGCAATTATGGATTGAGCATCTGGCTTACTGTCTTGCTGGTGGTGAGGGTGAAAGCCGTAGTTATGGGCGTGACAACAACGAGTGGCGTTTTGCTCCTGTAGCTTCAGAACAAGCGAAAGATTATCTGAATCAATTGGTTGAAGGTTATCAGCGAGGAATATCGGCACCTTTGCCGCTATTTTGTCAAAGTGGTTGGATGTGGCTTTCAGCATGCATGAATAAAGAAACCGGTGAGATTGATGACAGTGATGAAATCCAATTAAAAGCTGAAAGCCAGTTGCTGAAAACATGGTTTGGAGATCAAGGACGCAAAGGTGAAGGTGATGATCCTTATGTTCAGCGGGCTTTCAGGCAAGTTGATAAATTATTTTTGGCAAAACTTAAACAAGAAGCGCTCAGTTATTTGTTACCGATAGCGCGATATCAGAATACATAGGGAGAATACCAGATAATGCATAAACATTTTGTCCGCATGATTGTTGTGATGTTCCTGCTTGTTTGGGGAACGGCAAGCTATGCGAAAACACAACAGTGGCAGCCACTGCAAGAGACAATTTATAAAAGCGGAAATGATCATCGTCAGTATCAGGGAATAAAATTGGCGAACAATATGACGGTTCTGCTGGTGTCTGATGAAAAGGCGACGAAATCTCTGGCAGCGGTAGCGATTCCAGTTGGTAGTATGGAAAATCCTGACAGCCAGCTTGGGCTTGCACATTATCTGGAACATATGGTTCTGATGGGTTCTCAGCGTTATCCACAGTCGGGTAGTTTATCTGAGTTTTTGCAAAAACACGGTGGTAGTTATAATGCCAGCACTGCTTCTTATCGCACGGCTTTCTACCTTGAAGTGGAAAATGAAGCGTTAGCTAATGCGACAGATCGTCTGGCTGATGCACTGGCAGAACCTTTGCTTGACCCAGTTAATGCAGATCGGGAACGAAACGCCGTCAATGCAGAACTGACAATGGCGCGTTCTCGTGATGGGATGCGGGTTGCTCAAATACGCTCAGAAACCTTGAATCCTGCGCATCCAAATGCTCGTTTTTCTGGTGGTAATCTAGAAACATTGAAAGATAAACCAGGGAGTAAATTACAGACAGAGCTAGTGGATTTCTATCAACGCTATTATTCAGCCAATCTGATGAAAGGTGTCATTTACGGCAATCAGTCTATCGATAAACTAACTCAGATAGCTGTTGATACTTTTGGTCGGATACCTGACAGAAAAGCCAGTGTGCCCGCTATTACTGTCCCAGCAGTAACAGAAAAAGAGAAAGGGATTGTCATCCATTATGTTCCTGCTCAGCCGCAAAAAGCGTTGCAATTAGAGTTCAGTATTGACAATAACAGTGCTGATTTCCGCAGTAAAACGGATGAATATCTCGGCTATATGATAGGTAATCGTAGCCTGAATACATTATCAGACTGGTTGCAAACTCAGGGGCTGGCAGAAAGTATCAGTGCCGGAGCTGAACCGATGGTTGACCGTAACAAAGGTATATTTTTTATTTATGTTACCTTGACAGACAAAGGGCTTGAACAGCGGGATCAGGTCGTTGCTGCTATTTTCACTTATATTCATTTGCTAAAACAAAAAGGCATTCAGAAAAGTTATTTTGATGAAATCGCTAAGGTTTTGAACCTGTCTTTCCAGTACGGCTCTATTGTTCGTAATATGAATTATATCGAATGGTTATCGGATGCTATGTTGCGGGTTCCTGTTTCCAATGTACTCAATGCCGGTTATTTGGCTGATGACTATAACCCAAAAGCAATCGCCAGCCGACTTGATGAATTGGCCCCTGAGAATGCACGTATCTGGTATATCAGTCCAAAAGAGCCGCACAATAAACAAGCCTATTTTGTTCAGGCACCTTATCAAGTTGATCGAATCACATCACAACAAATGGTGAAATGGCAGCAGCTCGGAAAACAGATGAACTTTTCTTTGCCTGTGCCAAATCCTTATATTCCCGATGACTTGCAGTTAATAAAGGCAAGTAAAAGCCAGAAACATCCAAAGATGATTCTTGAACAGCAGAATTTTCGTCTGCTTTATATGTCAAGCCAATATTTTGCTGATGAACCAAAAGCCAACATCACTCTTGATTTGCGCAACGCCGAAAGTCTGAATAGTGCCCGTAAGCAGGTAACTTTCTCTTTACTTGATTATCTGGCGCGGCTTTCCCTTGATCAGCTTGGTTATCAAGCTTCTGTTGCAGGAATGAATATTTCTACTGGTTCAGCGAACGGGCTGCAATTAGGAGTAAGTGGTTACACTCAGAATCTTCCAGAACTTCTAACCTCTCTAATTAATGATTACATGGCGTTTATGCCAACTGAGAATCAACTGGAACAAGCTAAATCTTGGTATCGTGAACAAATAGAGGTTTCTAATAACGGTAAAGCTTATGACATGGCTATGCAGCCGCTGAAACGTCTTTCTGTGGTGTCTTACACAGAACAGTCCGTTCATTTGAAAGAACTGAAGACTATCACCGTTCAGGATATTGTTGAGTATCGCCATGAATTAATAAAAAATTCTGCTTTGCAGATGATGATAATTGGAAACTTGACCGAACAGCAGAGCAAAATAATTGCTGAATCCGCCCATAATCAACTGGCAAACCAAGGAAATAGCTGGTGGAGTGGGGATAAGGTAGTGATTGATAAAAATTACCAAGTTAATTTTCAGCGTGTTGGTAGCAGTACTGATAGTGCCTTGGCAGAAATTTATATTCCGACCGGTTATAACCGTATAGAAAGCTATGTTTATTCGAGCTTGCTAAGCAATATGCTCAAGCCGTGGTTCTATGAGCAATTGAGAACAGCAGAACAGCTGGGATATGCGGTGTTTGCTTTCAATACCAGTGTTGGGGAACAGTGGGGGCTGGGTTTTCTACTACAAAGTAATAGCAAGCAACCAAAATATCTGAATCAGCGTTATCAGGATTTCTACCAAAAGGCGAGCAGTAAACTGGAAGCCATGTCCCAAACTGATTTTGAGCAGTACAAGAACGCACGGATTAATGCACGTCAGCAACCGCCACAAACGTTCTATGCCGAAGTTGCTCGTTTCTCTGGTGATTTCAGCCGTAATAACTTTAGTTTCGACAGTAGAGATAAAATGCTTGAGGTACTAAAGAAAACCACACAGCAGCAACTGATTAATTTTTACCGGGACGCCGTAAACAAACATAGGGGGTTGTCATTTATTTCACAAGTGATTGGTAAATCAGGGAACTCAGATGGATATGCGAAATTGAAAGGTTGGAAAACCTATCATGATGTTACTGAATTTCAGCAACAGTTGCCTGTTGAGGTAAGAGCTCAGTGATCACAGAGGTATCTGCCCACAAGCTTAATGCATTAACTCTGCCGCTGAATGGTCAGCGGCTGATCGAAGCTTCTGCCGGGACGGGTAAAACTTACACCATTGGTATTTTATATCTCCGTCTTCTACTTGGACTGGGGAAAGATGCTGCTTTTCCACGGCCTTTAAGCGTGGAAGAAATTCTGGTGGTGACATTTACTGAGGCAGCAACAGATGAGTTACGTGGGCGTATCCGTGAAAACATTCATGAACTTCGCCTTGCTTGTATTCGAAACGAAGTAGAAGATTCAGAGTCTGCCTATCAACAGCTACTGGATGAAATTCCGGATAGAGAGCAAGCCGCTATCTGGTTGCTGGCTGCCGAGCGACAGATGGATGAGGCCGCGATTTATACCATTCATGGCTTCTGTCAGAGAATGCTGGCACATAATGCCTTTGAATCCGGGATCTTGTTTGAACAGACATTAATTCAGGATGAACATCCACTAGAGAGGCAGGGATGTGCCGATTTCTGGCGGCGCCACTGCTATCCATTGTCGTTATCGATGGCTCAGGTTATCAGCCAGGATTGGAGTGGGCCGGAAGCACTGTTGGCCGAATTACATCCTTATTTGCAAGGGGATATGCCATATATCGTTGATGCGCCAAACAGTGATGAAACGCTGTTAAGCCGTCATGAGAAAATTACGCAGTTGATTTGTGGAGTTAAGTGTCAATGGAATGAAGTTGTCGGAGAGTTGCATGATGTAATCGCGGGTTCTGGTGTAGATAAAAGAAGTTACAGTAGTAAGCACTTACCAAACTGGCTGAACAGAGTTACTGATTGGGCCCAGGAACCTACAGAAGATTATCAGTTGCCAAAAGAGCTGGAGAAATTCCGGCAGTCGGTATTAGTAGAAAAGACAAAAAAAGGTGATGCACCTGAGCATTCACTTTTTGTTGTGATAGATAATTTGTATCAGCAACCACTGACTTTACGTGATTTGATTATCTCCAGAGCTATTATTGAGATTCGCCAGTCAATCCGTCAGGAAAAATTAATGCGTGGTCATATGGGGTTTGGTGATTTATTAACCCGTCTTGATGATGCTCTGAAAGGTCCAGGTAGTGATTTGCTTGCCCAGACTATCCGTCAGCGCTATCCGGTTGCGTTGATTGATGAATTTCAGGATACCGACCCACAGCAATATCGGATTTTCCACACCATCTATGGCAATCAGCCTGAAAATGGATTGTTATTTATCGGCGATCCCAAACAGGCTATTTATGCATTCCGTGGCGCCGATATCTTCACTTATATGCGCGCTCGCTTTCAGGTAAGTGCTCACTATACTTTGGAGACAAACTGGCGCTCTGCTGATTCAATGGTACGGGCAGTAAACAAGTTGTTTATGCGTTCAGAAAATCCCTTCTTGTTTGAACAGATCCCTTTTGTTGAGGTTTCTGCTGCGGAGAAAAACCGGGGGCTTGCTTTTAGCTATGATACTAAGGAGCAGGCCGCATTGAATTTCTGGTTGCAACCAGGGGAAGGTGTTTCTACCGGAGATTACGAGCAAACGATGTCACGATTCTGTGCGGCACAAATTCGTGATTGGTTGCAAGCTGGCAGTGAAGGGCGTGCTCTGTTACATAAAAATGAGAAGGTTCGGCCTGTTACTGCGGCTGACATCACTGTTCTGGTCCGTAGCAGAAAAGAAGCCATACTGATCCGTGATGCACTTAACTTGTTATCTATCCCTTCTGTATTTCTTTCTAACCGAGAGAGTGTATTTGATACCGCGGAGGCAAAGGATATTCTTTGGTTATTGCAAGCTGTGTTGTCACCAGAGAAAGAACGGGTTTTGAGAAGTGCGCTTGCTAGTGGTTTATTTGGTTTGACTGCTCGGCAGATAGACAAACTGAATCATGATGAAAAGGCTTGGGATCAGCTAGTTGATGAGTTTGATGGTTACTTTCGTCTGTGGCAGAGTCGTGGGGTGCTGCCTATGTTACGAGCGGTAATGGCAAACCATAGTATTGCTGAGAACTTACTTGCCAGTTATGACGGTGAACGACGTTTGATGGATGTGATGCATATTGGTGAGTTGTTGCAAGAGATATCTTTACAACTCGATAGTGAACATGCAGTCACTCGTTGGTTAGCTCAGCAAATATCTCATCCTGATCCACAATCAGAAAACCAGCAGATGCGGCTGGAAAGTGATCGTCATTTGGTACAAATCTGTACTATCCATAAATCTAAAGGTCTGGAATACCCGCTGGTATGGTTGCCATTTGCCTGTAATTTCAGAACGCAGAAACAGGCGATATATCATGATCGTGCAAGCTTTAATGCTTGTCTTGATATTTTCCCTGATGAGGAAACTATCAAACTGGCTGAGCAAGAGCGGTTGGCTGAAGATTTGCGTTTACTTTATGTCGCATTGACGCGTTCTGTTTACCATTGCAGTGTCGGCGTGGCTCCGCTGATAAAAGGCAATAAGAAGAAGATCGGGGATACCGATCTGCATCAATGCGCTCTGGGTTACCTGCTCCAAAAGGGCGTTAAAGGTGATGCTGATTTTCTGGCGAAATGTCTTAAAGAATTAAATGGGGATGGGATTATTGTCTCTTCAATCAGTGATACTGATGATAATCCATGGAAATCACAAAGCCAAAATGATTTATTGCTGTCGGCAAGGCAGTTTAATCGCAGGATTCAGGATGATTGGCGGATCACCAGTTATTCTGGTCTGCAAAACTCTGCTGTTCATCATGGCAATACTTCCCCCCGTATTGTTGGGGAAGAGACTATTGAGGTCATTGTTCAGTCTATCGCGCCAAAGTTGGATGTTGATGCCAGTGGTGAAAAACAAATAGCAGAACAACCTGAAATGACACCACATACGTTTCCACGAGGGGCTTCTGCCGGTACTTTTTTGCATTCAATATTAGAAGAGCTCAATTTTAGCCAATTACCTGATGAGAAATGGTTGGCTGAACAACTAAAATCAGCCGGGTTTGATGAACATTGGAGTGAGATATTACAGCGATGGATGGCAGATATTTTTACGACTCCCTTGAATGATGAAGGTATGGCGCTTTCAGAAATTCCGTTTCATCACCAGCAGAATGAAATGCAGTTTTATCTGCCAGTTGAACAACTTTTGCGATCTCAGGAGCTAGATGCAGTGACGCGTCGTTATGACCCTGTTTCAGCCCGTTGTCCCCAACTGGCGTTTCATCAGGTGAAAGGGATGCTGAAAGGGTTTATTGATTTAGTCTTCTGTTGGCAAGATCGGTTCTATGTGTTGGATTACAAGTCAAACTGGTTGGGAAATGGTAGTCAGGCGTATACCCGTGAAGCGATGGAAACCGCTATGATTGAGCATCGTTATGATCTGCAATATCAGCTTTATACACTAGCACTGCATCGTTACTTGCGTCACAGATTGGTTAATTATGATTACCAACAACATTTTGGCGGAGTGATTTATCTGTTCTTGAGAGGAATTGATAAACAACAACCGGGAAATGGTATTTTTAGTTGTCGGCCATCAGCCGAATTTGTTAATGCTTTGGATCTGCTTTTCGGTGGCAATGAACAACCTGAGAAAGAGAAAAACTGATGATTTCATTATTACAACAGGCAGTAGATCTCAGGCTTCTGCGCTCATTGGATTTACAGTTTGCTCATGCGTTGATTGGGGATGAAGATCCTGCTCTGTTGTTGGTGATGGCACTGTTGAGTGCTGAGGCCGGGGCTGGTCATGTTTGTCTACCTGTTAACCGGATAATGCCTGAATATTTTTTTGATGGGCGGCAACGTGAATTTGCAGAACAGTTATGGCAAGTTGCAGGGAACCCTGATGAGCCGAGCTTGCGCGAGGCATTGGAGAATTGTGCTGCTGTTAGTAATGGTTTTCAGCCAACACCCGTTGTTCTTTCGCATAACCGACTTTATTTGCAAAGGATGTGGCAAAGTGAGTGCCAGGTCGCAGCGTTTTTCTCTGCCAGCCATCAATCAACGGATAGTATTCAGGAAGAGCAACTGAGAGCTATTCTGGACGAATTATTTATGTTATCTGGTGAGACCATGGACTGGCAAAAGATGGCTGCTGCTGTCGCGGTAACTAGCAGAGTCTCGGTTATCTCTGGTGGGCCGGGAACCGGGAAAACAACAACTGTTGCTAAGTTACTGGCGGCCTTAATCAAACTTAATCCTGATAAAAATCTGGTGATCCGACTGGCTGCTCCGACGGGAAAAGCAGCGGCCAGATTGACGGAATCTCTTAACAGTGCTGTCAGAAAGCTTCCTCTGACGGAGAAACAGTTTGAATCTATGCCAGCTCAGGCTCAGACAATTCACCGCTTATTGGGGGCTCAGCCGGATAGCCAGAGGTTACGCTATGACCGAAATAACCCATTGAGTTTGGATGTATTGGTGGTGGATGAAGCTTCAATGGTGGATTTACCCATGATGGCCCGGTTGATTGATGCGTTGCCGTCATATGCAAAAATTGTCTTGCTTGGTGATCGTGATCAATTGGCATCAGTGGAGGCTGGAGCTGTATTGGGGGATGTATGCCGTTTTGCTGAGATGGGATATAGCGCAGTAAGGGCAGAACAGCTAAGCCGATTGACTGGATGCCAGTTAGTTGCAGGTGAACAGGAGAATGTTCCGGAAGTTCGTGACCGTTTGTGCCTTTTGCGCAGAAGTTATCGTTTTGATGTAGATTCAGGGATTGGTCAGCTTGCTGCGGCAGTTAATCAGGGAAAGAGCAGGCAAGCTCTCTCTATTCTGCAACAGTCATTGAATGATATTTGTTTTTACCGATTGTCTGATGATGAGGATTATCAGCGGTTGTTGATTGAAACAGTATCGGGTTATCGCTCTTATTTGCAATTGGTAGCAAAGCAAGCACCTGCCAAAGCGATTTTGGATGAATTTAACCGTTACCGCCTGCTATGTGCACTTAGAGAAGGGCTATTTGGTGTTAGTGGACTTAATGAGCGTATAGAACAGCTATTACATCGTCAGGGGCTTATCCGTCGCCCTACTGGGATTTTCAGCCGTGGGTATGCAGGCCGACCAATTATGATCTCCCGTAATGACAGCACACTTAGCCTGTTTAATGGTGATATCGGCATTATGCTCAGGGACGAAAATAATGAGCTTCGTGCTTATTTTCAACTACCTGATGGACAGATTAAAGGCATTCAGCCAAGTCGTTTGCCACAGCATGAAACAGCGTATGTGATGACCGTACACAAATCGCAGGGCTCAGAATTTGAACATACGGCTCTGGTACTGCCAACGCAGTTTGCACCGGTTGTTAGCCGAGAGCTGGTCTATACAGCGATGACTCGGGCTAGAGAAAAACTGACTCTTTATGCACATGATGCCGTATTGCGTCAGGCCATTCAAACTCCAACTCAAAGGCGCAGTGGGTTGGCCGAGCGGCTTAGATTACAGGCGTATTAGCGCTTGCTCTAATAGACTGACTTGTGCAAAAAAATTTATATATTAATGATGTGGTCATATCTTCCTTGACGTTTTTTGATCATTATTTGCTCAGTTGTTGGATTGGGATTTTTAAGCCTGATAAGCAGTCCATTAATATCCTTAATGAGTTTTCTGATTTGCCGTACTGACTTTGGTAAATATGCCTTTTTATTTTTGTAAAAAGTTCTCGATTGGGTGATTGAAAAATTCTCGTGCAGTAAGCTAGCCTATACAAGATAAATGTGTCTTAAACCTACCTATATACCAAATTTTGGCTAGTTTATAATTGAAATATCTTTTCTTAGTCTTTTTGGTTGGGCGATTATTAGCCGTTGTGTCCAGTCGGTAATACCGATTAGTTTCATCGTGATGGCTATATACTGATCGATATCTTAATTTCACCGATTCAAAAGATTCAAAAATAGTTGCAATTACTGAATCAAATTATTGATGTTTATGTTTTGTTATAAATGTAAACAATAAAATTATAAATTTAATAAATTTTAATATTATTGTGTGGTTAATGTCACACTTTGTGAATATATTAAATGAAATTTATTATTATTTGATGATATAAGCACCTAATTATATGAATTGTGATTTGTTTACTAAACGGATTGCGGATATGTCTGGATAGCTTGCTAGGGGTGAGATGAATATCCAGATTTTTGATTTAAGGATTAAGTTGTCTGATGCAACATAATGAAATGAGTACTGAGCCACCCCATTCTTCCCCGGAGCTGGATACCGGCCTGATTTGCCTGGCTATGTTGGCTAGGTTTCACAACATAGCTATATCGACTGAACAACTTTCACACGAATTTTCCACTTCCAACCAAGGTCTTACCCTGAAGGAGCTGCTGCTGGCTGCCCGTCATTCAGGGCTGAAAGCCAAGGCTGTACACACAACACTTGCCAGACTTGAACATACTCCCTTGCCCGCCATTGCCATTGACCGAGATGGGCAGTTTTTTATTTTGGCTAAACTGGACAAAGAACAGGCCTGATTCAGGACCCACGTTCGGCGCGTCCCGAAGTTATCAGCTTCGAGCAGCTTGAGCAGCGTTGGACAGGGCAACTGGTGCTTGTGCGTTCCAGTAACAGTCTGTCCGGAGAGACTTCTCGCTTTGACTTCACTTGGTTTATCCCGGCTATCGTCAAATATCGCAAGTTGTTGGGTGAAGTTTTGCTGGGGTCTTTTGCCTTGCAGTTGTTTGCCTTGGTGACTCCGTTGTTCTTTCAGGTGGTCATGGACAAAGTACTGGTGCACCACGGCCTAACCACACTGGATGTTGTCGCAGCGGGATTGCTGGGCATCATGCTGTTCGAGTCGGCCCTGAGCGGTTTGCGTAGCTACGTGTTTGCTCATACGACCAGCCGTATTGATGTGCAGTTGGGATCGAATCTTTTTCGGCACTTGATTAATCTGCCGCTGGCTTACTTCCAGGCAAGGAGAGTCGGTGATTCTGTGGCTCGTGTACGCGAACTGGAAAACATCCGCAGCTTCCTCACCGGCAACGCCATTACCTTGATGCTCGACGTGCTTTTTTCTCTGGTATTCATCCTTGTGATGTTCTATTACAGCGGCTGGTTGACTCTCGTTGTGGTGTTATCATTGCCGCTCTATGCACTAGTTTCAGGGTTGGTTACACCTCTCTTGCGTAAGCGATTACAGGATAGCTTCACACGTAACGCTGAGAATCAGGCATTCCTTGTCGAAACGGTAAATGGCATCGATACCCTAAAGTCAATGGCGGTTGAACCGCAGGCCATCCGCAAGTGGGACAACCAACTGGCGGCTTATGTTGCCGCAGGTTTCAAAACACAGACCTTATCCACTCTCGCCAATGAAAGTGTATCGCTTATTGGCAAGTTAGTGACGGTCGCCACACTCTGGCTCGGTGCCCGCCTCGTGATAGAGGGGCAGCTATCGGTGGGGGAACTGATCGCATTCAATATGCTGGCCGGCCGTGTCAGCGGCCCGATCATGCGCTTGGCGCAACTGTGGACCAGCTTCCAGCAGACCGGGGTCTCAGTGCAGCGTCTGGGAGACATCCTCAATTCCCGTACTGAATTGTCTCAGGCTACACGTAGCACGGTGCCGCCGCTCAAGGGGCAGGTAGAGTTCGAACAGGTGCATTTTCGTTACCGGGCTGATGGTTCTGAGGTGCTGCGCGGAGTCAACCTAGTCATTGGTGCAGGAGAAATCATTGGTGTAGTGGGTCGCTCCGGTTCCGGCAAAAGTACTCTGACCCGTTTATTGCAGCGGCTCTATGTTCCAGAGCGCGGACGGGTCATGGTCGATGGCATGGATCTGGCATTGGCTGATGTGTCCTCGCTGCGCCGGCAGATTGGCGTGGTGTTGCAGGACAATATGCTATTCAACCGCAGCATTCGCGAAAACATTGCCTTGAGCGATCCGGGTGCGCCGCTCGAAGTGGTCATGCACGCTGCCCGCATGGCTGGAGCCCATGAATTCATCCTTGAACTGCCCGAAGGTTACGACACCATTGTGGGTGAGCACGGCGCGTCACTTTCGGGCGGTCAGCGGCAACGGGTAGCCATTGCCCGAGCTTTGATCGGCAATCCTCGCATTTTGATTTTCGACGAGGCGACCAGTGCGCTGGACTACGAGTCTGAACGGGTGGTTCAGCAGAACATGCAAAGCATTTGCAAGGGGCGCACGGTCATCATTATCGCTCATCGGTTGTCTGCTGTACGCGACGCGCATCGTATCCTTGTGATGGATCGCGGGCAGATCGTTGAACAGGGAGCTCACGCCGAGTTACTGGCGCGTCAGGACGGCCACTATTCACGACTGTATCGAATGCAGCAAGGCTGAAAGGCTTCCATTTCCAGAACGTACGATGAAAACGGCTAATAACGTAATCAATGGTTAATAACACAATCAGAGGTAGATGTGACCAAGATAAACATACTCCGATTCAAGGAAAATAACTTCAAATGAGCTCCACCCTTTCCTTATTGCAGCGTTATCATCACGCGTGGCGTCAGTCTTGGCGCCAACGTAAAAACATGGACGTGTCGCCGCGACTTGCTCATGAATTACAGTTTTTACCGACGGCTTTGGAGTTGCAGGAAACACCTGTTCACCCAGCACCGAGGATTTTCACCTGGGGCATTATGGGTTTCGCCGTATTGGCGTTGCTCTGGGCCTACATCGGCAAAATCGAGGTAGTGGCTATTGCCCCGGGAAAGGTTGTTCTCAATGGCAAGACCAAGTTGATTCAATCTAGCGAAACGGCGGTGGTCAGAGCGATCCACGTCAATGACGGTCAATCGGTGAAAGTTGGCGAATTGTTGGTCGAACTCGATCCGACGGCGGCGAGCGCCGACGTCAGCCGGATTCAGAGCGAGCTGCTGGCTGCTCGTATCGACAGTGCGCGGAGTGCCGCCATGCTCGACGCGATCAATCAACAAAAGTCGCCGGCGTCGCTGGTAGGAACGATTGACAACGCCAACCCGGAACAGGTGCTCAGTGCCCAACGCTGGCTTCAAGGACAATACCAGGAATACCGCAGCAACCTGGAGTTGGTGGACGCAGAAATCCTCCAACGCAGCGCCGAAATTCAGTCTGCCCAAGCCCAGGTGGCTAGCCTGCGAAAAACGCTACCGATTGCGACACGATTAGCCGAAGATTACCGACGGTTATTGACGAAACAGTATGTGTCGCGGCATGAATATCTGGAAAAAGAGCAGACGCGATTGGATATGCAACGTCAGTTAAGCGTACAGCAGGCCAGTGTCTTGCAGCACGCCGCTGCTCAGGACGAGGCGCGACGTCGGCGTGAGGCTGTTGTGGCGCAAAATCGCCGCGCTATGCTCGACTTGCAACAGGAAGCCAACAAAAAGACAGCGACCTTGGTTCAGGAGCTGGCAAAGGCCCGTTACCAGGAAACCCTGACCAGTCTTAAAGCCCCGGTGACTGGCACAGTTCAACAACTCGCTATCCATACCGTTGGTGGCGTGGTAACACCAGCTCAGCCGCTGATGGTCATCGTCCCCGCAGATCAACCGGTAGAAGTGGAGGCTATGTTGGAAAACAAGGATGTAGGTTTCGTCCATATTGGTCAACCGGTTACCGTCAAGGTGGAAACCTTCACTTTCACCAAGTACGGCACCGTTGACGGCGAAGTGCTGAACGTATCGAACGACGCTATCGAGGACGAAAAGCGTGGACTCATCTATAGCAGCCGTATTCGCTTGAAGTCTGATCACGTGCTGGTCAATGGTCAGCGAGTCCCACTGTCTCCGGGCATGTCGATCACGGCAGAAATAAAAACCAATCAACGTCGAGTAATCGATTACTTCTTGAGCCCATTGCAGCAGCATCTGGATGAAAGTTTGAGAGAGCGGTAAAAGAACGAATGCTCGTGAGGGCAGCTCTGTGAACCCGGTTCGCCATACTCACCGTTTTTCGTGTTTGAGATAAGTGACTGTTAATGGTCAAGGATGTTTTTTCGCAGTCTTACTTTGTTTGGAGTGACTTGATGAAAATATTACAGGTACGCGAAAGGTGCAAAAACTGGCGCAAAATTATTGTTTTTATGAGCTGCACCTTATTAATGGCTTGCTCTGAGCCAATAGATATATACAAACCGATTAATGTGTCGAAGTCTGGCCAGTCAGTCAAAATTGATTTTGAAATTAGCAAGAAAGGAAATTATCAGTTTGCCCTGCTGTTTGCTACCACGGATGATTATGATGAAATGAAAAGGCGTTTTAAGTTGTTCGGGAGTATTTATGATGACGGGGTGACAACTCCCGTTTCGCTTCATCTGGTTAGAAATGGTCAGGTTTTCTTTGACGAAAAAATAAAGGCAGGGGGATACGATGGGGGGCAGTCTTTCTATTACGAAGAGAGAAGGGTAAATACGGCTGTGCGAGAAATTAAGACATTTTCGTTACCCCCCGGACGTTACTCTGCGGTAATTACCACACTGGAAGATGTCCCTGCTTTTGATGACATCGAGAGTTTTGTCGAATTCGCCTATTTTAATCCGAAGATTTAAGAAGATTTAAAATAGTATCAATATAAACAAAGGAAATATGGAAATTTTGAGTGATGTGATGAAAGTATTACATATACATGAAAGGTTCAAAAATTGGAGAAAAATGATTGTTTTTATGAGCTGTACATTATTAATGGCCTGCTCTGAGCCAATAGATATATACAAACCGATTGACGTGTCACAGTTTGGTCAATCAGTCAGGATCGATTTTGAAATTAGCAAGAAAGGGAATTATCAGTTTGCTCTGCTGTTTGATAAAGGGGATGACTATGAAGAAATGAAAAGGCGGCTTGAGTTGTTCGGGGATATTGATAAGGACGGGATAATAACCCCTGTTTCACTTCAGATAGTTAAAGATGGCAAGGTCTTTTTTGATGAGAAAATAAACGCTGGGGGATATGGCTGGGGACGTACCTTCGATTATGAAGAAAGGAGTATAACCACGGCGGTGCGAGAAATTAAAACATTTTCATTATCCCCCGGACGTTACTCTGCTGTCATTACCACTTTGGAGGATGTCCCCGCCTTTAATGGAATCGAGAGTTTTGTCGAATTCACTTATTACAATCCGAAAATTTAACGCGAATTATTTTATTTGGAGTGACGTGATGAAAATATTACAGGTACACGAAAGATTCAAAAATTGGTGCAACATTATTGTTTTTATGAGCTGTGCCTTATTAATGGCCTGTTCTAAGCCCATTGATATATACAAACCGATTGATGTATCGAAGTCTGGTCAATCAGTGAAAATTGATTTTGAAATCAGCAAGGCTGGAAATTATCAGTTTGCCCTGTTGTTTGCTACTGGGGATGATCATGACGAAATGCAAAGGAGGGATCAGTTGTTCGGGGATATTGATAAGGACGGGGTAATAACTCCTGTTTCACTTCAGATAGTTAAAGATGGAAAAGTTTTTTTTGACAAGAAAATAAATGCAGGAGGACTCGGCTGGGGGCAGTCTTTAACTTATGAAGGAAGAATAATAAATATAGCTGTGCGAAACATTAAAATACTGGAGTTACCCCCCGGACGTTACTCTGCGGTCATTACTACTCTGGAAGATGTCCCTGAAATTGATGGGATTAAGAGTTTTGTCGAGTTTGCCTATTACAATCCGAAAATTTAATAAGATTTAAAATGGTATTAGTATAAACGAATAAAATATCAAAGTTTGGAGTGACGTAATGAAAGTATTACAGGTATATGAAAGGTTTAAAAATTGGCGAAACATGATTATTCTCATGAGTTGCACCTTATTAATGGCATGCTCTAGGTACATTGATATATACAAACCGATTGATGTGTCGCATGCGGGTCAATCCGTCAAGATTGATTTTGAAATTAGCAATGTTAAAGCTTATTCGTTTGCCCTGCTATTTACGGCTGGGGATAGTCGTGAAGAAAAAGAAAAGCGACTTAAGTTGCTCAGTGCCGATGTTGATGGCGTTGCTATTCCTATTTCGTTTCGTCTGGTTAAAGATGGCAATGTTCTTTTTGACGAGGAAATAGATACGGTGGGTGCACGAAGTTGGGGGGAGAGCATATATTACAAAGAGAAAAAAATAAATACGCTGCGGCGCCACATTGAAATATTTCAGTTCACTCCAGGACATTACTCTGTGGTAATTACCACTTTGGAGGATATGCCTGAGTTTAATGGCATTGAGAGTTTTGTACAGCTCACGCCTTTTCCGAATTAAAAGTATCGGCATATACCCACTATACTTCGAGGTGTATTTATTCCCCATGTTCCGCATGGAGATAATAAATTCATATTGAAATATGACAAGTACAAACAAAGAAAATATCAAAGTTTGGAGTGACGAAATGAAAGTATTACGTATACATGAAAGGTTTAAAAACTGGCGAAACATGATTATTTTTATGAGCTGCACCTTATTAATGGCCTGCTCTGAGCACATTGATACTATACGCAAACCGATTGATGTATCGCGTTCTGGGCAATCCGTCGAGATTAATTTTGAACTCAGCAAGAGAAAGGCTGGAAATTATCAGTTTGCCCTGCTGTTTTCCAATGGCCGTAGTTATGCTGAACTGGAAAGGCGAGATAAGTTGTTTGGGAGTATTGATAAGGACGGGATTGCAATCCCCGTTTCGCTTCGTCTGGTTAAAGACGGCAAGGTTTTTTTTGACGAGGAAATAAATGCGGTGAGGCTTGATGGGTGGAAATCCTTCTATTACAAAGAGAGAAGTATAAATACCGCAGTGCGCGATATTGAAACACTTTCGTTACCCCCCGGACGTTACTCTGCTGTTATTACCACTTTAGAGAATGTTCCTGCTTTTAAAGGTATCGAGAGTTTTGTTGAATTCAACTATTACGATCCGAAAATTTAAGAATATTTAAAATAGTATCAGTATAAACAAAGGAAATATGGAAATTTGGAGTGACGAGATGAAGGTATTACGTATACATGAAAGGTTCAAAAACTGGCGCATAATTATTATTTTTTTGAGTTGTGTCTGGTTGGTGGCTTGCTCTGAACCAATTGATATATACAAACCGATTGACGTGTCGCATGCGGGTCAATCCGTCAAGATTGATTTTGAAATCAGCAAGGCTGGAAATTATCAGTTTGCCCTGCTGTTTGATAAAGGGGATGACTATGAAGAAATGAAAAGGCGGCTTGAGTTGTTCGGGAATGTTGATAAGGACGGGGTAATAACCCCTGTTTCGCTTCATCTGGTTAAAGATAGCAAGATTTTTTTTGACAAGAAAATAAATGCAGGAGGATGTGGCTGGGGACAGTCTCTCGATTATCAAGGAAGAAGCATAAATATGGCTGTGCGAAACATTAAAATACTTGAGTTACTCCCTGGGCGTTACTCTGCGGTAATTACCACCCTGGAGGATGTCCCTGCTCTTGATGACATCGAGAGTTTTGTCGAATTCACTTATTACAATCCGAAAATTTAACTTCTGTAGAAAAACGAAGAGAAATAACAAATAGAGGAAATAACAAGTATGGAAAAGAAATACACTGTAACATCAAAATTTGGAGTGATGAAATGAAAGTATTACATATACATGAAAGGTTTAAAAATTGGCGAAATATTATTGTTTTTATGAGCTTTACCTTATTAATGGCCTGCTCTAAGTTCATTGATATATACAAACCGATTGACGTATCGAAGTCTGGTCAATCAGTCAAAATTGATTTTGAAATCAGCAAGGAAGGCAATTATCAGTTTGTCCTGCTGTTTGCTACTACGGATGATTATGATGAAATGGAAAGGCGGTTTGAATTGTTTGGGAGAGTTTATAAAGACGGAGTAATAACCCCCGTTTCACTCCATATCGTTAAAGATGGCAAGATTTTTTTTGACAAGAAAATAAACGCTGCGGGATCCGAAGGAGTGAGTGCTGTCAATTATGAAGAGAGAAGGATAAATACGGCGGTGCGAGAAATTAAAGAATTTTCATTACCTCCCGGACGCTACTCTGCGGTAGTTACCACCCTGGAGGATGTTCCCGCTTTTAATGGTATTGAGAGTTTTGTTGAATTCAACCATTACGATCCGAAGATTTAAAATGGTATCAGTATAAGCAAAGGAAATATCAAAATTTGGAGTGACAAAATGAAAGTATTACGTATACACGAAAGGTTTAAAAACTGGCGAAAAATTATTATTTTTATGAGCTGCACTTTATTAATGGCATGCTCTGAGCCAATAGATATATACAGACCGATTGACGTATCGAAGTCTGGTCAATCAGTCAAAATTGATTTTGAAATCAGCAAGGAAGGAAATTATCAGTTTGTCCTGCTGTTTGCTAGAGGAGATGGTCATGATGAAATGAACAGGAGAGATGAGTTATTTGGGAGTATTTATGATGACGGGGTGACAACTCCCGTTTCTCTTCATCTGGTTAGAAACGGTCAGGTTTTTTTTGATGAAAAAATAAACGCTGGGGGATACGATGGGGGGCAGTCCTTCTATTACGAAGAGAGAAGGGTAAATACGGCTGTGCGAGAAATTAAGGCATTTCCGTTACCTCCCGGACGTTACTCTGCGGTAATTACCACCCTGGAGGATATGCCTGCTTTTAATGGTATTGAGAGTTTTGTTGAATTCAACCATTACGATCCGAAGATTTAAAATGGTATCAGTATAAGCAAAGGAAATATCAAAATTTGGAGTGACAAAATGAAAGTATTACGTATACACGAAAGGTTTAAAAACTGGCGAAACA
>NZ_PUJW01000008.1:146863-214664 GCF_011189575.1 Photorhabdus cinerea
AGTTTTGTTGAATTCAACCATTACGATCCGAAGATTTAAAATGGTATCAGTATAAGCAAAGGAAATATCAAAATTTGGAGTGACAAAATGAAAGTATTACGTATACACGAAAGGTTTAAAAACTGGCGAAACATTATTATTTTTATGAGCTGCACTTTATTAATGGCATGTTCTGAGCCCATTAATATATACAGGCCGATTGATGTGTCGCATTCTGACCAGTCAGTCAAAATTGATTTTGAAATCAGCAAGAAGGGAGATTATCAGTTTGCCCTGCTGTTTGCTAGAGGGCATGGTCATGATGAAATGAACAGGCGAGATGAGTTATTTGGGAGTATTTATAAGGACGGGGTGACAACTCCCGTTTCGCTTCATCTGGTTAGAAACGGCCAGGTTTTTTTTGACGAGAAAATAAAGGCAGGGGGATACGATGGGGGGCACTCCTTTGATTACGAAGAAAGAACGGTAACTACGGCGGTGCGAGAAATTAAAACATTTTCGTTACCCCCCGGACGTTACTCTGCTGTCATTACTACTCTGGAAGATGTCCCTGAATTTGATGGAATTGAGAGTTTTGTCGAGTTCACCTATTTTAATCCAAAAATTTGATCAACATCTGTAAAAAACAAGGAAATAACAAGTATGGGAAAGAAATATACCGTAACCTATAAAGTTGCCCCGCAGGGGGCTCAGTATGTTTATCAGGCCGATAAGAACGAGCACAAAGCCGGAGACGTACATTCTTCAACTGGCGGTCATATGTGGTATGTTTTAAGTGATGGGAACGGAAATGAAAAAAGTTTTGGTTTCGAATCACAGTTTGATCAAGCGTTTGGCCCCGGGCGAATAACTCCTTTTGATAATGTCGCCTACCAACAGACCTCTTATGAAACTACCATAGAGTTGACTGAAGATCAGTACAACAAGTTAGAAGATTTTTCAAAAGACCCACGGTCAGGTGAATTTGGATTTAATGATAAACGCTATAATCTGTTCACCAACAGTTGCGTAGATTTCGTGTTTTCATCATTAAAGGTCATTGGATACAATCATAGAGATTTTGAAGGAAATTTGTTCCCCAATAACAATGTTGCTCCTTTGCGGAGATTGTTACATGTTAATGGAGCTCAAATCATTCGTGACAACCTGACTCGTCATGGTGAGTATTATGAAGAAAAAGGTGGCATGCAATGTTTATGGCTTACCTCGGAGGATATGCGTACCCGCCCACTGGGGACAAATTTGATTAACATTGATATCAAGCCCTCGCCACAACCCCAGCGGCAGATTCAGGGAGAAAGTAAGGCTCAGCAGGATGTCACCAACGGTTATATCCAAAATTCAGCGACCCATAAAATATTCACCCTCGCGGGCATTCTCAATAAAACCGATTTCGCTTCAACACAGATGGCTAGCCTTGCCACCGGCGGCATTCGTCCCGGTGAAATGCAGCTTGACCCTAATGTCCGGCCTAACACCTATTTGTCACAGTTCTACCTCGACCTGACCTTGAACAGCAATAAACAGGATACCAGCCTGCGCAACGCCGTGACGTTGAACGGCTTATCGGCAATGACGACGTTCAACACTTATGTTGATCCATTGTTATTGGATCTGAGCGGCAATGGTGTGCACATGACTGATATCCGTGACGGCGTGCTGTTCGACATGGACAACAGTGGCACGCTTAAGCGTAGCGGCTGGGCGGATCGCAATACCGGAATACTGGTGATCGATGATGGTAGTGGTCAGATAAAAGATGTCAGCCAGATGTTCTCCGAATACTACGGTGGTAAGGCCGGAATAAACGGTGCCGCTGGCGAAAAAAAATTCAAGGAGGGTTTCGGTGCTTTAGCCAGTGAAGATGCCAACAAAGACGGAGTGATTGATCAGAATGACCCGATCTGGAGCAAGCTGCGGGTCTGGGTTGACAGCATCCACGATGCAAAAGTCGATGCGGGTGAACTCAAGACACTGGCGGAATTAGGTATTACCCAGATAAACGTCCGGGCTTCGAACAAAACAGAAGTCCGTGATGGGAATAAGGTCGTTGCCAGTGGATCGTTTACTATCAATGGTAAAACTCAGGAAGTGCTGGCCGTCGATTTTCTTGGTGATACCGTTAGCAACACCCTGAGCACTCAGGGAACTGGCACGAAAGTGATTTCCACCGCCAACGATATCACAACCACGGCTTACGCCAGCCAGAGTGAAACAGATGAAACCCTAAATGCGGAGCAACTGGGAGTCAGTAATCTGTATGGTGGCAGCGGCAATGATACCTTGATTGCGGCAAAAACCGGCAGTTGGCTGGTCGGGGGCGCGGGAAGCAATACCTATGTTGGCGGTGCCGGTGATGACGTTTTTGTCATCAGCGCTTCTGATGATACGAAAAACATTCACGGCAATGGCGGTCACGATACGGCGATCATTGTCGGCAAAAAAGGCGTGGAGCTGAACATGGCTCAAGCCGGTTTAACTATGGCTCAAGGCGGGAGTGGCAGTGATGTCATCAGAAGCGGTGGAGCCAATGGTGTCTTTATCAAGGGAGGTTCCGGCGATTCAGTTTTGGTCGGTGGAATGGGTAACGACGTACTGGTCGGCGGCAGCGGGCACAACACTATCATTGGTGGCAGTGGCAAGTCGGTTATCTATGCCGGTCCTCAGGGCGACACAATCTATGCTTCCGAAGGCGGCAGCATCATTTACGCAGGTGGCGGGGACGATAAGATTTTCGGCGGTGTGGGTGACGACGTGATCGAAGTGGGTCACGGCAATGCTACGATTGATGGGGACGGCGGGGTTAACATAGTCAGCCTGCACGGTAACCACGGTGATTATCAAATCGCCCACACCGACAGTGGGTATGAAGTGGCCGACAAGGTTGCCGGGCGTGACGGCACAGTAACGCTGAAAAATATCCAAAAACTCAATTTTTCGGATATTTCGGCGGTTGATTTACAAATACCCAATGCTATGCCTGTCGAGGATGTTCTCACTCACGACAAGGACGGCAAGGTTTTTGATCGTACTCAGCCTCATCTGATTTCCGCAGAAAGTCTGTTGGCTAACGATCAACACTTTAACAGTCAGGGTGCCCTGCGCATTGCCAATGTTGGGGATGCGATAGGCGGTACGGTCAAACTCACAGACCAAGGCGATGTTTTGTTTACGCCGGATGCAGATTACACCGGTGTCATTAGCTTTAAATATGGTGTAACTGACGCAGCTGGTAATCCGTCAGCATCGGTAGTTGATCTGAGCAGTGGAGAAACAGCCCCGATGCGCGCCGTTGCCACATTACTGACGCCGGAAGTCCCGCTCGATCCATTGGCTGCTCAGCAATGGTATCTGAGTGATGCCAACATCCTGCCGGTCTGGAAGGACTACACTGGCAAGGGCGTACGCATTGGTCAGTTTGAGCCAGGTGGTCAGTTCGCCACCGCGCCTGAAATCTTTGATATCAATCATCCCGACCTTGCGGCGAATGTTGATAAAACCTGGTTGCAGACTCAACAAACCAATGGCACTTTGCCGAACGTGGTCTCCAACCACGCGACAATGGTGGCGGGTGTGATGGTCGCGGCGAAAAATAATGCTGGTGGCGTAGGGGTTGCCTATGATGCTACGTTGGGCGGTTATTATCTGGCCAATAGCGGTGCTGATCTTGCGGGGCTGGGGCATATGGTCAGTTTTGACGTTGCCAACAATAGCTGGGGATTTACCAACGATTTCGCACTCAGCAGCTTTCAGGACGGCTCTATAAATACTGCCGCGTCGCTGAGCATGAATGCGCAGTACGCGGCGGCTAATGGTCGTGGCGGATTGGGTACCGTCATCGTGGCGGCGGGTGGCAACCATCGTGCAGAAGGCGGCAATGCCCAAGGATCGCTGACCAATAACAACCGCTTTTCGGTGGAAGTTGGTGCGATCAACGCACAGGGCGATTTGTCGACTTTGCAGATTGGCTCCTCACCGTTCTCCAACCCGGGAGCCAGCCTGTTGGTTTCGGCACCGGGCAGCAATGTTGTGTCTACCAGCTATATGCTGAAAACTGAACGTGGCTCAACTTTCGGCAATGACTACACCAGCATGCAAGGCACCAGCTTTGCCGCTCCGATAGTCTCCGGTGTTGTTGCGCTGATGCTTGAGGCCAATCCGAACTTAGGCTATCGGGATGTGCAACAGATCCTTGCTCTATCCGCTCGCAAGATCAATGACCCATCTACCGAATGGAACGATAATAACAGCCACAGCTGGAATGGCGGCGGTATGCATACCAGCAACGATTATGGTTTCGGTCAAGTCGATGCGCGAGCCGCCGTTCGCTTGGCCGAGTCTTGGATGACTCAAAGCACTGCTGCCAATGAGTACGTCTATAGCGCATCCAGCGGCCCTCTGGGGAAAACCTTAGCGGCGGGTGAGACGATGACGTCGTCTATCGCCATGAATGCCGGTCTGAATGTCGAGCATGTCGAGATCGATTTTGACGCCCAGGTAGGCCGTCTTGGCGATCTGACGCTCAAACTGATCTCTCCTGATGGCACTCAGAGCATCTTGCTCAATCGTCAGGGTAAGGTTCCAGACGGCATGCCGGGCGCGAATGCGACCGATCTGGGTAGTAGCCAGTCGGGGACGTTCAAATACAGCTTTATGTCGACCCATGATTTTGGTGAACGCTCGGTTGGCAACTGGACCCTACAGGTGACCGATGCGAATTCCGGCCTGCCGGTCACATTAAATGCCTGGTCGCTACGTTTGTACGGCAGCAAAAGCACCCCGGATGACACTTATTTCTACACCGACGAATATATCCAGTCGGTGGTCGGGCAGGCCAACCGCGCGGTGCTGGATGACGCAGCCAATGGCGTGGCGGGTGGGCGTAATACCCTCAATGCGGCGGCTGTTTCGCGGGATACTTCAGTCAACTTGCTGACCGGTGTTGCCAGCATTGGCGGTGCAGCGTTGACGATAAAGAATCCGTCGGGCATTCAGAACATCGTCACCGGTGATGGCAACGATACGCTAGTCGCTGGTAATGCCGATGCATTGCTTGATGGCGGGCGTGGAAACAACACACTGGCAGGTGGTGCGGGCAAGGACTTCTTTGTGGTCCACCGCCGTGAGGCGGGCAGCGATATCATTAGCAATTTCGAGGCGGCTCGTGGCGAAATCATCGATCTGGTAGGATTTGGTGGAAAAACGTTTGCCGATCTGTTGCTGACGCAGCAAGGGGAGGATGTTAAGGTCGATCTGGGTAAGGGGCAGAGCATTGTCTTGAAAAATCAAACAATCGCCGGGATCGGTGCGGCGAACTTCAAGTTCCAGAACACCTTTATCGCCCCGATGGCTTACACGAGTAGTGACGCCTCAACGCTCCAGCCACAAGAAGGCTTGGGAACCGTGATCCTTAAGGGCGGTGGCAAGGGTGTGATGCTCACTACTGATGCTCAGGGTCAGATGAAATTTAGTCTGAATGGAACGATCTATAGTCATGACAGTGCGGCATCAGACGTTTTTGTGGTGGCAGCCCAACCGGGCGTCAAGGACTACCAGAATGCATTACGTGGGTTCCGTCACGGCATTGATAAAATTGATTTGCGTCAAACCGGAGTCACTGATTTCAGCCAGCTCACAATCACTAAGAGTAATCGTGGCACGATCAACGGCCTGTCACAAATTCATGGCGTTGAAGTTACCTTTAATGGGGCCAGCGGTACTGATTCAAACGTGAAGTTGCTGTATCTCGATACTCTGGATACTTCTCAGGTCGATGCGGCTGACTTCCTTTTTGCGGAGCCTGTGCCGGATTTGGTGCCAACGGTCGGGCCAGTGGTGACGCAATCTCCCGATAAACCAATGGTTACTGTACCGGGCTCATTGACACCAATTGTTGACCCCCTTGGCGTTGGCAAGCCTTTACCTCTTCCCTCTATCGACTTGAAGCCAATTAGTATTCCCCCTAGGAAGCCGGTTAGCATTCCCCTTATTGACTGGGATCTGACTAAAATTTCTTCTATTGATATTGACCGGGATATGATTAGACTTCCCCCTGTTAAGCTGGAGCCAATTAGCTTTCGCGTTCATGATCTGAGGCCGCATATTGACCTGAATGTTGACCGGATGTCACCCATTGACAGGGAGCCAATTAGTATTCCTCCTGTTGAATTGCACCCAACGCTTAACGTTCTGAAAATTGAGCCAGCAGTGGAACCTACACCGGTGACCACTGACCCTAATTCCATTACAGTCGAAACTCCCTTTTCCGAGGTTACGTTGGGGGACGAGAGCAAGACTATCAATGTGGAAGCTATGGAGAGCAAAATAGTTGCCGGCAACGGTGACAATAAGGTGAATGTGATGGGCCGTTTTGCCGATATCACGTTAGGTAATGGTAGCAACGTTATTGTTGGCAATGTCGACAGACTAACAGTCGGACATGGCAACAACACCATTAAAGCGTCGGGAACCTTCACGAAAGTAAAAGTAGGGGATGGTAATAACCATATCGTGACCAGCGGTATTATGTCGAAAGTGAAAGTCGGGGAGGGTAATAACAATATTGTGACCAGTGGTACTATGTCGACGGTAGAAGTCGGGCATGGGGACAACGATTTGGAATTTAGTGGTGAGATGGGAAACTTGGTGTTTGGAAAGGACATCAGCCCTGAACGTCTGTGGTTCCAGCATGAAGGACAGGATCTGCAAATTTCGGTCATTGGCAGCAAGCAGGAGGTAACACTGCATAATTGGTATGCCAGTCCCACCGAACGACCAAGTAGCATCATGGCCGGTGACGGTCATCGGTTGATGGATAGTGATGTCGAACACCTTGTCCAGGCTATGGCTGCATTCGCGCCACCAGCGCCTGCGACCGCAATGCTCGGTGATGTCGAGCAACAGCGGCTGCAACCTGTGCTGGCAGCTAATTGGCATTGATCGGTAACAAGGCCCGCGATGGTTATCGCGGGTCTCATAAATAGGTGAATAGCGCCGTTTAAATGTAAGCGCGTCATATGAGGACTTCTGTCTTTCGACAGGCAAAATGTCTAACTTTTGGGGCGCACTTCATAATTTAAGTGGACACTATTTATTTCTTCGATTAGCAAAAACCGCCGTAAACCCTTGCCCAGTGCGGGCGGGGATATAAGGCGAGCTTTAGTGCGGGGAGCAGTCACAACAGACTAAGTCAGAGGTAGGATGCCGTAGGTTTAATATCATTACCGCTGAATTAAGGGCAATGTAAACCTTGCGGCATAAATACGTTTATTGCTGTGGTTCCAAATTTAACATCAGGATTTTTGAGCGGCGCTGGTAGTTGTATAGTACTTGCTTCTCAATCGGTAGCATTGAGATTTCTGCGGGCTCAAATCCTCGTTCCTGAAACCAGTGGATACTGCGGGTAGTCAGGACGAAAAGTTTTTCTAGTCCAAGTTGCTGAGCGTGCTCTGAGATGCGATTTAATAGAGCTTCACCTCTTAAAGAACTTCGATATTTGGGATGAACGGCTAAGCAAGCCATTTCCCCGATTTTTTCATCAGGATAGGGGTAAAGTGCAGCACAGGCGATAGTCAGGTTGTCGCGTTCGATAATGGTGAATTTATCAATTTCCCTCTCAAGTTGTTCTCTTGAACGGCGAACCAGAATCCCTTGTTGTTCCAGTGGGCGGATAAGTTCGAGAATGCCACCAATATCATTAATATTAGCCCTGCGTATTTGTTCCGCACTTTCCATGACTATTTGAGTGCCAATACCATCACGGGAGAATAATTCCTGAACCAGAGCACCATCTGCCTGATAACTTAATAAGTGGCTGCGACGAACACCACCACGGCAAGCTTTCACTGCACTTCGTAAAAAACGGGTTGTACTTGAATAGTAGTCCCCTTGGAGTGTCAATTCTTTAATGTATTCTTGTGCTTGATTAAGAAAAATTTCGGATAGAATTTGTCCATCTTTGTCCTGCACACCTTGAGAAGAGCAGAAGCCAATCAGTTTTTCAGCTTGTAGCTTGATAGCTAACTGAGTAGCAATTTCTTCAGATGCCAGATTAAAACTCTCACCAGTGACAGAAACCGCAACAGGGCCAATCAGCACTATTGCGCCATGGTCTAACTGAAGGTTAATTGCGTTTTCATCAATGCGACGAATTCTGCCGCTGTGGCAATAATCGATACCATCATCAACGCCTAGAGGTTGAGCTATAATAAAGTTACCGCTCACAACATTAATATTCGCTCCTTGTAATGGGGTATTATTCAGGCTCATGGAAAGACGTGCGGTGATATCCAGTTGCACTAAACCAGCAGATTGTTTGACTAATTCTAATGTTTTGTTATCAGTAACACGGGTGTGTTTGTGATAAGCCGGTTCGTAATGATGGTCTACAATATTTTGTTCAATTTGCGGTCTGGCTCCATAAACAACAATCAGACGGATGCCTAAACTATGCAGTAATCCGATATCGTTGATGATGTTCGGGAAGTTTTCATGAGCAATCGCTTCTCCGCTAAGCATAATAATAAAAGTTTTGCCACGGTGTGCATTGATGTACGGAACCGAGTGGCGAAATCCCTCAACTAATTCGGTGCTTCGTTCTTTCATAACAGGCTCTCGATTGAATTTTTATTCTAAATTTATGTATTTTTATTCCTTTTGGAGAGGAATGGCAAGAGGCAATTAAGACAAAAACATTGTGATATAGATGTGGACGTTAATAATTTGCAGCATATAAAATGCTTTTTGTTGATGACAGCATAATGTTGATTGGTTAGAGCTTTTCACTTGGCTGTTTCTTTTGGTGAATATTACCTTGAATATTTGTATTTTATGAATGGAATAAAATAGTAGATGAGTCATTCAGATCATAATCTGTCACGACGTCGCTTGTTGCAGGGAGCCGCAGCAATGTGGTTGCTTAGTGTCAGCCAGGTGGGTTACGCAGCGTCATCAAAAATTATTGCTGTACGTATTTGGCCTGCATCCAGTTATACCCGTGTAACGCTTGAGTCTAATATTCCACTCAAATATCGCCAGTTTACGCTGACAAATCCAAACAGAATTGTTGTTGATCTTGAGGGTGTGCAGTTGAATCACACCTTAAAAGGGATGGGAGAACAGATTCAGTCTCGTGATCCTTATCTTAAATTGGTTAGGGCGGGACAATTTGATCCTAAAACTGTTCGTTTGGTGTTTGAGGTTAAACAATTGGTCAGCACGCACATGTTTACTTTGAAGCCAGTGGCAGAATTTAAGCATCGTCTGGTATTGGATATTTATCCGGCAGCGGGAGCGAATACTGATGATGATCCACTACTTGCTCTGCTTGAGGAGTACAATAAAGGTGATTTGGCTGAGGATTTACCAGCGAAAATACCAAAACCAGGCAAAGCAGGTAAGGACAGGCCAATTGTTATCATGCTTGATCCTGGACATGGCGGGGAAGATCCCGGCGCTATTGGTAAATATAAAACCCGAGAAAAAGACGTTGTTCTACAAATTGCCCGTCGATTGAAAAGTATTATCCAGCGTGAGCCGGGTATGAAAGTTTATATGACCCGCAATGAAGATGTGTTTATTCCGCTAAAAGTTCGGGTGGCAAAGGCGCGTAAGATGCGAGCTGATTTGTTCGTTTCTATTCACGCTGATGCTTTTACTAACCGAGCGGCACGTGGTTCTTCAGTTTTTGCACTTTCTACTAAAGGGGCGACCAGTAATACCGCGCGTTTTCTAGCCCAGACGCAAAATGAAGCCGACCAGATTGGTGGGGTAAGTAAAAGCGGTGATAGATATCTGGATCATACAATGTTTGATTTATTACAGACCGCGACAATCAATGACAGCCTTAAATTTGGTAGAGAAGTACTCAAACGCATGGGCAAAGTGAATAAACTGCATAAAAACCGGGTGGATCAGGCTGGGTTCGCGGTACTCAAAGCACCGGATATCCCCTCCATTTTGGTAGAGACTGCGTTTATTAGTAACTTGGAAGAGGAGCGAAAACTGAAAACTGCGCGCTTCCAGCAGCAGGTAGCAGAGTCAATTTTTGCGGGTATCAAAGCTTATTTTAAGAATGGTGGCAATTTGGCAATCTGAAACTACTCGGCGAGTTATTTTTGCTGCTAGAAAGGGAAAGGAGGCTGTCTTCATTCAGTTTGTATTCCCTTCCCCTATTTTTGAGTGGGTAGTGATAGGTTGAACTGCCAGGCGCAAGCCCATAACACGCAGAATTGCGCTTAGACTTCTAACTTCCAGGTTGCCCTTGGCTGACAAGGTGCGATAGAGCTGGTTCGGATTCAACTCAGCTTCCTGGGCCACGTTACAAACTCCCCCGAAGGCTTTGGTCATCTGGCGAAGAGCAATCAGTAACAGTAACTCAGCTTGTTCGCCATCTTCAAGGATGCCGTTTAGAAGTTGTTTTTGGAATTGGCATGTTGAAATGCATAGGGAATTGGTTGCGGGGGCCGGATTTGAACCGACGACCTTCGGGTTATGAGCCCGACGAGCTACCAAGCTGCTCCACCCCGCGTCCGTTTGAGTATTCTGAGTTGCGAAAAATTGGTTGCGGGAGCCGGATTTGAACCGACGACCTTCGGGTTATGAGCCCGACGAGCTACCAGGCTGCTCCATCCCGCGTCCGTTAGAACCTTTCTGGTGTTTTCCTGCATCGATAACGCCTGCTGGAATAGGTTCTGATTCGCAAATATCGAACTATTTCATTGTATTGGTTGCGGGGGCCGGATTTGAACCGACGACCTTCGGGTTATGAGCCCGACGAGCTACCAGGCTGCTCCACCCCGCGTCCGATGCGGGCACTATACTCAGGATGAGATCCGTTGCAAGTTTTTTTATTAATTATTGTTTGTTTCGTTACGTTTTTGATTAGTTACTCCACATATTGGCGTGTTTTTGTTCGTTTGTGTCATTGTCTCGTTACGTTATTTTTTTATGGTAAGTTTCATTATTTTTGTTGGTTTGGTATTGTTTGCCGCTGAGCAATGTTGGTAAGAGAGAGCAACAATGAGATTTTGGAATAAGCATCTTCTGTGTGGGGTCATGATTTCACTGCTGGTTGGATGTCATTCTCGCCCAACAGATCTGGGCCAACAATATAAAGATGGTCATATTACTGAGGATTTATGGCTCGTGAATCAACCCAATGCTCAGGGTAGGCCGGTTAATGCTAAAGACTTTTCAGAGCAGGTTGCGCTTATTAGTCAGTCTGCACCTCGTCTGTATAAGAATAATAGCTCAACTTTTGATGCGGTCCAGAACTGGATGTTAGCAGGTGGTGAAACCAGTAAATTGAATCTGTTTAATCTACATGCTTATCAGATGGAAGGTGTGGATAATTACGGTAATGTCCAGTTCACGGGTTACTATACGCCGATATTACAAGCTCGCCGTGTTAAACAAGGTGAATTTAAATATCCTCTGTACCGCATGCCGCCTAAAGGCAGATACCATTTGCCAAGTCGAGCTGAGATATATAATGGTGCCCTCAGTCCTAATCTGGTTATTGGTTACAGTCGTTCACTGATTGATAATTATCTTATGGAAGTGCAGGGCAGTGGTTATGTTGATTTTGGTGATGGTGGGCCACTGACCTTTTTGGGTTATGCAGGTAAGAATGGGCAGGTTTACCGCAGTATTGGTAAGTTGCTGATTGAGCGCGGAGAAATTGCGCAGGAAGATATATCTATACTGGCGATTCGTAGATGGATTGAATCTCATAGCGAGGCAGAAGTTCGTGAGCTGCTAGAGCAGAACCCTTCGTTTGTCTTCTTTAAACCTGAAGTTTATGCCCCGGTGCGGGGAGCAAGTGCTGTTCCTCTGATTGCAAAAGCTTCTGTGGCTTCAGACAAAGCACTTATTCCACCAGGAACAACATTGTTGGCAGAGGTACCTTTGTTGGATGGGCAAGGTAAATTTACCGGTCAGTACCAGATGCGTTTGATGATTGCATTGGATGTCGGTGGTGCAATAAAAGGCCATCACTTCGATATCTATCATGGTATTGGTCGTGAGGCTGGTATGATGGCGGGGTTTTATAACCACTATGGTCGAGTTTGGGTGCTGAAAAAAGAGCAACCGGCTATGCTGATGGTAAATCAGTAATGCTTCTCCAGGAATTTTATAACAGGTTTTCAGGATTGATATTCAGTGATACAAACTTCTCTTTCTGATGCATATATGCAGCGCTTTGCGGGTACTGCCCGTTTATATGGTCAAAAAGCGCTTTCTTTGTTTTTTCATTCCCATATTTGTGTGGTGGGTATCGGTGGTGTGGGTTCTTGGGCAGCCGAAGCGCTGGCTCGTACTGGAATAGGCGCGATTACCCTGATTGATATGGATGATGTATGCATTACGAATACCAACCGCCAATTACACGCTTTAAAGCAGCATATTGGGCAACCAAAAACGGAAGTGATTGCAGAACGTATTCTGGCAATTAACCCTGAATGTAAAGTGACTTGTATTGATGATTTTCTCACACCAGATAACGTTGAGGAAATCATGTCTGCCGGGTTCAGTTATGTGGTTGATGCTATTGATAGTGTCAGGCCGAAAGCAGCTTTGTTGGCTTATTGTCGTCGCCATAAAATTCCGTTGGTAATAACAGGTGGTGCAGGCGGGCAACTTGATCCTACACAGATTCAGGTTGTTGATTTAGCGAAAACTATTCAGGACCCGTTAGCAGCTAAGTTGCGGGAACGACTGAAATCCGACTATCACATTGTGAAGAATGGTAAAGGCAAGTTGGGAATTGATTGTGTGTTTTCAACTGAGCAATTGGTTTATCCGCAAGGTGATGGTTCTGTTTGTGCCGCGAAAAGTACGGCGGAAGGGACTAAACGCATGGATTGTGCTTCCGGTTTTGGTGCCGCGACGATGGTCACGGCGACATTCGGATTTGTTGCGGTTTCCCATGCATTGAAAAAGATGGTGGCTAAAGCTCAACGCCGGGGTGAACTTTAATCTTTGGTGTAGTGCTTTGCGGCGTTTTGCACGGTATGAATCAGCGATTTTACGCCGTTCAACCGTGAACCACTTAACTGTTGTTCTAGTCCAAGCTGGTGGAACAACGCCAGCAAGTTAGTTTCCGAAACTTGTTTCGGTGTTTTTCCTTCTACGGCGGTTAGGATTACGGCTAGCAGACCTTTTACAATGCGGCCTTCGCTGTCACCATAAAAGTGCAAATAGCCATTTGGCAGTAATTGATATCCTAACCAAACTCGGTTTTCACAACCTGACATTTCGATATCCTGTTGTTTCAAGTTGTCAGGCAGTGCTGGTAGTTTCTTTGCCAGTAAGATTAACTGGCGATAGCGATCTTCCCATTGGCGGCATTGGTTAAAGGTTTCGATTAACTGTTGCTGGTTAATTTCTTGACCAAATGGGTGTGGTGCGGTTAAGCCTTCAATGGGTTGTGTCATATATCATTCATCTTGTAGTAGAGAAAGGCCGAATTCTACCGCTTGGACTAAAGAATCGGCATCCTGCTGATTGTTGTAAGGCATAAAAGATGCCCGCAAACAGCCACTGATACCTAAAGCCTCGATCAATGGTTGAGCGCAGTGCTGACCAGAGCGTAAGGCAATATTTTGTTCTGCCAAAATAGTCGCCAAATCACCGTGATGAATGCCAGCAAAATTAAAAGCCAGCAAGCTGGAACCGGCAATACGATAGCTGATAAACCCGGGTAAAGCGGAAAGTTGTTCTTCGGTGTAGTCAGCGAGAGTGACAGCATGGGTTTCAGCTTTGGTCATATCAAGATCTTTCAGCCATTCTAGTGTGGCTGAAAAGCCAATAACACCAGCAACATTTGGTGTACCCGCCTCAAATCTGAATGGTACAGCTTCCGGTGTAAAACCACTGAATGATGCCTGAGTAAGCATTTTACCGCCGCCTTGCCAAGGAGACATGGCTTCAAGTAGCTCACTTTTACCATAAAGTATGCCAACGCCATTTGGACCATAGAGCTTATGAGCTGAAAATGCGTAGAAATCGATATCTGTTTGCTGAACATCAACGGGATTGTGAACAACACCTTGTGCGCCATCAACCACGATTAGGCAACCATGTTGGTGCGCTATTTTTGTTATTGCAGTTAAATCAACTGCTCCGCCGGTCACGTTGGACATTTGGCTGATGGCTATCAATCGACTGTGTTGGTTCAGAAGTTCAGGTAAGGTATTTATATCCGGCAATTTGCCGTTGCCTAAAGGCCATTTAATAACCTTAGCGCCTATTTGCTCTGCCAGCATTAACCAAGGGATCAAATTAGAATGGTGTTCCTGTTCACTAACTATAATTTCATCGCCAGGTTGGAGACGAGTACGGAAATAATTCTGAACAACCAGATTGAGGGATTCTGTTGTTCCTTTTGTCCAGATAATATTCTCAGGTTGTGGGGCATTGATGAGTTCAGCAACCAGTTGCCGAGCATTTTCATAGCGAGATGTGGCTTCCAGTGCGGCGTGATGTTGGCTGCGATGCACTGTAGCACTACTGCACTGATAATAATCCTGAGTTACTTTTATCATGGCTTGTGGTTTGAGTGCAGTTGCTGCGCTGTCTAAAAATACAGTCTGTTGTTGCAGGGCAGGAAATTGCCGACGGAATTGTTCTGGTTCGAACTTTTTCATAGTTGTTTTGAGTTGATTTCGTTGTTGTTTATCAGGCTATTCTGTTGGTGATAGTAATTATACCCGCTATCTTTCAAGTCGCCTCTTTGTTGGCTGCATTCACTCACCCCGGTCACATAGTTCGCTATGCTCCCGGGGATTCGCGCCCTTGCCGTCGCGATGCATCTTGAAATCCATAGGGTATAGTCGTCTGTTTCTGGCTGAGAATGGATAGGTTGTTACATTGAGTAATAGTGCCATGTTCCAGTAGTTATGCCAAAAAAAAGCACCGCAACGGCGGTGCATTAAAAAATCACTATGGACAGACAGGGTAAATGTACAGGAAGTGAAAAAAACAGTAGCTTAAGCTACACAGTCTGGTTTTCCAGACAACTTGCAAACACAACATCACAACCACAAAGCCAAAAGTTCCATAGCGTTACTGCTAATTCACTTTTCGTTCCGGCTTGGGAAGTGGCGCCACTATAGGGATTTACTGGAGTATCCTCAATGGACAATTTATAATGGTTCGGATTACAAAAACTAATAAATAAATATAAAGAGTTACCGGTATCACTAATATTGAATAAGGGCTCACATGTCCAAACGTTTACCACCACTTAATGCGTTGCGGGTTTTTGATGCTGCGGCGCGCCATTTGAGTTTTACTAAGGCAGCTGAAGAGTTATTTGTGACGCAGGCCGCAGTTAGCCACCAGATGAAAAGTTTGGAGGATTTTCTGGGGCTTAAGCTGTTTCGTCGTCGCAACCGATCACTATTGTTGACTGAAGAGGGACAAAGTTATTATTTGGATATTAAAGAAATTTTCACGTCTATAAATGAAGCAACGCGTAAACTTCAAGCTCGAAGTGCGAAAGGGGCTTTGACTGTCAGTCTTTCACCCAGCTTTGCTATTCAGTGGTTGGTTCCAAGGTTGTCTGGCTTTAATTTAGCTTACCCGGGAATTGATGTCAGGATACAGGCGGTAGACAGAGAAGAAGATAAGCTCGCTGATGATGTTGATGTTGCTATATTTTATGGCCGTGGAAACTGGCCGGGGTTGCGAACAGATCGTCTTTATGCAGAATATTTGCTCCCTGTTTGTTCTCCTACGCTGCTAACAGGGGAGAATCCTCTGAAAACACCAGCAGATTTGGCGCGCCATACATTATTGCACGATTCTTCTCGCCGTGACTGGCAGGCTTATGTACGTCAACTTGATATGCAACAGCAGATAAATGTTCAGCAGGGACCTATATTTAGCCATAGCGCAATGGTGATCCAGGCGGCGGTTCATGGGCAAGGGGTTGCATTGGCAAATAATGTCATGGCTCGGACTGAAATTGATGCCGGGCGTTTAGTTTGCCCATTTAATGATGTGTTAGTGAGTAAGAATGCATTTTACCTTGTTTGTCATGATAGTCAGGCTGAGTTAGGGAAAATCGCAGCATTCCGGCAATGGGTTCTGGCACAGGCTGCTAGTGAGCAGGAGAAATTGGGTTTTATTACCAATGAATAAGAAAAGGATAAGTCATTCTGGTTACAAGAGTTCTCAGACATAAATATGAAAAAGGGAGATAACAGTGAATAGTCGTTTAATGCTTATCTTTGCTGGTATTAGTGGTTTTTTCTATGTGGCGTTTGGTGCTATCGGGTCGCATTTATTATCTCCGATTATGGAAAAATATCAGCTAGGCTGGATTGAACTTGGTCTGCAATATCAGGGTATTCACACTCTGGCAATGATGGCTATATCTGCCATGCTGATGCGTAAAGTTATTCTCTGGTTTTACTGGAGTGGTGTCTTTTTCGCGGTAGGCATTTTGTTGTTTAGTGGCAGTCTCTATTGTATGGCCTTATTGCAGGTTAAATTTTTCGCTTATATTACTCCAGTTGGAGGGGGCAGCTTTCTTATTGGCTGGATCTTAGTATTAATCGGCGCTTTGCGTCTAAGGAAATCGGCGCTTCGCCATGAATAAAATTGCCTTATATTGTCGTCCTGGTTTTGAAAAAGAGTGTGCGGCAGAAATCACCGATAAAGCGGGTCAAAAAGAGATTTACGGTTTTGCCCGGGTAAAAGACAACAGCGGTTATGTTCTGTTTGAGTGTTATCAGCATGAAGATGCAGATCGTCTTATTCGTGAGATACCCTTTCGGGAATTGATTTTTGCCCGCCAAATGCTGGTCGTGGGTGAATTATTACGAGATTTATCTCCTGAAGATCGGATAAGTCCGATTGTTGGTATGTTACATGGTGTCATTGAACGTGCGGGCGAACTACGGGTTGAAGTGCCTGATACTAATGAAAGTAAAGAGTTGTTGAAATTCTGCCGGAAATTTACTGTGCCGTTGCGTAATGCTATGCGTCAGGAAAAAATTTTGCAGATTAGGGAAAACACGAGCCGCCCCGTAATACATGTTTTCTTTATTGCGCCGGGTTGCTGTTATGTTGGTTATTCTTACAGTAATAACAACTCGCCATTTTATATGGGTATTCCCCGATTGAAGTTCCCTTCAGATGCCCCAAGTCGTTCAACACTGAAGTTGGAAGAAGCTTTTCATGTTTTTATTCCTTATGATGAATGGGAAGAGCGGCTGGCTAGTGGTCTGTATGCTGTTGATTTAGGTGCATGTCCTGGTGGTTGGACCTACCAATTGGTGAAACGCAGCATGATGGTTCATGCTGTGGATAATGGTCTGATGTCGCAAAGCCTGATGGATACCGGGCAGGTTCGGCATCACAAAATTGATGGTTTTAAGTTTGAACCTTCGGTAAAAAACATTTATTGGCTGGTGTGTGATATGGTGGAAAAGCCGGCAAAAGTGACGCAACTCATGGCAGATTGGTTGGTTAATGGTTGGTGTCGGGAGGCTATTTTTAATCTCAAACTGCCCATGAAAAAGCGTTATGAAGAAGTTGCGCATAATTTGCAGAAAATGAATCTGCAATTAAAAGAGAATGGTATCAATGCACAAATTCAGGCAAAGCACCTTTATCATGACAGGGAAGAAATAACGGTTCATGTTCGCCGTATTTGGTCTGCTTATGCAACCAGTCGGGATAATGACTGATTAACTGTTGTTCATCATTATTCTGGAATAAATTACTAAAATAAGACTTCATAAAGCGCCTCAGTGATATTCTGAGGCGTTTTTATTTTAATATTGAATAACATTGTTGCATTTTTTTTCATTCCCATATGTAATAAAAGTAGCATATTGAAATGATTTCACTCATTTATTCACTAGGGGGATATTACATAATGCTCAGTTATGAGGTTATTATATTTAATCTGACCATTAATATGGTATGATTTTTGTCTGAAAATTGTTGATTTTTTAACTTGACTTAAGATAAATAACAAAATAAATATACTATTGTAACTGCTTAATGAAACATGAGATTAATTCGCAATAATCCAGTAAATTAATATTATAAAATTGGGAGGAATGAAATTGATTGTTTTTTGAAATTAATTTAACTAGGGTTAGGATATGAAGTTTAATTGTAATATTAAGCTAAAATAATGTTTGTATTATATCGAATTTAAGTTGCTGTTTTAAATTTCATATCTTTATGAATATATTTAATTATTTATTTCATATCTTGTTTTTTAGAGTGTTTAATCAACTTTGTTGATGTTTTTATTTTTTTTCAAAAACTGCAAATATAATTTGATTATATCGAAAAAGAATGATTTAGAATAAATGAAGTATTAACTACTCTGTGATATATATATTTTTATTTATTTAATTAAGTTGTTATTACTTTGTTTGATAATAATATATGGGTATTTACTGGTTTAGATCCCTTCTATCTGTGTCATATCGTTCAATATTGCAGTCTAAGTGGGAGGTTATTCTTATTTTCTCTATTCATATAACGGTTTGAAATAATTTCTTATTAAAATTATCAACAATAATTCTATAAATTTTTTAAAGTTTACTTTATGGATAGTTAAATGATGAATAATTAATGATCAATAAGATACCGTTAAGAAATTAGCGGTGTTTTTTTCGCCTTAAATAGTTATGTTATGTAAAACAATCGCTTATTTGTTTTATGTTATTTTTATCACGTTTATATTAAAAAAGTATGTTAATTGCTTTTTATACAATTAACTTTAGTGTTACTTTTATGTGAAAGGGATTTTAGTTCTTAATTTGTATGACCATGGGCGGTCTGTCGTTTTCAGGTTTTATCGATTTGTATTTAATAAAATAAAAAGGTTTTTATATCTAAGTCCTGAATTTATGGAGAAATATATGTCTTTAAAGAAAAAAATTTCATACTCGGAAGAAGTTAGCGGTTCAGAGAAGGCAAATGAGTTGCTGAAATGGTTACAGGCTTATATACCAGGTAAGGATTCTAATATTGTCGTTGAGCATGAGCCCAGTAAAGATGCTGCTAAAGAATTAATCCGGGGTGATTATAGTTGGGGGCATCAGGACGACGATAAATCTAAAGCTTTCCAATTAAAGTATAATTTCCTGGAGAGTGAACCGGATAATATGCCATGGCATATTTCTGAATTTTCAGCATTTAATGAAGCGCAAAAAGCGGCTGCAAAACTGTCAATACAATCTTGGGCGGATGTTGCTAATATTAACTTCGTTGAAACCTCTGATGTAAAGGAGGCGAATATCACTTTTGGGTTCTTTGATGTTAGTTTGACGGGGAGTTATGCGTTTGCGTATCTGCCAAACCCGGATAAGACGCAATTAGGAACCTGGTATAACGCAACAAGCCGTACTTTCTCAAATAATGATATTGACGTGAATGGTTATGGCCGTCAAACGTTTACTCATGAAATCGGTCATACACTGGGGTTACAGCATCCGGCTGATTATAATGCATCTGATAAGGTAAACCCAACTTATAAGAATAGCGCCACCTATTTTGAAGATAGCCGTGCTTATACCGTCATGAGTTATTTCAGTGAGAAGAATACTGGGCAAGACTTCAAAGGTATTTATTCTTCTGCACCATTACTTAACGATATTTCTGCCATTCAGGCAAAATATGGTGTTAATAATGCAACCCGTACAGATGACACTGTATACGGCTTTAATTCCAACACAGATCGCGATTTCTATACCGCAAAAGATGAGAACAGCAAACTGTTGTTCACTGCCTGGGATGCGGGTGGTAATGATACGTTTGATTTCTCTGGTTTTACTCAGGATCAGCGCATCAACCTGAATGAAGCTTCTTTCTCTGATGTTGGTGGCCTGAAAGGAAACGTTTCGATTGCTCGTGGTGTAACGATTGAAAATGCGATTGGTGGCAGTGGCAATGACATTCTGATAGGCAATGATGCTGACAATACTCTGAAAGGTGGTGCTGGTGATGACATCATCTACGGTGGTCTGGGAGCAGATAACCTTTGGGGTGGAGAAGGTAAAGATACATTTGTCTACCTGAGTGCCAAGGAATCACCTCCTCTTGAGCGTGATTGGATTCATGACTTTGTTTCAGGTGAGGACAAGATTGATGTGTCACTGTTCGATCTGGGTGAAGCCGGGAAAGGGGGCGTTAAGTTTGTCGAGGAATTCACTGGTGCCGTTGGAGAGGCAGTGCTTCGTTATAACACTGTTGATAAGGTGAATGATTTCGCCATTAATTTGGGCGGTAAATTCTCCTACGATGATTTTTGGGTAAAGATTGTCGGAGAGCCAATATTAGAGTCTGATTTCATTCTTGCATAACACAACAACACAACCGCATCTGATTTGGATGCGGTTATTCGTTTGGAGACGGCATGGTTTTTGCAACTTGGTATCTGAAATTTGCATTCTTTGTTGCTCTTACATTCAGCATTATTGGAGGAAGTATGGCAAGTAGTCTTGATCTGCCACACGCTAGTGAATTGAAAGGCGTATGGCAACTGTCAGATAAACGTCACCAATGTGATGTGTCATTGACTGACCAACCATTACCGGAGGGGTCAATTTGGTCACTTAATGGTGATAACACTTGTTTGGCAGATATGTTTGGTGAAGTGCCTGCCGGTTGGCGGCCTACGCCTGATGGCATCACAATTACAGATAATCAGGGTAGTGGTTTGGCTTTTTTTGCTCATGAGTCAGATGGCTGGTTTGCCCGGTTTGCTGATGGCCGGGAATTGATAATGAGACCGGGTAAGTAAAGCGAATAGGGCAAGGAACGTTAACATCAGATAGTCATATATTTATAAAAATAAGATATATCAGATAGTTATTAAGGAAATGCTGTGAAATTATTACTCCCAAAGGATGAGATTGCTGATGTCATTCGTGCCCGTAGTCGGGTGTTTTGGACTATCGGGTTGTTCACTGCCTTTATTAACCTGCTCATGTTGGTTCCATCTGTTTATATGTTGCAGGTTTATGACAGAGTGTTGCCGTCGGGCAATGAAATCACTTTGCTGATGTTGACCCTGATTACTCTTGGCATGTTTGCCATGATGGGGATGCTGGAATATATCCGCAGCATGATTGTTATTCGTATTGGTAGCCAGCTTGATATGAAACTGAATAATCGGGTTTATACCGCATCTTACGAATCAAATCTAAAAAATGGTACAACAGATGCGGGGCAGATGCTCAATGACTTGGCAAATATCCGCCAGTTTCTGACGGGTAATGCTTTATTTGCTTTCTTTGATGCTCCTTGGTTCCCAATCTACTTGCTGGTTATTTTTCTTTTTAACCCTTGGCTTGGTTTGTTGTCATTAGTGGGGGCGTTGGTATTGATTGCCCTTGCTGTATTGAATCAGTGGGTATCAAGCCAGCCTTTATCAGAAGCCAATAAACTTGCTCTGCGTTCAGCCAGTCTTGCCAGCACTAACTTGCGTAACGCTGAAGTGATAGAGGCGTTGGGGATGTTGCCGGTGCTGCGCCGGAGATGGTTTGGATTACATGAACGTTTTCTGAATTTCCAGCGTATTGCCAGTGAACGGGCTTCAGTGATTAATTCAGTCACTAAAACAGTGCGTTTGGCGTTACAGTCGCTGATCCTTGGATTAGGTGGCTGGTTAGCAATTGACGGGCATATTACGCCGGGAATGATGATTGCTGCTTCAATTCTGATGGGGCGTGCACTTTCGCCGATTGAACAGCTTATTCAAGCCTGGAAAGGTTGGAGTGCAGCGCGTTTGTCATGGCAACGATTAACCGATTTGTTGGAGCAGCAACCAGAACGGAAATCAGGCATGTCATTACCTGCGCCAAAAGGAAATTTGGTGGTAGAAAAAGTTTCAGCCGCACCTCCAGGAAGAAACAGTAAGGTTGTGTTGCAGGATGTTAGTTTTGCGCTGGATGCGGGTGATGTGATGGGATTAATTGGCCCCAGTGCTTCAGGGAAATCGACCCTCGCCCGGTTACTAGTCGGGATATGGCCGGCACAGGAAGGTGTAGTCCGTCTTGATAATGCAGATATTTATCAGTGGAACAAAGATGAATTGGGTTCTTCAATAGGATATTTACCGCAAGATATTGAGCTATTTGGCGGCACTATCGCTGAGAACATTGCTCGTTTCAATGAAGTGGAACCAGAAAAAGTTGTTCAGGCGGCAAAGAAAGCTGGGGTTCATGAACTGGTATTAGCGCTTGATAAGGGTTATGACACCGTTATTGGTGCCGGCGGTATTGGGCTATCTGGCGGGCAGAAACAGCGAATTGGTCTTGCTCGTGCGTTGTATGATGAGCCATCACTTGTGGTTCTGGATGAACCTAATTCCAGCCTGGATGAAGCGGGTGAAAGAGCGCTGAATCAAGCTATTGCTCAGCTGAAAGCGCAAGGAAAAACAGTGATTGTGATTACTCACCGTACATCATTGTTGTCACAGACGAACAAAATATTGCTGCTAGTTCAGGGAAAAATGAAGATGTTTGGTTCATCTCAGCAGGTAATGACTGCTTTATCGCAACAAAATAAAAGTCAGGAACATTCTGCGGCCAAGGCAGTTGCACAGGCATCATAAGTAGATAAGCATTTAATTATAATAATATCAAATAGCTGAGACGGAGATTTCTGTCCGGGAGTGGATATGTCTGATCAGAATACGCCGGTAGTGGATGGAAAAGGATTATTGCCACTAGAAGAAGGGCATTTTTTACGACTAGGATGGTTGGTGATTGGTGTGGGGATCTTGGGGTTTCTCATTTGGGCAGCATTTGCGCCGTTGGATAAAGGGGTTGCGTCTTCTGGTGTAGTGGTTGTGGATGGTAACCGCAAAACGGTTCAAGCCCCGGCAAGCGGTATTATTAGCCAGATTATGGTTGTTGAGGGAGAAACTATAAAAGCGGGTCAAACCCTCGTTCAGCTCAGTCAGGTGCAGGCAAAAGCACAGGTAGATGCGCTCCAGGATCAACTGTATACCACATTAGCAACGGAAACCCGTTTATTGGCTGAACAGCATGGTGATGACATGCTGGTTTTTCCCAAAATATTCCAGCAATTACAATCTGAACCTCGGGTGAAAGAGATTATTGCATTGCAAAAACAACTGTTCGCATCACGCCGTGAAATGCTGCAAAGCGATCTGGCAGGGCTTGAGCAGTCTGTTGCTGGTACAAACTTTCAGATTAAAGGGCTGAAAGCTTCTCTTGTCAGTAAGCGAGTGCAACAGTCAGCACTTAAAGAACAGATAACTAATCTTAAATCTTTAGCGGATGAGGGGTATTTCCCGCGTAATCGTTATTTGGAGCTTCTGCGTGAACAGGCTGAACTCAACAGTAGCATAGCGGAAATGGAAGGGCGCACCGGCCAGCTTGAAAAACAGCTACAGGAAACCCAGCAGCGTATTATTCAGCGCAACGCAGACTATCAACGGGAAGTGAGCACTCAATTGGCCGAGGTGCAGGTTGCTGCCAGTGAATACAGAAATAAGTTGGATACAGCCCAGTTTGAACTTACGCATACTTCAATTGTGGCGCCGGTTGATGGCACGGTTGTCGGGTTAAATATTTTTACGCAGGGTGGTGTTGTTGCTCCCGGTGAAAAACTGATGGAAATTCTACCGGATCAAATGGCGCTTGAGGTGGAAACCCGTGTTGCGGTTAATCTGGCAGATAAGATTAGCAAAGGGCTAGATGTAGATCTGATGTTCACCGCTTTTAATCAGAACCGGACACCAAAAATTGCGGGAAAAGTGGTCATGGTTTCCGCAGACAGATTGGTAGATCCTGTGAACAGCCAACCTTATTATCAGATGAGAGCAGTCGTATCTCCTGAAGAGATGGAAAAACTGAAAGGGTTGGATATCAGGCCGGGGATGCCAGTTGAGGTATTTGTCAAAACCGGTTCACGTTCCTTGTTGAGTTATCTGTTTAAGCCATTGTGGGATCGGGCTTCGACATCGTTGATAGAGGAGTGATTATGAAACTGAATCGTGCTTCTTTATCATTAGTTAGTTTGTTAATTCTTTTCAGTGTCAGTTTGTTCTCTTTTCCCGCATGGGCATTGAGTCTGACAGAGGCTTATGCGCTGGCATTAGAAAATGATCCTACTTTTCTCGCAGCAGTAAAAGAAAGAGAAGGTGGAGAAGAGTATGAAAAGATTGGCAGGGCAGAATTGTTACCTAAAGTGATAATGTCTTATCAGCATTCACCGAGGAACTGGCAACATATGGAATACCCTACGTATGATCGTCGGGGAAATAAGGCAACGGAAAGTCGGGATCGCCAATATAGCAGTTATAACGCGGCAGTGGTGCTGACTCAGCCATTGATAGATTTTGAGATATGGGCGCGTTATAAAGCCAGTCAGGCTCATACGTTAATGAGCAATGAACGTTTTCGGGCAGATTTTCAGCAACTGGCGGTCCGGGTAGTGAATGCTTACGTGGATGTTGCTTATGCTCAGGATCAGATTGATTTGGTGATACGCCAGAAAATGGCGTATGAAAAACAATTGGAACTGAATAGGAAGTTGTTTGCTTCTGGTGAAGGGACACGTACTGATGTAGTGGAAACACAATCTCGTTACAGCCAGGCTATTGCCGATGAAATAGCAGCTAAAGATGATCTGGATGCCGCAGTCCGGAGTTTACAACTGATTGTTGGTGTTCCTCTTCCCATTGATTTACCGGTGCAGCGGCTATCAGATAAGACGCAGTTTAAGATATTGAAGTTGTCGCCAGACCATTATGAAGAATGGGAAAAACTGGCATTAGCTAACAATCCGGTTCTGGCCGCGTCCCGTCAGGAAGTGAAAGCAGCGTACCATGAGGTGCAACGTAACCGGGCAGGTTATTTACCTAAGTTGGAGCTCTATGCTTCCCATTCTGAAAGCGAATCTAGCAGCGATAATACGGTAGATCAGAAGTATCGAACCGATACCATTGGCTTGCGGATGAGCATGAATATCTATAATGGGGGTGGTACATCTGCTTCTGTACGTCAGGCGGCGGCGCAATATGGAAGAACTAGATATGATCTTGATGCTCAGGCAGGAGAAGTTCTTAATGCATTACGCCGAAATTATAATCAGTATCTGAATAGTGAAAAGCGGATTAATGCTTATGAAATGGCTGTTGAATCAGCCAACTTGCAGGTAGATGCGACCAGCAAGAGTGTTGTTCTTGGGCAGCGGGTTAATGTGGATGTTCTGAATGCTGAACAGCAGTTATATACTGCCCGGCGTGATCTTTCTCAGGCAAAATATAATTATATTAAAGCTTGGGTCGGCCTACTAAATGAGGCCGGAGAGCTAAAAGGTGAACATTTGGATAAGGTAGCAGGGTATTTCCGTTAGTTTGCTGTTGTCAGCCGGAGTTGTTGCAGATTGCCATTTAACGCTAAATAGGTACGTAACGACGCAACTTCCCGGCTGATAAACGCGATTTCTTTATTTGATTCCAGCTTGTTGCGCCATTTATCTGGTTGTTGATCGAGGTTCTGGAAAAGGTTATCCAGTGTACCAGCCTGTTGCAGTAAAGCAGTGGCGGTTTTAGGGCCAATCCCCTGAATTCCGGGTATTTTACTGCTACTGATCCCCGCCAGTCCCCAGTAATCAGGTAATTGTTCCGGAGAAACGCCAAATTCTTGTTGAACAAATGGCATATCCAACCAGCGTTTCTGGAAGTAGTCGCGGATACGGATATTGGGTGAAAGTAATTGGCAATAACCTTTATCAGTAGAAACAATCGTAACATGGTAACCGGCAGAGGCGACTTTTACTGCCAGCGTTGCGGCTAGATCATCTGCTTCATGTCCTTGGGCATGCCAGCAGGCAATGCCTTGTTGTTCAAATGATATTCTGATCTGCGGCATTTCTTGTTTCAGATTGTCAGGCATTGGCGAGCGGCCAGCTTTGTAGGCAGGTAATATTTGGTGACGCCAACTGTTACTGCGATCCTCCTCATCGAATACTGCGACAGCATGGGTAGGATTGGTATGTTGGATCAACTGCTTCAGTGCATGTTCACAGGCAGGAATGCATGGGCTACCCTGCACAGCGTGAATGCGGCGGATAAGGTTAAGAGCATCAACAATTAGAAGGTGTATCATAGGGTTCACTATTAAGCAGCATTGTGCTCCATCCGTGGAGCAGAGATCTTTTTTTGTTGGGTCATTTTATCGGGTAATTTCGTAGCAAGGCTCGTAAGCAGTGCCACCTGGTAGTTTCATACGGTGCTGTTCTACAAAGTCGGTTAGCAGCTTATCCATATAGCGCATTATCTCAGCATCACCGTGGATTTTGAATGGGCCATGTTTTTCAATCGCTTGAATACCAATCTCTTTCACATTGCCGGCAACAATCCCAGAAAAAGCACGGCGTAGTGTAGCTACCAGTTTGTCAGGAGACTGATCAGGATAGAGATTAAGATTAGTCATGTTTTCATGAGAGGGTGCAAACGGTTGTTGTAAATCATGGTTGATCTTTATTGACCAATTAAAACTGTATGCATCACCGGTACTGTGACGGTTATCTTTGACTAATGGCATGGCTTCTTTCATTATCCGGGCAACTTCAGGAGCGTCATCAATAATGGTGTGATAGTAGCGTCGTGCCTCTTTTCCCAATGTATGAACAATAAACTCATCCAAGACCCGGAAATAATCAGCGCTCTCTTTCGGGCCGGTAAGAATCAATGGCAATATCTGTTGCTGATTTTCCGGGTCCATCAGAATACCCAACAGATAGAATAATTCTTCTGTTGTGCCGACGCCTCCTGGGAAAATAATGATACCGTGAGCAATACGAACGAAAGTTTCCAGACGTTTTTCTATATCCGGCATGATAATCAGTTCGTTCACTAATGGGTTAGGTGGCTCAGCAGCAATGATCGATGGCTCGGTGATACCGATAAAACGACTATCTTTATAATTCTGTTGTGCATGGCCTACGGCTGCACCTTTCATTGGTGCTTCCATTGCCCCAGGGCCGCAGCCGGTACAGATATTGAGCCCTCGCAGTCCAAGCTGATGACCGACTTTACGGCTGTATTGATACTCTTGTTTAGTAACTGAGTGGCCTCCCCAACAGACAATCATATTGGGGTCTTCATCGGTATGTAACGCTCTGGCGTTACGCAGAATAGAGAATATGGTGTTGGTAATATAGGCACTATCTTCCAAACTGGGATGATGCTGTTTTCTTGAATCGGTAATCTGAGTATGAACAAACAAGATATCCCGAAGCACTGCGAACAAATTAGCTTGTAGTAAATGGATAATTTTCCCATCAACAAATGCTTCTTCTGGTGGATTCACCAATTCCAGTTTTACTCCACGCTCACGGCGCAATACGTTAATATCAAAATCTGTGTATTTAGAAAGGAGTTCCTTACTATTATCGGTTTGGCTACCAGAATTGAGTACAGCGAGTGAACAGTTCCGGAATAAGCGATAAAGATCGCTTTTTGCGGTACTCTTCAGCATATCTACTTCAAGTTGAGATAATAAATCCATTGAACCGAGTGGGTTGATATGTGTAATCAAGAATGACTCCTTATATCGTGTATGGGTTTCACCTCAATATCGTTAAATAACTGCTCCCGTCCGTACTGGACGAGGATTTACGACGGTTTTTGCTAAATCTATCACATTTCCTATTCAGCTTGATTTTTCACCGACTGCACTCCGAAAAGTCTATTTACTGGCGTGCCAGTCTGCCTGTTTTTGGTGCAAAGTCGGTACTATTTGTGCGCCATGGGTTGATATCTAATCCTCCGCGACGGGTATAGCGGGCATAGACCGAAAGCTTTTCTGGAGCGCATAGCTGTTGTAAGTCATTGAAAATACGTTCAACACATTGCTCATGAAATTCATTATGATGCCGAAATGATACCAGATAACGTAGTAACGCTTCTTGGTTAATTTTTGCTCCTTTATAGTGAATCTGGACAGATCCCCAGTCAGGTTGGTGAGTAATCAGACAGTTGGATTTCAGTAGATGGCTAACCAAAACTTCCTCCACCAGAGGGCCTTGTGCTGCACCTTGCAGGTAATCACGCTTGAAATTATATTCAGTAATGTCAATATCTTGATTATCAATACATTCACCGGTGAAAGCGGAAATCGGTTGGTTATTGAAATGATTTAAATGATGAAGTGTCACTTCTACATAACCATCAGCACAAGCGGCGAGATCACGCTGCAATGTTTCTTCAACGGCTTGCCAGCTTTCAAAACGGGTTTGGTTAAAGCTGTTCAGATAGAGTTTAAAACTTTTAGACTCAATCAGGTTTTTACTTGCTGCATTCAGGCTGACATGCCCGACAGCAACTTGCGGCAGACCACGACTATTCAGCCATGATAGTTCATATAGTGTCCAGATATCAGCTCCGTGAAATGGCAAATGGTCAGGAAAAATGTTCAGGGGTTCACGGTTCATACTGCGGGGTATTGCTTGCAGCAAGTTGGCGTTGTATTGGTCATGATATGAAGTGGTTTTACCTAATGTAAGTTTCCCAAGAGCTTGGTGATCCTGATATAATGGCATGTTATTCCTCAAAATCTGATATCAGTAATAGTTGTCATTGCTCAAGTTTATCAAGCTACGAGGTTTTATCAGAATTTTATTTGTTTGTTTGCGAAAATGGCGTCAAAGCTATCCAATATCATTGCTGTCAGTGAACTGTTTTATTCCATTATTCGCCGAGATATCCAGAGGAGCTTGAGAGATATCGCGTCCTACACAAAGTGGATTTAGCGGGGAAGATACCATCCTGTATATTAAAACATTAAGTACACCCCAACAGTTACCGGTTGAAAATAATATGATTTCTAATGTTACAGAGGCGTTGGCTGATTTTACCCGTTGTTATGTTGATTTGTGGCAAAAGGAAACAGGAGCTTCACCTGCCAGCAGTGAACTTTATGGTGTGCCATCACCTTGTATTACCCATACTGGTGATGACATTGTTTATTGGCTTCCGCAGCCTTTTCCTTCGGAAGATAAGCTGAATAAAGTTGAAGTTGCATTGGATATCCAATTGCAACCAGCAATTCATGATTTTTATACCTCTCAATTAGCTGGTGATATGACGGCAATGTTTGAAGGTCAACAGCTTAGTTTGATTCAGGTCTGGAGCGAGGAGGACTTTATCCGTTTACAGGAAAACCTGATAGGGCATCTGGTGACACAGAAGCGGCTAAAATTGTCACCAACAGCATTTATTGCAACCGTGGATTCAGATATGAGTATTATTTCTCTGTGCAATTTGACTGGCGAAGTGATCCTGGAGCAATTTGGTAGTGATAAGAGAACTCTGTTGTTTACCGATTTAATTGGGTTTCTTGGGGCAATTAAGCCTGTCTTCATTTGTTAGGCTTGGAGTTTTAACTTAGCATTTGTGAGATATCTCTTACACTTCATGTAAGAGATATCAATGTTTACTTCGGTGAGTTTCACATTGGTTTATTATTTTTATTTTATTTCAATAGCCTATAAATAATTACAGATTTTATCCCATTTCACTGGCTTAATGGTTCCACTTATATGGCTTGTGTCGTAAATCGAATTAATTCATTCTGTCCTCAGCAGGAAAAGGAGTCTCTGCGTACAATTTCTCAGGGATAGATTAGGTGATGATGGTCAGCATGACTGGCACAATGCATAACTGGATCGTATGCAATATATATAAAAATGATGGGTAAAGGATAACCATTAAAGGACAATTTGTCAGGGAATGAGCAGGGAGCAAACGATTAGCGGGATTGCTATATAATCAATTTAAAGGGAGCGCTTGTTCGCTCCCTTCTCTTTATGTTTGATGGAAAAAGCAAATTTACAGCTTAAGGGTTATCAGTGGTATTCTTATCAGTTTTGCTGCTTTGGGCAAATACTTATTAATTAGGCTGAAAATATGAGTACTGAAAAACAAATTCTGCATACGTTACAATTAATTGAACAAGCTATGAGGGAAATTGATCTGTGGCAGGATCACCCACCTAAAGCGGAAGCTTTTGAAAGTGTTGAACCATTTTCAATTGATACGATGCTGGCGGCAGAGTGGTTGCAGTGGGTATTAATTCCGAGAATGTATGCGTTATTGGAGCAGAGTTTGGCGTTACCTACGGCATTCGCTATCGCCCCTTATTTTGAGGAATCCTATAAAGAAGATACCACTGGCCGCTATCAGCAACTGCTTGAGTATCTTCGTGCGTTGGATTGTTTATTTATTCAGGATAATGCCTGATATGTTGGAAGTATTATATCAGGATGATCATATTGTGGCGGTTAATAAGCCGGCTGGTTGGTTAGTTCATCGTAGTTGGTTGGCGCGTCACGAAACTGTTTTTGTTATGCAGACATTGCGTGATCAGATTGGTCAGCATGTTTTCCCGGTACACCGTCTGGATAGACCAACATCAGGCGTATTGCTGATGGCGCTTTCCAGTGATGTTGCCCGCCAGCTTTCCCAACAGTTTGAACATCATCAGTTACAAAAAACTTATCATGCTGTTGTGCGTGGTTATGTGTTGGAATCAGCTATTATTGATTACGCTCTGGTTGAGGAATTGGATAAGATCGCGGATAAATTTGCAGATGGTGATAAAGAAGCTCAGCCCTGTGTAACTTATTACCGACCATTGGCAACAGTAGAATGTCCGGTGGAAATAGGCCGTTATCCTACATCCCGTTTTAGTTTATTGGAGTTGACACCGAAAACAGGCCGAAAACACCAATTAAGGCGCCATATGGCACATATTCGTCATCCAATTATTGGTGATACGACCCATGGTGATTTACGGCAAAACAGAGGTGTCGCCGCCCATTATCAAACCAATCGGTTGATGCTTCATGCTAGTCATCTTGAGTTGGATCACCCTGTTACGGGGGAGAAATTATCGCTTACGGCAAAATGGGATGCGTCATGGCAGCATTTAATACAACAATTTGGCTGGCAAGGCATTATTCCTGATTTGGAATATAATGAAGCGAGTAAGGTAGAAAACTTTATAGATTAGGATATCTTAAAATAATATCCGTTGCCTTTATCGCTTAATTAAGGTAATTAAGCGATAAAGGCAAGGTTCATATATTGTTAACAAAGGTTGATAATGTATGGGTTTATTAATTTTTACTGGTTAACTTTGTTGTTTTTTTGAATTTATTCTTGAAAGAAAAACAGTCGAAATAATTATTGAAGAAATTAATAATATTGTAAATCCAGCAATGATTTCTTCAAGGCCAACACCTAAATAAATAGTATAAAAGAGAATGATCATAGTAATAAATACATAAACCCCTGATTGCATACCCAAAGTATAAAGAGAATTTTTTGAATATAACCCAAGATAAGAGAAAAAAACAGGTTGCATAATTGTGTTAGCTAAAAATACCATAATTGTGAATAGCAAATAGAGTATGCCAGAATTTATCATAATGCCAAGTAAACAGAATCCGAGAGAAAATAATTGAATGATATTACCTACTATGATTCTTTTTGTTAAAAGTGCAGACTTTATGATTTTCATGATCCCAATTGCACAGGGGAGCCATATAATCAGCAATATGATATACATTTGAATCATATTAATATGTTCAAAGTATTTTGTTCGCATTGCTGGCATAATCATTAAGGATAGGAAAAAATAAACATTTATTATAACCAAACTGAAAAAGGCAAAGGAAACAACTAATTTATTGGTTGTTTTTACAGAGTCTTTAGTATCGTATTGTTGTTTTTTTAAATTGTTGTTTTTTAAATTATGGCTTTTAAAGCCAGTGAAATAGATGATTGAAGCAATGGAATAAATAAAAGCAGCAAAAAAGTCTGCTGATGTACGGGAGTTTAAGCCGAAGAGAGAGAAAATGACTGGGGTTAAAAATGGCAGGCTTAATAACGCTAGGCTTAAAATAGAAAAATCCTTATTTGTTTTCTTTTCATTTCCTTCGGTTATAAGAATATTTCTTCCCATTATGACAATAAATCCACTTATTACTCCCCATAATATTCTATGCAGAGCATCCAGCCAAACTGGAATAAGCGTTATTTCTCTTGAAAAGAGAATGCAGTTTATAGTTGCTAATAATAAGAATAATCCAAAAATATTTCTTTTAAAAAAAACAATATTCATTTTTCGAATAAGAAAGGATATGGTCATACATCCCAGAGATAACCCAAATAAATAGGAAAAAACAGGAATGTAGGCATTTAAAATCATACCTCCATCTTTAAGTACATCATCTACCCAAGTCATCAGACCCGATGAGCCGGTAATATTTGCGGCACTTAATAACACACTAAGCACGATGGCTCTATTATTAAACATGGTGATTGATCTCATTATATTTATTGCTTACCTACATTGTTATATTAATCTCATTTGGCTATTATTTTTATTGAAATAGAGTATGTGGCACTCTTCCATGTTAATGAAAATATTATCAAACAAAGTTGTTACAAGAAGTAATGTTAACATTAAATTATTATTGGATAAATAACTGAGTTTAATGTTGTTGCATTTTGGCTGTTCCATAAGAGTTGTCACAGATAACAATGCGTTTGATGATTACCTGTTACCGTTTTATGTAGAATAACCACCGCCATTGATCAGTACAACTGCCTGTAATTAGTCTGGCAGATATATCGTTAGTCATTAGTGCTAATGAGATATTGTTTACATGACAGATTGAACTTAATAATGGCAATATTTAGTGCGACGGCTTAGTTGGTAAGGTAATTATCCCTGATTTGGCAAGGGTTGAGTTTTCTGTTGTTGCCAGCGAGGATAACTAATAGTTCCTTTAAAAAGAGATCAGAAGCTATGGCGAAAATTGGTATTTTTGTTGGTACTGTTTATGGTAATGCCCTGGCAGTTGCAGAAGAAGCACAGCAAATCCTTGAACAACAAGGTCATGAGATAGAAGTATTTGAAGAAGGGGAACTGGAACAGTGGCACTCCTATCTTAATCACGTGATTTTAGTTATCACTTCAACGACTGGGCAAGGGGATTTGCCCGATAATATTCAGACACTTTATTGCGCTTTGCGAGATGAATTAGGTTATCAGCCAGAATTACGTTATGGCGTTATCGCTTTGGGTGATGGTAGTTACGAGAATTTTTGTGGTGGCGGTCGTACTTTTGATGGACTGCTACAAGAGCAAGGCGCGATAAGAATCGGTGAAATTCTTCTGGTGGATGCAGTAGAAGAAGCAGAACCGGAAATTTTTGCTCAGCCTTGGATTAAGCGGTGGGGCGAATTAGTTTAGTAATTTTGGCTCTTAATACACCGCTTATACCAGACAGGAGGATATAAGCGGTTATAGTTATATAAACTGTCACCTATTTACGGGTCAGTTTTTCCAGATCGGCTTCAATCTCGGCAATTTTATTGGCAACAACGTGTTCAAGGTGACGCAGATCATCAAGGATTTTGTGTTTCAAATCGACTTCTGCTTGGTCACGTTTGCAAATCTGATCCAGCTCTTCAATCACATAACGCAAGTTAGTATTGATCTCGTTAATCTCTTTGTATCCTTGTTCTGCATGGTCTGAAGCAACCGTTTTACGTTGACGCGGATATTTGAATTTCACGCTTTTGGCAAAGAATTCACCTTTATCTTTGCGAAAATAGATTTTCAGAATGTCGTTGTTAGCTTCTTGACGCAGACTATAGCGGTCAATTTCTTCGGGATATGTGATTCCCAGACTCTTTAAGTTATCGTACATGGCGCCACCTTAAGGATATTTTTCCCAGTAGGTTATCTTATACGTCATTTTGAATGTGGGTCGTGTCCAAATGCCTTACGTACTTATGTGTACGTTCCGGGTTGCGCACGTTGCCCGCATTCAAACTACTTATATTAATAACACTAACTGAGTTCGGTAAAGATGATACAAAGCAAAAAAATAGCGGATTTATTATCCGCTATTTTGAAGTTTAATCTATCGTTCTTAAGAGTTCATTAATGCCCACTTTTCCTCGTGTTTTGGCATCTACTTTTTTTACAATGACAGCACAATACAGGCTGTAACTGCCATCTTTTGATGGAAGGTTGCCAGAGACAACAACAGAGCCAGCAGGGACGCGGCCATAATGGATCTCGCCTGTTTCACGATCATAGATTTTGGTGCTTTGGCCGATATAGACGCCCATTGAAATTACAGAACCTTCTTCGACAATGACACCTTCTACAATTTCAGAACGGGCACCGATAAAACAGTTATCTTCAATAATGGTTGGGTTAGCTTGCAATGGCTCCAATACGCCTCCAATACCAACGCCACCGGATAAATGGACGTTTTTACCAATTTGGGCACAGGAACCAACCGTTGCCCAAGTATCTACCATCGTTCCTTCATCAACATAAGCGCCGATGTTGACATAAGAAGGCATCAATACACAGTTACGGGCAATAAAGGCTCCCTGGCGTGCTGCCGCAGGAGGAACAACGCGAAAGCCCTCTTTTTCAAATCTCTCCTGATCATAATCAGAGAATTTCATCGGAACTTTATCGAAATAACGGCTTTCAGCACCCTCTATAATCTGGTTTTCATTAATGCGGAAAGAGAGCAGTACAGCCATTTTCAGCCATTGGTGTGTGACCCATTGACCGTCAATTTTCTCTGCAACACGCAGTTTTCCACTATCCAACAGGTTTATGACCTGAGTAACAGCATCACGTGTTTCACTGTTTACTGTCGCTGGAGTAATAGCTGCGCGGTTTTCAAAAGCACTTTCGATAATGGATTTTAATTGCTGCATTGCATCTGGTTCCTTAGTTATCAGCCGAATCATGGGCTTGTATTCAGTTACATTTTATCCTTTGGATTCAGGGTTTCTGTCAACCTTTCTGACAATTCTTCTCTAACTTTTTTATTTAATGCCTTATGGTCTTTATCTGCCAGCACAAAAAAATCTTCAACACGTTCGCCAATAGTGGTGATGTGCGCACCGTGCAGTGAAACGCCCATTTCGGTAAAAATATTGCCCACTTTGGCCAACAAGCCCGGTTGATCGAGTGCGAACAGTTCCATATAGGTTCTCCGCTCATTATGAGTGGGCAGAAAGTTCACCTTTGTTGGTACGTTGAAATGACGCAGTTTAGTTGGCAATCTTCGGGCTTTTGGTGTTTTGGAATATGGGCCCAGAACGACCAGCAAAAGTGCGTTGCGGATTATTTCGTGACGATCCAATGCTAAAGGATGACCATTAGGTTCTAGTACCACCAAAGTATCCATTGTCATATCATCACGATTGGTAAATATTTGAGCGTTGTGAACGCTGAGATTGCGCCTGTCCAGTTCGCTGACAACCGCCGCAAACAGGGAGGGGCGATCCGGGCTCCAGATAAAAATCTCAGTACCGCCACGGGTTGGTTTGGTACTTATCAGGATCAGCGGTTCTTGAGAATCATGTTTCACCAAATGACGAGCATGCCATGCGAGTTGTTTGGGTGTATGGCGCAGAAAATAATCTGCATGACAGCGGCTCCAGAGCTGATGAAGTCTCTGTTCATTGATATTATCCTGGCGCAGCAGAGCAAGTGCTTGAAAGCGATGATGACGGATACGTTCCCTCAAGTCTGGCGTATTTTGCATTCCCTGACGCAATTGGTTCTCCGTAGAGAAATAGAGTTCCCGTAACAGGCTCTGCTTCCAACTATTCCATAGGCTAGTGTTGGTTGCGCAGATATCAGCGACTGTCAGGCAAATCAGGTAACGTAACCGAGTTTCATTTAATATCTCATAGGCAAACTGCTTGATGATTTCCGGATCTTGGATATCTCGCCGTTGAGCAGTGACTGACATTAATAAATGATAACGAACCAACCAGGTCACCAAATCAGCTTCCCGAGAGTTAAGCCCATGTTGCAGTGAGAATGTCAGCGCGTCTTCAGCGCCAAGTTCGGAATGATCGCCATTACGCCCTTTGGCGATATCGTGAAACAGCGCGGCAAGGCGTAAAATCTCAGGTTGAGGTAGACGAGGGTATAGCTCGACACAGAGTGGATGAATAGCTCGGTTATTCTCGTCGGCGAAACTTTCCAGCTTTTTCAGCACACGGATTGTATGTTCATCGACGGTATATGCGTGAAACAGGTCAAACTGCATTTGGCCGACAATATTGCCCCAAAGTGGTGTATAAGCACCGAGAACGCTGTGGCGGTGCATGGGTACAAATGCGCTTTCAACCGCCCTGGGGTGGCGCAGGATATCCACGAAGATTTGACGGGCTTCGGGTAATTCACACAATGGCTGATTCAGATTACGGCGAGCATAACGGAGCTGACGAAGTGTAGTCGAATAGATGCCTTGAACTTCTACATGTTCTGCCATGCAATAAAACATTCGCATAATCGCTGCGGGTTCTTTGATAAACAGAGTTTCATCAACCAGATCAATCAATTGTCCGCGTAACTGAAATTCATTATTCAGGGGGCGAGGTTTTTCATTGGGTTCCAGTGCCAGAATAGCTTCATCAAAGAGTTGCAGTAGCATATTGTTGAGTTCGCTGACACGGCGTGTCATCCGGTAGAAATCTTTCATCATCCGCTCTACCGGTTGATTACGTTCTCCATGGTAGCCTAGTAACTGAGCAATACTGAACTGGCGATCAAATAACAGGCGATTATCATAACGATTAACGACCAAATGAAGGGCAAAACGGATACGCCAGAGGAAACTTTGACACTCATTCAATTCATTACGTTCTTCATCTGTCAGGAAGCCAAAATCGACCATTTCATCCATTGAGGTCGCACCAAAGTGACGGCGAGCAACCCATAGCAAAGTATGAATATCCCGCAATCCTCCGGGGCTGCTTTTGATATCAGGTTCCAGATTATAACTGGTACTGTGATAGCGATGGTGGCGTTCATGTTGTTCGGCAATTTTGGCATCAAAAAATTCAGTAGAAGGCCAAAAACCCTCACTAAATGTGTATCGCTGTAAGCAGAGAAAAATAGGTAAATTGCCACAGATTAAACGTGATTCAATTAAATTCGTCGCAACAGTCAGATCTGACAACCCTTCAAGTAAACACTCTTCGAGTGTACGGACACTATGACCTACTTCCAGTCGTATATCCCACAGTAAGGCGATAAATTGCCCGACATTTTGTGCTTGATGTTGTGTAAGTGGTTGTTCACTGAGTATCAACAAATCAATATCAGATAGCGGATGTAGTTCTCGTCGGCCATATCCACCGACGGCAATCAATGAAAGTGATGAAATTTTATCAAATCCATAGGTATGCCATAATTGTCGCAGCAATTGGTCTATGTAATCACTACGGGTGTAAATCAACGCTTCTGCGGAAATGCCCGCTTTAAAAGCATGTTCTAGCCAAAGCTGAAATTCTTCGAGGTGTTGTTTTAACACTGGGTAGTGAAAGTCTTCACTGGAGAAATCAGAGGGAGAAAACGGCGGGATAGGCGCTTGAATTGCGGCGATATCTGCTGACATAAATATGAACCCGAGAGAAAGCGAATCATAGCAGCCAGATTACTGAGAAAATGCTGTGTTGAACAGGAGAGATTACAGTGGAGATTGGAAGCCTTGTGTGGTTTTAGCAAGGCTTCACAATTTGCGATTAATTATTCGTTAGTCAGTATCGCGGAAAGAGCGGGTTCTTCTTCTTTCCGTAATGTCATGATTTCACAGCCGTTGTCAGTAACAACAATTGTGTGCTCATATTGGGCGGACAGGCTGCGGTCTTTGGTTTTTACAGTCCAACCATCTTTCATGGTACGGATGCGGTAGTCACCGATATTAACCATTGGCTCAATAGTGAAAGCCATGCCTTTTTGCAGTACAACTCCGCCGTCATCGGCGTCATAGTGCAGTACTTGTGGCTCTTCATGGAAGACTGTACCGATACCGTGACCGCAATATTCACGAACCACAGAGAAATCATTAGCTTCAACAAATTGTTGAATAGCTTTACCAAGAGTACGCAGACGGATACCGGGTTTCACCATTTTCAATGCCAGATAGAGGCTTTCCTGAGTGATTCGGCACAGGCGTTCACCTTGAATGGTCGGTTTACCGACAATAAACATTTTTGAGGTATCGCCGTGGAAGCCCTCTTTTATGACAGTCACATCGATATTAACGATGTCGCCATCTTTCAGCGCCTTATCATCACTTGGAATACCATGACAGACGACGTCATTAACAGAAATACAAACAGATTTTGGGAAACCGTGGTAACCAAGACAAGCTGAGACAGCCTGTTGCTTATTGGTAATGTGTTCGTGACAGATACGATCCAATTCACCAGTTGTTACACCAGGTTTTACGTAAGGTTCAATAATCTCTAGCACTTCCGCCGCCAGTCGACCGGCGACGCGCATTTTTTCAATATCTTCAGATGTCTTAATTGAGATTGCCATGAAATAATTTGCCCACTCAAAACCAGCAAATCTGCTGGTTGTATGATTATTAACGAGGAAAAATTGTTGAACCAATGGTATCAGCCTACAGAATATCTGCCAATAATAGTTGGCTGCCATATTTTCCCCGTTACTGGTACTTACTAACAATATCCGCCATAAATGGCACTTTTCATTACCACATTGAGCTACCAAAAAATGACAACAAAAGTTGGTGTCTTGGGCCGGTTTATGATATAAAGCGCGCCGGCGTTTTGTGTATTTGTCACTGAGGCAAAACACGGGGACGTTAAATATACTCACTGTGTAAATAACACACACGGGCCGGCACATATACCGGGGTGCTCTCATGCAGAATATGCGGTTAGGAGTCGGTGTTATGGGGCTCGTGGAGGCATAACCCCAACTTAATATTTTACAGAGGTTTACAATGGCAACTGTTTCCATGCGCGATATGCTGCAAGCGGGCGTTCACTTCGGTCACCAGACTCGTTACTGGAACCCAAAAATGAAACCATTCATCTTTGGTGCTCGTAACAAAGTGCATATCATCAACCTGGAAAAAACTGTTCCAATGTTCAACGACGCATTAGCTGAGCTGAATAAAATTGCTGCACGTAAAGGCAAAATCCTGTTTGTTGGTACCAAGCGTGCTGCAAGTGAAGCGGTTAAAGAATCAGCTCAGAGCTGTGATCAGTACTTCGTTAACCACCGTTGGTTAGGCGGTATGTTGACTAACTGGAAAACCGTTCGTCAGTCCATTAAACGTTTAAAAGATTTAGAAGCACAGTCTCAGGACGGTACTTTTGACAAATTGACCAAGAAAGAAGCGTTAATTCGTTCTCGTGAACTTGGTAAGTTAGAAAACAGCCTGGGCGGTATCAAGGATATGGGTGGTTTACCTGACGCTCTGTTTGTTATCGATGCTGAACATGAACACATTGCTATCAAAGAAGCAAACAACCTGGGTATTCCGGTATTCGCTGTCGTTGATACTAACTCTGATCCAGATGGTGTTGATTTCATCATCCCTGGTAACGATGACGCAATCCGTGCAGTAAAACTGTATCTGGGTGCTGTTGCTACCACTGTTCGTGAAGGTCGTTCTCAAGATCTGGCTGTTCAGGCAGAAGAAAGCTTTGTAGAAGCTGAATAATAAGGCAAGCTCAGTGAATTGAGCCCTTATTAACCAGGTATTGGAATATATTGGTTAGGGGGGCCTGTTATGGCCCCCTTTTACGTATCTGATATAAGAACTATCCATGTGGAATACTATTGTCCCGCGGGATACATCGAGGAATAAAACAAATGTCTGGAATTACCGCTGCTTTGGTAAAAGAACTGCGTGAGCGTACTGGCGCAGGTATGATGGAATGTAAAAAAGCGCTGGTTGAAGCTAATGGTGACATCGAGTTAGCCATTGATAACATGCGTAAATCAGGTCAGGCGAAGGCAGCTAAGAAAGCTGGCCGTGTTGCTGCTGAAGGTATCATCCTGGCAGAAGTGGCTGCTGAAGGTAAATTCGGCGCTTTGGTTGAGCTGAACTGTGAAACTGATTTTGTTGCTAAAGATGCAGGCTTCATCGCTTTCGGTAAAGAAGTTATGGCAGCCGTACTGGCTGATAAAATCTCTGACGTTGAAACTCTGAAAGCTAAATTTGAAGAACAGCGTACTGCTCTGGTTGCTAAAATCGGTGAAAACATCAATATTCGTCGCGTTTCTGTATTAGAAAGTGAACAATTGGGTACTTACCTGCATGGCGCACGTATCGGTGTTCTGGTTGCGGCTGAAGGCGCTAATGAAGAGCTGATTAAGCATGTGGCTATGCACATTGCTGCAAGCAAACCAGAATATGTTAATCCAAGTGATGTACCTGCTGATGTTGTTGAGCGTGAGCACCAAATCCAGCTGGATATCGCAATGCAGTCAGGTAAACCACGCGAAATCGCAGAGAAAATGGTTTCTGGCCGAATGAATAAATTCACTGGCGAGATCTCTCTGACAGGTCAGAATTTCGTTATGGACCCAAGCAAAACGGTTGGCGATCTGCTGAAAGAAAACAATGCTAAAGTCACTAATTTCATCCGTTATGAAGTTGGTGAAGGTATTGAGAAAGTTGAGGCTGACTTTGCAGCGGAAGTTGCTGCAATGAGCAAACAGTCTTAATTTTCATAAACGGAGCCGCCAAATGGCGGTTCTGTTTTATCCAATCTAAACTGCCTATCCCAGTAGGCATTGAGTTTTTGCATCTGGTCAGAGTGACCCGGATGTATGTAAATCCCCAATATACTTTTTTCTTTCTGCTTAGGACAGAACACCATGGCAACCAATGCAAAACCCGTATATCAGCGTATCCTGCTTAAGCTCAGCGGCGAAGCCCTGCAAGGTGCAGAAGGTTTTGGTATAGATGCCAGCGTCTTAGACCGCATGGCTCAGGAAATCAAAGAGCTGGTTGAGCTAGGCATACAGGTTGGTGTCGTTATTGGCGGCGGTAACCTGTTTCGTGGCGCTGGTTTGGCAGAAGCAGGAATGAACCGTGTAGTGGGCGACCACATGGGCATGTTGGCAACAGTGATGAATGGTCTGGCAATGCGGGATGCATTACACCGCGCCTATGTGAACGCCCGTCTAATGTCTGCTATTCCTTTAAATGGCGTTTGCGATAACTATAGTTGGGCGGAAGCGATTAGCTTGTTACGTCATGGCCGTGTTGTTATTTTCTCTGCGGGTACTGGCAATCCGTTCTTTACTACAGATTCTGCAGCCTGTTTGCGTGGTATCGAGATCGAGGCGGATGTTGTGCTAAAAGCAACCAAAGTAGATGGTGTTTACTCGGCTGATCCGGCGAAGGATTCAGAAGCAATATTGTTCGATAAGTTGTCTTATCAGCAGGTATTAGAGCGTGAATTAAAAGTCATGGATTTGGCGGCATTTACTCTGGCTCGTGATCATAGCTTACCTATTCGCGTATTCAATATGAATAAACCTGGTGCGTTGCGTCGTGTGGTGATGGGTGAAAATGAAGGCACTCTGATTGCTTACGAATAATGTTCAGAGACACCAGAGATGTTTGGCGGTATGATGAGTCGCCTGATATGCCAAATTTAACAATACATGGTCATAATGACTTATGGCTTGAAAAACAACCAGTTCCCAAGGGTTTGTAACGTGATTAATGAAATCAAAAAAGACGCACAAGACCGTATGGAAAAAAGCGTCGAAGCACTTAAAAACCAAATCAGCAAGGTTCGTACTGGCCGTGCTTCTCCAAGTCTGCTGGATGGTATCACTGTTGAGTATTATGGTGCACCAACACCACTGCGTCAGATTGCTAACGTCACCGCTGAGGATGCACGTACCCTGGCTATCACGGTATTTGACCGTTCTATGACTCCGGCGATTGAAAAGGCAATCATGGCTTCTGATTTGGGTCTGAACCCATCTTCTGCGGGTACAATTATTCGTGTTCCTTTACCGGCACTGACAGAAGAGCGTCGTAAGGATCTGATTAAGGTTGTGCGTGGCGAAGCTGAACAGGGGCGTGTTTCTGTCCGTAATATTCGCCGTGATGCGAATGACAAAATCAAAGCTTTGCTGAAAGACAAAGAAATTAGCGAAGATGATGAGCGTCGTGCACAGGATGAAATTCAGAAGCTGACTGATAATTTCATTAAAAAAGTTGATGAAGCTTTAGCCAAGAAAGAAGAAGAACTGATGGAGTTCTAATCTCTTTCATGAGATAGACCAAGCGTCGCTATCGTGCGGCGCTATTTTTTATCCGGCATTTCTCTGAAGTCATGGATATTCTAAGCCAGACAAATCAGACAAGTATTAACACATATCAAACAGAACAATTCAGAGCGTCAGTATGAAAAGGTTGACCATCCTTGGTTCCACAGGTTCAGTAGGCAGAAGTACACTTACTGTAGTTCGCAATAATCCTGATAAATTCGAAGTCACGGCACTGGTTGCTGGGAAGAATATTCAGGTTATGGCTGAGCAATGTCTGGAATTTCAGCCTCAATATGCTGCAATGATAGATGAAGCTTCTGCAAAAGAGCTTAGTCAGTTACTGATTGAACAAGGTTGTAAAACCGAAGTACTTTTCGGGGAACAGGCTGTGTGTGATTTGGCTGCTTTGAATGATGTTGATCAGGTAATGTCTGCGATTGTTGGGGTTGCTGGTTTATTGCCAACCTTGGCCGCTATCCGGGCGGGCAAACAGATTTTACTTGCTAATAAAGAATCGTTGATCACCAGTGGCCGGTTTTTTATGGATGCTGTGATTAAACATAATGCTCAATTGTTACCCATTGACAGCGAGCATAATGCTATTTTCCAGAGTTTACCAGAGGTAATACAACAGAACCTTGGGAGCAAGGAGCTGAAACAACACGGTATTGCTAGTATTATTCTAACGGGGTCTGGCGGGCCTTTTCGCCATACGCCTTTGGAGCAGTTGCCATTTGTCACACCAGCTCAAGCCTGTGCTCATCCGAATTGGTCGATGGGACGCAAAATTTCTGTAGATTCCGCGACAATGATGAATAAAGGTTTGGAATACATTGAAGCGTGTTGTTTGTTCAATGCGTCTGCTGCCGAAATGGAAGTGGTGATTCACCCCCAATCTGTCATTCATTCTATGGTTCGTTATCTGGATGGCAGCGTTATTGCTCAATTGGGAACCCCGGATATGTGTACGCCTATCTCCTATGCAATGGCATACCCAAATCGTATTTCTTCTGGTGTGAAGCCTCTTGATTTTTGTTCTTTAGGTACACTGACTTTTTCGAAACCAGATTATGAACGATATCCATGCCTGAAGTTGGCTATTGAAGCATGTCACGAAGGTCAGGCTGCAACTACGGCACTGAATGCAGCAAATGAAGAAGTCGTTAAGGTTTTTTTACAAAGTGGAATCTCTTTCACAGATATAGCAATTATCAATCGTCAGGTTGTAGAAAAACTAGATTTACCGGAACCTCAGAGCATTGAAGAAGTCTTACAGATTGATAAGCTCGCAAGAGATTTGGCTACAAAAACTATCAGTTCATTTGTCAGGTAGTATTGCTGATGGATAAAGGGGATATTTGTTCGCATTTTTACCTGATGGTATAGTTTCTGTATAACTATTGGCTGATATAATTAACAGTTCAAATTTTGCAGAGTTATCTTCCAGATAATCAGGTTGTTACTCAGGCCGTGATGCCAGACACGGCTTTTTTATATTTGAATGCCTGCATTTGTAAGAGAATTACTCCGACTAGTAAAGGATTAATTGAGTGATATTAGCCAGTGATCATCAGAACGATTTGTCGTCATTATTACCTAAGCACGTTGCTATTATTATGGATGGTAACGGACGTTGGGCAAAGAAACGTGGGAAATTAAGAGTCTTTGGTCATCGTGCAGGGATTAAGGCAGTACGGAGTGCGGTGAGTTTCGCTGCTAAGCACAAAATCGAATCGTTGACTCTGTACGCTTTTAGTAGTGAAAACTGGAACCGGCCAGAACAAGAAGTTAGTTCTCTAATGGAATTGTTTATTTTTGCACTAGACAGTGAAATCAAAAGCTTACATAAACATAATATCAAATTGTCTATTATTGGCGATATCAGCCGGTTCAGTGAGCGTTTACAGGAGCGCATTCGTCGCTCAGTTAAACTAACTGCTGATAATTCAGGCTTGCAACTTAATATTGCTGCAAATTATGGTGGTCGTTGGGATATAGTTCAAAGTGTTCAGAAAATTACTCAGCAGGTTAAGGATAATTTGCTTGAACCACAGGATATTACTGAAGAATTAGTTAATAATTATATTAACCTGAGCCAGCAGTCTCAGGTTGATTTGGTAATCAGAACCGGGGGTGAACATCGTATAAGTAATTTTCTGTTATGGCAGATAGCTTATGCAGAATTCTATTTTACCGATATACTCTGGCCTGATTTTGATGAAACAGTTTTTGAAGGTGCAATTAATGCCTTTGCCAAAAGAGAACGCCGATTTGGCGGAACAATACCAGACGATGCCAATGCGGGATCATAGGAGGAACTCTTGCTAAAGTACCGTCTTATAACGGCTGTGATATTAATCCCTCTTGTAATTGCAGCTTTGTTTTGGTTGCCGCCAACAGCGTTTGGGTTGGTCATTATTGCTGTAACAGTCCTTGCTGCATGGGAATGGGGGCAATTTGCTGGTTTATTTAGCCAAAAGAAACGGGTTATCTTGGCTGCTCTATTTGCGATAGGTTTACTGGCATTACAATATACCCTGCCAAGTTTCACTGATTTGATTAAACAGCAGCAAATCACCTTTATTTTATGGATGGGGATGATATGGTGGATTGTTGCCACCTTTCTGGTTATTACTTATCCTTCTTCCGCTGCAATCTGGAAAAGATCCATTTTATTGCGTCTTTTATTTGGTGGCCTGACATTAGTCCCGTTTTACTGTGGAATGATGGTCTTACGGGGTCTGGGATATGATGATAATTCATCTCACGGTGCATGGTGGCTATTGTATGTCATGTTGCTAGTGTGGGGTGCCGACTCTGGTGCTTATCTATTCGGGCGTACTTTAGGTAAACACAAGATGGCGCCAAAAGTTTCTCCGGGAAAAACGCTGGAAGGGTTAATTGGTGGTTTAGTTACTGCGGCTATTATTTCATGGTTGTTCAGTAAATATGCTCCAGTGCCCGCAATGCCTGAAAAACTCATGTTGTGTTCTGCAATTGTTGTTATCGCCTCAGTATTTGGTGATTTGACAGAGAGTATGTTCAAACGTGAATCTGGTATTAAAGACAGCAGTCAGCTAATTCCTGGACATGGTGGTATCATGGATCGTATCGACAGCTTGACTGCTGCGATCCCTGTCTTTGCCGGCCTAATGTTGCTGGTATCTTGATCTCTCTATTTGACGGCATTTAAAGGAATATGATGGGAATTCTCTGGAATCTGGCGGCTTTTATTATCGCGTTAGGTATATTGATCACTGTGCATGAGTTCGGTCATTTCTGGGTAGCTAGAAAGTGTGGTATTCATGTTGAACGTTTTTCCATTGGTTTTGGCAAAGCGTTGTGGCGGTGTACAGATCGTCAGGGAACTGAATATGTCATAGCCCTTATTCCCTTGGGGGGATATGTGAAAATGCTCGATGAGCGTGTTTCACCTGTTTCTCCTGAACGCCGACATATGGCATTTAATAATAAAACTATTAGTCAGCGCGCTGCGGTTGTTAGTGCAGGGCCTATTGCTAACTTTCTACTCGCGATTGTGGCTTATTGGCTGGTATTTATTATTGGTGTACCAGCAATACGTCCAATCATTGCAGATATCAAACCTGATTCTATTGCTGCCCAAGCAAATATTTCGTCAGGAATGGAACTAAAAGCCATAGATGGTATCGAAACGCCTGACTGGAATTCAGTTCGCTTTGCTCTGGTTGGTAAGATAGGTGATGACAACATTACTGTTCAGGCGATACCTCCAGGCTCATCGCACCCGGTAGAGAAAATTCTGGATTTGCGGCAATGGAGCTTTAATCCTGATAAGCAAGACCCAGTGGTATCATTAGGGATTATGCCTGTCAGCCCCCGATTGGATTCTCTGGTGGATAAGGTTACTCTTGGTACCGCAGCAGAAAAAGCGGGTTTACAAAAGGGGGACCGAATAGTTAAAGTCAACGGTCAGGAAATAGATGCTTGGCATACTTTTACATCCTTTGTCAGCAATAATCCTAATGTTCCACTGGAACTTTCAGTAGAGCGGGCTGGTCATATTATTTCTCTCTCAATGACACCGGAAGCGCGACGGCAGACTGGTGGTAAAGAGGTGGGTTTTGCCGGTGTGGAACTGCGAATTATACCGTTGGCAGACGAATATAAAATAGTTCAGCAATATGGGCCTTTCTCTGCCATTTATCAGGCAGGCGATAAGACCTGGCAACTGATGCGGCTAACTGTCAGTATGATTGGCAAGCTGATCGTTGGTGATGTGAAAATCAACAACCTGAGTGGGCCTATCTCTATCGCCAAAGGGGCGGGGGTGTCGGCTGATTCAGGCTTGGTGTATTATCTGATGTTTTTGGCGCTGATAAGTGTCAATCTTGGGATCATTAATTTGCTCCCATTACCTGTGTTAGATGGTGGACACTTGCTTTTTCTGATTATCGAAAAGATAAAAGGTGGGCCAGTTTCCGAGCGTGTACAAGACTTCAGCTATCGCATTGGTACCATGTTACTGGTGTTATTGATGGGGCTTGCACTTTTCAATGATTTCTCCCGCTTCTGAGCGGAAGACTGGTTAGGAAGACGCATTACAACGATGGCGATGAAAAAGTTACTCATAGCGTCGCTGCTGTTCGGCAGCGCCACTGCATACGGTGCAAACGGATTCGTAGTTCAGGATATTCACTTTGAAGGTCTTCAGCGCGTCGCCGTAGGCGCAGCATTATTGAATATGCCAGTTCGCGTAGGTGATACGGTCAGCGATGAAGATATTGGTCGTACCATTCATGCGCTATTTGCTACTGGTAACTTTGAAGACGTTCGTGTCCTGCGTGATGGCAATACACTTATTGTTCAGGTAAAAGAGCGGCCGACGATTGCCAGCATTACTTTCTCCGGGAATAAATCGGTGAAAGATGACATGCTGAAACAAAACCTTGAAGTATCTCATGTTCGGGTCGGTGAAGCTCTTGACCGCACGATGCTGTCCAATATCGAAAAAGGGCTGGAAGATTTCTATTACAGCGTGGGGAAATACAATGCCAGTGTAAAAGCTGTTGTGACACCACTTCCACGTAACCGCGTCGATTTAAAATTGGTTTTCGCCGAAGGCATGTCTGCAAAAATTCAGCAGATTAACATCGTTGGTAATAAATCATTTTCTTCTGATGAGCTATTGAATCGTTTCCAACTTAGGGATAGTGTGCCGTGGTGGAACTTGACCGCTGATCAGAAATATCAGAAACAAAAGCTGGCCGGTGACCTTGAGGCACTACGTAGTTTTTATCTTGATCGCGGTTATGCTCGTTTCAACATTGATTCGACTCAGGTCAGTTTGACGCCAGATAAAAAAGGTATTTATGTCACGTTGAATATTACTGAGGGTGACCAGTACAAAATATCTGGTATTGACTTGAACGGTAATATGGTGGGTTACCAGTCAGAAATTACTAAACTGGCTACCATTGAGCCTGGGTCCTTATATAACGGGACCCAGGTAACTAAAATGGAAAGTGAAATCAAAAATCTGCTTGGCCGTTATGGTTATGCTTACCCACGAGTGATGACTCAACCTGAAATCAATGACCAAGACAAAACCGTAAAATTGCATGTCAACATTGATGCAGGTAACCGTTTCTATGTCCGTAAAATTCGTTTCTCAGGTAATGACACCAGCAAAGACTCTGTTTTGCGTCGTGAAATGCGTCAGATGGAAGGTGCATGGTTGGGGAGTGATCTGGTTGAATTGGGCAAAGAGCGTCTTAACCGTTTGGGCTATTTCGAAACTGTAGATGTTGAAACTCAACGTATACCGGGCAGTCCTGATCAGGTAGATATTGTTTATAAAGTTAAAGAGCGTAATACGGGTTCCCTGAACTTTGGTGTTGGTTTTGGTACTGAAAGTGGCGTTAGTTTCCAGATTGGTGCTCAGCAGGATAACTGGTTGGGTACGGGTAACTCCGTTGGGATTAATGCTAGCAAGAACGATTATTCAACCTATGCAGAACTCTCTTTCACTGATCCCTATTTCACTGTTAATGGTGTCAGTCTCGGTGGTCGGGTGTTCTACAATGATTTTAGAGCTGATGATGCTGACTTGTCCGGTTATACCAATAAAACTTATGGCTTAAATGGTTTTCTTGGCTTCCCGGTGAATGAAAATAACTCTCTGAATTTTGGGCTGGGCTATGTTCATAACTCTCTGTCTGATATGCTCCCGCAGGCAGCAATGTGGCGCTATCTGAATTCTATGGGTGAAAAACCAGGTTATGAAAATAAGGCTGAGTTCAAAGCAGATGACTTTGTTCTGACTATGGGCTGGACATATAATAATCTTGACCGTGGTTTCTTCCCGACCTCCGGTGTGAAATCGACTCTGAATGGTAAAGTGACTATCCCTGGTTCGGATAACGAATTTTATAAAGTTACCCTTGATACCTCTGCGTACTACCCGATTAATGATGCTCATACTTGGGTGATTTTAGGCCGCGGTCGTTTAGGTTATGGTGATGGATTAGGCGGTAAAGAGTTACCGTTCTATGAAAACTTTTATGCCGGTGGCTCCAGTACTGTTCGTGGTTTCCGTTCCAACAATATCGGTCCTAAAGCGGTTTATATGAAAGGAATCGATGATCCTAAGAAAGACAGTCCATCCCGCGATGCTGTAGGCGGGAATGCGATGGCAGTGGCTAGCCTTGAGTTAATCACGCCAACGCCATTCCTCGATGGTAAATATTCGAACTCTGTCCGGACTTCATTCTTTATTGATTCAGGTACGGTTTGGGATACCAACTGGAGTGAGTCTGCGACGATGAAAAACAGGGGTATACCCGATTACAGTAAACCAGGTAATATCCGCGTTTCGACGGGTATTGCATTGCAATGGATGTCTCCTTTGGGTCCGTTGGTATTCTCTTATGCTAAGCCGATTAAAGACTACGAAGGTGATAGATCAGAGCAATTCCAATTTAATATTGGCAAAACCTGGTGATAATGCGTTTTTATCTTATTATTGATAAGGCAAGTTCTGGAATTGCTGGTTTCAGGGCATTAGCTAAATCTTCCAAGATGTTACAGATAGCGTGGTTTAAGGAGTTTATAGTGAAGAAATTGTTGTGTGCAGTGAGCCTTGGTATTGCATTAGCTTTCTCTGTTGGTGCTCAGGCAGCAGACAAAATTGCCGTTGTAAATGTCGGTGAGATTTTTCAGCAGTTGCCGGCCCGTGAAGCTGTTGAGAAGCAGTTGGAAAATGAGTTCAAAAGCCGCGCATCTGAACTGCAACGTATGGAAGCTGACTTGCAGACCAAAATCCAGAAGTTACAACGCGATGGTTCTACTATGAAATCCAGCGAGCGAACTAATCTGGAAAAAGACGTTATGGCTAAGCGTGAAGAATTTGGGAAAAAAGCTCAAGCTTTTGAACAAGATAACCGCCGTCGTCATATGGAAGAAAGTAATAAAATTCTGGGCCGCATTCAGGACGCAATCAAAGTAGTTGCAGCTAAAGAAGGCTATGACGTCGTAATTAATGCGAATGTGGTTGCTTATTCAGTATCCGGTAAAGATATTACCGCAGATGTCTTGAAACAGGTTAAATAATAGATGTCTTCAATTCGATTGGCTGATTTAGCTCAGCAGTTGAATGCGCAATTACATGGTGATGGCGATATCGTCATCACTGGTATTGCTCCAATGTATTCGGCTAATAACGAGCAAATCACTTTTTTGTCTGATAGCCGTTACCGTGAGCGTTTAGGTGAATGCCAGGCGGCGGCTGTAGTTCTTCATGAGTCAGATCTCCCTTATTGCAATGTTCCTGCACTGGTTGTTACCAATCCTTATCTGGCATATGCCTATATGGCTCAGATTATGGATACAACACCGGCTCCTGCACAAGATATTCACCCTTCGGCGGTGATTTCACCTCAAGTAACACTAGGTAAGAATGTTTCTGTTGGGGCTAATGCTGTTATCGAATCTGATGTTGTTCTTGGTGACAATGTTGTGATTGGTGCTGGTTGTTTTATTGGTAAAAATACTCATATTGGCGCGGGAAGTCGTCTCTGGGCGAATGTCTCTGTTTATCACGATATTGAAATTGGTGAACAGTGTTTGGTTCAGTCAGGGGCAGTTATTGGGTCTGATGGCTTTGGTTATGCAAATGATAGTGGTAATTGGGTTAAAATTCCTCAATTAGGTTCAGTTATAATTGGCGACCGAGTTGAGATTGGTGCCTGTACGACTATTGACCGGGGGGCTCTGGATAATACCGTTATTGGCAATGGTGTCATTATCGATAACCAATGCCAAATTGCTCATAACGTTATCATTGGAGATAACACGGCAGTTGCTGGCGGCGTGATCATGGCTGGTAGCCTGAAAATTGGTCGTTATTGTATGATTGGTGGTGCTAGTGTCATTAATGGACATATGGAAATCTGTGATAAGGTGACAATCACGGGAATGAGCATGGTAATGCGCCCAATCACTGAACCTGGTGTATACTCTTCTGGCATTCCGGCACAACCAAATAAAGTTTGGCGTAAGACATCAGCTTTAGTCATGAACATCAACGAAATGAATAAGCGTCTTAAGTCAGTGGAGCGTAAGCTGGAAGGCAAAAACGAGTAATTACACTGTATTTTTTGGTTGTGTTTTATTTTTGCGGCCTGCCTGGGAACTCTGGATTTGGGGTTTAAGCGGGCCGTGTCGTTAATACCATTAGTCCTTTTTAGACAGGAAGAGTATTTAGATGAGTGAAAATCATACTCTGCACATTGAAGAAATTTTGGATTTGCTTCCGCATCGTTATCCGTTTTTATTGGTGGATCGCGTTCTTGATTTTGAGGAAGGTAAATCCTTACGTGCAGTCAAAAACGTATCTTTTAATGAACCCTTCTTTCAGGGGCATTTCCCGGGCAAACCGATTTTCCCAGGCGTTTTGATCCTTGAAGCTATGGCGCAGGCCACTGGAATTTTGGCATTTAAGAGTGCAGGCAAACTAGGGTCGGATGAACTCTATTACTTTGCTGCTATTGATGGTGCCCGTTTTAAACGTCCGGTAGTGCCAGGGGATCAAATGATATTAGAAGTAGAGTTTCTTAAAGAACGTCGCGGGGTTGCTCGCTGTAGAGGCGTGGCAAAAGTCGATGGAGAAGTGGTTTGCGAAGCAGAAATGATGTGTGCTCGCCGTCGTGAGGTCTAATCTATGATTGATGAAACCGCTTATATACATTCCAGCGCTATTGTGGAAGATGGCGCGATAATTGGTGCCAATGTTCGTATTGGCCCATTTTGTTGCATCGGTTCTCAGGTTGAGATTGGCGAAGGTACAGAGCTGAAATCTCATGTTGTTGTCAATGGAATAACCAAAATTGGCCGTGATAACCAGATCTTTCAGTTTGCCTCTGTTGGGGAGATGAATCAGGATCTGAAATATCACGGTGAACCAACCAAGGTTGAAATTGGTGATCGTAATCGTATCCGCGAAAATGTAACCATCCATCGTGGAACAGTTCAGGGTGGCGGTTTAACGAAAATCGGCAATGATAATTTGCTGATGATTAATGCCCATATTGCTCATGACTGCATTGTTGGTGATCGCTGTGTCATTGCTAACAATGGTACTTTGGGTGGTCATGTTATTCTGGGAGATTATGTCATCATCGGTGGTATGAGTGCGATTCATCAGTTCTGCCAGATTGGTTCTCATGCCATGGTGGGTGGTTGTTCCGGTGTGGTACAGGATATTCCGCCATATGTTATCGCTCAGGGTAACCATGCAACACCTTTTGGCATTAATGTCGAAGGTCTGAAGCGCCGTGGTTTTGATAAAGAATCACTACATGCAATCAGAAATGCATATAAGTTGTTGTATCGTAATGGAAAAACTTTAGAAGAAGCACAGCGGGAAATTGCTGAGTTGGCTGAAGACAATCAGCATGTAAAAATCTTCAGTGATTTTCTGGTAAGTTCTACCCGCGGTATTATCCGTTAAGTAGATGAAGGATACTCCTTTGGCTACCATTTCTTCTGTTGATAGTCTGCGTCCGCTGACTATTGGATTAATCGCCGGAGAAACCTCCGGTGATATCCTTGGAGCAGGTTTAATCCGTGCATTAAAAACCAAAGTGCCCAATGCGCGTTTTGTTGGCGTTGCAGGTCCTCTTATGCAAGCTGAAGGTTGTGAAGCTTGGTATGAGATGGAAGAACTGGCTGTAATGGGGATTGTCGAAGTTCTTGAGCGTTTGCCTCGTTTGCTGAAGATACGTAAGGATCTGACAACCCGTTTCACTGAGCTGAAACCTGATGTGTTTGTCGGTATTGATGCGCCGGATTTTAATATTACTTTGGAAGGCCGGTTAAAACAGCGGGGCATCCGTACCATTCATTATGTCAGTCCATCGGTATGGGCCTGGCGCCAGAAACGTGTTTTCAAAATTGGTAAAGCTACAGATATGGTTTTAGCCTTCTTGCCTTTTGAAAAAGCGTTTTACGATAAATTTAATGTTCCTTGCCGGTTTATTGGACATACAATGGCAGATACTATGCCATTAAAACCAGATAGAGCAGCAGCACGTGAGCTACTAGGAATCCCACAAGAATCTATTTGCCTGGCTTTGTTGCCGGGGAGCCGCCATTCTGAAGTTGAGATGCTAAGTGCTGATTTTCTTAAAACTGCTCAGTTATTACGGCAAAAAATCCCAGGTTTGCATGTGCTTGTGCCACTGGTGAATGCTAAACGGCGTGAACAATTTGAGAGAATTAAACAGGAAACTGCGCCAGATTTGAATGTTCATCTTGTGGATGGCAAAGCGCGGGAAATCATGATTGCAAGTAATGCTGCACTTTTGGCATCTGGAACAGCTGCTTTGGAATGTATGCTGGCAAAATGCCCAATGGTAGTGGGTTACCGGATGAAGCCATTTACTTTCTGGCTGGCAAAACACCTTGTAAAAACACCTTATGTTTCATTACCTAACTTGTTATCTGGTAAAGAGCTGGTCAAAGAATTATTGCAGGAAAAATGTCAGCCACAGAAACTTGCAGATGAATTGTTGCCGTTACTACAAGGTAGTGAAAAAGTTGAAGCACTGAAACAGACATTTTTACATCTGCACGAAAGCATTCGTTGTAATGCTGATGAGCAAGCTGCACAGGCTGTACTAGAATTAGCAGGAAAATGATGGAATTTATATACCCTCCGGCGAATCTGATTGCCGGAGTTGATGAAGTTGGCCGAGGCCCATTAGTCGGTGCGGTTGTGACTGCGGCTGTTATTTTAGATCCATTTCGCCCGATTGCTGGGTTAGCTGATTCTAAAAAACTCAGTGAAAAACGCCGTGAAGAGTTGTATCTGGAAATCATAGAAAAAGCGTTGAGCTGGAGCTTGGGGCGTGCAGAGCCGGAAGAAATTGATCAATTAAATATCTTGCATGCAACCATGCTTGCAATGCAAAGAGCTGTGGCTGGCTTGTCTATTTCTCCTGAATATGTGCTGATTGATGGTAATCGTTGCCCTAAATTACCAATGCCTGCACAAGCGGTTATAAAAGGAGATGGATTGGTTGCTGAAATTAGTGCAGCTTCTATTGTTGCGAAAGTGACTAGGGATCGGGAAATGGTTGAACTCGATCGATTGTTTCCTGAATATGGGTTTGCTAAGCACAAAGGTTATCCAACCGCTTTTCATTTAGAAAAGTTGGCTCTGCTGGGAGCGACAAAACATCACCGTAAAAGTTTTGCACCGGTTAAAAGAGCAATTGGTCTTTAAGTAAGCTTGTTAACTGGATACAGTTATTCTTCAAATTGATGTAAAGCACAATCACTTAATCATCTGGACAAACACATGGCTGACCCCCGTTTTGTACACTTACGTGTCCATAGCGACTATTCAATGATTGATGGCTTAGCTAAAACTGGCCCTTTAGTTAAAAAAGTTGCTCAGTTAGGCATGCCGACTTTTGCGATCACTGATTTTACTAACCTATGTGGGCTGGTGAGATTTTATGGTAGTGCTCATGGGGCTGGGATAAAACCGATTATTGGTGCTGATTTTTATATGGAAAGTGAGCTGCTCGGGGATGAATATGCTTACTTAACCATTCTTGCCCGTAATAATACTGGTTATCATAATCTGACTTTACTGATATCAGAGGCTTATCAGCAGGGATATGGTGCTGCTGGTCCAACAATTAAACAGGAATGGCTGATAAACCGTAAAGAAGGGCTGATCCTGCTCTCTGGTGGCCGTATGGGGGATGTGGGCAAATTCCTGTTACGTGGTAATCGGGTCATGGTGGACCAATGCCTTGAGTTTTATCAGGAGCATTTCCCTGACTGCTATTATCTAGAACTGATCCGTACTGGTCGTGCAGATGAAGAAAATTATCTTCATGCAGCGGTTGCATTGGCAACAGAAAAGAGTCTACCTGTTGTTGCGACTAATGATGTTTGCTTCATCGATAAAGAAGATTTCGATGCGCATGAAATCCGTGTAGCGATTCATGATGGTTATACATTAGCTGATCCCAAACGCCCAAGAAATTACAGTCCTCAGCAATATTTGCGTAGTGAACATGAAATGTGTGAGCTATTCTCTGATATTCCTGAGGCGCTGGAAAATAGTGTAGAAATTGCTAAACGTTGTAATGTCACTATCCGTCTTGGTGAATATTTCCTGCCACAATTTCCGACAGGAGAAATGAGCACTGAAGATTATCTGGTCGAGAAATCTAAACAAGGGTTGGAAGAGCGCTTGGAATTTCTCTATCCAGAGCCTGAAGTACGGGCAGAAAAACGCCCTGAATATGATGAGCGACTTGATGTTGAGCTTCGGGTTATCAACCAGATGGGATTCCCTGGCTACTTCCTGATCGTGATGGAATTTATTCAGTGGTCAAAAGACAATGGTGTTCCTGTTGGTCCAGGGCGTGGTTCCGGTGCGGGCTCTTTAGTGGCTTATGCCCTGAAAATAACCGATCTCGATCCTTTGGAGTTTGACCTGCTGTTTGAACGGTTCCTTAACCCCGAACGTGTTTCCATGCCTGATTTTGACGTCGATTTCTGCATGGAAAAACGTGATCTGGTGATTGATCATGTGGCTGATATATATGGTCGTGATGCTGTATCCCAGATCATCACATTTGGTACGATGGCTGCGAAAGCCGTAATTCGTGATGTTGGTCGTGTGCTGGGGCATCCATATGGGTTTGTTGACAGAATTTCTAAATTAATACCGCTTGATCCGGGAATGACCCTGGAAAAAGCATTTATCGCAGAGCCACAACTTCCCGAATTCTATGAATCGGATGAAGAAGTTAAAGCGCTGATAGATATGGCGCGTAAATTGGAAGGTGTCACCCGTAACGCAGGGAAACACGCGGGTGGGGTAGTTATTGCCCCAACTAAGATCACTGATTTCTCTCCTCTCTACTGCGATCCGGAAGGTTTGAATCCGGTTACTCAGTTTGATAAAAATGATGTGGAATATGCTGGGTTGGTGAAATTCGACTTCCTCGGATTGAGGACGCTGACTATCATCAACTGGGCGTTAGAGATGATCAACGCAGGCAGAGCGAAGAAAGGTCTGGAGCTGATTGATATCACTGCGATTCCACTAAATGACACCAAAAGTTTCGATATGCTGCAACGGGCTGAAACAACAGCGGTATTCCAGCTTGAATCTCGTGGTATGAAGGATCTTATCAAACGTCTGCGCCCCGACTGTTTCGAAGATATGATTGCGCTTGTGGCACTGTTTCGTCCAGGTCCTTTGCAATCAGGCATGGTTGATAACTTCATTGATCGCAAACATGGCCGGGAAGAGATCTCATACCCAGATATACAGTGGCAGCACGAATCTTTACAGCCTGTATTGGAGCCAACTTACGGCATAATCCTTTATCAGGAACAAGTGATGCAAATTGCTCAGGTGCTGGCGGGATATACTCTCGGTGGTGCAGATATGCTCCGTCGGGCAATGGGCAAGAAGAAGCCGGAGGAGATGGCTAAGCAGCGTTCCGTATTTGAGGAAGGAGCTAAAAAACTCGGTATTGATGGCGAGTTGGCAATGAAAATCTTTGATTTGGTAGAGAAGTTTGCCGGTTATGGATTTAATAAATCTCACTCTGCTGCGTATGCACTGGTTTCTTATCAGACTTTATGGCTGAAAGCACATTATCCGGCTGAATTTATGGCTGCGGTAATGACTGCTGATATGGATAATACAGAAAAAGTCGTTGGATTGATTGATGAATGCTGGCGTATGGGGCTGAAAATTTTACCACCCGATATTAACAGCGGCCTGTATCATTTCCACGTTAATGATGACGGGGAGATCGTATATGGTATCGGTGCGATTAAAGGGGTAGGTGAAGGCCCGATTGAAGCGATCATCGAAGCCAGAAAGAAAGACGGTTATTTTAGAGAACTGTTTGATTTATGTGCTCGTGTTGATACCAAGAAATTAAATCGCCGGGTGATGGAAAAACTGATCATGTCAGGGGCATTTGATCGCCTGGGGCCGCACCGCGCAGCTTTGATGTCTTCTTTGGAAGATGCCTTGAAGGCGGCAGATCAACATGCCAAAGCAGAGGCCATTGGTCAGACTGATATGTTTGGCGTGTTGGCAGAAGCGCCAGAAGAAGTTGAACGCTCTTATGCCAATGTTTCCCAATGGACAGAACAGGTAGTTCTTGATGGTGAACGAGAAACGCTGGGGCTCTATTTAACTGGGCACCCGATCACCCGTTATTTAAAAGAAATTGAGCGCTATACTAATGGGCTGCGGTTAAAGGATGTAAATCCGACACCGCGTGGTCAAGTAACAACTGTGGTAGGTTTGGTACTGGCATCCAAAGTGATTATAACCAAGCGAGGTAACCGGATTGGTCTTTGTACATTGGATGATCGTTCAGGTCGCCTGGAAGTTATGTTATTTTCCGATGCCCTAGAAAGACACCGGCATTTGCTGGAACAGGACCGAATATTGATAGCTACGGGGCAGGTCAGCTTTGATGACTTCAATGGCGGTCTTAAAATGACAGCACGTGAATTAATGGATATCAGTGAAGCACGTGAAAAATATGCGCGTGGGCTTGCTATCTCGCTGTCGGACAGGCAAATTGATAATCAATTGTTAAGCCGTCTTCGTGGCACACTGGAACCATATCGTTCAGGTACGATACCGGTTCATCTTTATTACCAGAGGGAAGACGCCCGCGCCCGTTTAAGATTTGGCGCGACGTGGAGGGTAACACCAACGGATAACCTTCTGACAGATCTGCGAACTCTGCTGGGTAATGAGCAGGTAGAATTAGAATTTGACTAAAATAGGAATGTTATGAGTCTGAATTTTCTTGAATTTGAACAGCCGATTGCCGAGCTGGAAGCGAAAATTGATTCGCTAACCGCAGTTAGCCGTCAAGATGAAAAATTAGATATAAATCTGGATGAAGAAGTACAACGTTTGCGGGAAAAGAGTCTGGAACTGACTCGCAAAATCTTTTCAGATTTAGGGGCCTGGCAGATTGCTCAGCTTGCACGTCACCCACGTCGTCCGTATACGTTGGACTATATTCAGCATATTTTTACTGATTTTGAAGAGTTAGCGGGTGATCGCGCTTATGCTGATGACAAAGCGATTGTTGGTGGTCTGGCTCGTATTGATGGGCGACCTGTGATGATTATTGGTCATCAAAAAGGCCGTGAAACTAAAGAAAAAATTCGTCGTAATTTCGGTATGCCAGCGCCAGAAGGCTACCGTAAGGCTTTACGTCTGATGGAAATGGCAGAACGTTTTAAACTGCCAATTATCACTTTCATTGATACTCCAGGCGCATATCCGGGTGTTGGTGCAGAAGAACGTGGTCAGTCTGAGGCTATTGCTCGCAACCTTCTTGAAATGTCCCGTCTGTCTGTGCCTGTTATTTGTACTGTAATTGGTGAAGGCGGTTCCGGTGGTGCGTTGGCGATTGGCGTTGGTGATAAAGTGAATATGCTGCAATACAGCACCTATTCTGTTATCTCTCCGGAAGGCTGCGCTTCAATTTTGTGGAAAAGTGCAGAAAAAGCACCACTTGCGGCGGAAGCGATGGGGATTACCGCCCCTCGTTTGAAAGAGCTGGAATTAATCGATACTGTGATCCAGGAACCATTAGGTGGTGCGCATCGTGATTACGAAGCAGTATCAGTATCGTTGAAGGCTCAATTGTTGATTGATCTGGCCGATCTTGATCATTTGGCCTCTGAAGAATTGATCAAGCGCCGATATCAGCGTCTGATGCAATATGGTTATTCTTGATATCTGAATTAACTATTTAATAAGGGATGCAAGTGATGAATTTCAGTCACCTTTATCCCTTACTGTTTCTGCTTTTTTGCCATTTTTTATTCTTAATGATAATCAATTCAAATTGTTACAAGCTAAGGGATTCTTGAATCTGTAATGACAAACATTGATGAGCGGCTATTTGTCACTTTGGCTAAGCAGCTTGGTAAACATAAGAAAATCTTGGTTGGGTTCAGTGGTGGGTTAGACTCCTCAGTTTTGCTTCATTTGCTGGTTAATTGGCGTAATCAGTACAATCAGGATGTTCAACTAAGAGCAATCCATATTCACCATGGTTTAAACATAAAAGCAGATCAGTGGGTTAAACATTGCCAACAGATCTGTGATGACTGGCAGGTTGAATTTTTTTCTGAAAGAGTAACGATAGATGCGCGCCAAAAGGGTATTGAAGCTACTGCCCGTGATGCCCGATATCAGGTATTCAAGCGTGAATTACAAAAAGATGAAATTCTGGTAACAGCCCAGCATCTTGATGATCAGGCAGAAACTTTTTTATTGGCATTAAAGCGTGGTAGTGGGCCGGCTGGTCTTGCTTCTATGCCTTCAATTGCCGTATTTGCAGATACATTATTGCTACGTCCGTTACTTGGTTATAGCCGGGATGAACTAGAAATATATGCCAGTGAACACTGTCTAACTTGGATTGAAGACGACAGTAATCAAGATGATCGCTATGATCGAAATTTTCTGCGCTTACATATTATGCCGTTACTGAATCAACGCTGGCCGCATTTTCCACAGTCTGTTGCACGTAGTGCAAATTTATGTGGTGAGCAAGAGCTGCTTCTTGATGAGTTATTGAATGAATCGCTAAAAAAATTGATAACTCAGGATGGTGCTTTGGCTATTTCGCCTTTGGATGGGTATTCAGAAGCAAAACGAAATGCTTTGTTGCGTCGTTGGTTTGGTTATCATGGCATGAAAATGCCTTCGCGAGAGCAGCTTCATAGACTTTGGTATGAGGTGGCTATTGCCCGTATTGATGCTGAACCACGGTTACAATTTGGTCAGCATGATGTACGCCGTTATAAGCAAAAACTTTGGCTAGTTCCTCAATTACAACCTTTGAGAGATATTATTCTTGAATGGGATATTTGCAACACTTTGGTATTACCGGATAGCTTAGGAAAACTGAATATTTCTGATTGCGGTATTAAAGTCAGGGCTCCAACTGATAATGAGCGGGTGACTATCCGTTTTGGTGTTCAAGGAATGATGAGTATTGTGGGCCGTCAACACTCTCGGCACAGTAAAAAATTGTGGCAGGAGTTTGGAGTTGCTCCGTGGCTTAGAGAGCGAATTCCATTGCTTTATTACAATGAACAATTGATGGCTGCATTGGGTATTTTTGTCACTAAAGAAAGCGAAGTAGCAGAAGGGCAGGAAATATTGACAATTAACTGGAATAAAACGCTGTTAAAATAAAAAGTTAAGCCGCCTTTGGCGGCTCTATTTTGTATTCAGGATTCGGAGTGTTCAATAATAACAGTACCAATTTTAGGGTTACTAAAACTAGCAATATAATCCAACCGTAATTCACGGGGGTTGTCTTCTGTTTCGATTATCAGGTATTCAACTTTTTTCTTTAAAACCAAATCACAGGCTTTTCCTTCAATAACTTCACCACCCCGCAACTTTATGTGCAGGTGGAGTTGATGTTGGCAAGCCAACTCAAGGTTGTCATAGTCGTCACAGTTAATTGGTTGATATTCAGTATTTATAGACATATTTGCTCACCACTATGGTTAGTGGCGGTTATTGCCGCCTGTGGTTGTTAAAATTGTAACTCAAAAGCACTATTAATGACTATAGCACAGGAAATCAGTCGTGATTAATGAATAACTTTGGCTGTTTCCCTTGAACAGTAAATAAATAAAAGTTTGATTTCACAGTAAGTTCCGGGCAAAGGTATTAAAATCAGATCATTTCGCTATTATTGGGCAACGCCCTTAAAAAGGCGATTCACAAAGCCCATTATACTGTTTGGAGATAAATATGAATAAAAAACTTTTGGCAGCGTTAGTTGCTGTGGGCGTAAGTACTTTGATGGGATGTAAAAGTAACTTACCACAACAAACGAGTTCACAGCTAGTAGATCAGACTTTTCAGGGGGTTCTTCCTTGTGCTGATTGTTCTGGTATTGACACCACACTGTTATTGGATGGTGATGGTAATTATATTCTGGAACAAACTTATCTTGGTACCCGTGATGGTGACTCGTCATTCTTTGAATCTGGTCAATGGGTGAAAGACGGAGAAAAAATTCGCCTGACAAAATCAGATGATCAGAAATATTACTATCTGCTGAAAGGTGGAAACTTGGTGATGCTGGATATTGAAGGCAATCCAATTGAATCACAATTCAACTATGAGCTGAAACGGGTAACACCGAAGAAACTGGTTGGTGAATACAGTTATATGGCTGATGCAGCTTCATTTACTGATTGTAATACAGGTAAGCAGTATGCCGTAACGGAAAGTTTGGATTTGGAGCGAGGTTATCATCAAGTTGGTGTAGACGGGGGAACACCAGTTTATGTTGAAGTTGAAGGTTATTATAGCGTGAGACCTTCAATGGAAGATGGGCAATTTGATCCTGCCCTGATTCAGACGGGTAAAATCCGTTTCGATAAATCAAAATCTTGTAATACGAAGAAATAATTCAGGGTTCAGTATTGATGGTGATAATGGTTATGGCATCTTAACGATCTGACCATTATCACCATATTGCTCAATGAATTGGTGTAATAACTTTAATTAATAAAACCAAGTTGTTGCTTCAAATAATCAACAACATCATCCAGTTTTAACATCTGTTTTTCATCATTGCGACGATATTTATATTCTACTTCTCCATTATCCAGATTACGGTCGCCAATAACTATCGTATGTGGTACACCGATAAGTTCCATATCAGCGAACATCACGCCTGGACGTTCCTTGCGATCATCAAAAATCACGTCAATACCGCTGGCGCGCAGATCAGCATACAGTTTTTCTGCAATTTCCTTTACACGATATGATTTGTGCATATTCATTGGCAGAATAGCAACCTGGAATGGCGCGATTGCATCAGGCCAGATGATACCGCGGTTATCGTGATTCTGTTCAATCGCTGCTGCGACAATACGGGTAACACCAATACCATAACAACCCATAGTGGTGATCTGGTTGTGGCCGTCTTCGCTTTGAACGGTTGCTTTCATTGCATCAGAATATTTGGTACCTAGCTGGAATATATGACCAACTTCGATACCTCGTTTGATGAGCAATGTACCTTTACCATCTGGGCTAGAATCACCTTCAACAACATTACGGATATCAGCAACGTCTGGTATTGGTAGATCACGTTCCCAGTTGATACCGAAATAGTGCTTATCATCAATATTGGCACCGGCGCCAAAGTCGCTCATCACTGCCACACTGCGGTCGATAATAATGGGTATTGGCAGATTGACGGGGCCTAATGAACCTGGACCTGCCCCAACAATTGTACGAATCTCTTCTTCTGTGGCAAAAGTTAGAGGGCTGGCAACCAATGGTAATTTTTCTGCTTTGATTTCATTAAGTTCATGGTCACCGCGAACCAGTAAGGCAATTAATTTATGGCCTGTATTTTCTGTCGCGTGAACTATTAGAGTCTTAATAGTTTTCTCAATTGGCAGATTGAATTGTTCAATTAGTTCAGTAATTGTTTTTGCATTCGGAGTATCAACCAGATGTATATCTTCTGCTGGTGATGAGCGATCATAAGCAGGAGCAATAGCTTCAGCCAGTTCAATATTAGCTGCATAATTGGATTCTGTTGAGAAAACGATATCATCTTCCCCGCTGGCAGCCAGGACCTGAAATTCATGGGAAGCACTACCGCCGATAGAACCGGTATCAGCTAGAACAGCTCGGAAATCTAAACCGATACGGGTAAAGATTTTGCTGTAGGCTGCATACATGTTGTCGTAAGTTTCTTGTAATGATTCCTGAGTAGCATGGAAAGAGTAAGCATCTTTCATCAGGAATTCACGCGAACGCATTACGCCAAAACGAGGTCGAACTTCGTCGCGGAATTTAGTCTGGATTTGGAACAAAGTTAGTGGTAACTGTTTATATGAACTGACTTCATTGCGGATTAGATCAGTGACAACTTCTTCATGGGTTGGACCCAATACAAAAGGGCGATCCCCTCGATCAGCAAAACGCAGCAACTCCGGGCCGTATTGTTCCCAGCGACCACTTTCCTGCCATAAATCTGCCGGCTGCACTACAGGCATAGATATCTCAATCGCTCCAGCATTGTTCATTTCTTCACGAACAATTTTTTCGACTTTTTTTAGCACGCGGATACCTGTAGGCATCCAATTATATAGTCCTGAAGCGAGCTTACGGATCATGCCTGCACGAAGCATCAGTTTATGACTGATAACTTCTGCATCGGCGGGAGTCTCTTTTAATGTAGAGAGCAGATATTGGCTAGTGCGCATTTTAGGGTTCCATTAGAGCAGTAAATTGCTTCTAACTGGCAAAAATTTGCCAGTCAATAAAATAGCGAAAATAAGCCTTTAGTCTACCAGTGAGTTTAAGATGCCAAAAGGGTATATATTGATTTTTAACGGGGTTCTATGGAGACCACTTCAGTCAGTGTGCCACATACTCTCCAACGTACATTAAAATTCAGTAGATGAACAGCATACTCCCGATTTTCTGATTCTCCTCTACGGTAAGCCGGACGAGGGTCTTGAGCTAGAACCTGGCTGATAAATCGGCGTAAATTCGGGTAAGTGTTTTGAATTAAGATAAGCTGCTGTTCAACGGCAGGTGAAAATATCACGTCCATACCGGTAGAAGGTGCTTCCTGAGCAAAACCTGCTATTGCATGTGGCTGACATTCAGCGAAAGGCAGATAAGGTTTGATATCAATAACAGGGGTACCATCAACTAAATCCATACTACCCAGCTCTAGAGTAACGCTACCTTTTCTGCATTTAATTCCTTTAAGCTCAATCAGAGACATACCAATTGGATTTGGCCGGAAAGTTGAACGGGTTGCGAATACTCCCATTTTTGCATTTCCACCTAAACGGGGAGGGCGCACCATTGGTTTCCACCCGTCTTCCATTGTTTGGTGGAAAACAAAAATAACCCATAGATGACTAAATTGTTCTAAACCGCGAACTGCATCTGGTTGATTATAGGGTGGAAGAAGCATTAATTCCCCTCCACCGTCTTTAATAAGACCTGGTTGACGGGGAACAGCAAATTTCTCTTTATAAGGGGAGTGAATAACCCCTATTTGTGTGAAATGAAAGTTAGTCATTGAGTAATAAGCAGGGCTGAGCCTTCGCATATTGCTATCTGGTAGCATCCTTGGCCTGATAACATCTCGCATTGATGTAGTAAAATGGCGTTAGCATTCAAATGAGTGGCCTTCATTATCATTTGGTTACGCGCTATGGTGATATTAGCTGGTGGGTCTTGTAACGAACTACGGCATGATTGACCAGTGACAATCCCTAAATCTTTAAATGGGGTACCTAACAATTCTTCACTCTTGGTATATAACTTTACGGATAAAGAGTGGTTTGTTTTTTCTCCGGTTGGTAGTTTTTTGAGTCTCATATCTGATAATTGAGAAGAATCAGTTAAGGTTGTCTGTTGCATTGAGCATCCTGCTATGAACAGTACTAATAAAGGGACAAGTAGCCGACGCATTAATAATTCCTTGAATTATGACAATTAGAGTTAAGTTAATCGATCAGGTTAATAAAAAGGTATCGAAAACATGATGTCATAACATATCAGGCGGACAATTTGTCCGCCTGATTATTCTAATATTGATGAGCGTAATATGAAAGATTACCAGCCTTTCACTGCACCACCATTAAAGATCTTATTGGCAGCTTCGTCAACTTCGTCAGATTGATAGGCTTTAACGAATTTTTTAACATTTTCGGCATCTTTGTTATCTTCACGGCTAACAAGTAGGTTTACATATGGAGAATCTTTATCTTCAACAAATAAACCATCTTTTGCCGGGGTTAGACCGATCTGGCTTGCATATGTCGTATTAATAATTGCCAGAGCAATTTTTTGATCATCCAGTGAACGCGGTAATTGAGGTGCTTCCAGTTCAACTAATTTTAGATTTTTAGGATTTTCAACGACGTCTAAAACTGTTGGCAATAAACCTATGCCATCTTTCAGTTTGATTAAGTCTTGCTTCTGTAATAACAATAAAGAACGGCCTAAGTTCGTTGGATCGTTTGGTAGTGCAATTTGAGAACCATCCTGCAATTCATCTAGTGACTTGATTTTTTTGGAATAACCAGCAATTGGATAAACAAAAGAGTTGCCAACAGTGACTAGCTTATAACTACGATCTTTGATTTGTTGATCCAGATAAGGCTTGTGCTGGTATGCATTTAGATCAATATCACCTTTACTCAGTGCTTCGTTTGGTAGTACAAAGTCATTAAAAGTTACCAGTTCTACATCAAGACCATATTTATCTTTAGCTACTTTTTTCGCAATCTCAGCAACTTCTTGCTCTGCACCAACGATAACGCCTACTTTAATATGATTTGGATCTTGTTTTTCCTGACCACAACCAGCCAGAATTAATGAACCTAAAAGGGCGCTGATGGTTGCGATGGTTCTTAATTTAACAGACATACTTTACCCCTATTGAATGCTAATTTATTAACACCTATGTCGGTGCCGTTATTAAAATAATTTTATTATTTACGTGTTGTGGCCTTAACTAAACGGTCACCACTTAATTGAATTAAGTAAACTAAAATAATTAATAACACTAATACGGTATTCATTACTGTTGCGTTATAGCCGATATAACCATACTGGTAGCCAATCTGGCCTAACCCGCCTGCACCTACAGCACCTCCCATTGCGGAATAACCTACTAAAGTGATCAGAGTAATTGTAGCTGCATTGAGCAAACCTGGTAATGCTTCAGGTAACAGAATTTTCTTCACAATCTGGAGCGGAGTTGCTCCCATTGCCCTGGCTGCTTCAATTAATCCTGATGGAATTTCTAATAAAGCATTTTCCACCATACGAGCAATAAATGGCGCAGCACCTATAGTTAATGGAACAATAGCCGCTTGTAAGCCGATAGATGTTCCCACAATTAATCTGGTAAAAGGAATCATCCAAACCAGTAAAATAATAAACGGGATAGAACGGAAAATATTAACTATAGCGGAAAGAAAACGATAGAGTTTATTACTTTCCATAATCTGACCGGGACGAGTGACATATAATAATACACCGATTGGCAGCCCGATAATAAAGCCAAAAAAGCCAGAAACAAAAGTCATTACTAGAGTTTCCCAGACGCCTTTAGCCAGTAATAAAATCATTCCTTCAGACATAACCGAGAACCTCTACTTTCACATGATGATCTTGTAAAAACTTAATTGTTGATTCGACGCCACCATTTTCACCGTGTAATTCAGCTAACATCACACCAAATTTTACTCCACCGGCATAGTCGATTTGAGAACTTAATATATTCATATCAATATTAAAACGACGTACTGCCATTGAAATCAGTGGAGCGTCTACAGACTGGCCGGTGAACTCTAATTTCAGTAATGGACTAAGATCTGGTGCTGGGTGGCTTTGCATTTTTTGTACATAATCTTCAGGGATATCCAGATGTAAAGTTGACTGAATAAATGCCTGAGCGATGGGTGTTTTGGGATGAGAGAATACTTCACTAACAATGTCTTGTTCAATCAGTTGTCCACCACTGATTACGGCTACTTGGTCACAAATACGTTTGACGACGTCCATTTCATGAGTAATCAACAGAATGGTTAGTCCCAGACGGCGATTAATATCTTTCAATAATTCCAGAATAGAACGAGTTGTTGCGGGATCAAGAGCACTTGTTGCTTCATCACATAAAAGTATTTTAGGTGAATTAGCTAGAGCACGGGCAATAGCAACACGTTGCTTCTGTCCGCCAGAGAGATTTGCTGGATAAGCATCATGCTTATCTGCAAGACCAACAAGCTCCAATAACTCGTCTACCCGCTTTTTGATTTCAGCCTTTGGAATGTTGTCCAATTCTAAAGGTAAGGCTATGTTGCCAAACACTGTTCTCGAAGATAGCAAGTTGAAATGCTGGAAAATCATACCGATCCGACGACGTGCACGGGTTAAGTCACTATCAGATAAGATAGTTAGATCTTGACCATCAACCAGTACTTGTCCAGAAGTTGGACGCTCAAGCATATTCACACAGCGAATCAGTGTACTTTTACCTGCGCCAGATGAACCAATAACACCATAAATTTGCCCCTGCGGAACATGTAGGCTGATATCTGAAAGCGCGTTGATAGAACGGGCACCCTGCTGAAATACTTTATTGATATGAGATAGTTTTATCATTTTTATTCTTATTTGTTTTTGTAAAAATTTTGAAAATTGATAGCTTGAACATTTTTGAGAAAACAAACCACCCGTTGAATCGGATGTTAAGGTGTCTAGACGTCTAAGTCAACCGGGAATAAATTAATTGCTGCATTCTCATTCATGACTAAATCATGCGATACTGAAGCCTTCTTACATTCTTGGAGCAATCGGGTGACACAAAGTATTCCTGCCGTATTTTTAGATCGTGACGGAACAATAAATATCGATCATGGTTATGTACATGAAATAGATGATTTTCAATTTATTGATGGTGTTATTGAAGCCATGATTGAATTGAAAAAGATGGGATATGCACTGGTATTAGTCACAAACCAGTCAGGGATTGCTCGTGGCATTTTCAATGAAGAGCAATTTTTGCAACTGACAGAATGGATGGATTGGTCACTGGCAGACCGTGGGGTAGATTTGGACGGCATCTATTATTGTCCTCATCATCCAGATGCGACTGGAGAACAATATAAGAAGAATTGTGATTGCCGTAAGCCACAACCAGGTATGCTTCTGGAAGCACAAAAAGAGCTAAGTATCGATATGGCTGCTTCTTATATGATTGGTGACAAACTGGAAGATATGCAAGCAGCCACGACAGCAAAAGTTGGTACTAAAGTATTAGTTCGTACAGGTAAACCAGTTACTAATGAAGCTGAACAAGCGGCTGATTTGGTAATAAATAGCTTGGTAGACTTGCCTAAAGCGATTAAAGGTATCAAAAAATAGGTTTTTTGTTCTTTATGTCATCGTTTTGTTGAAAAAAAACACGAACGAAAGTTTTTTTCAAATAAACACTTGCCAGCGCCGAAGAACGCCCTATAATGCGCCTCCACTGACCGACACCCCGCTGAGAAAAAAGCTGGTGGGGTCAGGCAGA
>NZ_PUJW01000009.1 GCF_011189575.1 Photorhabdus cinerea
TGTTGTTCACTCTTCAAGACTTGTCAGTATTTTTTTGTGATACCGTCTTGTGAGTGCCCACACAGATTGTCTGATTAATTGTTAAAGAGCAGGCTGCCATAAAATCGCATGTTCCCGGTCAGCCGGGTGCGTATATTACGCTGTTCGCCCGCAGAGTCAAGCGCTTATTCACGTTGCTCTGCCTGACCCCACCAGCTTTTTTCTCAGCGGGGTGTCGGTCAGTGGGGCGCATTATAGGGCGTTCTTCGGCGCTGGCAAGTGTTTATTTGAAAAAAAAATCCGCTTGATTACCAATTAATCGAAAACAACGCTAAATTACGATTTTTTACACAAAATGGAAAAAAAAGAGGCAGTTCCCTACCTCTTCATCTTCAATTTCTTCAACTTAGTATAAAATTACTGTTTTGCTATGATATGGCCATTTTCCATATCCAGAGTAACTGGTTTTCCTGGCAATAGCTGGCCGGAAAGTATCTTTTGAGCTAATGGGTTTTCAATCTCCTGCTGGATAGCCCGCTTCAATGGTCGTGCACCATAAACAGGATCGAACCCAGCTTCTGCCAACATTTCCAACGCTTGCTGAGTAATTGTAACTTGATAACCGCGTTCTTCCAGACGTTTGTACAAGCGCTGCAATTGGATATCTGCAATCTCTGATAAATGCCGACGCCCTAATGGATGGAACACAACAGCTTCATCAATACGGTTAATAAACTCAGGTCTGAAATGATGGCTAACAATTCCCATCACAATATCTTTCATTTCACTATAATTCAGGCTGCCTAAACGTTCCTGGATCACGTCCGACCCGAGATTAGAAGTCATGATTACAACTGTGTTACGGAAATCGACAGTACGACCTTGCCCATCAGTCAATCGACCATCATCCAGTACTTGCAATAAGATATTGAATACATCCGGGTGCGCTTTTTCCACTTCATCAAACAAAATAACGGAATAAGGTCGGCGACGAACAGCTTCTGTCAGATAACCACCTTCCTCATAACCAACATACCCTGGAGGTGCTCCCACCAACCGTGATACCGCATGCTTTTCCATAAATTCAGACATATCGATACGCACCATTGCGTCATCGCTATCAAACAGGAAATTCGCTAACGCCTTGCACAACTCAGTTTTACCAACTCCGGTCGGACCAAGGAACAAGAATGAACCAATCGGACGGTTTGGATCAGCTAATCCAGCGCGGCTACGACGAATCGCATTGGAGACTGCATTTACTGCTTCATCCTGACCAATAACACGTTTGTGCAATTCTTGCTCCATGCATAACAGTTTATCTTTTTCACTCTCAAGCATTCTGGAAACAGGAATACCCGTCCAACGAGCAAGAATTTCAGCAATTTCTACATCGGTAACTTTGTTACGAAGAAGTTTCATATTCTTACCTTCAGCTTGTGTGGCTGCGGCAAGTTGTTTTTCCAGTCCGGGTATTTTTCCGTATTGAATTTCAGACATCTTCGCTAGGTCACCACTACGGCGGGCCTGTTCTAGGCTGATACGGGCGTTTTCTAGTTCTGCTTTTATATGCTGAGTACCAGTAAGCTCAGCTTTCTCAGCTTTCCATTCTTCTTCCAGCTCAGAATATTCGCGTTCTTTTACAATCAGCTCTTCATTAAGCATTTCAAGCCGTTTTTTACTGGCACCATCAGACTCTTTTTTCAATGCCTGCTGTTCCAGCTTTAATTGAATGACCCGACGTTCCAAGCGGTCCAACGTTTCAGGTTTTGAATCCATTTGCATACGCAGACTAGCTCCGGCTTCATCGATCAAGTCGATAGCTTTGTCTGGCAACATACGATCTGAGATATAACGATGAGATAATGTTGCTGCCGCGACAATGGCAGGATCTGTAATCTGTACATGATGATGTAACTCATAACGTTCTTTCAGACCGCGCAAAATAGCGATAGTGTCCTCCACTGAAGGTTCTGCAACGTAGACTTTTTGGAAACGGCGTTCCAATGCCGCATCTTTTTCAATGTATTGACGATATTCATCTAGTGTTGTTGCACCAACACAGTGAAGTTCACCACGAGCCAAAGCGGGTTTCAACATATTACCGGCATCCATTGCCCCATCAGCTTTACCCGCACCAACCATAGTATGTAATTCATCAATAAACAGAATGACATTACCTTCCTGTTTGGAAAGATCATTCAGCACACCTTTCAAGCGTTCTTCAAATTCACCACGATATTTAGCCCCTGCTAACAGAGCTCCCATATCCAGAGAAAGAACCCTCTTATTTTTCAGCCCTTCTGGAACTTCGCCATTAATAATCCGTTGAGCCAGCCCTTCAACGATAGCCGTTTTACCAACCCCTGGTTCACCAATCAGCACTGGATTATTTTTAGTACGGCGTTGCAATACTTGAATAGTACGGCGAATTTCTTCGTCGCGGCCAATCACCGGATCAAGCTTGCCTTGTTCAGCTCGTTCAGTAAGATCAATGGTATATTTTTTCAGAGCCTGGCGTTGATCTTCCGCTCCCTGATCATAAACTTTTTCACCACCACGCACCTGCTCTATTGCCTTAGTGATTTTTTCTTTTGTTGCTCCAGCAGTTTTCAGTATGTCATTCAATGAGCCACGTTCTTCCAGTGCTGCCAGAACAAATAATTCAGAGGAAATAAAATTATCTCCCTCCTTTTGTGCTAGTTTGTCGCACAAGTTTAAATGACGAATTAAGTCGTTAGATGGTTGTACATCACCACCAGCACCCTGTACCTGTGGCAAACGTTCTAAAACCTGCTCAAGTTGGTTGCTGAAACGACCAGTATCGATCCCAATTGACGTTAATAATGGGCGAATAGAACCACCGTCCTGTTTCAACAGTGAGCTCATCAAGTGAATTGGTTCGATAAATTGATTATCATTCCCCAGTGCAAGGGACTGGGCGTCAGCGAGAGCAAGCTGGAATTTATTAGTAAGACGATCCAGACGCATAACACCTCCAAATACTAATCAGAATTTCGCTACTGGAGATTAGATGAGGCCATTCCTCAAATATTCAAGGTTTATTCTGAAAAGCAAATTGTGAGACATTATCTTATGCGCCAGCGGATCGCCCCATGGAATAGGTTATATCAGCCAGATTAAAGTTGCCATACGTCCGGTGATCCCATCACGACGATAAGAGAAAAACTTCTCTTTATTATTGACAGTACACTCGGCACCCCCAAAAATCGCTTTTACACCAATAGATTGCAATTTTAATTTTGCCAACAAATATATATCTGCTAAGTATTTCTCACCAAAATGCACAAAAGCTTTGCTCAGATCAGAATTCTGGACCACAAACGCGTCCATAACTTCATTGCCAACCTCAAATTCTTTCGCGCTAATCGCAGGTCCTAACCAAGCTTGAATCTGATCAGGCTTAGCTTTAAATTGCCTAATCGTATTTTCCAGTACTCCAGCACATAAACCGCGCCAACCTGCATGAGCTGCTGCAATCTCATCACCGTCAGAGCTACAAAATAGCACAGGTAAACAATCTGCTGTCATCACAGCACAAACTTGCCCAAGAATGTTGGTGTAAACCGCATCAGCTTTATTATTTTCCACTGGCTGACCATTGAGTCTCACAACACGAGTGCCATGAACCTGTTCTAACCAAACTGGCTGCTGAGGCAATTCTGCCACCTCAGCTAATATCTGCCTGTTTTGGTCAACAACATCAGGATTATCTCCAACATGCTTACCAAGATTTAAACTATCATAAGGTGGCAAGCTGATTCCGCCCAAGCGAGTAGAACTACAGGTTTTTACTGTTGTAGGTTGTGGCCAGTTTGGAAAAATAAGCGATGTCATCTACCAATCCATATCATCTTTGAACACTTCTGCATCAGCTTTTAATGCATTAATCAGAATGACCATATCTTCAGGTAGTTCAGCATGCCATTCCATTTCAATGCCTGTAATTGGATGATAGAGACGCAACATTGTTGCGTGCAATGCCTGACGATCAAAGTTGCGCATCACATCGCGAAATTCATCGGAAGCCCCTTTTAGAGGGCGAGGACGACCACCATACAGAGGATCTCCCACCAATGAGTGGCTAATATGAGCCATGTGAACACGTATCTGATGTGTTCTACCTGTTTCTAGCCTCAGACGCAAACGGGTATGTGCCCTGAAATGCTCCATCACCCGGTAGCGGGTAATAGCAGGTTTTCCCATCGGATGCACCGCCATATGCGTTCGTTTTGTCGGATGGCGTGAAATTGGCTCTTCAACTATTCCACCCGCAGTCATTCGTCCTGTCGCTACAGCTTCATATTCACGAGTAATTTCGCGTAGTTGAAGTGACTCTACTAAACGGGTTTGAGCTGGAACAGTTTTAGCTATAACCATAAGCCCAGTCGTATCTTTATCGAGGCGATGAACAATGCCTGCCCGGGGAACATCGGCTATTTCAGGGTAGCGGTATAGCAGAGCATTTAATACCGTACCATCTGGATTTCCCGCTCCCGGATGAACGACCAAATCACGCGGTTTGTTTATTACTAGAATATCATCATCTTCATAGACAATATTTAACGCAATATCCTGAGGTTCCCAACGCGCATCTTCCTCAATGATAGCATCAATTGAAACTTCTTCACCTCCCAGCACTTTTTCTTTTGGCTTATTGATTAATTTACCATTAACCTGAACTCTATCATCCAAGATCCAATCTTTTATGCGTGATCTTGAATAATCAGGGAACAATTCGGCCAAAGCCTGATCTAAACGTTGACCGAGCTGAGATTCGGCGACTGTTGCATTAAGTCGTATTTGTTGTGCCATATATTGTTTCTACACTTACGTTGAGTTTTGACGGCAGAGCCGTTTAATTTAATATAGTGTGCTATTGTAACTCGATCTTTTACCGGGAGCTTCATGGATAGTCTCCCAGAAAAACACTCATAGGATAATCAACACGTGATGATACGCATGAAATATCTAGTGGCAGCAGCCACATTGAGCCTGGTACTTTCCGGGTGCTCTGGTAATAAGAATGTTGTCCCCGACAGCACACCTTCAGAAATTTATTCTGCGGGTCAGGAAAAGCTGCAAGACGGTAACTATAAAGGTGCCATCACGCAATTGGAAACCCTCGATAACCGCTATCCATTTGGCCCTTACTCGCAGCAAGTACAACTTGATCTGATTTATGCTTATTATAAATCCTCTGACTTACCAATGGCATTAGCTTCTATTGACCGCTTTATGCGCCTAAACCCAACTCATCCCAACATTGATTATGTTCTGTACATGCGAGGATTAACCTCGCAAGCACTGGATGACAGCGCACTGCAAAGTTTCTTCGGGATCGACCGTTCAGATCGTGATCCTGAACATGCCAGGGCATCATTCAGAGATTTCAGCCAGTTAGTACGTTATTATCCTAACAGCCTGTATGCTACCGATGCCAGAAAACGTTTAATGTTTATCAAAGAGCGCCTGGCAAAATATGAACTTTCTGTTGTGGAATATTATAACAAACGTGGAGCTTATGTCGCAGTAGTAAATCGAGCTGAACAAATGCTGCATGATTACCCCGATACGCAATCAACCCTCAAAGTGCTGCCTTATATGGAAAAAGCCTATACACGTTTAGGCTTAACAGCACAGGCAGATAAAGTAGCAAAACTAATTGCTGCTAATCCAGCATAAAGAAGTATAAAATAAAACAGCAGTTCCGGCTGTTGTTTTATTTTTACTCATAAAATTCAAAAAAGGCCGTTTGTCAATAGGGTTAATAATGGCTCAACTTATCAATAATGGCTCATAAGCCCCCACCCCGCAACAGGTATTCTTCGTATTCTTATTATTAATCACAATTACTTCAACTACTTGACAAATACCTGATTAAAAGTGATTTAAATCACCTTTTTTGTGAAAAAGAATTGTATGCTGAAATCATTAAAGGCGGATCATCAATGATGAGAGGTAACTATATGATAGTGAATATTACCAGCAAAAAAATGGAAATTACCCCAGCAATTCGCAACCACGTAGAAAACCGTCTGAACAAACTAAATAAGTGGCAAGTGAATCTGATAAACCCTCATATTATTCTATCAAAAGGGCCACAGGCTTTTATAGCTGATGCAACCATAAGTATACCAAATGGTACATTGGTTGCCGGTGCAAAACATGAAGATATGTATATTGCTATCAATGAGCTGTTAGCAAAATTGGAGCGCCAGTTAAATAAAGTACAGCACAAAGGTGAAGCACGTCGTACTCACAACAGTGTTAAAGAATCAAATCTTAACCTCCAATAAAATAACTATATCCTGTCTCTAACGCGTCCAATTTGGACGCGTTTTTTTATTGACAGAAACAACGACATGAGGTTAATTAGAGTATATTGTTTATGCAGACGGTAAGTACAATGAATATAAACCTGTTTTTCTTCTCTTTCTTTTTTCACCTTCTCTTAAGGGAGGCTTTCGTCATTTAAGAAAGAACAAGAAGACGAACAGTCAGCCTCCCAATCGGGGGGCTTTTTTCTGTCCACTGTAAACATATTATTATCAGAATATGAATAACCAATTAGGAACTCATTATGGATCAAAACAATTTGCTGAAAATACGGAAAAAAGTCAGCGAACTTGATTTAAAGTTACTGGTTTTACTGGCAGAACGTCGCCAATTAGCTTCTGATATTGCGCAGACTAAACTACAGGATAATCGTCCTATAAGAGACAAGGATCGTGAACGGGAGCTGCTGGATGTTCTAATTACGAAAGGGAAAAATCACGGGCTTGATGGCTTTTATATCACTCGTCTGTTTCAAACGATTATCGAAGATTCTGTACTTACACAACAGGCATTATTGCAACAATACCTTAATCAAACACCTTACGATTCAGCCCACATTGCATTCCTTGGTCCTCGTGGTTCCTATTCTCATATCGCAGCCCGCCAATATGCTGCACGTCATTTTGATCAATTGATTGAATGCAGTTGCCATAAGTTCCAGGATATTTTTTCCTTGGTCGAAACAGGTCAAGCTGATTACGGGATGCTGCCGATTGAAAACACCAGTTCTGGCTCTATCAATGATGTTTATGACTTATTGCAACATACCAACCTGTCAATTGTAGGCGAAATAAATATTCCTATTAATCATTGCCTACTGGTTGCAAACGATACAAAACTATCGAAGATAAAAACGGTTTACAGCCATCCTCAACCATTCCAACAATGTAGCCAGTATATTAATCAATTCCCACATTGGAAAATCGAATATTGCGAAAGCACTGCCGCAGCCATGCAAAGGGTAGCTGAAGAGAATTCACCAGATATCGCAGCCTTAGGCAGTGAAGTTGGCGGAGCACTTTATCAGTTACAAGTTTTGGCTCAAAACTTGGCAAATCAACCACATAATATTACCCGTTTCATCATCGTTGCTCGTCAGCCTATTGAAGTTTCAGGACAGGTACCGGCCAAAACAACATTTATTATGGCAACTGGACAACAAGCTGGTGCATTGGTAGACGCACTTATGGTTCTAAAAAAACATAATATTATTATGAGTAAACTGGAATCCCGCCCAATTAATGGCAATCCATGGGAGGAGATGTTTTACATTGATGTTCAAGCCAACCTCCGTTCAATCAATATGCAGAACGTCTTGAAAGCATTGGCGAAAATCACTCATTCACTGAAAGTACTAGGTTGTTATCCGACAGAAAGTGTAGTTCCTGTTAGCCCATCCTAAATAAAAAAAACCGGGTACCAAGATATCCGGTTTTTTTCATTATTGGCGGTTATCATTCGCTTGCTGAAGTAATACCCGGCTCTCTTTCATAAAGCGAAATGCATAATCACCAAACCATTCACTAACGCTTTTAAAACTACTGATAAAAGCTTGTTTATCCTGATTTTCCAGTATCTCAAGCGCTTGTCCAAAACTTTGATGATAACGGCGTATCAAATCAATATTCTCTGGTGATGACATAATAATATCAGCGTAGAGCTGAGGGTCCTGTGCAAATAACCGCCCGACCATAATTAGTTCTAATCGATAAATTGGCGAGGATATTGATAATAATTGCTGCAAATCAGCACCTTCCTGTGCAAGATGTTTCCCATAAACAAATGTTGTGAAGTGGCGTAATGCTTGGATAAAACTCATGTTTTTATCATGCTGTTCAGGATTTATCTGGTACAAACAAGCCCCCCAAACCAGCAATTGTTCCAAAAACCACTGATAAGCTTTGGATTGGCGTCCATCACAGTAAACAACAACTTGTTTTACCAAACTACCTACATCAGGTCCAAACATAGGATGTAATCCCAACACAGGACCTTTATGCACATCAAGCATAGCCTGTACTGGCTCCCGCTTAACGGATGCCAAATCCACCAAAATGCAATGATCAGGCAATGGTGGTAAACGACGAATAACCTCTTCCGTTAAATGAATAGGTACACTGATAATGACCATACCTGCACCATTCAGAATCTGCTCTGCGTCAGGCCAATCCTGTGATTCCAAATTTCTGACCTTATAACCAGATAAAGTTAACAGGCGACCAAACAGTTTCCCCATTTTGCCTAAGCCACCAATAATAACTATCGGTCCCAATTGAGGGCAAAGAGTCTTAAACCCTTTATTATTTTCGCTAGTATAAGACTCCCGCATAATACGACGCAGAATATCTTCAATTAAATCCGGTGGAACACCAAAATTTTCAGCCTCTTGACGACGCGAAGCAAACATCGCAATTTCTCTATCAGGCGCATAAATTGGCAGCCCATTCTGGCTCTTTACTTCACCAACCTCTGCAACTAATTCCAGGCGCTTTGCCAGTAAAGACAGCAACGCTCTATCCACTTCATCAATCTGATCCCGCAATTGAGATAATTCAGCTACCATATTTATTACCCTGCTTTTTTCATTGTCACAATTCTTTGCGACAATTGCTGACTGATTTGCTGATGCAATTTTCTCAAAACCGCTTCTGTAGTCTGCCAATTAATACAAGCGTCGGTTACTGATACGCCATATTTCATTTCACTACGAGGTTGTTCAGAAGATTGATTACCCTCATTAATATGGCTTTCCAACATAATACCAGTAATCGATTGATTGCCTGAGACGATCTGTTCTGCTACAGAATCCAAAACTAAACTTTGGCGACGAAAATCTTTATTAGAGTTACTATGGCTACAATCAATCATCAAGGACGGCAATAATCCAGACTGCATCATTTGCTGTTCACATTCCATGACATGTTCAGAACTGTAGTTAGGTGTCTTGCCACCACGCAAGATAATGTGTCCATTTGGGTTACCATGTGTCTGTAACAAACACACTTGTCCCGACTGATTTATCCCCATAAAACAGTGCGGCATAGCAGCTGCACACATCGCATTAATGGCAGTACTTAAGCTGCCATCAGTCCCATTCTTAAAACCAATAGGCATGGATAGGCCAGAAGCCATTTCCCGGTGCGTCTGGGATTCAGTCGTTCTTGCTCCAATTGCCGCCCAACTAAACAAATCTCCCAAATATTGTGGAATATTCGGATCTAAAGCTTCTGTTGCAAGAGGTAATCCCATTTTAACTAAACAGTGAAGTAAACGGCGAGCAATATGCAGACCCGCTTCTACATTAAATGAACCATCCATAAATGGATCATTAATAAGACCTTTCCAGCCTACTGTTGTACGAGGTTTTTCAAAATAGACACGCATCACTATATACAGATTATCACTTAATTCAGAAGAAAGTGCTTTCAAACGATGAGCATAATCCAGAGCCACATCCACATCATGAATAGAACAAGGACCACACACTACCAATAAACGAGGATCGCGTCGCTGAATAATATCGGCAACTATTTTACGTGCATTTTCAATAGAATGCTGATCATCATTATTCAACGGATACTGTTGCTTTAGTTTTTCGGGGGTTATAAGAATTTGTTCATCTCTGATGTGAACATTATTTAGCGCATCTTTCTGCATGACCATTTCGGTTACCTCCTCCAATTGATATTCTGTATTAATTTATTTTTATGTATCTGACCGATAACATATCACACAAAGTAAAGAATACAATCCAATTGTGTAAATAAAATCAAAATATCGTAAATAATTTTTTACAAAATTGGTGTTTTGACCTAAAAAAAATATACAATCAATATTTATTAACAATAGAAAATTATTTCCAAAATAAATACATTAGAGATAATTATATTTTTAAATGAGAAAGTATTTTACCAAAAGAAATTAACACCAAAACACAAGTAGTAATATTTTGTTGTTATTTCTGTATATTTAAAATTAGAACCATCAAACGATAATAAAATATTTATTACACTTCATTACCAAAAGAACAAATAACATCAACCTTGAGATTCATATTTAAAAAAATCATTCAGATTCATTTATATAAAATTATTGAATTACACTAACAGAATATTAAGTAATAGTTATATTCTTATATTACTCGGCATGATTATGTAGGAAATTAGTGTCACCAACTCTTGAAAGCAAGTTATATTCCAATAAAAATTTTACACCGCTCTTTACCAAATTGAATAACTAAGGGCCGGAAAGTCCGGCCTTTCCATTAAAATATTCGTTATAGAGCTTGCTGTAAGAAAGCAACCAGTTCCTGATTAACTTTATGTGGTTGCTCCAATGTGGAAATATGACCAGCATCCTGAATCACAACGTAGTCACAGCAAAGTATTTCAGCCATCAAATAACCTTCCAAAGGTGGACGAGGAATATCCTGCTCACCAGTGATGACAAGAGCAGGAATATCCAGTTTTTCCAACAAATGAATTCTATCCTCACGCCCAAAAATCATTCTCCCTAACGGAATAATGCTATTACGTAATGTTTCTGCAGGAATTTTTACCAAGCGCTGAGTCAATTCATCCACTAAATTCTGAGTTGGTTGCTGACTGAAAAAGATTGGTACTATCTGTTGTAAAAGAGGCTCAGGAATAGAGCCAACCTGCTCTATCATATCCAGTATAGCAAAGTATTTTTTATGAGTAACTTCAGGCTCTAACCCCACAAAGGTATCCATTAGCACCAATGCTTTGACTCTGTCCGGTACCATAGCAGCTAATTCAGTTCCCCACATACCACCAGCAGATAAACCAATTACAGCAAACTCTTTAATTTTAAGTTGATCCATTAACGCCAGGTAATCTTGAGCCAAATCAGCCAAAGTCTTATGTTGCTCTGGTAATTCCGCCGAGTTTCCATGCCCCCATAGATCAGGAGCAATTACCCTATATTTTTTACTTAACACATCGATCTGTGGGGCCCACATATCGGAGTTAAACAAATAACTATGCCCCAGCAATAGCGGGAAACCTTCACCTTCATCCCGGTAAGCCATTGTTTTATTGTGTAGCTGAATAGTTTTCAAAAAAAATCCTTATGTTAGTTAGTCACGTATAAAATCATTCTAAAATACTCGAAATAATTGTCTTTAAGATTATTACGCTTAGACAATAAGACATTGTCGAATAATTCACCGATGAATTATAAATAGAAAAAAAAGAGGTCAGCAATTGCTGACCTCTTTAACGATAACTTTCGGATGTAACGAAAGCGTATTATTTTCTGCCCAGGCGCTCTTTAATACGAGCAGCCTTACCAGAACGCTCACGCAGATAGTACAATTTAGCTCTACGAACAGCACCACGGCGTTTAACATTGATGCTGTCTACGACTGGGGAGTGAGTCTGGAATACACGCTCAACGCCTTCGCCGTTAGAAATCTTGCGAACAGTGAATGCAGAGTGCAAACCGCGGTTACGGATAGCGATAACCACGCCCTCGAATGCCTGCAGACGTTTCTTTGAACCTTCTACGACCCATACCTTAACTTCCACGGTGTCACCCGGACGGAACGAAGGTACGTCTTGCTTCATCTGCTCTTGTTCAAGCTGTTTAATAATGTTGCTCATAATAATTCTCTTACCCTAGGTAAACTGATATATCAAAGACATTCCCTTCAGGGATATGTCTGGATTAACTCGTTGCTTCAGTCAGATTCCCGTTGGAACTCTGCTAGCAATATCCTTTGCTCGTCAGTCAGAGCTAGGTTTTCCAGAAGTTCAGGTCTTCTAAGCCAAGTCCGGCCAAGCGATTGTTTCATACGCCAGCGATTAATTTCAGCATGGTTACCCGACAGCAGAACTGACGGAACTTCCATACCATCTAATACCTCTGGGCGGGTATAGTGCGGACAATCCAGCAATCCATCAGCAAAAGAATCTTCCTCCGCCGATGCCTGATGCCCCAGAACTCCTGGAATAAACCGGGAAATGGAGTCAACCATAACCATCGCAGGGATCTCTCCGCCACTGAGCACGTAATCACCTATAGACCACTCTTCGTCAATCTCAGTTTGAATAACTCGCTCATCTATCCCTTCATAGCGGCCACAAATCAGAATCAGTTTCTCATTTGCTGCCAGCTCACAAACTCCTTGTTGATTGAGTTTGCGCCCTTGAGGTGAAAGATAAATCACCTTCGCACCTTCGCCTGCCGCAGTTTTTGCTGTATGAATAGCTTCTCGTAAAGGCTGAACCATCATCAACATGCCTGGACCACCACCATAAGGGCGGTCGTCAACAGTACGATGCCGGTCATAGGTAAAATCCCTCGGATTCCAGCATTCAATACTTAACAGGCCCTTTTTTACTGCTCGGCCAGTTACCCCATAATCGGTTATTGCGCGGAACATTTCAGGAAACAGGCTAATAACCCCAATCCACATTATAGCGTCCCACTCATTTCAACCGTTTATAACCGGAGTTTAAAAACCAGGGTCCCAATCTACTTCAATGGTTTTAGTAGCGAGATCGACTTTCTTGATAACCTGCCCATCAAGAAACGGGATTAGCCGCTCCTTGATACCGAATGCATCTTTCAGGTTTGCTTTAACTACCATTACGTCATTAGAGCCGGTTTCCATCATATCACTGATAGTACCCAGGCTATAACCTGCTATGTTCACTACCTGGCATCCCATAAGGTCCTTCCAGTAGTAATCACCTGTATCCAGCTCCGGTAGTTGTCCTGAATCTACGATAATTTCGCAATTAGTCAGTAAATTCGCAGCATCCCGATCATCAATACCTTTAATTTTGATGACCATATCTTGATTATGGTGTTTCCAGGCTTCCAATTCGATGTGTTGCCACCGACCTGCCCGTTGAATAAGCCACGGTTGATACTCAAAAATGTTTTCGGCGTGTTCGGTGGAAGAAAAAACTCTGAGCCAACCACGAATACCATAAGCTGAACCTAGTTTTCCCAATACAATTGGTTCCACTGGAAGCTTAAAACTGGCTTGCTTGCTCATAGTTACCACCGCGACAGATTAAGCTGCTTTTTTTGCATCTTTGATCAGTGTAGAAACACGATCAGACACAGTTGCACCCAGACCAATCCAATGTTCAATACGGTCCAGATCTAAACGCAGTGTTTCCGCATTCCCTGTTGCAATAGGGTTGAAAAAGCCAACGCGCTCAATAAAGCGACCATCACGCGGGCTGCGGCTATCGGTCACTACTACTTGGTAAAACGGACGCTTTTTTGCGCCGCCACGAGCTAAACGAATTGTTACCATAACATCCTCATTAGTTAACAAAACAGCCAGACTTCATCGAGGAATGAAGTCCGGTTGTCAGATAAAAAGCCCGAAAAGTTTACTCACTTTGGCGCAAAAAGCAATCCAAAGTGGATATTCTTCGAGACTTTATCAATTAATGGCCCATAAATCCGGGTGGCATCATGCCCTTCATACCACGCATCATTTTCGCCAAACCACCTTTTTTCATTTTCTTCATCATGCGTTGCATTTCATCGAATTGTTTAAGTAGGCGGTTAACATCCTGAACCTGGGTACCGGAGCCACTAGCAATACGTCTCTTACGGGAACCTTTGATAATTTCTGGTTTTTCCCGCTCCTTACGTGTCATCGAATTTATAATGGCTTCCATTTTTACCAGCACTTTATCATCCATCTGGGATTTCACTGCATCTGGTACTTGAGACATCCCCGGCATTTTGCTTAACATACTGGCCATACCGCCCATATTGCGCATCTGCTTAAGCTGGTCCAGAAAATCATTTAAATCAAAGCCATCGCCTTTTTTCAGTTTAGAAGCCAGTTTTTCTGCTTGGGTACGATCAACTTTACTTTCAATCTCTTCAATCAGGGAAAGAACATCCCCCATCCCAAGAATACGAGATGCAATACGATCTGGGTGGAAAGGTTCCAGTGCATCTGTTTTCTCACCAACACCCAAGAATTTAATCGGCTTACCGGTAATATGACGAATAGACAGCGCAGCACCGCCACGGGCATCACCATCGACTTTAGTCAACACAACACCTGTCAGTGGCAATGCTTCATTGAAAGCTTTTGCCGTATTAGCAGCATCCTGCCCCGTCATAGCATCAACAACAAATAAGGTTTCTACCGGATTGATGACTTCATGAACCTGTTTGATTTCATCCATCATGGCTTCGTCAACATGCAGACGACCCGCGGTATCCACTAAAAGCACATCGTAGAATTTCAATTTGGCGTGCTGTACCGCTTTCATCACGATATCAACCGGTTTTTCCTGAGCATCAGAAGGGAAGAAATCGATGCCGACTGTTTGCGCCAATGTTTCAAGTTGTTTGATAGCAGCTGGCCGATAAACGTCCGCAGATACAACCAAAACTTTTTTCTTCTGTTTTCCCTTCAGAAAGTTACCCAATTTAGCAACGCTGGTCGTTTTACCAGCACCTTGCAAACCTGCCATTAATACAACAGCTGGAGGCTGAGTAGAGAGATTCAGTTCACTGTTAACTTCTCCCATCGCCTTGACCAGCTCATTCTGAACAATTTTGACAAATTCCTGGCCGGGTGTAAGGCTCTTATTAACTTCGTGGCCTACCGCGCTCTCTTTAACGCACGAAATGAAGTCACGCACTACAGGCAATGCAACATCAGCCTCAAGTAAAGCCATGCGAACTTCGCGCAGTGTCTCTTTAATATTGTCTTCAGTCAGTCGCCCACGGCCACTGATATTGCGCAATGTGCGCGATAGTCTGTCGGTTAAATTATCAAACATTGTCTCTGCTCAATTTTTAAAAATGGGCTGCCTGTAAAGCGTATTCTGAAAATTATAACACGATGATAAAGGGATCTCTGCACAGAGATTTGCACTAATGAATTAACAACGGTTGGAGGCTACCTTTGCTGGCGCTATACTTAAGTTTTAGTTCAACCTAAAACTATCGCTAAAACGACTAACGCTATGCCAGTATTCTCTATAATTGCTTTACTCGCTTATTTACTCAGCCTGGTACTAATTATTCCCGGCTTATTGCAGAAACCAAATGGATACCGCAGGCTGGCATTGATTTCTGCGATTGTCGCCTTAATTTGCCATGCTATTGCGCTTAAATACCAAATTTTTCGCGTCAGCAGTGGGCAAAACCTCACACTTCTTAACTTGGGTTCTATTATCAGCTTGATTATCTGTATTATCATGACAATCGTCGCTTCCCATGGTCGAGCCTGGTTCTTGCTGCCCATAGTATATAGTTTTGCCATGATAAATCTGGCATTAGCTAGCCTTATGCCAGGTGAGTTTATTACCCATTTAGAAGCCAGCCTTGAATTATCCATTCATATCGGGTTAGCACTTCTTGGTTATGCGACTCTACTTATTGCCGCACTGTATGCGTTACAGCTTGGGTGGTTAGATCATAAGCTTAAAAATAAGAAACTGACTTTTACTCAAAATATGCCACCATTGATGTTCATTGAACGCAAAATGTTCCATATCACTCAGGTTGGCGTGATATTACTAACTCTGACGCTCTGTACCGGCATTCTTTATATGGATAATATTTTCAGTAAGGAAAATATCCATAAAGCCGTCTTGTCTATCGTCGCCTGGTTTGTCTACATTGTTTTATTATGGGGTCATTACCATGATGGATGGCGTGGTAAACGAGTTATCTGGTTTAACCTAATTGGTGCATTTACCCTGACACTCGCCTATTTCGGCAACCGACTATTGCAGGAAATCATGATTTATTAAAAACATGATTTCCAATCAATATTTAGAAGGAAACCTGCTTTGGAGCATGTCTCAACAAGCACATTAATCATTATCTTAATTATTATGCTTATTGTCTCTGCATATTTCTCTGCTTCAGAGACAGGTATGATGACACTAAACCGCTACCGCTTACGTCATCTGGCAAAGCAAGGAAGCCGCCCTGCCCGTAGAGTTGAGACATTACTTCGTTACCCCGACAGACTGATAAGCCTGATTCTTATCGGCAATAACTTGGTTAATATTCTGGCCTCTGCACTTGCTACTATCATTGGCATGCGTCTTTATGGCGATGCCGGAGTTGCGATCGCAACGGGGATTCTAACCTTTATCGTGCTGATATTTTCTGAAGTTATGCCGAAAACAATAGCCGCCCTCTACCCTGAAAGGATCGCTTTTCCGAGCAGTTTCCTGCTGCAACCATTACAGAAAATCATGATGCCGTTAGTTTGGCTACTAAATAAAATCACTTTAATGCTAATGCGTTGCCTTGGTATCAAACATCCTGCTAGCTCCAGTGCTGCAATCAGCAAAGATGAATTGCGTACTATTGTGAATGAAGCAGATGCTAAGCTATCACGGCATAATCAGGATATGCTGATTTCAATTTTGGATCTGGAAAAGGTAACAATTGGCGACATTATGGTTCCCCGTAATGAGATTATTGGTATTGATATTAATGATGACTGGAAATCCATCATACGGCAGTTAACTCACTCACCTCATGGCCGGATTGTGCTTTATCGTGATTCACTTGATGATGCTATTGGTATGCTCCGTGTGCGTGAAGCTTACCGACTAATGACAGAGAAAAAAGAGTTCACCAAAAGGAATCTGATTAAAGCAGCGGATAAAATCTATTATGTCCCGATCAGCACACCACTTAATGTCCAATTGGTGAACTTCCAACGTAATAAGGAAAAAGCCGGGCTTACTGTTGATGAATACGGTGATATTCAAGGGCTGGTAACTGTTGAAGACATCCTTGAAGAGATTGTTGGTGACTTTACAACATCAATGTCTCCTTCTCTGTCTGAAGAAGTTTTACCGCAAAGTGATGGCACTGTTTTAGTTGGCGGGACAACTAATATCCGCGAATTGAATAAAGCCTTTAACTGGGCATTACCTGTTGATGGACCACGAACTGTTAATGGTATGGTACTTGAAGAGTTAGGAGAAATACCTGCTCTAAATGTACAGGTACAGATTGGTAAATATAATTTTAAAGTACTTTCAATGAACGATAATGTGATTAAACAAGTTCGAGTAACTCCTATCAGCCAACTTCCTGAGCAAGAAGTACAAACAGCCTAAACAGCTGCTGAAGAGAACCCCACAAACCCCACACCGTTGGAGGTACGTAACCCGCCTCCAACGGCATATTCCTGTTAATATCTTATCTCATCACTGCAAAACTACACACGCAATTCGGTCAGTTTTTCTTCTGGCAATGCTAATTCATCATTCTTATTAACACGAACATCTGAATCAAGAATATGGCGCGCAATATCCTGAGCCTCGGCCAGTGAATGCATGTGATAAGTACCGCACTGATAAACATTCAGCTCTGGAATCTGACTCTGGTCTTTCACTTTCAAGACATCAGCCATAGCCGCTTTCCACGCATCTGCAACGCGCATTTCTGCCGGTGTACCAATCAAGCTCATATAAAAACCTGTTCGGCATCCCATTGGGGATATATCAATAATTTCAACACCATCACTATTAAGGTGGTTGCGCATAAAGCCAGCAAATAAATGTTCAAGTGTATGAATGCCCTTCTCAGGCATAACCTCTTCATTTGGTACACAGAAACGTAAGTCAAAAACTGTGATGGTATCACCATGAGGAGTTTTCATGGTCTTAGCAACTCTTACTGCGGGTGCGGCCATACGAGTATGGTCAACAGTAAAACTATCTAGTAAAGGCATTTCTTCATCTCCACAAAAAATTCAGATTTTTACAAGCACATGAAACCTTTTTATCTGCCACCGGTCGTAAAGAATGAAAGACGCGTAATTATTATCCTATTTCCTAAAAGATTCTCTTTGGTCACTTTTACTTACCAGTGGTACTAGTAACCATGTTCTTTTCTAGCATCCTGTCTGTTGTTTCAGATACTCATCAAAACTGATGGTATTTGCTTGTTCCAACGAGTCTTGTCGCTCCACGGAGGCCCTGCGTTCTATAGCGAACTGTTCGTCGCTAATAACCTCATATTCTTCATTAATCAATTGCTGATGATATTCATCTGCCAGCTCCAACCCAAAACTACCAATGCCTTGGGTTTTCATTTTTTCCAGCACACGAGCCGATAACGTCAGTGATGAATCATCAAACATAGCAATCAATTCTCCGCAAACTTTCTGATATTGTGTGCCAGAACAACTATCCAATATTACAGCAATCTGTTTCAAGTCATTGAATAATTTTTTGCCAACTTTTGCTAACGGCTCTTCCACGCTTCCACAACCAAGACTAATCACTTGCTCTGGTTTACGCCCTTCAAGGATTACCCTATTCCAGTTTTTGCGGCAACAATCTAACTCATCACTGCTCATTTCCTGCTCTTCAGCGAGCACACACCATATTAAAAATAGATCAAGAAAGCGAATTTGTGTTTCATCGACACCGATCGCTGTGAATGGATTAATATCCAATGAACGGACTTCGATATATTCCACGCCCCCGCGTAATAAAGCATCAGAAGGCGATTCATTCTCTTTTGTCACACGCTTAGGCCGAATTGGTGCATACAACTCATTTTCAATCTGTAAGACGTTTGTATTAAGCTGAATATGTTTATCACCTTGCTTAATTCCCAACTTAGCAAACTCTTCAGAGGGTTTGTGAATTGCTTTTTTCAGTTCCGCTACATAGGTTCGTAAGTTATTAAACGTAATATTCAGATCACTTTGTGATTTATTGGTATATCCTAAATTACTCATTCTTAATGAAGTAGCATAAGGCAGATAACAAGTGCCCCCTTCTATCTGTTCAAAAGACAAAGAAGTCTCTCTACCACGCAAGAATGAAGAACAAATCGCCGGAGAAGCGCCAAACAGGTACGGGATCACCCATCCAAAGCGATAGTAGTTACGGATCAGACGGAAATAGCCATCAGAGATCTTATCCTTACCACTCTCCACATCTTCAACGCCAGCCCATGCCTGCCAAAATTCAATTGGCAATGAAAAATTATAATGAACTCCGGAGATGGTCTGCATTAAAGCGCCATAACGATTTTTCAAACCTTCACGGTATAAGGTCTTATAACGACCAATATTCGATGTACCATACTGAGCCAGAGTGATGTTTTCTTCTGCATCAATAAAACATGGCATACTCAAAGGCCACATTTTTTCTTTATCCAGCACACGTGCTGTATGACGATGAATATCTCTAAGAAATGAAATAGTATTTTTTATGTCACTATCGACTGGTGTTATGAATTCCAACAATGACTCAGCAAAGTCAGTAGTAATCCATTTATGGGTAAGCGCTACGCCAAGTGCTTTTGGGTGTTTCGTTACTGCCAAATGACCATCTGTAGTAACACGCAATGTTTCACGCTCAACACCGCGACGAATTCCCTTTAAAATTGTCGGATGCGCCTCTAACCATGACAGAGCTTTTGATACGTCCGGGATCAATTCGACCTCCCGTAGTGTTTTAGAAGAATTTTTATAAGCGTTTACTTTATATTAAACAAACCAAATTGTCGCTGATTAGATATATAAGCAAAAACGTTTCCGCTTCATACAGGAAGCTAATCATGGAATTAGGAATAAAGAAAAAGCCCCGGCTAAATAGCCAGGGCTTAATATGGTGCATCCAGGAGGATTCGAACCTCCGACCGCTCGGTTCGTAGCCGAGTACTCTATCCAGCTGAGCTATGGATGCATGTCAGTTTTTCACTCTGGTAAAAAGCAGTAACTGCTTTGATTACCCGAATGGTACCTTGGATGATTTCATCTCAAGGTTAATATGGTGCATCCAGGAGGATTCGAACCTCCGACCGCTCGGTTCGTAGCCGAGTACTCTATCCAGCTGAGCTATGGATGCGTGGTCTAAATGGCGGTGAGAGAGGGATTCGAACCCTCGATGCAGCTTTTGACCGCATACTCCCTTAGCAGGGGAGCGCCTTCAGCCTCTCGGCCATCTCACCGTACGCTTTCTTTCGAACTGTGGTTTAGAACTTTTGTTTAAGCTCCTCGTCACTGCGTGGCGCACATATTACTTTCCCAGACTTATAAGTCAAACAATTTTTCTAAACCTGTGTTTGTTTGGATGCTTCACGCACAAAATGACTAGTTTAACACCAAAAAGTGTACTTTATCAGCAATAAACTATTGCATTCCCAAGTGAAGTTTATGCAAATCATTATTCGCCACAAGAGCACCATGACGTTGCTTTTTCTTACAACAGAAAAACAAAAAAAGAGGTGGCAATAGGTAGGAATTTAAGAATTAAGACCCCACAGGATATTAACAGGGGTGAGATACCTCAAAAATGGCGCCCGGTTCTGAAGAGATAGGACGCCAACTTAGAGTCAATAAGTTGTTGGCTGAGATTTTTCGGCCTGAATCCGCTGATAAATTTCTTCACGGTGAACAGAAACTTCTTTAGGGGCATTTACACCAATACGAACTTGGTTACCTTTAACCCCCAGTACTGTAACTGTTACCTCATCGCCTATCATGAGCGTTTCACCAACTCGACGAGTCAGAATAAGCATTCTTTGCTCCTTGAAAATTTAAAAGAGTCGGGTCATTAGGTTTCCCCGCTATTATCCATCAAACACCGTGAAAACGTAAAACTATGGTATATGCTTAAAGTATAAGCAATTTTGAGCGCATTTCCTACATATTATAGTTTAGCCAAAATAAATAAATATGCACTCAACCTTTTAACAATTTCACAACAAGATTTCAAGGCACCATCAAAATACCTATTATGGTGCCTTATAAACTCAGGTAATTTGGGTAATGCCGCTTATAACCGCGATGCTACCCACTCTCCTACGCTATCCAAAGCAGAAGGTAATGCCTTAACATCAGAGCCACCTGCTTGAGCCATATCAGGGCGACCACCACCTTTACCACCGATTTGCTGAGCTATAGAAGAAATTAATTCACCTGCTTTTATTCTAGCAGTCAGATCCTTTGTGACACCAACAATTAAGCTGACTTTATCATCACTTATAGTAGAAAGCACAATAATTGCCGAACCTAGTTGATTTTTCAGATCATCGACCATAGTTCTCAACATTTTAGGCTCTGTATTATTTAACTGGCTTACCAGTAATTTCACCCCCTTCACTTCTTTCGCTTTGCTTGCCAAAGAAGAGCTTTCCTGTGCTGCATTTTGATCTTTAAGTTGTTGAAGCTCTTTTTCTAGCCCCTTGGTTTTATCCAGTATTACCCGTACTTTTTCGTTCAGATTATTGATATCACCTTTCACCAATTGAGCAATATCCTGAAGAAAATCAGACTGTTGATATACAGATTCCAGTGCCTTTTGGCCTGTAATTGCTTCTATCCTACGTATACCAGCAGCAGTGCCAGATTCAGCAGTAATACGGAATAAACCGATATCACCAGTACGGCTTGCATGAGTTCCTCCACATAATTCAGTGGAAAAATTCCCCATTGACAGTACACGGACTTGCTCTTCGTATTTTTCACCGAATAATGCCATTGCTCCTTTGGCCTTTGCTTCTTCCAGATCCATCAATTCAGTAACTACAGGTGAATTCTTACGAACTTCAGCATTAACCAGATCCTCTATTTGACGGATCTGTTCTGGTTTCATCGCCTCAAAATGAGAGAAATCAAAACGAAGATATTTATCATTAACCAAGGAACCTTTCTGAGATACGTGCTCACCCAAAATCTGACGTAGTGCAGCATGTAACAGATGGGTTGCTGAATGATTTAAACGGATTGCATCACGGCGTTCTATATCAATAACAGCATTGATCTCATGGTTTACACTTAAGGTACCTTTTTCAAGCTTACCAATATGACCAATAGCGTGACCATATTTTTGTGTATCAATAACACAAAAAGCACAATCAGCATTACTCAGAATACCTGAGTCACCAACTTGTCCACCGGACTCAGCATAAAAAGCGGTCTTATCCAGTATAACAATCGCTTCTTCACCCGCTTGAATTTGGTTGACTGATTCACCATTACGAAAGATAGCGGTTACTGTTGTCTGCTGTTCGTTATGATCGTAACCAGAGAAATCACTGCGCTCATCAATCTTAATCAGTTCGTTATAATCGGCACCAAAACCACTTGATTCACGGGCACGACGACGCTGATTTTCCATTGCTACTGCAAAACCGTCTTCATCAACCTTAATATTACGTTCACGACAGACATCAGCGGTTAAATCCACAGGGAAACCATAGGTATCGTACAGACGGAATGCTGTTTCGCCATCCAGGATATCACCAGACAGTTTTACTAGTTCATCGTCCAGCAACTGAAGCCCACGTTCCAGCGTACGGGCAAATTGCTCTTCTTCTGTCTTCAAGACCTGCTCAACAATTGTTTGCTGACGTTTAAGTCCTTCTCCGGCAGCTCCCATCACTTTTATTAATGGAGCAACTAATTTGTAAAAGAAGGTATCTTTGGAACCCAGCATATTCCCGTGACGAATCGCGCGGCGGATAATACGGCGCAGCACATAACCACGGTTTTCATTAGAAGGAATAACTCCATCACAAATCAAGAAAGCGCATGAACGAATATGATCAGCAATAACCCGCAAAGATTTATTACTCAGATCATCTGTAGCACCTGTGACATTAGCTACAGCTTCAATCAGGTCACGAAACAGATCGATCTCATAGTTGGAATTGACGTGCTGTAGTACAGCCGTAATGCGCTCTAGCCCCATTCCAGTATCTACGGATGGTTTTGGCAATGGTTCCATTGTGCCATCAGCATGGCGGTTGAACTGCATAAAGACGATGTTCCAGATTTCAATATATCTGTCACCATCTTCTTCTGGGCTTCCAGGCGGTCCACCCCAAATATGGTCACCATGATCATAGAAAATTTCAGTACAAGGGCCGCAAGGTCCAGTATCACCCATTTGCCAGAAGTTATCTGATGCATAAGGAGCACCTTTGTTATCACCAATGCGGATAATTCTTTCTGCGGGTATTCCGACCTTATTTTGCCAGATATCATAGGCTTCATTATCTGTATGATAGACAGTCACCCATAATTTTTCTTTAGGCAAATTGAACCAATCTTTGCCCGTCAGAAGTTCCCAAGCATAGTTAATAGCATCATGTTTGAAATAGTCACCAAAACTGAAATTACCCAACATCTCAAAGAAAGTATGATGACGCGCGGTGTAACCTACGTTTTCTAAATCATTATGCTTACCACCGGCACGAACACAGCGCTGAGTAGTTGTTGCTCGGGAATAAGATCTTTTGTCCAGTCCAAGAAATACGTCCTTAAACTGATTCATTCCTGCGTTGGTAAACAGTAGTGTTGGGTCATTATTTGGAACCAAAGAACTACTTGGTACTACCTGATGCCCTTTAGTATGAAAAAAGTCGAGAAACGCTTGACGGATCTCAGCGGTGCTTTTGCTCATAATTGTCCCGAAATCAAGCTGGAAAAAACAGATTTATGAATTGGTCAGGTGGAATGTTTCATCACCTATTTTCAACTCACGAATAAACAAAGTGGGGATAAGATAAAATTTCTTCCATTAGAAGTAAAATCCCAGATACATCCATTCGCTGGCAACATTGTAAATCGTCTGGGTATTTTCTGAAAGCATGATCGCATTATACGGATAACACTTGCTCTCTCAAGAAAGAACCGCACTATTATTAACGCGGTTTAAGTCTGATAGTAAACTAAGTTTAGTAGTAAAAACTTTTACCGACGTAATACCTCCAATCTTTATTACACGAAACTTACTACTTCATAAGGCCATAGCTGCTTGTTCTGAATAGATCTTATACCCGTTATCTTTCAAGTTGCCTCTTTGTTGGCTGCACTCACTCACCCCGGTCACAGAGTTATCTATGCTCCCGGGGATTCGCTCCCTTGCCGTCGCGAGGCATCTTGAAATCCATTGGGTATATATAAGATTCCGCATAGGCAAAAGCAGTATATTTCACCACGTATATCCAGAATATAACGCATTACTCTCGCTTTTATCCCTGTCCGAATTAGACAGGGCCTACGGGAATTTTTGCTAATACAGGGGCTATTATCGATATAGTTAGATTAAAATTCTTCGCTATTCATCTCTTCGCTTCCGCTGTCTTCATAATCAGAAGCAGCACTGCTGAATTCGCCAGCATTATGTAACAGCATTTCGCGTAATTTTTTATCTAACTCAGTAGCAATTTCAGGATGTTCTTTCAGGTAGGTAGTAGCATTTGCTTTGCCCTGGCCAATTTTATCGCTATTGTAGCTGTACCATGCACCTGCTTTTTCCACCAGTTTATGCTTCACACCTAAGTCGATTAACTCCCCATAAGTGTTGATACCTTCACCATACATAATCTGGAATTCTGCTTGCTTAAATGGCGCGGCCACTTTGTTTTTCACAACCTTAACGCGGGTTTCACTACCAACAACCTCTTCACCATTTTTTACAGAACCAATACGGCGAATATCCAAACGGACAGAAGCATAGAATTTCAGTGCGTTACCACCAGTTGTTGTTTCAGGGTTACCAAACATAACCCCAATTTTCATACGGATCTGGTTAATAAAGATCAACAGTGTATTGGAACTTTTCAGGTTACCCGCCAGTTTGCGCATTGCCTGGCTCATCATACGTGCGGCCAACCCCATATGAGAATCGCCAATTTCACCTTCTATCTCAGCTTTCGGTGTTAAAGCAGCAACGGAGTCTACGATAATGACATCAACAGCACCAGAACGTGTCAGCGCATCACATATCTCAAGAGCTTGTTCACCCGTATCTGGCTGAGAACATAACAGGTTATCAATATCAACACCCAGTTTCTTAGCATATACAGGATCAAGAGCATGCTCAGCATCAATAAACGCACAGGTTTTACCTTCACGTTGTGCTGCGGCAATAACCTGTAATGTCAACGTTGTTTTACCCGAGGATTCTGGACCATAGATTTCAACAATACGCCCCATCGGCAGACCACCAGCACCTAACGCAATATCCAGTGACAGTGAACCAGTGGAGATAGTTTCAACGTCCATTGAACGGTCTTCGCCCAGACGCATGATGGAACCTTTACCAAATTGTTTTTCAATTTGGCCTAGTGCCGCTGCCAGTGCTTTTTGTTTATTTTCATCAATAGCCATTTTTACTCCCTCGTAAGCAATGAAAGGTTACCTCACTGCCGATGAATAATTGTCTGATACCAAAATGTTGCCTGCAATTATACTGTATAATCATACAGCATCAAGCTAATTTTTTATAATCTCTGATAGCAATGTCTTTAGAGAATAAATTGCAGCTTGCAGGCGAACTTCATTTCGATCACCGTTAAAACAACAATGGTGGGTGACAACTTCTATCCCATTTGCTGTACGGTGTGCAAACCCAAACCATACTGTACCAACAGGTTTTTTTTCACTACCACCATCAGGCCCAGCAATACCACTAACAGAAACTGCAAGATCTGCCTGCGCTGCTTTCAATGCCCCTGTTGCCATTTCTCTCACAACTGGGTCGCTGACAGCACCATGTTGTTGTAAAACCGTTTCTGATACACCAAGCATCTGATGCTTAGCTTTATTACTGTACGTCACAAAGCCCCGGTCGAAGTAAGCGGAACTACCAGCAATATCCGAGAGCGCTTTCGCTAGCCAACCACCTGTGCAAGATTCAGCAAAGGTCACCCACAATTCTTGTTGTTTCAGTTTCTTTCCCAACTCAATACTAAGCTGAGTCAAAATTTTTTCATCCATAACACACCTTTTATCCAGTAAAAGATCAATTTTTCTGAAACCGATTCCAAATCCACAAACTAGCGATTGTCAGCATAAACAACATACCAAAACCTATTCCTACAGTAACAACCGGGACACCTATTTTAATGGCCAGTGAATACAAGCCAAGCATCAGCAACATGGCTGTATTTTCACCCAAATTCTGCACTGCAATTGCATTACCAGCTCCGACTGTTTGTCTGCCTCTTTCCTGCAATAATGCATTCAGTGGAACAACAAACAAACCGCCAAAAACACCAAGAATAATTAATATGACATGAGAAGCCCAGATATTCTGCTGAGCAACAAAAATTACCACCATCACACCAATTAAAATGCCGACCGGCATACAACGGTATACTGTTTTCAGTGTAATAAGACGGGCAGCAACACCTGCACCGATAATAACCCCAATGGCTACCATCACATTGAGTACTGTTGGTGTGCTGTTATCAGTAATTCCCAGAACGACAGGTACCCATAAGACCAATAGAAATCTCAATGTTACACCCGCTCCCCAAAACAAACTGGTGCCAACCAAAGAAAACCGTGCTCCTTTGTTATGCCACAGAATACAACATGCTGAAATAAAGTCTGTCAGCATCCTTTTCAAATTCCAGTCCTTATCTTGATGGACTGCCGATAATTGAGGAATGAAAAAATTAGCAATGGCAGCGATACCATATATTGATGCACAAGCAAATAACGCGACGGTCAAGTTCCAATCAGATAAAAAACCACCAGCAACAGAACCAATGAGAATAGCCGCTATGGTTGAAGCCTCCATTAGACCATTAGCCTTTACTAAACGATCACCATCGGTCAGTTCAACCAAGATTCCGTATTTAGCCGGTGAATATGATGCTGCACCAATCCCAACCAGGGCATAACCAAAAAACGGATCATAACCCAGGCAAATACTAAGCGCCCCCAATAGCTTGAAACTATTAGCAAATAACATCACTCTGCCTTTTGCGAAGCCATCTGCTATTCGCCCCACAAAAGGCGCTAATAAGATATACGCAAGGACAAACACGATCTGCAATATCGGCTGGCTCCAGTCTGGGTAAAACTGTGCTTTCAACTGTGCCAGAATTGCAAAAAACAGGGCATTATCTGCAAAAGCAGAACAAAACTGCGATATCAATACTGCTTTCATGCCGCGGGTTAATAGCGGTTGAGCAACAACAGAGGATTTATCCACAATTGTTATTCCTGTCCAGCTTCAGTTATTTTATGTTTCATTCTGCCGAGAATAGTACAGAATCCCTGCTCATCAATTGAAACAATATCTCCAGTGTCGTACCAACCAGACTCGATATTCCCATACTCATCTTCCGCCAATGGTAGTTCCAAATGATTTGGATCTTCAACTCTCAGATACCCTTTCATCATATTCGGGCCTCGCAATTGCAAACATCCTCCTTCTTTGATACCTGCCACCGGTATCAAACGGAATTCCATTCCCGGCAAAATTCGCCCAACAGTACCTACTTTAGCCATCATCGGCACATTTAATGCAACGACAGGAGCACACTCTGTCATGCCATACCCTTCCAAAATGCGAATACCGAATTTATCTTGCCAAACGCACTTAGTATTTTCAGAAAGCTTTTCAATACCGGACACAACATAGCGAAGACGTGCAAAATCATATGGATGAGCAAAATAGGCATAATTCTCTAGGACAGTGGATGTGCCTAATAATACCGTGCAATTGCGTTCATATACCAGTTCTGGTACAACTCGATAGTGCAATGGATTTGGATAGAGAAATACCCGGCAGCCAGCTAATAAAGGAGTCAATAGACCAACAGTCAATCCAAGTGCATGAAACAATGGTAGAGAAGACATAAAACGGTCAAGTGGATTGAAATCAGTGATAGTTCTTATCTGTTCCACATTTGCCAACAAACTGGAGTGACTATGAACGACCCCTTTGGGTATACCTTCTGAACCAGACGTAAATAATATCAAAGCATCATCATCTGGCTTTTGTGCCACCATAGCTTGTTTCGGGAAAAAAAGGTGCCATAAGATCCATAACCTATCCAGAAAAGTAACCGTATCTCCCGAATCCTCAAGATAAACCCAGTTAACCCCAGTAACTTGTTCAGATAAATAAGCTAACTTCTCCTTTTTCAGAAACTGCCGGGAAGTCACAATAGTTTTGATACTGGCAATCGCTACCGCATTCTTCAATCCATGACTGTCAGTTGTATAGTTTAGTAAAACCGGTATTCTTCCTCTCAAAGATGCCCCGAATATCGCAGCTACCATAATAGTGGCATTAGGTAAAAGAAAACCAATCCGTTCCCCCTGACAGGTAAAACGCTGCAAAATACGACTGATACCCAGTGTTTTCTTGAGTAAGCTGTTATAGCTATCCTCTTTAAAAGAAATATCTTCAATACAGGGCTTAAAACGGCCAAATCGCTTTTGTGCAGTCAGTAAAGATTCAAATATTGTTTCCTGTGGACGAGCGGCCATGCGTGCACTCATCATTATTTCATGCAAACGCTCACCGGCTAAACGACGTCGTTGTTCCGAACTAGATGCATCCGGCATTGGTAACTGTGTGGCAGGCAGAATTTTTATTGTCACCTTCGGAAAAAGATGAAGTTTGAAGATACCTTTTAATCGACTAAATATCGTTTTTTCTAACCCTTCAATGCGGACAGGAACTACCACCGCTTCCGATATCGCTGCAATAAAAGCCGCACCATCATAGGTTTTCATCAAAGAACCGGTAACAGTAATTCTCCCTTCAGGGAAAACAACTATCGGCCGCCCTTTTTCTATTTCCTTGACCAATATCCTAACTGCCATTGGATTTATTGGATCTAAAGGAACTATCTCAACATAGCGCCTCACCAGTTTCATAAAACCACGATTTGCAATGCTAGAGTAGACAGCAAATACCGGCTTAGTTGGTAAAAAAAGTGTTAGTAAAACACCATCAAGAAAAGAGACATGATTAGGTGTGATAAGACATTTTGGGTAGGTAAATTGTTTAATATCCCCTTCTATTGTTAAACGAAACATTAAACGAAAAACAAACTTTAGAAATTTAAACAACATATCCGTATCTCAGCCCATTTGAAAAATAAATAGAAAATACTATAGATACTATTTATTGTTCGATACTGTAATATTCTTATTTTTCAAATAAAAAAATTCTCGAACAACGTCAGGAGATTACTCTGGGAAGAATAATTTCTTTTACATAAGCTGTAATTTTTTCCGGTGAAAGTTGCGCATTAATAATATGATTTGCACATTCACAATAGAGCTTTTCCCTTGCGGCAAGCACTTCTTCCATTTCTTCAACGATAGATTTTCCTGTCAAACTGGGACGTTGAGTATTTTCCGGCTGCTGCATCAATCGTTCAGCTAATATATCAGCTGAAGCCTGAAGATAAATCACCGTACCATTTTGTTGCATATATCGGCGATTTTCAGTTGAAAGAATGATCCCTCCACCAGTAGAAATAACGCGTTTTCTTTGACTAACTTGTTGTAAAGCCTCACTTTCTAAGTGCCTAAATTGTTGCCACCCTTGTTGGTTAACAATATCCGCAATTGTCATATTACTGGTTTGTTGAATATGATGATCGGTGTCAATAAATGTGTACGATAATTCATTCGCTAATAGTTTTCCAACTGTCGTTTTTCCTGCTCCACGTGCACCTACAATAAACAATATTTGGTTCATTGCTTGATATCCTTGGTAAATTTCATCATTAAAAATATATTAACACCCATAGTAACCAATACTTTACATTAACGTAAAATCAAAAGTTAATATATGAAAAAAGCTACCCCAAGGCATGATTCTATTGATACCTCAATTAATCAAATACACTTTTGGGGTAATAATAAGCAGATCATTCACGAATTAGATCATCACCATAACCAACCCATTTATATGTAGTTAGCGCATCTAACCCCATTGGGCCACGAGAATGTAATTTCTGAGTGCTGACTGCAACCTCAGCCCCCAAACCGAATTGCCCACCATCAGTAAAGCGAGTACTCGCATTCACATAAACCGCTGCGGAATCCACCTGACGAACAAAATAGTCAGCATTGTGCAAAGATTGCGTCAGAATCGCATCAGAGTGGGATGTACCGTATGTACGGATATGGTTAATTGCCCGCTCAATATCACTGACAATTTCCACATTCATATCTAAAGATAGCCATTCATCACTGTAATCTGCTTCTGTCACATCCACGACCTTAGCAGGACCTTCTTGCAAAAATGCCATTGCTGACTTACTAGCATGGAGGGTAACACCCTGTTCTTTCATGTTTTTGCTCAATGCAGGCAAAAAGTCTGCCGCGATCTTCTCATGTACCAGCAAAGTTTCCAAAGCATTACAGGCGCTTGGGCGTTGCACCTTAGCATTAGTGATTACAGTCAATGCCTGATTAAAATCAACACTTTCATCGACAAAAATATGGCAGACACCAATACCACCAGTGATAACCGGAATAGTTGATTGCTCGCGGCACAGTTTATGCAACCCACCACCACCACGCGGGATCAACATATCCACATAACGATCCATTTTCAGTAGCTGAATGACTAACTCACGATCCGGTTTATCTATCGCCTGTACTGCTGCGGCAGGCAATCCACTCTGTTCAAGTGCGCGCTGAATCACTTTAACTGTTGCCTGGTTGGTGTTGTGAGTTTCCTTGCCACCACGCAAAATAACCGCATTACCTGTTTTCAAACACAGAGATGCAACGTCAATAGTGACATTAGGACGCGCTTCATAAATCACCCCAACCACACCAAGGGGTACACGACGACGCTCCAGCTTCAGACCACTATCAAGCAAACTGCCATCAATTATCTGTCCAACCGGATCAGATAAACGGCATACCTGGCGAACATCATTAGCGATCACTGTCAAACGTTCAGATGTCAGTAACAGACGATCCAACAATGCTTCATGCATCCCCTGTTCACGGGCCTGAATCATATCAAGCTGATTAGCTTCGAGAATGACTGCACTTTCCTGCTCCAGCAAATCTGCAATGTGGATTAATACCTGATTTTTCTGTTTTGTATTTAGCTGTGCCAGTTGCCATGAGGCTTCTCTGGCAGCCTTTCCCATTTGTTCTAACATTATGAATCCTTAACTCACAATCATGTCGTCACGATGAACCGCAACAGCACCATATTCATAACCGAGGATTTGGCTTATCTGCTGTGAATGATGACCGGCAATCAAGCGCAAAGCATCACTATTATAGCGGCTAACACCATGTGCCAAATCCTTACCAGACAGACTACGAATGCGGATAACCTCTCCACGGGAGAAATTACCTTTAATATTTTTAATCCCTTTCGGTAACAAAGAACTCCCTTTCTCACATATTGCAGTTCCAGCACCATGGTCAACAATAATTTCACCCGCAGGAGGTGCGCCAAAAATCCAACGTTTACGGTTTTCCAGCGGGCTTACCAACCCATGGAAGCGAGTACCTACTGGGTTACCTTCAATGACATCAGAGATAACATCAGGTTTGCGGCCCGCTGCAATAATCACATCAATACCGGCACGACCTGCAATCCCCGCTGCCTGGAGTTTGGTCGCCATGCCACCCGTCCCCAACCCAGAAACACTATCACCAGCAACCATGCGTAACTCATCACTGATGTCATAAACTTCCTGGATAAGTTCTGCATTTGGATTGCTACGTGGATCAGCGGTATATAACCCTTCAATATCAGTCAGCAATAACAGCTTATCTGCTCCCCCCAAAATTGCTGCCAGTGCAGATAGGTTATCATTATCACCAACTTTAATTTCGGCAGTAGCAACTGCATCATTTTCATTGATTACAGGAACAATGCGATTATCAAGCAAAGCATGTAGAGTATCTCTGGCATTTAAAAAACGCTCACGATCTTCCAAATCTGCACGAGTCAATAGCATCTGTCCAACATGAATGCCATAAATAGAAAAAAGTTGTTCCCATAACTGAATCAACCGGCTTTGACCTACCGCAGCCAATAATTGTTTAGAAGCAATAGTAGCAGGCAAATCCGGGTACCCTAGATGTTCCCGACCTGCCGCAATAGCACCGGAAGTCACAATAATAATGCGATGGCCTTTTTCATGTTGCTGAACACATTGACGTACAAGCTCCACAATATGAGCTCGATTAAGACGACGCGATCCACCAGTCAGTACACTTGTTCCCAGTTTCACAACCAATGTTTGGCTGCTATTCATTATATTTCTGCCATTATATTTAATTCGAAAAAAACAGTGTTCAGTTTTAACAGGAGAGAAGCGTTATGCCAACAGACATAATGCTAAATCGAAAAAATGTTAGCTCAAAACAAGCTTATGCTATTAATTTCAGCTGAAACTTTCAGAACGCACTGTTTTAATTTGCAAGAGTCAGTAGCTTCGATAAAGCATTTAAGGGAATCCTATAAATTGTTTAAAAATCATCAAGTAAGAACGATTAATAACAGATTTTATTTTTCAACCATTGGCTGGTTTTTTGTAATGCCTGATCGAAACTGCTGTAAACAGGAGTCGTCGGAATAGCCAGTAATTTGCTGTCCATAGATGACATTGCTATCAGCTTCGATTCTTCTTTCGGGCTAAAAATATCATTCTGCCAGTAACCAGCAAACATCGGAACAGGACAACGCCGGCCTAACAAACCTTGTTTTTTAAGAGAATAACAACTGAGTTCGAGACGAAACGCATTTTCATCCACATTATAAATACCCAACCTACTGGCAAACATATCAAGATACATTGCCGGAGCATTTTGTTGGCGTTCAACACTATTGAGCCATTCATGAACAATAGCACCAAGAACCGCAATACCTTTAATATGTTTAGCTTCCAAATAGGCTAACCGGACAGCAACATTAGCACCAAAACGGAAACCAAAAATGCCAACCCGGGTATGGTCAATCCAGGGGATTTCACTCAATTGATGGATGACTTGCTGATGAAGAGTGCAGGTATCTTGTGTCAGCTTTAGCCGTGAAGAGTGACCAATTGAAGGCATATCCACCGTCAGCATGGCAAACCCGAGAGGAGCCAAATAATCACGGAATAGCCGATAATAATCACTTTGCAAATTATCTAAACTACCACAAACCAAAATGGTTGGAGACGGCCCTTGCGCTTGTTGAGGCAAGTGAAGGAAACCGGTCACACAACTGCCTTCTCTCAGTTTGAACTCTATTTTCCTCAACTGATAATCAGAGCAATGAGCTGCATTTTCATAAGCTTTATTTGCCAAAATAACGGCCTGCTGAGACAACTCATCACCTTTAAGATGAGGATAACCGGCAATACTATACAAGTTGGCTGCTTTCAACCAAAAACTACCAGCTTCTGGAGTTTGTCCTGTCTGCAATGCTTTCTGTTGCCAGAACATAGCCTGATGTGACCACTCAAAAACCCAGTTACCTTTACGATACCCAACCACAGTATCCAATAAATCATCATTACTGCGTTGGGAACTTGTTATGGCAATCCGGCACAGTACTTCTTCTATTTCAAACGGATCAATTCCTCGCCAAATCCACATCAGTCGGTTAATCATACGATACCAGCGCCCGTGGCTATTACCGTCCAACGTATTGTAATTACCAGCAATCAATCGGGGATAACGGTGCTTTACCAGCGTAGAAGTTTCCTGATGTTTTTGCCTTGGCTTAAAAAGTGATTCTGAAAGGTTCTGATTTGCCATAACAAATGCTAACTTTACTTACCTTCACAAATTGGTGGAACGAATACTACACCCATATCCCAAGGTTGCTCAATCCAGGTATCTTGTGGAATATCAATAATATAATCATCAACCAAAGGACGACCTGCCGGTTTTGCAAAAATAGTCACAAAATGAGCTTTTGGATACATTTCACGAATAGCCTGAGCTGTGCCACCAGTGTCAACTAAATCATCTACAACGATGAAACCTTCACCATCACCTTCTGCTTTCTTCAATATTTGCAGCCCACGCTGATTATTATGGTCATAACTAGAAATACAGACTGTATCTACATGACGGATACCCAGTTCACGCGCAAGGAGCGCCCCAGGTACAAGGCCCCCACGACTGACAGCAATGATGCCTTTCCACTGTTCGACAGGAAGCAAACGTTGTGCCAATTTACGGGCATGCACTTGCAACATATCCCAGGTTACGACGTATTTTTCGCTCATAAGAATTGATCCCGGCAACTAAGAATATTTCAGAAAAGATTTTTTGCAGAAAAAAGTTGCGCGAGATTATAGTGATTTAGGTGAGCAAAAACCAGCAGAAACAGGGAATCGACGAATCATATTATTCTGACCAAAAGAAAGTGGTATTCTGAGTTTAATAGCATCATAACGTTAATAGCTCGTAATAATAAAATCTATATCTCAGGTAGAGATTAGTATTTTCATCTTATTGAAATGCAGTCACAGGAGATTCGTCGTGTCAGAATTATCACAATTATCCCCTCAACCTCTATGGGACATCTTTGCCAAAATCTGCTCTATTCCTCACCCTTCTTATCATGAAGAAGCGCTGGCAACCCACATTGTGCAATGGGCGCAAGAGAAACACTTACATGTTGAACGTGATCTGGTTGGCAACATTCTGATCAGAAAACCCGCTAGTAAAGGGCTGGAAAATCGTAAAGCGGTTGTCCTGCAAGCACATCTTGATATGGTGCCGCAAAAAAACAACGATACAGAGCACAATTTCACAAAAGATCCTATCCGTCCTTATATTGATGGTGAATGGGTTACTGCACAAGGTACAACATTAGGAGCCGATAACGGTATTGGCCTGGCATCAGCATTGGCAGTGCTGGCTGATGACAATGTCAAGCATGGCCCGCTGGAAGTTTTATTGACCATGACGGAAGAAACCGGAATGGATGGCGCGTTTGGCCTGCAACCGGGTTGGCTTCAGGCTGATATCTTGATCAATACCGATTCAGAAGAAGAAGGCGAGATCTACATGGGTTGTGCTGGAGGCATCGATTTCACCACAACTTTAACTCTGACTCGTGAATCTATTCCAGCTAACTACAAAACACTGAAGCTGACAATCAAAGGTCTCAAAGGCGGACATTCCGGTTGTGATATTCATTTGGGACTGGGTAATGCCAACAAACTTCTGGCACGATTCCTTGCCACCCATACTGAGGAATTGGAGCTAAAACTGCTCGATTTCCAGGGCGGTACTCTGCGTAATGCCATTCCTCGTGAAGGCCATGCTATTGTTGCCATCCCCGCCGATAAAGCAGCATTGCTTACTCAACTGAAAGATAAATACCTTGGCATACTGAAAAACGAATATGCCATAGTCGAGAAGAACCTGACTATATTGCTGGAAGAAGTTGAAACCGATATTCAATCATTAACTGATGACTGCCAAAACCGTTTTATCTCATTACTAAACAGTACTCCCAATGGTGTTATCCGTATGAGTGATATCATCAAAGGTGTGGTAGAAACCTCGCTAAACGTGGGCGTTGTTGGTATGGAACAAGATAAGGTAAACATTATTTACTTAATCCGTTCGCTTATCGATAGCGGCAAATCTTATGTCATCAGTATGCTCTCTTCTCTGGCCAAACTATCAAATGCTGGGATTTCCGCTAAAGGTGATTATCCCGGCTGGCAGCCAGATGCAAATTCCCCAGTAATGCATTTGGTACGTGAAACTTATCAACAGCTATTCGATAAGACACCTAATATTATGGTGATTCACGCAGGACTAGAATGTGGATTGTTCAAGAAACCTTATCCTGATATGGACATGGTATCCATCGGGCCAACTATCACAGGCGCTCACTCCCCTGACGAACAGGTTCACATTAAGAGTGTCGGGCAATATTGGCAACTGCTGACCGCAGTCCTGAAAGCCATTCCTGAAAAAGTTTAATCAGCCCTCCCCTGCCTCGACGTGATGGTAGGGGAATTACCATTCAAGCAAAAGTTGCCGCTCAATTTCCGGGTCCTGCAAAGTCACGTGCAAACCAACTAAACGAACTCCACGTCCTTCCCGGCGAGATGTCCATGTTTTTTGAGCCAATTGCAGTAAATCTTGTTTATCCAGTAGTGGATGAACATGCTCCTGAGTTGTTAGTTGAAAATCATCAAATTTCAGTTTAACCCCCTGACGGGCAATCCGCAGATCAGGTTTAACATGACTCAATCGTTTTTCTAATTCCAGATATAAACTTTCTATTAGTTCTGTGCACTGTTCCCATTGATGAATATCTCTTGCAAGTGTCCGTTCCACACCTATTGATTTTCGCAGACGGTCTGGATTCACCAATCGCTCATCAATACCGTGACAACGATCGCAAAGTACCTGACCAAATTTCCCCAACTGTTTCACCAAAACAATTACGTCATATTTTTGTACATCAGAACAGGTTTCCAGCCCCATATTAACCAGCCGTTGTACCATGACTTTGCCAACCCCCGGAATTTTTCGCAAAGGTAAAACCTTAACAAAATCAGCCACTCGATCAGGAGGGATGACATACTGTCCATTCGGTTTATTAATATCAGAAGCGATTTTTGCCAAAAATTTCACCGGTGCAATACCGGCTGATGCCGTCAATTGTAATTCATCAAAGATGGCTTTACGGATCTCCAGTGCGATAAGAGTGGCAGACCCATAACAATGATGACTATCAGTAACATCCAGATAAGCTTCATCCAATGACAGAGGCTCTATCCACTCAGTATAACGAGAAAATATCTGGCGGATATGCTGGGAAACCTCCTTATACAGTGCCATACGCCCTGGAAGAACCTTGAGCTGAGGACAGAGTTTCAACGCCATTGCAGTAGACATTGCACTATGTACCCCAAAACGACGGGCAGGATAATTAGCCGTGCTGATAACTCCCCGTTTGTCTGCGCTGCCACCCACAGCGACTGGAACATGACGAAGTGACGGATTATCACGCATTTCAATAGCCGCGTAGAAGCAATCCATATCAATATGAATAATCTTTCGCATTCTGCTTTAGCCTATCACTAATAACTGTATAAACATACAGATTAAAAATATTAAGATCAATCAAATAACAAAATCAAGAGCACAGTATTGTTCCTGTGAAAAGGCGTTCTAAGTTGGGTTTTAAAAATCTTTTGATCAACAAGGCAAAAAGTTAATAACGGTATTAACTTTTTCTGCCCGATTCTCTTTGTGAAGTGACCTACTAAGTATAGTTATTTTATTTAGTGATATTTCATGGGGTGATTATGACAATTAAAAATAGCCAGAAACTGCAAAAAAACTCCGCAACGACGACGATACCACAAGTGAATCGTACGATTCATTATGTCTTATCAGGCATGATCGCTCTTAGTGCAGGTCTACCCAATCATCTGGCCGCACAGGAAAGTGAATCCCAAAAGACCCGGGAAAAACCGGAGAAACCAGAAAAAGTGCTCACATTTCCTGCACTTTCAGTTGTTGGTGGCTTAAATAACAGCGTCAGTGCTGGAAGTTCTGTATTAAAAAAATCGGATATTGAACGCACCCAGGCGGATAATATCGCCGAGCTGCTCGATCAACTTCCCGGCGTTTCTATGTCAGGTTCGCCTCGTCCTGGTGGTCAAACCCTGAATATTTGGGGAATGGGTGACACAGAAGACGTAAAAGTCACCCTGGATGATGCACCAAAAGGCTTCGAAAAGTATCGTCAGGGGTCTATCTTTATTGAACCTGAATTAATCAAACGGGTAGATGTCGATAAAGGCCCACATAACCTGCTTGATGGTAATGGCGGATTTGGCGGAACAGTCAAAGTGGTCACCAAAGATGCTAGTGATATGTTACGACCAGGAGAAGATTTTGGTGGATTGCTGAAATACAGTTATCACACCAATGACCGACAAAATATTTATAGCAGCGCAGTCTATGGCCGGACAATAGAAGGCTTCGCTGATGGCTTGTTATATATGAGTAAACGAGATGGCGGCAATATTAAACGACCCGATGGTACCCGCTTTGCTTTCTCTAAAAGTGATCAAGCATCTTATTTACTGAAAACGAATTTTTACCTAAACGATGCTAATACATTGACACTTTCCGCTACGCGTTCTGATTCTGGTGGCTGGCAACCATGGGCAGCAAAACGTGATGAGGCAGTTACTCCATCGGAGTTCGATGTTAAGAAATATGGTTGGGATGGAGCCTGGCGTCGTAAGCTGGTTTATCGTGATCAAACAGATCAAAACTACACCGCTAAATGGAACCTTGCACCAGAAGATAATCCATTACTTAATCTAACCGCAACTTATGCTTATTCCAAAACAGAACAACATGATAAGCGTCCAGCCAATGCAGGGGCAGTTGCTGGCATAGGAAATCTTGGTAATGAAAGTTGGATCGACTATGTGGATAATCTTGCTGATATCAATAATAAAATGGTCTTTACGACGGGAGCCATGGAGCATACGCTACTAACAGGTGTTCGTTGGCATAAAAATCAGCGTAACACACTGATGTATTACAAAACGCAGAGTAAAAATCCAGCCTATAACTACGGCTATTTCCAACCGTATCAAATGCCATCAGGAAAACAGGAAACCCATAGTTTCTATTTACAAGATGCAATAACTATTGGCAGTGTCACCGTCACACCAGGAATTCGCTATGACCATATCAAAAACACGGGCAAGGAAAATATTGCTACCGTTTATAATGATAAATCACCCAAAATAGGCCACGATTATAGCAGCGTCACCTATACCGGCTGGTCCCCCCATTTAGGTATTATGTGGAAAGCAACGCAAAACCTATCGCTATTTTCTGATATTAGCCATACATGGCGTGCTCCACTGGTAGATGAGCAATATGAAGTACAATATGCACAGTCAAGTGTTACAGCCACCAGCCGTAATTTAGATGTAGAAAGAATGACAGGGCTCCGCTTCGGTGCAATTTTGGATTTTAGTAATCTGCTAACCGCTCAGGATAGTTTACAGATCCGAACCACTCTATTTCACAACCGCGGTAAAGACGAAATATTTACCGGTCGTAGTAATGTTCATTGTAAAGCTCAAGCAAACGGCGCACCAGAATCCGCTTGCAGCAAACCTTTACCCAACTATCGTAACTTACCGGGGTACACTATTCAGGGGCTAGAAATCGAAACCTTCTATAATAGTAGTTACCTATTCGGCAAATTCTCTTTTTCAACGATGAGTGGTCAAAGGGATACCTCTCCTGTCAATCCGTGGTGGAACCGTAAAACCTGGCTTAGAGATATTCCACCTACCTCTGCCCATACCATGCTAGGTGTAAAAATTCCTCAATGGCAAATGGCTGTTGGTTGGACCGGTGATTTCGTTCGCAAACAAGACCGTTCTCCTACAGATGGTGATCCGAATGCAAGTTACTGGGAACTACCCAAAAGCAAAGGTTATGCATTACATGGTTTATTCGCTAGCTGGCAACCTGATTTTCAGCAAGGTCTTGAAGCACGTGTAACAATAAATAATTTATTTAATCGCGATTATAAGCCATACCTCAGCGAATCTGTTCCCGGAATTGGACGTAATATTAAACTCAGTGTCTCCCAGAAGTTCTGATTTCTCACTTGATAGTTCCCTCTCTATGAGGGAACTTCACTTGATAACAATAACTTGACAGCCAATGATTACATCAAAATAATAATCATTTTCATTTTCATTTTCATTTTCATTTTCATTTTCAAAAGTTATTGGAAATCATAATGGCAACCCCAAAAGCCATATCTGAAATTAATAGTTTTGCGCAACAATTTTACTTTGAACATCATGAATGGTTATACAACTGGTTATGCCATAAAGTCTCCTGCCCTTGCCACGCGGAAGATCTGACTCAGGATACGTTCCTGAATGTTCTGTCCGGTTCAAATTTGTCGAATATCCGTCAGCCACGGCCTTTTTTGGCAACGGTAGCCCGTTGCCTGATTGCCAATTATTACCGTCGGAGAAAAATTGAGGAGAACTATTTGGAGTATGTGAACTCCATACCAGAAACGACTATACCTTCTACAGAGAGCAAATTTGCTGCATTTGAACAGCTTGAAAAACTAGAAATCACCCTTGATAAATTGCCAAACCGGGTAAAAGAAGCTTTTCTACTGGCACAATTACAAGGTCTGCGTTACAGCGAAATAGCTGATCAGCTCCAGATTTCTTCCAGTTCAGTGAAACAATATTTACAACGAGCACATAACAAATGTAAAAAAATTCAAATTCTCACTTAAAATTTAAAAAACCGTGTTACATTCAAAATTGATTTCATGATGAAATCATTAATAAAGTTAATTATTTTAATTTAACTATCATTGGATATTATGGAGAAAACTATGCGACACGGAATTACCGCTACAATCCTACTTTGCTGTTCTGTCAGCGCTTTCGCAACAACACCACAAATTATCGCCCATCGTGCTGGTACGGGTGATGCACCTGAAAATACCGAGTACGCAATTTCCAAGTCCTTAGAAAATAAAGCAGATGCTATCTGGATCACTGTTCAGCTTTCAAAAGACGGCATTCCAGTACTCTATCGTCCATCAGATTTGAATAGCCTAACCAATAAAAGCGGACCTGTTTCTGCTTATAAAGCAAAACAATTGGCAAAATTCGATGCTGGTTACAAATTTAGCTCTGATAGTGACCATCCATTCCGTAATAAAGGATTAGGTATCCCAACTCTGGAACAAGTCTTAAAAAAATACCCAGATACTTTCTTCTATATTGATCTGAAATCACCGGATGCAGATCCAGCACAGCAAGCCAAAGAGCTGGAAAAAGTACTGGCCAAACAGAAGGCTTTTACTCGTACCCGTTTCTATTCCACTGACGAAGCTTACCTTAACGCATTACCAAAAGAGATTCAGCGCTTTGAAAGCCGTGACAAAACCCGCACTATGTTGGCAAATATCACCATGGCTCATCAATGCGATATCCCTGCAAATACCGACACCGCTCGCTGGTATGGTTTGGAAATGCGCCGTAACGTAGAAGTTGTTGAAAAATATACACTTGGTGAAGCGCGCTCCAAATCAGTATTAACATGGGATAACGAAGCAATGAAGTGTTTCCGTGCGAAAAGTGGTGCTAACATCACTTTATTTGGCATTAAAACTGAAGAGGATTTCAAACAGGCTAAAGAGCTTGGTGCCGATGGTGTGTTGGTAGATTCTCCCAAACTGTTCAGTACTTTTAAAACAAATTGACATCCTCCTCTGTATGAACGCATCCCTGTTTGCAAGGCTTTTGTTGTTCTGACATCGCGAGCAGTTGCAGCTCTGTTATCCACGGACCCGGTTCTTTTACCAGCAAAGATACCGCCCGTGCTCCGTGGATAAACAGTGTTCGCTGGTAGATGTCGCCACGTTTACTTATCCCCAGCAACTTCACTTTACCACCAGAACCTGTTTGTTTAGGAACCCGCCCTGTACAGCAGCCGTGGCGATCAACGGCCCTACTCTAGGGATTTCCAGTAACCTCTGACAGGTTTCATTTAAAGGTATGGAATAAATTTGTAAGTCATGCTGATAATTTTAGAATCACAGGAGTACCATGTACTCCAAAATAAAATAACTTGACAAAGGTTATCTGCCAACTCTATCTAAATATGAACAATAGATTATCGCTTTGTTATGTCACAAAGTAAATCCTGACGTTTTCTATCCTAATAATCCTAAGTATCTGTTCTTCGTATCTACGGAGATGAACCGAGAATAACAGCGTGGTCATTCGATTGGCTATCATCATTATTTACCTGTGTTTACGGGAATGAGAACCACTGGTGTTTCTGGGTGTGGTCGCAATTAAAGAAAGAGGCGTGATATTGATGAGCAAATTAGGTCCACTTGATTGTATTGACTGTCAGAATATCCTGAAACACTGGGTAGAGTTCCAATTGGTAGATGAGCAAGGCAAGCCGATCGTGAATATGCCTTACCTGTTGAGAAGTCGGGAAAATCCGCGAGATGAACGTCGGGAAGTAACGGATGGTTTTGGTGTGCTCAGGGAAGAAACCTTTCCGCCCCATCCGGTGACGTTGTATATCGGTGCTCAGGAGCTGGCGAATGAGATGGAGAGGCAGCCGTTGCGGGAAAAACGTGGTGAAGAAGCGTCGGTGGTGAAGCCAAAAGCGGAAGCTGAAGGCCATCAATATCGCTATGTGACTATCGGGCAAATCAGTGATGGGTTGCCGGTGCTTAAAGGATGGGACCCCAAAGATATCCCACCTCCCTATCATTTTCCTGATCCGGAACCAAAAGGCTATCAGGTCCATCCGTTAAATCAGCGGTATGTATTGGAAGTGTGTCCATACCGGGCCTGGGTTTTGCTGTTGCATCATCAGAAAGAGTATTCCATTGTAAATGCCTATAATCAGTGTTTGATGAGCGTGTTGGCCTACGCTGATGGGGATATTAATATTGAAGGTTCTGTTAAACATTTTTTTAACCGGCAAATGGTGGATGTTTCGAAGTTGCCTTATCAGGTGGAAAAAGCGTCGGCGGCACCTGTGGTTTATAATGTGCCGTTTAGTGAACGTTATACTCAGGTGGAGTTTATTGATTCACAAGCTGGAGATAATAAACAGGGTGATACCAAACTGTTTTATGCTGCCAGTAAGAAAGATGTGATTGTTAGTTGGCGAGGCACGGCTACTCTGGAAAATTACCTGACTGATGCCACCTTTCAACCATTGGCTTTAAGCTGTGATGATGACAAAGCATTATGCAGTGGGTTTATCCATAGTGGTAAAGTGCACAAAGGATTTTGGGAAGCGTTTAATTTGGTTGGAGAATTAATAGTCCCCAGTGATAAAACTAAAGTTACAACAGTATTCAGTGACATTCTGGACTTAGCTAAAAACAAACGATTATTTATTTGTGGCCATAGTTTGGGAGGAGCATTGGCATTACTGCATAGCGCACAACTGAAAGAACATAATCCTTGCCTCTACAGTTATGGGATGCCGAGAACATTGACCCGCAGTGCGGTAGAGGAATTGTCTTCCATTATCCATTATCGCCATGTTAATGAAGATGACCCTATCCCTTCGGTGCCTTTTGAGCAGGATATGGATAATAGATTTTTTAATTACTGGGCGCCGGCGGGGTATGAATGGGCAATGATAAAGTTGTTGCCACCGTCACCGATTTTTAAAGCCATTAAACGAGCGACTGACAGTAAAGAAATCTATTTGCATCATGGTAAGGTTGTTCATTTTTTTCAAGCTAACAGTTGCCCAGAATGGCTGATTTCCGCCAGGAATGTCCCCTTTATAACGGGTGTAACTGAAGAAGTATTGAATAACACCACCAAGCTGTATTTAATTCCTGAATTAAACCCGGAAACAGAAAAAGATTTTTCTCTGGCCGGTGAGCAGCAAAATGCGTTGTTTAATCAGCTCAGTCAACAAGAAAAAGAAGAACTGTTTGTTGAAAACAGAGGGGCTGATTTAAAAGGGGGATTTGGCTTTTCTAATCATAGCTCGTATAAATATGCGGGTTATATAGATAAGCGCCTCAGAGAGTTATGCGAACCGGATAAGATTACGGTCTATCAGGACAGTCAGCGTCAATTTAAGGCGACAATGGATAATGATAAGATGCTTATCCCTGACAACATTTACTATCGTAATCTCTATTTTCTGGATATGGACAAACAGTTAATAAAATCACTGACCGTCAGCCAACAGGAAGAATAGGGAACACTGGCCTTACAACATTACTGCGAGAAGAAGGAACTGTCAGTATGAAAATATTGAAAATAACGTTGCTCTTATTATTTCTCTATTTTATTTACTGGGCGTTTGGCGATACCTTTTTTAACTGGCTTTTTCCCTTTTCATCTGCCGGGAAGGAACAGTTAATTACCGTAGAAGGGATAGCACCGAAATATACCAAACCGTATGTGTCCGCACAGTATATATCAAGAGATTGTCTTAGATATCAGTTTGATGCTGGTATGTCACCTTATAAGGTACCGACTTATTATGGATTGGATTTGGATGTAAAAGCTGATCCACAAACCGGTTATTTTCAGGCAAAGTTACCCTTTAATGGCGGAGGCTGGTGTAAATGGAAAATCAATCAAGCCTCTGTGGCGGTGGGGTATACCGATGTTAGCCACCTGATGAAAAATGCTATTCCCTATGCGGGCACAGGATTAACTGCATTTATCAACGATGCTGCCCAAACAAATATTAGCGAAATAGCGGCATCAAATACCATAGATTTCAGTCCGGTTATTTACCCTGTTTTGAAGGTAGTTGAAGGGCGTCCGAACAGAATTTTCTTGCAGGGTGAAGTATCAAAAACGCGTTCCTTTCGGCTGAAATTAACTCCAGGAGCCGAGTGGAAAATTATCTTTAAACCCAAACTGGATGAAACCAAAATGGCAAAGGTGACTGTGACTGACGGGAAAGGCGAATGGGTTGAATATCCCGGTGGAAAAATTGACAACGGTACTCAAATAGTCGATTTTCGGTATATGTATATGTATATGTATATGTATATGTATATGAAGTAATGCTATCAGAGTTGTTCGCTATTTATCTCTAATAAGATAAATAGCGAGAGCTGACCTTAGAGCGCAATTCTGTTACGGGTTTTCATCAAGAAAACACAAAAAATTCCACCCAGTGAGATAGCTTTGGCATTCCATAGACTAGAGGAAATGAAACGTGAAGAAGTATAAAACCCATCCAGAAGTTTTAGCTGAAATGATGGAAAACCCAGAATTTAAAGCCGCTTATGAAGCTGAGGAACACAAAGAAAGATTGCAAGAAACTTTAGCTGAATGCCGTAAATTCGCTGGACCGACTCGTTCACAATTTGCTGAAAAAATGGGAGTTACTCCGCCGACATAACGAAAATGGAAAACAATGTAACAAAAGCCAGCATAGAGACATTAGCACGCTATACTCGTGCCTGTGGGGTCAAGAACCCACAAATTATGTTGTAATTCTCGTGTACAATGGGGTTTGGGGTAATTCCCAATCCCCCCTCTTTTCTTGCTTCACTATTTTTTGCAAGCGTCTGGTTAGATAAATATGAAACTTATGGTTTCAAATGGAACAATGATCAAGCTATTTAGCGCATTACAATAATGAACGGACACATATAAGGCGCATTTACCAAGTTTAAAATGAGATTTTCAGTAATCAATCCCCAATTTCTTTAAACGTGAGATCAATGTCGTTGGGTTCATTCCCAACAATTTTGCTGCGCCGTCATCACCGAAAATTTTCCCTTTACATTGTTTAACCGCAAGAGAGAAATTTTTAATTTCCAAGTCTTTCAGTTGTTGCATGGTCAGCACGTCTTCGATTTGTTGAAGTTCATTATGAATATTCCGATGCGTAGTTTCATTTTGCTGTTGATCTTGTTCTAGCAAATATTTAAAAGAAACAGCACCTTGTTTGGCTGTAATGAGTGCACGTTCAATGACATTTTGCAGCTCACGAATATTACCAGGCCAGTCATATTGCTGTAGTCCTAAAATATGCTTTTGTGAAAATGGCAGATAATTAATTTTACGTTTGTCACAAATCAACTTAGTAAAATGTGTAACCAAAAGCGGAATATCTTCTTTACGGTCACGTAAAGCAGGGGCATAAATCGGGAATACATTTAAACGGAAATACAGGTCTTCACGAAAACGTTTGTGTTTAACTTCTTCTTTTAAATTGCGGTTGGTGGCGGCGATAATCCGCACATCCACATGCCGCGTTTTTTCTTCACCGACCCGTTCAAAGGTGCCTTCCTGCAATACACGCAGCAGCTTACTTTGTAACTCTATAGGAATTTCGCCAATTTCATCTAAAAACAATGTGCCTTGGTCTGCCAATTCAAAACGTCCGACACGGTCACGCACAGCCCCAGTAAATGCACCTTTGACATGTCCGAAAAATTCACTTTCAAACAGTTCCGAAGGAATGGCGGCACAGTTGACCCGAATAAGTGGTTGCTGTTTACGGTGACTGGATTGGTGAATAGCACGGGCAATCAGTTCTTTGCCTGTACCTGATTCACCATAAATCATCACGTTGGCATCAGTTGTGGCAACTACCTCGATTTTTTCAATAATCTGTAAAATGGATGCACTACTACCAATAATTTCATGATATTGATTTTCTTGTAAAATTTCCTCTTGCAGATATTCATTTTGCTGTTCCAAGCGGCTTTTTAAATCTTGCAGTTCTTCAAGGGCATGGGTCAGTTGTTTTTCGGTATTCAGCCGATCGGTAATATCACGGAACACCACTACCGCACCAATAATTTCACCGTGACGAATCACAGGGGTACTGGTAAATTCCACTGGAAAGCAACTGCCATCACGACGCCAAAAAATTTCCTGAATACCTTCATGTACAATACCATCATGTACCGCCGCATAAATCGGGCACTCTTCTTCAGGATAGGGTTCACCATTTTCATGGGTATGGTGATGAATCTGATGGATATTGTTACCCAGAGTATCTTCAGGTTGCAGCCCCAACATTTTCGCCCCGACAGGGTTAATAAAGGTACACAAGCCTTGTTTGTTGATACTGTAAATACCGTCACCGACTGAACTCAGCAATAAATGTTTACCTGTGTCGGAGTCAATAAACAGTTCTTGTAAGGCTTGCTGTTCTTTTAAACCTGCGCTGATGACTTTATCGGTATTTTTATTGAGTTGACACAGTTCTAAATCTTCGACATCCATCAGCGACCATATCAACAAAGTTTTGTTTTTATAGGACAATGAAACGGAAGTAATATCCAACTGGATTCTTTCGCCATTTTTATCCAAGGTATACAGCTCATCGTTCCAAGCCCATCCCTTTGCCAAAGCGCCTTCGGTAAATGCCACAAGGTATGGCAGTTGTCTGAAATGACCAAAAATGGAAGTCACTGTTTTTTTAATAATTTCATGACGTTCATAACGTAATAGTTTGGTGGCACTGATATTCATATCAATAAATCGGTTTTGATATGGGTCCAGCACAATTAATGCCTGTGACGTGTGTTCAAACACCAACGGGCGAATTGAATCTTCAGAAACGACCCAATCCGAGATAAAGTCAGTTGTATTCATACTATGAATTTTCATAATTTAAGTTATGGAATTTCATAATACTACGAAAAATCGTAACTTCCCAGCAGTTCAATTTATCTCCACAAAAATATTTTTATAAAAATTAAATGTTATTTTTCAATTTGATATAAATTAACCTCTTCCCAAAAGTATAACTTGGCACAGCTCTCGCATTAATACAGTCAGACTAGACTACATGTTGGTTCATTCCCAAATAACATTGAACTAGGAGGCTGCTATGCCAAACATTGATATCGAACAATATAAAGATGGCGATTTTCTCGTTGATTATGAAGAAAAAGTGTTTGAGGACGTCAAAGCCCAGCCGGGTGAAAAAGCATTGGTGACTTTCCATACCGTTGCATTTGAAGGATCAATTGGACTGCTCAACGTGTTACAGGCAAAGCGTTTATTGCGTAAAGGCTTTGAAACAAAAATTTTGCTTTACGGCCCAGGCGTGCAGTTGGGTGTACAACGCGGTTTTCCAACTTTAGGAGCAGAAGCTTTTCCGGGTCATCTGGCCGTCAATAATCAGTTGAAAGCCTTTATGGCAGAAGGTGGCGAAGTCTATGCCTGCCGTTTTGCATTGCAAGCGATGTACGGTCAAACTGAAAAAGCGCTTATTCCAGGGATTCGTCCTATTAATCCACTGGATGTGATGGACTTAAAACTGCTGATGCGTCGTGACAATGCCTTAATCATTGATACTTGGACTGTCTAAGTAAACATAAACTATACCCTATGGATTTCAAAAAGATAACGGGTATATAAGGGGATAAGGTTATGAACCGAATAATTAAAGCTGCCGCAGTGCAATGTAGTCCAGTGCTTTATAGTCAGTCCGCAACGGTAAAAAAAATTTGTGACATTATTTTAGAGCTTGGAAAACAAGGAGTGCAATTTGCAGTCTTTCCTGAGACCATCGTGCCTTATTACCCTTATTTTTCCTTTGTACAACCGCCATTTGCCATGGGTAAAGAACATTTAAAGCTGTTGAATGAATCGGTGGTTGTACCTTCTGAAGCAACCTTAGCGATTAGTCAAGCCTGTCTTGAGGCCAACATGGTGGTATCGATTGGCATTAATGAACGTGCGGGCAGTACGATTTACAACGCGCAACTGTTATTTGATGCTGATGGTTCAATCATTCAGCATCGCCGCAAAATTACCCCAACTTACCATGAACGAATGGTGTGGGGGCAAGGTGATGGCAGCGGTTTACGTGCCATTAATTCTGCGGTGGGACGTATTGGTTCGCTGGCATGTTGGGAACATTACAACCCGTTGGCACGTTTTGCCTTAATGGCAGATGGTGAGCAAATTCATGCCGCCATGTTTCCTGGTTCGTTGGTAGGGCAAGTTTTTGCCGATCAAATCCGCGCCACCATTCAACACCATGCATTAGAATCCGGCTGTTTTGTGATCAACGCCACCGCATGGCTGCATCCTGAACAGCAACAGCAGATTATGCAGGATACTAGCTGTGATATCGGTCCAATTTCGGGAGGATGTTTTACCGCCATTGTCTCTCCCGAAGGCAAATTCCTGGCTGAACCAGTTACACAAGGAGAAGGTTATTGCATTGCCGATCTGGACTTTAGACTGATTGATAAACGCAAACGCATGATGGATTCGATTGGACATTACAGCCGTCCTGAATTGCTCAGCTTATTGATTGATCGTCGTCCAACACATGTATTACACGATCTGCAAGTTGAAACATCAGATCAAAGTCATCTCGAAAAGCTCTCAAAACTCAATGAAAAACATGTCGAAACCGTATTGATGTAAACCAATCGATAGGGGGTAAAGATGTCTGCAATACAACTATTGACCGATTTGCAATGTAATGGTCTGAAATGGGAAGGAAAATTTGGCTTGTCCCGTAAAGGCGGCGCAGGACCAAGTGATCATAAAGCGCTGAGTCTTGACGGGCAGACCATGATGATTCCTGTGCTGAACCTTGCAGCACAAGATTCTCCCTATACCGCAAGACCTGAACCGTACTCCGACAAGGTGATTGTCTTTAAAAACCGGATTCCTGTAGCGACCTTAACGGCACCGGCGCGACCACGTTTTTATGATTTAAAAACCGCTGAAGGCATTGCCTACGAACAAATTGCAACCTTACATAGCCGTGATGTGTTGGCAACAACGGTGTTACAGCATTGCATTCGTATGAAGGACAAAGCAACTGCATGCCAATTTTGCTCGATTGATCAGTCTTTAAAAGAGGGTCGAACTTTGATCCGTAAACTCCCGGAACAATTGGCAGAAGTGGCGAAAGCAGCCGTTGAACTAGATGGTGTCAAGCAAATGGTGATCACCACCGGTACGCCAAATACGGGAGATCGTGGAGCCAAAATTTTATATGACTCAGTTAAAGCGATTAAGGCGCAAGTAGATTTACCGATACAAGTACAGTGCGAACCACCCGATAATTTTGCCTGGTTTCAGCGTTTAAAAGATGCAGGAGCGGTATCGATTGGCATGCACCTTGAGGCAGTGAGCGAGCATGTACGGCAGAAAATTATGCCGGGCAAAGCCGAAGTATCGTTGGAAAAATATTTTGCGGCATTTGAGGCTGCCGTTGCGGTGTTCGGTCGAGGACAAGTCAGTACCTACATTTTGGCCGGTTTGGGCGATACCGAACTGGAAATCATCGAGATGACCGCCAAGCTAACCGAAATTGGGGTATACCCATTTGTGGTCCCATTTGTGCCGATTCGAGGTACCCCCTTAGAGCATCACCCTAAACCCGATCAAGCCTTTATGCAGTCGCTTTACCCGAAAATTGGACAGCAACTCAAACAGCATGGTTTGAACTCGGAAAATACTCAAGCCGGCTGTGCCAAATGTGGCGCTTGCTCTGCGCTGAAAGCATATGAATAAGGAGAGTGTGATATGGAACTTTCTCACTATTCTTATGAAGGTCTGAAACCATTTCTTAGCGATGACATTGCCATCAAAATTGTGTCAGAAGATTGGGAACGTCGCCAATATTATCGTTTGCGTGAAATGACCTTTCGCGATGAACAGAAAATCTTGCAAGAAGATCATGACGAATATGATGTTAAAGCATTAGGTATCGTTGCCATTGGGAAAATATTTGGTGAGCATGACCGAGTGATTGGTGCCGTGCGGATTTTCCCTGATGGCGAACAGACATGGTATGGCGGGCGTTTATGCGTAGAACCTTTATATCGACGTCGCCACATCATTGGTAAAGCGTTAATCAATACCGCGGTATCGACCGCCAAAAACCTGGGATGCCGTACTTTTTTAGCCACCGTGCAAAGTCAAAATGAACACTATTTCCAAAGGTTGTGTTGGGATAGTTTGCGTCAGTTGACCGTTGCTAACATTCCACATGTATTGATGCAGGCACAGATTGAAAACTATCCATTACCGCATGTCCCGATGCAAACCTATATGCAGAAGGAGACGCAATGATGGAACTCAATCAATTACTCGAAACGTTAAAACAGACACCCGCTATGCAGTCCAAACAGGCGATAGCTAACCGTGTTTCAATCAATACAACTTGCCATGTGGATTCATTGGATAACTTATATACCTATCCCGGAGATGACACAGCGGCAGTGTTGCTAAATGGTCAATATATATTGCACGCCTGTGAAGGCATGTTACCCAGTTTTGTGGCCAATCATCCTTATTTTGCAGGATGGTCAGCGGTCATGGCGAATATTAGTGATATTGCCGCAATGGGTGGTCGGGCATTGTCAGTAGTGAACAGTTTTTGGCATAACAATAGCGAACATGCCCAGTTGTTAATGCAAGGTATGCAGGATGCTTGTCGTGCTTATGGTGTGCTATTAGTCGGTGGACATACCAATTTCGGCGTAGTTTATCAGACCACTTTATCCGTTGCGATTCAAGGCATGGCGCAAAAACTGCTCTCAGTGTTGCATGTCAAACCACAACAAAAAATTCTGATTGCTTTAAATTTACAAGGACAATTCCACCCCAATACCACTTATTGGAAATGCTTTGAGCGGGTGCCTGACCGCATTTTACAGTCACAGATTGCCCTGTTGCCGCAATTAGCAGAGGCAAATCTGGTTCATGCCGCCCGTGATATTAGCAATGCCGGCATTTTAGGCAGTTTGTTGATGCTGCTCGAAGCTACGGCATCGGGAGCACATATCAACTTAAATACCATTCCTAAACCTGATGATGTGGACTGGTTTAAATGGCTACAAATTTTCCCCAGTTTTGGTTTTTTACTGACTGCCGATGCAAATGAATGTGAAGAAATTATCGAGCTGTTTCATCGTCAGGGCATTACCTGCGCGGTGATTGGTGAAACCAATGTCAGTGGTGCAGTTGCCGTGCAACAACAACAACAGTGCGACATATTTTGGGATTTTAACAACCAAATGTTTACCGGTTTTTGTTATGCCGATGCTTTAAAAAAGTTACCGGCTCAATCCATACAAATTGATCCTAAAAGTCAGCAGGAGTCGATGTTATGCCCAGTGTGAATTTTACTGTGAAATGGCCTGATGGGAAGTTGACTCAATATTACTCCCCCTCAACAGTAATTTATGAATATCTGTCCAGTGGTCAACGTTATCCAAGTACACAGTTCTTACACCAAGTTGAAAATGGTCTGCACGCCGCATCGGAAAGGGTACAGGCGCGCTATGGCTTTTCCTGTAGTTCGGCCATGGATAATCTGGCCCTGATCAAACGCCAGGCCAAACTCTTCGGACTAAGTCCGGAAGATCAAATTGAAGTTATTGAAATGACAAATCAATGAGAGGAATATTCCATGTTAAGTATCCAAAATCAAATGTTACAGCCCAATTATGATGTGGTGATTGTTGGTGGTGGTCAGGCTGGTTTATGTATCAGTCATTATTTACAAAAAGCAGGCATTGACCATGTGATATTGGAAAAAGAATCCGAATTGACCCATAGCTGGCGTCGTAAACGCTGGGATAATTTTACCTTAGTGACTCCGAACTGGCAGTGTCTATTGCCTGAACATCCTTATCAGGGAAAAGACCCTGACGGCTTTATGACAAAGCCTGAGATTGAGGCATATCTTGATGAGTTTATTGAAAAAACAAATCCTCCTACCATTTTAAATATTCAGGTAGAACATGTGAAAAAAGTGGCGGCACATGAGTTTGTCATTAAAACCAATCACGGTACAACCACAGCCAAACAGCTTGTCGTTGCAGCGGGTGGGTATCACACTCCGATTTATCCAAAACTAAGCGATGCCTTGCCGGAGCATGTGAAAGTGATGCATTCGGAAGAGTATTTAAATGCAGATCAACTGCCTGAAGGTGCGGTGTTGGTGGTTGGGTCAGGGCAGTCCGGTGCACAGATTGCCGAAGATTTACATCTGGCAGGCAAAAAAGTCTATTTATCGACAGGCAATGCACCACGTTGTGCCCGATTCTATCGCGGTAAAGATGTGGTGAAGTGGCTGTTTGATATGGGTTATTACGAAACTACTGTCAACAATCATCGTTATAGTGAAGAAGTACGTAACAGCACCAACCACTATGTCACTGGGCGTGATGGTGGGCGTGATATTGACCTGCGTAAATTTGCCTTAGAAGGTATGCAACTGTTCGGATATTTTGATGACTTTAAAGAAGGTCAATTCTGGTTTAGTCCAAATTTATCAGAAAACCTGGACAGTGCCGATGCCACTTATAATCGCATTAATGCCTCGATTGATGAGTATTTAGAGAAAAACAATATTGTAACCGATGAACCTTCATCGGTGTATCAACCTGTTTGGCAACCTGAACAGGAAATCACCCACATTGATTTAGCAAAAGAAAACATTACTTCCGTGATTTGGTGTATTGGTTTTAGACCAGATTATTCATGGCTTGATTTAGATATTTTCCAAGCCAATGGTTATCCAGAGCATGATCGCGGTATTACCATTGATCCAGATGTCACATTTATTGGTTTACCATGGTTATATACATGGGGTTCTGGACGTTTTCTCGGGATCGATCAGGATGCCGCCTATGTGGTGCAGCATATTGGGCAACAAATAAGTCAGCAAAATATACATATGTTATCTACTTTAATTAAAGGTGCTAAATCTGAAATTAAAGGTAAAAGAATATCACATTCAGGGGAGCCCATATAAAGGCATAACGACGAGTCATTAGCATCTCTCTATTATTTAACGTTGATAATATCGATCATTTCAACAATTGATGACATAATCATTATAAGAATAATAGTTCCCCAAAAACATATCATAAGTGTTTTATATTTATTCCCTGATATTTATCTGAGAATTAACTAATGTAAAAATCATATCTAATTCATCACTAATGTATTAATATATAATAAGAGAAAAACTTTCAGTCATTATTAAATTCATACTAAATAATATACCTCTTCGATAAATAAAGTACTTTGGCCTTTAGCTAAGGATAAAAAACATGAAAAATGACACTTTATATGACCCTATTGCACATCTTTACGAGAGCTTTTCAGATGCTGCTGACCATATCAAAGTAGAAATCAGAACTATCTTCAATCTGGCAGGAGATATACACGGGAAATCAGTGTTAGATTTAGCCTGTGGATATGGTCTCTTTAGTCGAGAATACAAAAATCGTGGTGCGTCAAAAGTCATTGGAGTCGATATATCAGATAACATGATAGCAATTGCGAAAAGCAAATCACAACAATCCGGTGACGATATCGAATTTCACGTAAGAGATGTCTGCAAGATGGAGTCATTTGGCAAATTTGACATAGTCAATACAGCCTGGTTATTCTGCCATGCAGAATCTATTGAAGACCTTGAAACTATGTTCCGTGTCATTGCCGCTCATCTCAAGCCTTCCGGTAAACTAATTGCGTATACCGTTGAACCTGATTATCGATTAGAAAAAGGGAATTATGAAAATTATTGTATAAAAATTCTGAGTGAAGAACCCGTGAAAGACACAACCCTCCTGAGAGCTGAATTTCTTACCATACCACCCAGCCCTTTCACTATGTATCATTGGAGTCGTGAACAATATCAAGCAGCGATCCAAAAAGCGGGGTTCAAACAATTTAGATGGCAAAAACCAATGCTGTTAAAAAGCGATATTGATAATCATCCCCTAGGTTTTTGGGATGATTATCAACGAAATTGCCTTGATACAGCTCTTGTCTGTCAGTTTTAACCAGATAACCCCGAAATCAGCGGTCTTTCCTACACAAATCCCCCGATGAAAATCGAGGGATTTTTTTGAATTTCCTTCGAGCCGCTTTCCCCAGCGCACTGGAAAGCCCCCCCAAATTTGACGATCAATTTAAATTAGGAAAAATGAGAAAACCTAAGAATCAGTTTAATACAAATGGAAAAGTTTAAATATGCAACAATAAACGGAAAAACAATACATTTATCAATAACTCTCCTCCGTTTATTTTATATTTATTTAACCAACCTGACCATTTAAAATCGCTAATATAAATAGATTAAAACTTTTATATAACATGTGTATTTAACTCAATAAATTAATTTTTCAGATAAATATTAATTTGCGCTTAATAGAAACCCATTAAACATTAAAAAAATTAAAAATAAATCAGCGAGAAAAACATGAGATAAACAGGTTCATATTAAAATATTTTCTCACCGTTATGTTATGAATAAAACCATGATAATTAAACTTAATAAAAAGCAAACGCTTCTCAAAAAAAATAAATAGATGAATAGCTTTAATAACGAATATCTTTCATAAAACACAAAGACTCTCATTTACCTGTTCGAGTTAATAGTTTTATTTATCGAAGATAGTTGAGAGAACAGAGTTTAAAACATTCTTAATTTATCATTTTCATGCTTATATATTCATTATTGTTTCATCAGGTTAAATCAGATTTGAGTATGAGGATTTATTCTGTCACTCAGTTTTAAGCATTATAAAAATCCGAGCCTTTAAAGGGCCTAAGTCTATGGTGCTCTCTCATCAGGGATTATTTTAGTCATGATGATGCAGGAATATAATGGCTGACGCGTTGCACTTATCCAACTTTTTGCTATTGTGTAACCGATATGGCTTTTTTTTGCGCAATGATGTTATACTCAAATTGGAAACTCCGTCCGTTAAATACCGATGTGACGAGTTTTGATTTTAAGAACATTAAAGGAAGTTTCACGATGACATATAAACGATACAACCCCTCTTGGGAAGGCTATATGGGGGATTTTCTAACAGGTAATGTTGGGATTAATCAATTTAGGAACCAATATCAGTTCTTTGATGCGATTGATCTTGAGAAACAGTTAAACGAGAATACAACGTATATTGCATTGCTATCCTTAGAGGAAGCGAAAAATGTTTTAGAGGATATTGATTCTCCAAAATCCAAAAGCCCATTTATGAAGAAAATATTTTCGGTTGCCGATCCCATATCACCCTATGCAGGTAATATACGTGACGCTTTTGACTTTACAAATGTAGTAAGAGAATTTAAAAGATTAGGGATTAAAGCTACAGAGTATGTTGGTCAACATGGGCAAAAATATATTAAAATTTCAGGTCATGCGGGACTTAGAAAAATCATCACGGCTTCAAGATACAGCGCTTCTAACATGAAGATAATATCTATGGGGATAGGGCAACAGGGAATAAATAATGGCATAGTTAAGGGAGTTAAATTCAGTATATTATTTTCCGCAGCTTATCGAACGGTTGAATACATCTTCAAAGATGAATATACACTGGCTGATTTCTTAGGCAATATTGCAGTAGATCTGGCTAAAGCGGCAGTGGCAGCTTTTGCTTCTTGGGCTGTGGGTGTTACTCTTTCATTTTCATTTGTGACAGGAGCCAGTGTAATTATTGTGGCTGGTGCAATGCTTTTTGTAGGTGTTCTAACGACATATGCACTTGATTATATAGATAAAAAATTCAAAATTAGTGAAACTGTGATTAATTTGATCAAGAAAGAAATAGAAAGAAGACCAAGAACACCAGAAGCTAATTTCAATCAATTTCTTCATAACTGGGGGAATTATGGCAAATAAGAAAAATATCTTACCAATAATCTGTGCTTTTGCTATTTTTATTTTAGCGCTATCAGGTTTCTTTTTGACTGGGGAAAATTTAATCTCATTAGTTAAAATGGAGGATAAAATAACATTCTCAGGCCATGTTTTTATAATATTTTTCTCTTTTCCTTTTATTTCATATCTTATGATTTTATCTATTCTTGTTAATATAACTGGTCGTTATCCTAAGCATCATGATACCTATGTTAAATATTCAGCCGTAATAGCTTTTTCTTCATTTATTTTAAGTTTCCCTTTATCTTTTTATGTAGATTATAAATTAAAAAATGAAAATTATTTAATATGTAAAAGAATATCCCTGGCGTCACCTAATACCTATGTAAAAGCTATTAAGCTATGTGATTAATACTATTGTGTTTGATTAATTCATAACTGGAGGGATTATGGTAAATAAAAAAGATTTTGCATATTATAGGCGCTTTTGCTTTTCTTATTCTAACGTTATTTACTTTTTTTCGGGCTGGGAAAATTTAATTTCCTTAGTTAAAATGGAAGATAAAATAATATTCTCAGGCCCTGTTTTTATGCTATTTTTTTGATTTTCCTTTGCCTTCGTATTTTATGATGTTTACTATTTCCTTTAATATAATTGGCCGTTGTCCAAAATATCATGATAATTTTATTAACTGTTTTTGGGTGATAGCTATTTTTTCATTCTTTTTAAGTTTCCCCCTGTCTTTTTATGTGGATTATAAATTAAAAAGTGAGAATTATCTGGTATGTTGGTATGTGAAAAAATATCCTAGAGGTCGCCTAATACCTATGTGAAAAACATTAAGCTATGTGATTAATATTATTGTGTTTAATTTATTAATAACTTGGCTTATGGCAAATAGAAAAGAGCTTGTACATACCCGATTAAACTCGCTTTACACTGTTTTAATCGGTCATATTTAAGAAATACTAAAACCAATTCATGTCGCTACTTTTCAAATCATTTTCGTGCCCTGTTAACGCTTAAATATCCATTCAACCCACTTTTTATATCCATTTCCTCCCCAAATACTAAAAGTTCGCTTTACTCTCAATTATACCCGTCATCTTTCAAGTTGCCTCTTTGTTGGCGGCACTCACTCACCCCGGTCACAGAGTTATCTATGCTCCCGGGGATTCGCTCCCTTGCCGTCGCGATACATCTTGAAATCCATTGGGTATAGCATTCAGGAAGGAGAATTCCGCCGATTTGTTAAACTCAGATAATCCGATGCTTCTCTAACTGAGCCTGCCGAGCCGCTTCACGCGCTATACGCCTCTTACGAACATCACAAGGTTCTGGGCAATCACATACTTTCTCTACTCCAATGCTGCTTAAACCACCGCAGCTTCCTTGTATGCTCTTACGTTTAATCATGTAGCCTAACGACATTCCCGCAAAAGCCAGCAGGAAAAAGACGAAGGCTGCAATAAATACTTTCAGCACTTCTTTCCCCTTCTCATTGATTTTTCTGTAGGTATGGCTCAAAGGCTTTACTGTAACGCTCTTCGAAGCCTTTCTTTGTTTTTATAATCATAAAAACCGGGATATTAAGTTTTTCTGCAACTTCCATTCCTTTCTCTGGGCCTAAAACATTCAGTCCAGTAGAAAACCCATCAGCACTCATACAAACTGGAGCAATTACCGTAATAGAGACCAAATTATGGGAAATAGGATTCCCTGTTTTTGGGTCAATCGTATGTGAATAGCGCACACCATCTTGTTCAAAGTAATTACGATAATCACCAGAAGTCGCTATCGACATATTCCCAGGCGTTATCACTTCCTGAGCATTCTGGGCCATGCCAGTGTCAGATGGCTTTTCAATAGCAATCCGCCACGCCAGATCTTTACCATTATGGCCTGATGTACGGACTTCCCCACCAATATCAACCATATAATCTTTGATATTCTGGGATTCCAGATATTCAGCAACCACATCTACACCATAACCTTTAGCAATAGATGACAAATCGACATACAACTCTGGAACGGTTTTAATCAGGTTATTGCCTTCTACCGCCAGTTTCTCAATCCCCGTCCATTCACGGCGTTTTTCCAGTTCACTTGCAGAAGGTGCTTTCGTCACACGACCTTCAGGACCAAAACCCCATAAATTAACCAATGGACCAACCGTCACATCCAATGCGCCATCCGTCAATTTGCTAATATGAATTGCTTCCTTAACGACTTTTGCCGTCGCTGGCGATACAGGGAATGGTTTATTAATTTCACGACTTTGATTAAAACGACTTAATTCAGAATCAGGGCGATAAGTCGACATCTGGTCGTTAACTTCTTCCAGCAAACGATCAATCTCTTTTTGCAGAGTTTCTGGTGAAGGAGCCGATGAATCTGTAACAAATTTAATGGAGTAGTAAGTCCCCATTGTTTGCCCATGAATATTTTTCTGCTCCAGACTATCGCATGCCGCCAGCAGCAATACTGCAAACATTAACGCTATCCAGCTACTTATCTTTTTACGCACAATTAACCACTCTTTCCGAATCGTTAACGCCCACAAAATTGTGGGCGCCAGTCATTAAAATCAAACTATTTATGACTTATCAGCCACCAAAGTCATCTAACATAATGTTCTCATCCTCAACACCGAGATCTTTTAACATCTTAATCACCGCGGCATTCATGACCGGAGGCCCACACATGTAGAACTCACAATCTTCAGGTGCTGGATGATCCTTCAAATAATTCTCATACAGAACATTATGGATAAAGCCGGTGTAACCATCCCAATTGTCTTCAGGCAATGCATCAGATAAGGCAACATTCCAGGTAAAATTTTCATTTTCAGCCGCCAGTTGATCGAAATCCTCTGTATAGAACATTTCACGTTTAGAACGAGCACCATACCAGAAACTAATCTTACGTTTGGAATTCAATCGATTAAGCTGATCAAAGATATGAGAACGCATTGGTGCCATACCTGCACCACCACCGATGAAGATCATTTCCGCATCAGTATCTTTTGCGAAAAATTCACCGAACGGACCAGAAATAATCACTTTATCACCGGGTTTGAGTGACCAAATATAAGAAGACATAATTCCCGGAGGAACTTCTGAATTTTTTGGCGGCGGTGTCGCAATACGGACATTTAGCATGATAATACCGTGTTCTTCCGGGTAATTCGCCATTGAGTAAGCCCGAACTGTTGGCTCTTTCACCTCAGAAACGAAACGAAACAAATTAAATTTATCCCAGTCTTCACGGTATTCTTCTGGCACATCGTAATCCGCATAACGCGCAATATGTGGCCGAGCTTCAATCTGAATATAACCACCCGCACGGAAAGGTACGACTTCCCCATCAGGGATCTTCAATTTCAACTCTTTAATGAAAGTTGCCTTGTTATCATTGGAGATAACTTCACATTCCCATTTCTTAACACCAAATATCTCTTCTGGCAGGTTGATTTTCAGGTTCTGTTTTACATTGACCTGACAAGCCAGACGGCAACCCTCTTTCGCTTCACGCTTATTAATATGAGAAAGCTCTGTCGGCAGAATATCGCCACCGCCATCTTTAATTTTTACGCGGCACTGACCACAAGATCCACCACCACCACAAGCAGAGGATACAAAAATACCCTGGCTTGATAACATATTCAGTAACTTATCACCGGCAGGAGCTGTAAAGCTCTTTTCCGGATCACCATTAACTTCAACTTTGATATCCCCAGTGTTAACTAACTTTGATTTTGCGAACAAAATCAGCGCTGTTAGTACCAACACAATCAGGGTAAACATCACTACGCCTAAAATTACTATATCCATGAACTCTTCTCGCCCTTATAGCTGCACACCGGAGAAGGACATAAAGCCCAATGCCATTAAACCGGTGGTGATAAAGGTGATCCCTAACCCTTTTAAACCAGCCGGAACATCAGCGTATTTCATCTTTTCACGGATAGAAGCCAGCAGAACAATTGCCAACATCCAACCTATACCTGAACCGAAGCCATACACGATGGATTCAGAAAAGTTATAGTCACGTTGTGCCATGAAAGAAACACCACCGAAAATTGCACAGTTAACGGTAATCAGTGGCAAGAAAATGCCAAGAGCGTTATAGAGTGAAGGGAAATAGCGATCAAGGATCATTTCCAGAATCTGCACCAACGCCGCGATTACACCGATAAAGGTGATAAAGTTCAGGAAGCTAAGGTCAACCCCTTCGACCAATGCGCCATCACGCAAAACTAGGTTATACACCAAATTATTGGCAGGAACAGAGATCCCCAACACCACCGTTACAGCAATACCCAGACCGAACGCTGTCGCTACATTTTTCGATACCGCCAGAAAAGTACACATTCCGAGGAAGAAAGCCAACGCCATATTCTCAATAAAGACAGCGCGAACAAACAGGCTAATATAATGTTCCATGTTGTCAGTTATCCTTTCTCAACCTGCGCCGGTTTCAAAGTCCTCAGACCCCAAATCAGCATACCAATAATGAAAAACGCGCTAGGTGCTAACAGGAACAATCCGTTCGGCTGATACCAGCCACCATTCTGTACGGATTCCATAACGGTAATACCAAACAGTTTACCGGAGCCGAACAACTCACGCAGGAAGCCAACCAATACCAGAATAACCCCGTAACCTAAGCCATTACCGATACCATCCATAAAGCTCTCAATGGGAGGAGACTTCATTGCATAGGCTTCTGCACGCCCCATCACAATACAGTTAGTAATGATAAGGCCAACAAATACAGACAGCTGCTTGGAAATTTCATAAGCATATGCCTGCAAGATCTGATCTACCACGATAACCAGTGATGCAATAATTGCCATCTGTACAATAATTCGCACACTGCCAGGGATGTAATGACGGATCAACGAGATAAAAAAGCTGGAAAAAGCAGTAACCAATGTTACCGCCATGGTCATCACCAATGCAGTTTCCAGTTTGGTTGTTACAGCCAGCGCTGAACAGATCCCCAGAACCTGCAATGCAATCGGGTTGTTATCCAATAGTGGCCCAAGAAGGACTCGCTTTATTTCTTTACTATCAGCCATCTTTCAACGCTCCTTCGCGTACTTTTTTCAGGAACGGACCAAAACCGTTATCCCCTAACCAGAAATTAAACATATTCTGGACACCGGTAGAGGTGAGAGTCGCACCAGACAAGCCATCAACACCATGCGGGTCACCAGTAGCAGCGCCGCCACGGACAATTTTGATCGCCGGATTACCTTCGTCGTTATACAGTTTTTTACCTACCCACTGCTTACGCCATTGTGGATTATCAACTTCACCACCCAGCCCCGGTGTTTCACCATGCGAATAATAAGTGATACCACGAGCCGTTCTACCATCCACATCAACGGAGATAAAGGCATACATGACAGACCACAAACCAGAACCATAAACAGGCAAAACGATTTCACTGGTTTTACCCTGCTCATTCTTCACCAGATAGACCTCGGCCATATTGGCGCGACGGCGGATTTTCGCCAGATCCTTCTCAGGTGGTAATGCGATACTGGTATCATCACCGCGCAGTGCATCGTTCAAGTTAAACTTGCCCTGACTGCTTGCAAGCGTTGCAGTCTCCAGATTCAATAACTCAGTTTTAATACGGCTTCTGAACGTTTCTTTAACTTCATCAGCACCCATTTGAGGTTTCAATAAGCCAGCAACATCAAGAATATTACGTTGTTTATCCAGCAGTTTTTGTTCCTGTTGCTGAGATTTCAACCCTACCGCAGAACCTGCTACAACAATTGAGCAAACGAGACATAGCACAAAAACAACGATAAACGTTCTGCCGATGCTGTCATTATTTTTGGGTTTATCATTAGCCACGGGCTTTTCTCCGCTTAATATTGGCTTGCACTACCAGATAATCAAACAATGGCGCAAACAGGTTTGCGAACAGAATCGCCAGCATCATACCTTCTGGGTATGCTGGATTAACAACCCTGATAAGAACACACATCACACCAATCAGAATGCCGTACCACCATTTACCTTTATCAGTAAATGAAGCGGATACCGGATCTGTCGCCATAAAAATCATACCAAAAGCGAAACCACCCAGAACCATATGCCAATACCACTGCATTGCAAACAGAGGATTAGTGTCTGAGCCGATAGCATTCAACAAGTAAGAAGTTGCAACCATACCCAACATGACACCCGCGACAATGCGCCATGAAGCAATGCGGGTAAACAGAATAAGTGCGCCACCGATGAAAATCATCAGAGTAGACACTTCACCGATAGAACCAGGAATATTGCCAATGAAAGCATCCATCCAGGTAACAGGTTGACCGGTAACCGTATTCACTAATCCCTGACTACCACCAGCCGCCCATTGAGATAACGGGGTCGCACCAGAGAAACCATCAGCCGCAGTCCATACCAAATCTCCGGAAATCTGTGCAGGATAAGCAAAGAACAGGAAAGCTCGGCCAGCCAGTGCCGGGTTTAAGAAGTTACGGCCTGTACCACCGAAGACCTCTTTCGCAATGACAACACCGAATGTAATACCCAGCGCCACCTGCCACAGAGGAATCGTTGGTGGAACAATCAACGCAAACAAAATAGAAGTAACGAAAAATCCTTCGTTAATTTCATGTTTACGGATAATGGCAAACAGCACTTCCCAAAAACCACCAACCACAAATACGACGATATAAATGGGCAGAAAGTAAGTTGCACCAAGCAACATTTTACTGCCCCAACCCGCATCCAGTGTCAGTGATGCGCCCAAAAACTGAGCAACACGATAGTGCCAGTCAGATGCCAAAATTTGTTGCAGTTCTGCACCACTGTATAAATGATACAGTGCCGGAATCGCCTGCTGACCAACGTTATACATCCCCCAGAACATTGCCGGGAATACCGCCAACCATACCGTGATCATCATACGCTTTAGATCGATAGCGTCGCGGACATGAGCACGGCCAGAAGTTACTGTACCTGATGTATAAAAAATCGTGGTTACCGCTTCATACAACGGATAATATTTTGCTAACTTGCCCCCGGGCTCAAAGTGGTGCTCAATTTTTTCAAAAAAGTTTTTCAGGCCCATGGATTATCCTTCCTGCTCAATCTTAGTCAGCACTTCACGCAATACCGGACCATATTCATATTTGCCCGGACAGACGTAGGTACAAAGTGCCAAGTCTTCCTCATCTAACTCTAGGCAACCCAGCGCCTGAGCACTGTCGGTATCACCTGCAAGTAAATCCCGCAGCAAATGCGTTGCCATGATATCCAAAGGCATAACACGCTCATAGTTACCGATTGGTACCATAGAACGTTCACCGCCATTAGTTGTGGTTGAAAAAGCAAAACGCTTATTTTTCAGGAAATGGCCAATAGTAGTACGAGTAATGGAAAACTTATCAGAACCCAGCATAATCCAACCGAACAGCTCTTTTTCACGGCCTTCACGCAAAACAGAAACCAGAGTGTGGAAACGGCCAAGATAATGGTGAGCGTCATCTGACTGAGTACCGCACAACACAGAACCTGAAATAATACGGTTTTCACCCTCTTTCAATTGATCCTGAGTCAACTCAAGCAAATCTGCCCCCAGACGGGTACGTATAAGACGTGGCCTCTCAACCTGTGGACCGGCCAATGCAATAACACGGTCAGTATAAAGAGTGCCGGTAGTGAACAACTTACCGATAGCAATCACATCCTGATATCCCAGGTGCCATACAGTTTTAGTCGCACTGGCGGGTTCAATAAAGTGAATGTGAGTTCCAACTAATCCCGCCGGGTGCGAACCAGAGAACTGACTATAAGTGATTTGTGCATTATTACCGACATTCGGCAAACTTCCTACACCGTGGCAAACATGAACTTTACCTTCGGTCAGTTTAGTCAGCACATTCAAGCCATCAATGAAAGCCTCTTCTTCGGTAGCAATAATAACCTGTGGATTTGCAGCCAGAGGCTGAGTATCCATAGCAGTTACAAAAATTGCTTTTGGCGAGGAGCCAGGAACAGGACTTCGGCTGTAAGGGCGGGTACGCAGAGCAGTCCATAACCCAGAATCGATAAGATTCTTTTCTACTTGTTGACAGGATAACTGAGAAAGTTGGGCACGATCATAACGGTCAAAATTAACTTGTTCGTCTCCCGTTATCTCAATCACAATTGACTGTAAAACACGTTGTTCACCGCGATTAATCGCCACAACCTGCCCACAGGCCGGACTGGTGAAAACCACACCTGGATTCTTTTTATCTTCAAAAAGAATCTGCCCTTTCTTAACATGCTCACCTTCCTTAACCAACATAGAAGGACGCATTCCAACATATTCTTCACCCAACAATGCTACGTGGCAAATAGTCGGACCGTCTTCTATCACTTGAGCAGGCACCCCTGCAATCGGTAGGTCGAGTCCTTTTTTAATTTTAATCATAAGATTTGCACAAGTTTATCAATTAAATCATATGCTACAAATTACCTGGTGGTAACATAGCCACTCTATAAAAAATCCCTTAAGTCACGAATCGTGCCCAGGTTATTATTCTCCGATAATTATTACGATTTTCTCTTAATCTCAGGGCGGCAATTTTAACATCTCCCCCCCTAGACTGTCTGACTAATCAAGTGATTTAGTTCAAGCAAACAGGAATAATTTTGGCACTGAACCGTTAATAGATCGTAAAAAACGAACTATTATATCACCTTTACCGACAATTGATTGTTTTTTGATCTTATAATCACTTTGTAGAAAAAAGCCATGGTTATTATTTTTTATTCACAAAGTTGATAACTCATGGCAATCTTAAGCTAAATTTTTAGTTAATTCGTTATGTCTCTATATGGTAGTCACATGAAAAAAACTGCTGCTTTTGCTGCAATAATATTGATGCTTTTTAGTTCATTCCCTATCTATGCTCAGGATACTCCTGTAGAGTTTAAGCCAAACTCGTCTACACAATTTGGTTATCCTATATTCATCCAAATATTCAAAGAAGAACGGATATTAGAGCTCTATACTAAAGGCAGCCATGGAAGTTACCAACTGGTTAAAAGTTATCCCATATGTAATTACTCTGGCGGCCTTGGTCCCAAAACCACAGAAGGGGATCTAAAAAGCCCAGAAGGCTTTTATCGTGTGAAAACCAGTCAATTAAATCCGAATAGTCGGTATTACCGATCTATTAATCTCGGTTTTCCAAATGAATACGATAAATCCAGAGGTTATTCCGGCAACTATTTAATGATCCATGGAGAATGTAAATCTGTAGGTTGTTACGCTATGACTAACAGTTATATGGATGAAATCTATCATTATGTAGAAAGTGCATTACTGAACGGACAATATGAAATTAATATCAGTATTTATCCATTCAGAATGACACCACAAAATATGTTACATCACCGGGCATCTTCCCATTATATGTTTTGGCTGCAATTACAACCGGCCTATGAGTATTTTATAAAAACCCGTCGACCGGCTGCTATCAACGTCATCAATGGTCAATATGTTGTTAACGCTATACCGATTAAATCGCCACTTTTGCAAAATCAATCACAATATGCGTTCACCAAGGTGAAATAATGCATAGCAACCCGGCTCAATCCGGTTCCAGAATTCATTGCCGGTTAAAGGCTGGGTAACAATGACAGAAACTACATCATCCGGCTGCGTGTGCTGCTGGAAATCAATTTCAACATCCTGATCCAGAAGCTTCGCTTTCCCAAACGGTGCTCGTCGGGTAATCCAGTAAAGATTAGTTGAACAATATGCCATCACAAAACACCCATCTGACAATAGCATATTAAACACACCTTTCTTTCTGAGTTCGTCCGCTAATGAAGCAATGAAACGAAATACTGCTGGCCAGTTAGAGGGAGTCCTTGGATATTTTTGTGAAAGTCGATGCAAAATCCAACAGAAAGCATGTTCGCTGTCAGTTTGCCCGACTGGGCGATATTGACCTGTTTCAAGCTGCCGATAACCTCGAAGCTGCCCATTATGGGCATAAGTCCAATTACGTCCCCACATTTCACGAATAAAAGGATGCGTATTTTCCAACGTAACATTACCGCGGTTAGCCTGTCGGATATGAGAAACCACCACTCCGGATTTAATCGGGTATTCCTGCACGAAGCGGGCAACGGGTGAATTATAACCCGGTTGATGATCTTTAAATGTGCGACAGCCCCGCCCTTCATAAAAAGTGATCCCCCAACCATCTTTGTGGGGTCCAGTATGACCACCACGCTGAATCAGACCACGCAAACTAAAGCAGATATCTGTTGGCACATTTGCACTCATGCCAAGTAACTCACACATTTCCCACCTCTGTAACCTGTAAAATTAGGCTTTAATCATCTCTTTTTCAATAAGTTGAATCAGTATATGAATAACTTTGATATGAATTTCCTGAATACGATCTGCATAACCAAAATGCGGGACACGAATTTCCACATCAGCCGTTCCTGCCATTTTGCCGCCATCCTTGCCTGTCAGCGTAATTACTTTCATGCCTTTTAGGCGAGCTGCTTCAATGGCTTTAATAATATTACCGGAATTACCGGAAGTAGAGATACCCAGTAACACATCACCCCCTTTCCCGACCGCTTCCACATAACGGGAAAAAACAAATTCATAGCCAAAATCATTACTAACGCAAGAAAGATGGCTGACATCAGAAATTGCAATAGCCGGGTAGCCAGGACGGTTTTCACGGTAACGGCCAGTCAGTTCTTCAGCGAAATGCATCGCATCACAGTGCGAGCCACCATTACCACAGGAAAGCACCTTACCACCTGCTTTAAATGAATCAGCCAATAATACCGCTGCTTTTTGAATCGCTTCAATATTCGCATCGTTACTTAAAAACTTTGCCAGTGTATCCGCGGCTTCACTCAATTCACTACGGATCAGGTCTTGATACATAGGTTCCTCACTTCAGTCAGGTAATCTTTAATTTTGTGCCAAATGTCAGTGTACCGGATCAGGAGAATTGAAAGAAGACACCATCACATTTCAGAAAAATTAATCCATGTCCGATCACCATGAGTTTGTGAGCTACATTGTAATTAAGATGTAAATATATTGATAAAAACGCCTTAGTCGTCTAAAAAGAAAAGAATGCCACAACAGGTCAGACCTCTGATGACTTACCCTGAGATTAACCGGGAGCTTTATTATGACCACATTTAGTATTGTTCTATTTTTAGTGTTAATTGGGATGCTTTGCTACCACAAAGTAAACCTCAATCTCAGCAGCCTACTGCTCCTTGTCTATACCGTCTTGATGGGCGCTATTGATGCATGGAGCTACTGGATGTTGTTACCAATGGCCATTATTCTATTCCCGCTGAATTTTGCGCCAATGCGTCATTCCTTACTTACTGTTCCGGCCTTAAAAGCCTTCCGTAAAGTGATGCCAAGTCTGTCCCGCACGGAAAAAGAAGCTCTTGACGCCGGTACTACTTGGTGGGAAGGAGAACTGTTCCGCGGTAAACCCGACTGGAAGAAATTACATGACTATCCAAAACCTCAGCTAACTGCTGAAGAGCAAGCGTTTCTAGATGGACCTGTAGAAGAAGCTTGCCGTATGACAAACGATTTCCAAATAAGCCATGAACTTGCTGATTTGCCGCCTGAATTATGGAACTACCTAAAAGAACATCGTTTCTTTGCCATGATTATAAAAAAAGAATATGGTGGTCTGGAATTCTCTGCTTATGCCCAAGCGCAGGTATTACAAAAACTGGCGGGTACTTCCGGTATCCTGGCAATCACTGTCGGCGTACCTAACTCCCTCGGTCCAGGTGAATTATTACAACACTATGGTACTGATGAGCAGAAGAACCGTTATTTACCCGGGCTTGCCCGTGGTGAAGAGATCCCATGTTTCGCACTAACCAGTCCAGAAGCTGGCTCAGATGCCGGATCTATCCCAGATACAGGCGTCGTTTGTATGGGAGAATGGCAAGGTGAACAAATTCTGGGTATGCGTTTAACCTGGAACAAGCGTTACATTACACTTGCACCTATCTCCACCGTGCTTGGTCTGGCTTTCAAACTTTCTGACCCAGACCATTTACTGGGTGATACAAAAGAATTGGGCATTACCTGTGCATTGATCCCAACCAATATACCGGGAGTAGAAATTGGCCATCGTCATTTCCCGCTGAATATCCCATTCCAGAATGGCCCAACTCGCGGTAAAGATGTTTTCGTGCCAATCGACTACATCATTGGTGGACCGAAAATGGCCGGACAAGGCTGGCGTATGCTGGTTGAGTGTCTGTCTGTTGGCCGTGGCATCACTCTACCTTCAAATGCAACGGGAGGAGTGAAAAGCGTTGCTATGGCAATTGGCGCATACTCTTATATCCGCCGTCAGTTCAAAATGCCAATTGGTAAAATGGAAGGAATTGAAGAACCACTGGCACGCATTGCTGGTAACGCCTATCTGATGGACGCAGCTTCAACACTTGCTACAACAGGTATTATGCTGGGCGAGAAACCCTCTGTGTTATCAGCTATTGTAAAATATCACTGTACCCACAGAGGCCAGAAATCTGTTATAGATGCAATGGATATTGCTGGTGGTAAGGGTATTTGCCTCGGTCCATCCAATTTCCTTGCCCGCGCTTATCAAGGCGCACCTATCGCCATTACCGTTGAAGGCGCTAATATTTTGACCCGCAACATGATTATCTACGGTCAAGGCGCTATCCGCTGCCATCCTTATGTACTTGATGAAATGGCCGCTGCTGAGAATAACCGTATCAAAGATTTTGATAAGGCATTGTTCCGTCACCTTGGTCACGTTGCCAGTAATATGTTGCGTAGCTTCTGGCTTGGCCTAACCAATGGCCGTACCAGCAGTACACCCGTCAATGATGCAACACGCCGTTATTATCAGCAATTAAACCGTCAGTGTGCCAATCTTGCGCTGTTATCAGATGTAGCAATGGGTGTATTAGGTGGCAGCCTGAAACGCCGTGAACGGGTTTCCGCCCGTCTTGGGGATGTTCTGAGTCAAACCTACCTGGCTTCAGCAACTTTGAAACGCTATGAAGATGAAGGTCGTCAAAAAGAAGATTTACCGCTAGTACAGTGGGCTGTTCAGGATAGTCTGTACCAAGCTGAACAGGCGATAGATAACTTACTACGTAACTTCCCAAACCGACTGGTTGCTGGTCTGATGCGCGTTATTGTCTTCCCATTAGGACGCGTAAATTCAGCACCATCTGACCATTTGGATCACAAATTAGCGCAGCTCTTACAACAGCCTTCAGCTACCCGTGATCGCATTGGTCGTGGTCAATTCCTGACACCAAGTGAGTACAACCCTCACGGATTATTGGAAGAAGCTCTGCAAGACATTATTGCCGCAGAGCCGATCCATGCCCGTCTGAGCCGCGAAGCTGGTAAACGTCTTGGCTTTACTCGCCTAGATAAACTGGCAGAACAAGCATTGGCAGAACGTAAGATTACTCAAGAAGAGGCCGAAATTCTAAAACGTGCCGAAGCAAGCCGTTTGCGTTCTATTAATGTCGATGAGTTTGAACCGGAAGCACTGGCTGTTCCCGTTCCAGTTAAAAAGCCGAGAACAAAAGCAGCTTGATACTGACGGCTGAAAAAGAGTGAAAATTAATCATGGGGCGATATCCCAGGGTATCGCCCCGTATTTTATGACAAGGATACCTCTTCCAATGCTAATAACTCTTCAATCGTTTGACGACGGCGAATCAATTGAGGTTTGCCATTAATGAACAACACTTCGGGGATAAGCGGGCGGCTATTGTAATTAGAAGACATCGACGCACCATAAGCACCAGTATCATGGAAAACCAAATAATCGCCAACCTGAGCAGGCTGCAACATTCTTGACGCAACTCCCCCACCCTCAACCTGCGTAAAAACATCACCTGATTCACACAACGGACCCGCAACTAACGTTTCCTGTAATGGAAGCTGATCAATCTTGCCTCCACCAGAAGGCAGAACCGAGATATTATGATAACTGCCATACATTACTGGGCGCATCAAGTCATTGAACCCCGCATCCACCAGAACATAATTACGGCTACCCATCTGCTTAACCGCCCGGACTTCTGTCATCAGAACGCCAGATTCCGCAACCAGAAAACGTCCCGGTTCAATTTCTAGCTTAACGTTATGACCCAAGTGTTGCTCAATTCTTTTGCGGGCATCATCCCACAACCCAAAATAATGAGCGATATCGATTTGTTCATCTCCCAACTGATAAGGGGTAGATAACCCCCCACCGGCTGAAATTGCCTGAATATCTTCACCACAGAGAATAACCTGCTCAACCATTGCATCGCACACACTGGCAAGGTGCTGATAATCAACACCAGAGCCAATATGCATATGTAAACCAAGCAACTTCAATTCATAGCGACGTATTTTCTCAATTGCCTGTGGCAGATCCTGATACCAAATACCATGTTTGCTGTTTTCACCACCCGTATTGGTTTTCTGACTATGACCATGACCAAATCCCGGGTTAATCCGCAACCATACCGGATGCCCTTTTCTATATTGACCAATCTGCTCCAACATATCGATAGAACCCGCATTAACCGGAATATCTAATTCAATTATCCGCTTAAGTGTTGGCACATCTATTAAATCAGCAGTAAAAACGATGTCTGCCGTTTCTTGACCAGAACAAAACCCAGCCCGCAAAGCACGTTCAATTTCACCCAGCGAAACTGCATCAACCTTCACACCATACTCACGCATAAGGCGTAAAATATGAGTATTAGAGCAAGCTTTCTGGGCGAATCGAACCACATCAAACTGATGTAATATTTTGATTCTCTGAATAATTGTTTCACTATCATAAATCCATAACGGAGTACCATAAGTCTCTGGCAAACAACTCAGATTCTCTGGTATCAGAGCAGAACAATTATTACAGTCAAAAGTATTCATCAGGGTTTCTCTCACAAAATCAGTAGATAACCTATTATTGGCAGTAAAAAAACAGGAATAAAAATATCTGTTTCGCTATAGTCTATTCATCTGTGATATCGGGTTATCATCTGAAGGGATCATCTATGTCCTCTTGTTCATGGCGCCATATTGAAATCTTCCATGCAGTAATGACGACAAAAAACCTGACGGAAGCCGCTGTTTTATTACAAACATCACAGCCGACGGTCAGTCGTGAATTAGCGCGATTCGAGCATTTGATAAAATTCAAACTGTTTGATCGGGTAAAAGGCCGCCTGCATCCGACAGCACAAGGATTACGCCTTTTTGAAGAAGTTCAGCGCTCTTATTATGGGCTTGAAAGAATAATGAATGCAGCTGAGAGTATCCGCAAATTTCAACATGCCCAGCTTTCTATTGCTTGCTTGCCGGTATTCTCACAATCATTGTTACCGAAAGTTTGTCACAATTTCGTTCGCCAATATCCTGATACTAATTTGACAATCATTCCACAAGAATCCCCTCTGCTAGAAGAATGGTTGTCAGCTCAACGCTATGACCTCGGTTTGACTGAACATTTGCAGACACCACCAGGTACTCAAAGAGAAACCCTAATAACGATGAATGAGATTTGCGTACTGCCCGCAACTCATCCACTCAGTTATAAATCATTACTAACACCCGAAGATTTCAGAGAACAAAATTTTATCAGCCTATCGATAACAGACAGCTACCGCCAGCTCATTGATGGGATATTTGCAGAGCATCATATTAACCGCAAAATGATTATGGAAACTCACAGTGCTGCGTCAGTATGTGCCATGGTGCGGGAAGGTATCGGTGTTTCTATTGTTAATCCGCTGACTGTACTCGATTATATGGGCTGCCACGGCCAATCTGAAATATGCGCCCGCCCATTTAGTATTAACATTCCTTTTACTGTCAGTCTGATAAAACCCATTCATCGCCCTTCTTCTGCTCCAGTTGATGCCTTTATTGAATACCTGAAAGCTCGGATCGTACTATTTCCTCAGAAATTGGAGTCAGCTTTTCAACATTAGTTTTTGCCAGTATGGAGAAGAAGCAAACCATTTCACTAAAAAATCCAGTAATGCCCTAAGCGTTACTGGCATATTTTGACGGCTGGCATAAATGCCATAAATCCCCATAGCCTGAGGTTGATATTCCGGCAACAACTGAATCAATTTTCCGGATGCCAAATGAGAAGCAACGGAATAATAGGGTTGCATAGCAATTCCAGCGCCTTGCAATGTTGCTTCCATTAATACAATGGATTCATTAGCACTTAAAGTACCACTGACGGGAACAGAATATTTCTCCCCCAGGCGTTCAAATAACCAAAGGCTTTTGCCAAAGAAATTATAAGTCATACAGTTATGCAAGGCCAAATCAGCAGGCTTTTGAGGAATCATTTTACCCGTCAGATAGGAAGGAGCAGCACAAACAACAGAATGACAAGTCGATAGCGGTCTGGCGATCAAATTCGGTTCTAAATTATTAGTGATCCGTAATGCCAAATCTATCCGTTCTTCAACCAAATTTATTGCCTTATTACTCATCTGCATATCAATGGCTATCTGAGGATAAATTTGCATAAACTCAGGGATAGCGACCGACAATGCACTCATTGCCAGAGACTGAGAACTGCTTATCCGCAAAAGACCGCCAAGTTCCTGAGCTTCCACTGGCTGATGAACTGGTATCTCTTCTGCCAATTGCAACAACTTACGGCTACGCTGATAGATAACCTCTCCTGCTGACGTCAGGCTGATCTTTCGCGTTGTGCGATGTAACAGACGTACTCCCGTCCATTTCTCCATTTCAGCCAGATAGCGAGATACCATTGCCCGCGACATATCTAACCGTTCCGATGCAGCAATCATGCTACCTTGTTCTACAATTATAGTGAACACCTGCGCAGCAGTGACTCTATCCATCAATTAGCTCGATTTATGCAACAAATAATTGTCAATTATGCTGTTTTTCCATCGAAAAACGCAACTTATTATGAACCTCGTTCACACAACATCAGGAATTCAATTATGACTCGCAAAACAAAATTAAACATCGCGCTGGCTGGTATCCTTTCCTTGGGTACCATTTCTCTGGCACAAGCCACTAACCTAAAACTGGATGTTTTCAATCCAGGTGAAAGAAGCGTATTTCCCGTCTCTTCTGAGCTCATCATCGGTGATAGAGAAGTTGTACTGATCGATGCTCAGTTCCAAAAAAATGACGCTGAAGCACTGGCCAGAAGAATTAAGTATACCGGCAAAAAACTGACAACTATCTATATCAGTCAGTCTGATCCTGATTTCTATTTTGGCCTTGATACACTGACCAAAGCGTTCCCTAACGCAAAAGTCATTGCATCACCAGAAACCATTGAAGAAATCAAAAAGACCAAAGATGGCAAACTGGCTTATTGGGGAGGTGTTCTGAAAGGACAGGCCCCAAAAAAAGTTATCGTGCCGCAACCGTTGGAAGGTAACACTTTTACAGTTGACGGTGAGAAGTTAATCGTCGAAGGTCTTGATGGCCCTGCGGCTGACCGTACTTTCGTTTGGATTCCAAAACTGAAAGCGGTAGTCGGTGGCGTCACCGTTTCAAGCAACATTCATGTCTGGATGGCAGATACACAGACTAAAGAGTCGCGTAAAAACTGGATGCAAACATTAGATCGTATACAAGCACTGAAACCAACAATTGTAGTTCCGGGACATTTCATTGGTAACACACCAATGACATTGGAATCAGTCAAGTTTACGCAAAGATACCTGACTACTTTTGAAAAAGAGCTAGCAAAAGCAAAAGATTCAAAAGCGCTGATAGCAGCAATGGAAAAGTGCTATCCAAAACTTGGAGACAAATCCAGTCTCGAATTAAGTGCTAAGGTGTTGAAAGGCGAAATGAAGTGGCCTCAATAAATCAATTAACTCTTTTTCAGGAATAAGTAGTATGCCCGGAATAACTCTGCATTATATCTATGATCCACTATGTGGCTGGTGTTATGGCGTTTCCTCTCTGATACAAGCAGCAAAAGAGGTCGCAAATGTGAAAATTGAATTGCATGGCGGCGGAATGCTGACAGGTGATAACAGACGCCAAATAGACAACGCATGGCGTGATTATGTCCTTAGTCAGGATAAACGGATTGCAAGCCTTACCGGGCAAGTTTTCAGTGAGCAATATGTCACACTGCTAAACGATAAATCACTGATTATGGATTCATTACCACCAATATCAGCCATTCTGGCAGCAGAAAAGCTGGCTGGTAAAGGTGTCGAAATGTTACTGGCAGTACAAAAAGCGCATTATGTTCGTGGATTAAAAATCAGCGAAACTGAAACATTATTGAATTTAGCAAATGAATTACAGCTTAATTCAGAACTGTTCCAGCAAGAACTGACACTGAATAATGAATCAGAAATTCTCCAACACATTAGGAAAAGCCGTGAACTATTGGCAAAAGTTGGCGGCTCAGGCTTCCCAACGTTTATTTTAGAAAATAACAGAAACGAGCTATCTATTATTTCTCTTGATAAATACCTGGGACAACCCAAACGTTGGCAAGATGCATTGATTCACTATCAGTTTTGATACCACAATTTTAACTACTGGCGCCCATACATTTTCAGCTATCGGGCGCCATCCACGATACCCCATCCATTCCCAATAAATTCAAATAGATCATTATGATCGCAGAAATAGCTATATATGGGCCAAAAGCGATAGGCGCTTGATAACTTCGCCGCATTTTCCATATCCACAAGTACCCAATAACACCAAACAGTGAGGATAAGAGCATTAATAAAGGAATTGTACCAATCCCCAACCAGGCACTGACCGCCGCCATTAACTTAAAATCCCCATATCCTAATCCTTCTTTACCACAAATTATTCTGAATAACCAATAGAGTGACCATAAAATCAAATAACCCGCAATCGCACCTGTCACAGCTTGTTCAATAGGCACAAAAGTTTGATTCAAATTCAATAATAATCCCAACCATAAAAGTGGATAATTTATTATATCTGGCAATAACTTAATTTTTATATCAATAAAAGAAAGTATAATTAGCACCCAAACAAATATTAAAACAACATATAAATGGAAATTCAATGTAAAATAAACCATAAAAAAAGCCGTTATAAACAGCGTCACTAATTCAACCTGAAAATAACAAAAAGCTATTTTTTCATACCCATAAATAATTTTAGGGAATAGTGACACCATTTTATTCAAAGTTATTCCTGCCACTATTCCAATAAAAACGGCCAGAATAAAGACATTAATGTTAAAATCCACTTAATAGAACACCTCTAATTTTATTACATTAATGAATATTTTAATTAAATAACAAAAAAATATTCATTATGTTTTTAGCATAAAAAGATAATAATAAACATCGCCACTTTAAAACAATAAAATAAATATAAAACAGTCAAATAAGATATAAATATGCGAGCAGACTCGCAATATCTATCCAGAGATAAAAATCTGTGTCAGAGATAACTTGATAGTTGGATTAAGCCTCCCTTATTATAGTCACCATTATTTATCGCCATATGTATATATACCCGCTGGAAGGAAAGAAAAACATGCGTATACCCCGCATTTATCACCCGGAATTACTCTCATCTGATTCTGAAATTTCTCTAAGTGATGAGGCAGCCAACCATGTCGGGCGGGTACTCAGAATGAGTCATGGTCAACAGTTACAACTATTTGATGGCAGCAATCAAATCTTCAATGCTGAAATTACAGAAGCCAGTAAAAAATCGGTCAAAGTACATATCAGTAATAGCACACTTGCCGATAATGAATCACCACTGAATCTACATCTAGGGCAAGTCATATCCCGCGGTGAGAAAATGGAATTCACCATCCAAAAATCTGTAGAGTTAGGGGTAAACACCATCACACCGTTAATATCTGAGCGCTGTGGTGTAAAACTGGATGGAGACCGACTAGCTAAGAAACTTCAACAATGGCAGAAAATTGCGATTGCCGCCTGTGAGCAATGCTGCCGTAACCGTATACCTGAAATTCGCCCAGTGATGCAACTTGAACAATGGTGCGCAGAAAATGACGGCAGCTTAAAATTGAATTTACATCCACGAGCCAGCCAAAGTATCAATACCCTGCCTTTGCCTGTGGAAAAAGTACGTTTATTGATTGGCCCAGAAGGTGGTTTATCAATAGATGAAATTGCTATGACGGCTAACTACCAATTTACTGATATCCTGTTAGGACCACGAGTCCTGAGAACAGAAACCACAGCGCTCACCGCAATTACTGCATTACAAGTGCGTTTCGGCGATTTGGGTTAAGGAGAAATAATGATCAAACTAGGAATAGTGATGGACCCAATTTCATCCATCAACATCAAGAAAGACACAAGTTTTGCTATGCTATTGGAAGCACAACGTCGCGGCTGGGAACTCCATTATATGGAGATGAGCGATCTCTATTTACACCAAGGGGAAGCTCGCGCACGAACCCGCCTATTGCAGGTAGAAAACAATCCACAACAATGGTATCAACTTAATAAAGAACAAGATCTGGCATTAGAAACACTCGATGTTATCCTGATGCGTAAAGATCCTCCATTCGATACTGAATACATTTACACCACATATATTCTAGAACGTGCTGAGGGGAAAGGTACCCTTATCGTCAATAAACCCCAGAGTCTGCGCGATTGTAACGAAAAACTATTCACAGCCTGGTTCCCTGATTTAACGCCAGATACACTGGTTACCCGCAACGCTATTCGCCTGCGTGAATTCCATCAGAAACATGGTGATGTCATCTTTAAACCTCTGGATGGCATGGGCGGTGCATCCATATTCCGTCTGAAAAAAGATGATCCAAACGTCGGTGTTATTATTGAAACTCTGACAGAACATGGCAGCCGCTTTTGCATGGCACAAAATTTCTTGCCTGCCATAAAAGAGGGCGATAAACGGGTATTAATTGTCGATGGCGAACCTGTTCCTTATTGTCTGGCACGCATTCCTGCGCAAGGTGAAACTCGTGGTAACCTTGCTGCGGGTGGTCGTGGTGAGGCACGCCCACTTTCAGAAAGTGACTGGGCTATAGCCAAAGCTGTTGCTCCCACTTTACAAGAAAAAGGGTTAATTTTTGTTGGACTGGATATCATTGGTGACAAACTAACCGAAATTAATGTCACCAGTCCAACCTGTGCATGTGAGATAGAAGCCGCTTTCCCTGACATTTCAATAACAGGCATGTTAATGAATGCTATTGAAAAACGATTAGCGAAATAAAAAACTCTTTTTGTTAATTTGCCTGTCAGGATTTGTCATTTATGCTTTTAGCCCACATACTATGGGCTAAATAACTCTTACATATCCAGGTTAATTACTAGAAATAAAATGAATCTACAGCACCATTTTCTTATCGCCATGCCCTCATTATCTGATCCCTACTTCAAACGCTCAGTTGTTTACATTTGTGAACACAATGAAAACGGGGCCATGGGATTGGTGATAAATAAGCCTATTGAACAAATTTCTGTTCGGAAAGTTCTACAAAAACTGAAAATATCGCCAGAAGATCAGGATGAAAGTATCAATCTAAATAAACCAGTCATGACAGGTGGCCCTCTTGCTGAAGATCATGGTTTTATATTGCACACACCAAAACCAGGTTTTAGCTCAAGTATCAAAATCTCCGATGACACGATGATCACCACATCCAAAGATGTACTTGAAACCTTGGGTACCCCTCGTCAACCCAAACAGGTATTGGTCACGCTGGGGTATGCAAGTTGGGAAAAGGGTCAACTCGAAAAAGAGATAATGGAGAATAGTTGGCTAACAGCAAATGCTGATCCACATATTATTTTCAACTCACCCATCGCGGACCGCTGGCGTGAAGCTGCATCTTTACTCGGCATCAATATCTATAACATTGCCTTACAAGCAGGACATGCATAGATGAGTAACCGTACAATAATGGCTTTCGATTTTGGCACCCGCAGTATCGGCGCAGCTATTGGACAGGAAATTACGGGTACTGCCAGAGCATTAACCTCGTTTAAAGCCACTGATGGTATCCCCAACTGGCAGCAAATCGAAAAATTACTTAAAGAATGGCAACCCGATCTGGTTATCGTTGGCCTTCCTCTCAATATGGATGGTACTGAGCAATTTGTAACAATACAGGCTCGTAAATTTGCAAACCGGCTGCATGGCCGGTTTGGTGTACAAGTTGAACTCCAGGATGAACGCCTGACCACTGTTGAAGCCCGAGCTCATCTATTTGACCGTGGTGGTTACAAAGCCTTAGATAAAGGTAAAGTAGATGCTGCTTCGGCTGTCATTATTCTAGAAAGTTGGTTTGCGCAACATTACTAACAAAAGTCATTGATAGCATTTTCTTTAACCCTCATTTCTTGCTGCTCTGCTAGTAATCCCTGTAATTTACGCTGCTGCCAGCCTTGCTCATAGGTTTGCATCCCACTGGCAGCACCTGTCTGCATAAGCGTTAATATCTGATGATTTTTTCCTTCCCGTATCAGATGACTGACCGCTTGATTAACCACCAATATCTCATACACGGCAATTCGCCCTCCTCCCCGCGCAGAGACTAATTGCTGTGCTATCACGGCCTTCAAACTCCCTGCCAATTGGCTACGTACCCATCCTTTTTCTTCAGCTGAAAAAATATCCACCAGCCGGTCAATTGTCTGTATAGCCCCTCTGGTATGTAAAGTTGAAAATACTAAATGCCCCGTTTCTGCCGCAGTTAACGCCAAGCGAATTGTCTCTTTATCCCGTAACTCACCCAACAACAGTACATCAGGATCTTGTCGGAGAGCCCCTTTCAATGCTTCCTGATAGCTGGACGAATCCAAACCAATTTGTCGTTGTTGTATCAGGCAATTGCGACTACGGTGGACAAATTCCACAGGATCTTCCAATGTAATAATGTGCTGACAGCAGTAACTATTCAGCATATCCACAATGGCAGTTAATGTTGTAGATTTCCCACTACCTGTAGCACCTGTTACCAGGATCAATCCACTTTCTTCTCGCAAAATCATTTCACCGATAATGTCAGGCACTTTTAATTGTTCCAAAGTTGGGCACTGAGATGTAATTAAACGTAAAACTACTGACAACCCAGATTGCTGGCGAAAAAAGTTTCCTCTCAATCGTTGGCCATTTTCTGTCTCCAGCGCAAAATCTACATGTCCACCAGTTAATAGCTGTTGTCGCTGATTTTCTGATAAAAACTGCCAGCACCACTCTTCCAGCAATGCATTATTTACAGATGGCAGTTGAGTTTGCGGATAAAGCACACCATCTATACGTAATACAGGAACTTGCCCAACACAAAGATGCAGATCTGAAGCATTATGCTTTACACTAAGGGCCACTAACTTATCCATATTCATTTTTTAATCTCCTGAGTCACTATGAACAATATTGAACAAAATTTACAAGATGTCAGGACCCACATAGCCATTGCCGCACAGAAATGCAAACGCGCTCCAGAAGAAATTACCCTGCTTGCAGTCAGTAAAACCAAGCCTGTGGAAGATATCGAAAAAACAATAATTGCCGGTCAGCGCCAGTTTGGTGAAAATTACGTGCAAGAAGGGGTAGAAAAAATTGCTCATTTTGCAAATCATGATGATCTGGTATGGCACTTTATCGGCCCATTACAGTCTAATAAAAGCCGATTGGTAGCAGAAAACTTTGACTGGTGCCATACCATTGACCGCCTAAAAATAGCACAACGGCTGAACGAACAACGCCCAGAAGGAATGAAACCGCTGAATATTCTTATTCAAATAAATATCAGTGATGAGCAGAGCAAATCAGGTATTCAACTTAATGAATTACCAATGCTGGCAGCCGAAGTGAATAAACTTCCCAATGTGAAGCTACGCGGTTTAATGGCAATACCCGCACCAGAATCTAACTATGAGAGACAATTAGTGGTTTTCAGGCAAATGGAACAAGCTTTCCTTAATCTGAAAACTAAATATCCTCAAATAGATACCCTTTCAATGGGGATGACTGATGATATGGCTGCTGCTATCAACTGTGGTTCCACATTAGTACGAATCGGGACGGCAATTTTCGGCTCACGTCAGTATCACAACTAACCATTTCAATGCGACGAGGTACTCAATGGAAAAACGTAAAATCACCTTTATTGGTGCAGGAAATATGGCTCACGCCATCATTGCTGGATTAGTAAAAGGAGGTTATCCCGCTGAGCTGATTAATGTCTGTGCACCAAGTAATACTCGCCGTGATGTACTGGCAAAAGAATATGGCGTCAACAGCAGCAGTGATAATATTCGCTACGCACAGGAAGCTGATGTTATTGTTCTGGCGGTAAAACCACAAGTGATGGCAGATGTTTGCCAACCTCTAAAAGATCACGTGGATTTCAGTAACAAGCTGGTTCTGTCTATCGCATCAGGCATTCCTGTTGCACGTTTTAATGTTTTATTACAAGACAAACTCAATATTGTCCGTATTATGCCAAACACCCCCGCATTGGTTGGTCAGGGATTGAGTGGATTATTCGCACCTGAACAAGTTCGCCAATCTGACCGAGATTTTACTGAAATACTGATGAACAGTGTCGGTAAAACCTGCTGGGTAAAGGATGAAAACAGTATTAACGATATTATTGCCGTAGCAGGCAGTGCCCCCGCTTATTTCTTCCTGTTTATGGAGTCAATGCAACAGGAGGCAGAGCGTTTAGGTTTTGACAGTGAAACAGCCCGTGAAATCGTTTTGCAAACGGCGGCAGGTTCTGCGGCACTGGCCGCATCAAAGGCAAATCTCCCTTTTGCAACCCTGCGCGAACAGGTAACATCTAAAGGCGGCACTACTGCGGAAGCATTACGTATTTTTTATGAAGGCAAATTGCCGGAAATCGTATCCAATGCCATGCAGGCAGCTATTCGCCGGGCACAGGAAATGGAAAAACAATTTTAATCTTATCAGGGCTGCTAAATGCAATTTTTAACCTTTATTCTATTCACAGTTTTGGATTTATACATCGCTGTTTTATTACTTCGTGTATGGATGCAATGGGCGCGTTGTGATTTTTATAACCCATTTGCCCAATTTATTGTGAAAATAACTCAACCGATCGTTCGGCCATTACGCCGGGTTATACCGGCTATTGGCTCGCTCGATACTGCTTCCATAGTTGTCGCTTACGTTCTGGTATTGTTTAAATTAATCATGCAACTTTGGTCCAATACCGGTACGGTTACCTTCCTCACACTTTTCATCCCAATCGGGTTAATAGAATTGCTGACAGCAGCCGGTAAACTGGTATTTTGGTTAGTACTGGTACGTGCTTTACTAAGCTGGATAAGCCAGGGACGCAATCCGATTGACTATGTTCTCATGCAACTGACAGAACCACTAATGGCTCCTATTCGCCGTATTATCCCGGCAATGGGCGGCCTCGATTTCTCCGCGATGATCGTCATTTTGATTCTCTACGCACTGAACTACCTCCGTGCTGATGTTATCTCATGGCTAATACAGTAAATAAGAATTTAAATTAGGTTCAAAATGATGCAAAAAGTTGTTCTGGCAACCGGCAATCCCGGAAAAGTTCGTGAACTGGCGCAATTACTGGCTGATTTTGGTCTGGATATTGTCGCTCAAACTGAGCTAAACGTAGATTCTGCCGAAGAAACTGGGCTAACATTTATTGAAAATGCCATTCTTAAAGCTCGCCACGCCGCACAAGTTACCGGCCTGCCAGCTATTGCTGATGATTCCGGCTTATCCGTAGATATTCTTGGTGGTACTCCAGGCATCTATTCAGCCCGCTATGCAGGTGAAAATGCCACTGATCAGCAGAATCTGGAAAAACTGTTAGATACGTTGAAAGATGTTCCTGATGATAAACGTCAGGCTCAGTTTAACTGTGTGCTGGTTTATATCCGCCACGCAGAAGACCCAACACCGCTGGTATTTCATGGCCGTTGGCCGGGTGTCATTGCCCACAAGCCTGTTGGTAATGGCGGTTTTGGTTATGATCCCATCTTCTACGTACCGGAACTAGGCTGTACTGCGGCTGAGTTAACTGGTGAACAAAAAAATACCGTTTCACACCGTGGGCAAGCACTGAAAATGATGTTGGATACACTGCGTGATGCTTAAACTTCCACCACTAAGTCTTTATATCCATATTCCGTGGTGTGTACAAAAGTGTCCTTACTGTGATTTCAACTCTCATGCACTGAAAGGTGATGTTCCGCATCAAGAATATGTTGACCATTTATTGGCAGATCTGAAAGCAGATCTGCCAATGGTCAAAGGACGGGAAGTTACCACTATCTTTATTGGTGGTGGAACCCCCAGCCTACTCAGTTCACAAGGGATGCAACAATTACTGGATGGTGTTCGTACTCTCCTACCGGTATCGACACAAGCTGAAATTACTATGGAGGCCAATCCGGGTACGGTGGAAGCCGACCGTTTCAGCGGTTATCAGCAAGCAGGTATTAACCGAATATCCATTGGCGTTCAAAGTTTCAGTCCAGATAAACTGGTACGCCTTGGCCGTATTCACGGGCCAGATGAAGCCAAACGAGCAGCACGTTTAGCCGCTAGTCTGGGGCTACGCAGTTTTAATCTGGATTTGATGCATGGTTTGCCAAACCAAAGCCTTGATGAGGCACTGGATGATTTACGTCAGGCAATCGCATTATCACCACCGCATCTTTCATGGTATCAGTTGACTATTGAGCCAAATACCAGCTTTGGTTCCCGCCCTCCGGTTCTGCCTGATGATGATGCGTTGTGGGATATTTTTTCACAAGGTCACCAATTGCTGACAGCAGCGGGTTATCAGCAATACGAAACTTCTGCTTATGCCAAACCAGGTTACCAATGCCAGCATAATCTCAACTACTGGCGCTTTGGGGATTACCTTGGTATTGGCTGCGGTGCTCATGGAAAAATCACATTTGAAGATGGTCGTACTCTGCGTACAGTAAAAACCAAACATCCTCGTGGATATATGCAGGGGCGCTATCTGGATAAACAAAATCAGGTAGAAAATGAAGATCGGCCATTTGAATTTTTTATGAACCGATTCCGTTTACTAGAAGCAATGCCAAAACAAGATTTCAGTGATTTCACTGGATTATCTGAAGTTTCAATCCGCACCCCAATAGATCAAGCCTTAGCCGCAGACTATCTTGCTGAAACAGCAACACATTGGCAAATTACGCAGAAAGGTAAATTATTCCTGAATTCATTATTGGAGCTATTCCTTTAACACAAAATTATCCCCGAAGAATTCAGATTCACAAAGATCATCTGGTGCATGAAAGGGTTTCAAATCTATTCATAATACATTTATCCCTACTGGGCTTCAGTGGGGATTCCCAGACAGTAAGACTGATTGCTCAGTATCAGATTACTACTTCAGCGAGGCTAATTGTCCTACTGAAATTCCTCGCCTTCCTGATATCAGAGAAGTACCCTTTTGGCGAATTGATAACGCTCCTAAGATTAAAATGCTCAATATCTCAATGAATAAAGATAATAGGGTAATGCCCTAAAAATCCCCGTTCCCAACAGTTAAGCAAACAAATAACCACAAATGGCTTTAATACTTAGTCAAAACTGATGCATTTAATATAGGAAATTAGTCATTACTGTAACCACAAATTAAACAATATATAATTTACAATTCAATTAAATCATTAATATTAAAATAATAATTCAATTATCAACAATAAAAGGCTAATATATAGAAAAGAAATTGAAAAACAATCATTCCAAAGCAATAACATAAACATCTTTTAATCCTTCCTGCAACTATATTTATCCACGTGGACAATAGTTAATAATGATCATCAACAAACGTATTAATTCCAATAAAATAAAATTAAAAAATATATTTACCGCAAGATTAAAACCATAAATTTTTAATATATGTGAATTACGACACAATAATATCATTTAAATTATCTCAAATACGACTATATTTAATTTGTGCTTAGTTACATTTCTATTTATAAGCACGAACATTTTAAAAAATCATTTTTAATTTCACTTTGCTTGGGGTAAAAAATGAATATTGAAAATAAAGAAATGTTATATACCTTGTCCAAAGAAGACCTAGCCACAGAACTAACTCCGTATTATCAAGATTTTTATGATCAACTTTCCGATCATCAAAAGGAAAATATTAGTTTTGACATGGTTGTAAATGATGCTTACAAGAGATTGCATTTTAATAATTCAGCTCCAACTGACACTGATGGAAGATTAAAATTAATAGAGTACGCAGGAGTATCTCCATGCACTCTTGCAATTGGTACTGTTGTCGCAGGTGCTTTTAAACTTGCATTTAAATTCATGGGTATACATGAATCCGAAAGAGAATCAGCCACACAGATATTATTGAAAAAATTAGGTCATGATGCTATACATGAGTTATTTACTATAGTTCATGACCTTAAGAATTCGAATTCTATTACTGATAAATCAAAGCATACCTGGTCATTAATTTCTGCAGTTGAAAATAAGATAGGTATTTCTGGAATAACTAATTGCTTAAAGGAGTCAATGCACTGGTACGACTGGGTTATTACTGGAATAACTGCAATAGCACAATTAACTATATGGTTTGCTACAGGTGGAGCTGCATTTATTGCAGAAATAGCACTAGCTGGTCCTGCTATAGCCAGATTGGTACTTGACTCTGTAAACGCAGTTAATACTTACTCATAAAATATTTATCTGTAATCTCATTTCATTATCAAGGAACTTATTATTTATTATAAGTTCCTTTCAATATAAATATCATTTTTATATCACAAATGTAAATAGGTTAAATACTAAATATATAAAATTAATAATGATTACTGGCCATCTATTGAATATGAAATTATAACATTCCCTCTGGTTATTATTTTATATTTCACCAAGTGGAATAACCCAGAATTTCACAAAAACCTTCGCTTTAATTTTCATTGCTGAAAATAAGAAGATAAATAAAGCCTCATAATAATACACTTGCTTTATTTGAATACTCAATTTGGTTATATATGAAAAACCACCCATAACAGACTTATTATTTAAACTAACTCAATCCTTTATTTAGCAAATACTGAAATAAACCAAAGCCAAATGAAATACTTAAAAGAAAGAGAGCCTGATAATACCTGACAGTAAATTATATCAACTGGCATTAATCCTGACAGTTACCAGTATAATAACCGATAACTGTCAGATCAGAACCACTATATTGTAGAATTTTAATCACTGCTACAAATTCAACATGATCAAAGTGGCCTGATTAAAGGGCATCCTCAACAGCATTGATTTGTGCCATTAGGCTTTCCAAACCGCCACCAGACAAGTACCACAGATCAGATTTCAGATAAGTAATTTTGCCACTTTTATACGCTGAAGTGGATTTTATTTTATCATCTTCAAACTTTACTTTATCCAGCTTACCCGCACCAATTGCTTCACTGCGGTCAATAATTAAAATCACATCCGGATTAGCCTTAGCGATCATGTCAGAAGTCACTACAACGCGTTGAGTTTTATCCTCAGAAGCAGGAATAGGTAATTCCGCTTTTTGTGCCTTAACCACGTCAAACACGACACTCTGGTTATTCAGTATTAACTTATCTGCGTTATGCAATAATACTAAAACTTTCTCATCAGAAGACTTAGCTTTGTCCTGAGCTTTAGCAATTACTTTTTCCAACTCAGTAATCTGCTCTTTCGCTTCACTCTGTTTGCCAAACAATTCACCTAATAACTTTAGGTTACCTTCAACTGAAGCCAAGTAGTTTTTGCTATCGGTTCCCAGATTAATTGTTGGTGCTATTTTGGACAGCCTTTCGTAGAAAGGCCCTTGACGACCAGTGATAACAATCAGATCCGGTTTAAGCTGAGCTAATTTTTCCAGATTTGGCTCTTTTATTCCACCCGCACTTTCTACTCCTTTAGGCAGACTATTACGGATATATTCAGGTGTATTACCAGTAGGTAATGCAACAACCCGATCTGATAGACCTAATTTAACCAGTGAATCATAAGTACCGAAATCAAATAAAACGACTTTCTGAGGATTCCTTTTAACCTCAGTTTCACCAGAGAGATGTTTAACTGTAACCTTATCATCAGCCTGAGCTATAACAGCATTTGGAGTGAATACAGCAGACGTCTGACTCACTGCGGAATGGCTTGCAACAACAAATAATGAAGCCAGAACAACAGGAATTATCTTTTTCATATATCGCGCCCCAAGAAAAATATTAATAAGAATTTGTATTCTAGGTAGCAAGAAAAATATGTCAATACAAATAAGAATCAATTTGAAATTGATTCTTATTTGTCATTATTGATGATTATTTAATAGAGTTAAGTAATTCAATTCGCTGTTGTTCAAGAGTACTCACTTTACCGCAAACCTTTTTACCAAAACGCTGGAAATCTTCTTCTTGTACTTTCCATTCAGCTTTCAAATTATTCTGCAATCCACCTAAACTACCCAGCAAAGATTGTAGCGCCTGATTATTATCACCATTCAGACTAAACTGTTTATTACCAATCTCATTAATGCTGTCCTGCAAAACCCCACCAAGGCTTTGTTCAATTAAGCTACGACTATCTTTTTCAACTTGCTTAATTGCCTGATGATGGAATGCCATACCATCCGAACGGATTTCAATAATCTGGTCTATCTGCTTATTCAGCCCTGATTCGAGTTCAGACAATCGGTTACGCACATTACTATCCTTACCCATAGTATCAACCACAACTTTGTCCAAGGATTTACGGGCAGTTATCAAATGGTTGCTTGTCTCTTGTTTTATCCAGGGTAAATCCTGCCGTAAAACCTGCTGATAACGTCGTGCTTTCTGACGCTGCTCAGTATTTAAGTTCAGGTTCTTACCGTCACGGATAATCGAGCCATCAGGTGAAATCTGGAGATTGCCACTTGCTCCCACAACCTGAACTGATTTAGGCGTGATAATAATGTCATTCTGTGGGTTTACCTGGCATTCATAACGTGCCTGGGCTTGAGCAACAAATAGCAAAGATACAGCAATGATAGTTTTGCGTAACATATTTTCTCCTAAGAAAACCACCTGAGAGTTAAAAAACAGATCGCCCGACACGATCGGCTAACAGTTCTAAGGCAGCACAACCCGCTAAAGAGTTCCCCGATCGATCCAATTCCGGTGACCAAACAGCAACCGTCAATTCTCCCGGCACGACACACACGATCCCACCGCCAACGCCCGATTTTCCCGGCATACCAATTCTGAATGCAAATTCACCTGAACCATCATACATACCACAGGTCATCATCAGCGCATTAATCTGCCTAGCCTGACGTGGACTTAAAATCTGTTGTTCAGAACCTATCGTACTCCCCTGATTCGCCAAATAAATGAAACACCTGGCAAGTTCAATACAGTTCATTTTCAAAGCACAATAATGGAAATAAGTTTGCAGTACAGCAAGCACATCGTTATCGAAATTACCAAAGGATTTCATCAGATAGGCAATCGCCGCATTTCGGTGAGAATGTTCCATTTCAGAACGGGCAACTTTGTTGTCGTAACAGATATCAGAGCAACCAGCAAGTTTACGTACAACCTCCAGCATGCGTTGCTTAGGTGCACTCAACCGCGACTGCAACATGTCACACACAATTAACGCACCCGCGTTAATAAAAGGGTTACGAGGTTTGCCTTTTTCCAGTTCTAACTGAACTAATGAATTAAATGGCTGACCAGAAGGCTCCTGTCCGACCCGCTGCCAGATTTCCTGCTCCTGATAACGTGTCATCGCTAAGGTCAGGCTCAATATCTTAGAAATAGACTGAATCGAAAAACGCTTTTCAGCATCTCCGGCATGAAATATCTGCCCATCAATGGTGCAGATAGCTATTGCCAGGTTATCAGCGCGAACCTCCGCCAGTGCAGGAATATAATTTGCCACTTTCCCTTGGCCAATCAGGGGGCGAACTTGTCGCAAAATATCCGACAATAACGTGTTAGAGAACGTTGTACTCACTGATTTTACTCCTGACAGGGGCACCTATTATAAGGTGCCCCTGTTGTTATTCACTCAGGCTATTTTACAGCGATATGTTACTCAATCCCACCAAACATCAAACAATTCAGAGGTCATGACATCTTCCATACCGCGATCCTTCAGCCATTTCTCAACCAATTGGCGGTGTTCTTCTGTACACATACCAATTTTTTGCAGGCAGATTAAACCTTCCCAATGCAGGTAACCACTGGCATCCAGTGCTAAACCATTAGATTCAATCAGCTCATCAATAAATGCATCCACAGTGCTGTCAATCACATCTATAGGTGTATTAGACGGAAAGCTCCACTTAACAGAAAAGCCCATTTCTTTGAATTCATCAATGTGCATCTTTTTACGCAAACGACGACTGCGGTTTTTAGCCATTACTTAACCCTCTTAAACATGATATCCCACACGCCATGCCCCAACCGCTGACCGCGCAATTCAAATTTTGTTACCGGGCGTGAAGATGGACGCGGCACATAATCACCATTCTCAGACAAATTAAGGTAATTATCCACGCCATTCATCACTTCCAACATATGTTCAGCATATGGCTGCCAATCAGTCGCCATATGGAATACACCACCCACTTTCAACTTGCTTTTTATCAAGTTAGCAAATGGCGGCTGGACAATCCTGCGTTTATTATGACGCGCTTTATGCCACGGATCTGGAAAGAAAAGCTGTACCATTTCCAAACTGTTCTCCGGGATCATATTCTCCAGCACTTCAATAGCGTCATGACACATCACCCGCAAGTTACTGATATTTTCACCTTCAGCAGAAGCCAAGCAAGCACCGACACCAGGTACATGAACTTCAATCCCAAGAAAGTTTTTTTCGGGATTCTGGCTTGCCATAGTGACAAGTGATGCTCCCATGCCAAAACCAATTTCCAGTACAATGGGGGCTTCACGCTCAAAAAGTGCCTCCATATCCAGCTTTTCCGCCTGATATTCAACACCCATTTTTGGCCAGAGATCATCAAGTGCTTGTTGCTGACGATTAGTTAACCGGCCTTGACGACGAACAAAACTCCTAACACGGCGCAATGGCCTGCCATTTTCATCAAATTCCGGCGAAATTACGTTATTTATCATGATATTTCTGTCAGTTTTAAAGGCATTTATTCAGGCGCTTATGGCTGCTTTACCGGCAAACCACCTAAAGAGAGCGCATTATCCAAAGATGGGCGATTTTAGCAAGTCCAATAGTGACAAGTACAATTTTAATCCCAGATTGCGCAGTGCCGCGAAAACAAAATTCCGGTTTACAGCGAGGTAACACTATGTTGCAATCCTGTTCACGAAACACTGATTTTCCCTAAAGATAATTATCCCAATGATGGAAGCAAAGCAATTCTCCAAAGTGGTACTGGATTGGTACTACCTTTACGGTCGTAAAACCCTGCCCTGGCAACTGGAAAAGACGTCTTATCACGTCTGGCTTTCAGAAGTGATGTTACAACAAACTCAAGTTGCAACAGTCATTCCCTATTTTCAGCGTTTCATTTCACGTTTTCCGGATGTCGCTTCACTTGCCGCCGCACCGCTTGATGAAGTCCTTCATTTATGGACTGGCCTTGGTTACTACGCTCGTGCCCGCAACTTACATAAAGCAGCACAACAAATCGTGGAACGGCATCATGGCAAATTCCCGACAACATTTGATGATGTCGTTGCCTTGCCTGGCGTCGGTCGTTCAACAGCCGGTGCAATCCTTTCGCTTTCTCAGGGTAAACATTTCCCTATTCTTGATGGCAATGTTAAACGAGTACTGGCTCGCTGTTACGCGGTGGAAGGCTGGCCGGGTAAAAAAGAGGTTGAAAACAGCCTTTGGCAAACCAGCACCAATGTAACACCAGCAAAAGAAGTGGAATATTTTAATCAGGCAATGATGGATTTAGGGGCAATGGTTTGTACTCGCAGTAAACCAAAATGCGAAATCTGCCCGTTGAATCAAGGATGTATCGCTTATGCGAACCATAGCTGGACAAAATACCCGGGTAAAAAACCTAAACAGAGCATTCCTGAGAAAACAGCTTATTTCCTACTGATGCAAAATAATGACTCTGTCTGGCTGGAACAGCGCCCACCAACCGGGATCTGGGGTGGTTTATTTGCATTTCCTCAATTCGAAAGTATAGATTCACTGAATGACTGGCTGGAACAATCAGGTATTTCTCACAGCAAACATGAGCAACTCACCGCATTCCGCCATACATTCAGCCATTTTCATCTGGATATCGTACCGATAAAAATAAATATTTTATCTTTTGCTGCCTGCATGGATGAAAATAAAGGACTTTGGTATAACTTACAGCAACCCGCGACTGTTGGGTTGGCAGCTCCAGTTGAATATCTGTTGCAACAACTGAGCTGAACCCCATACCCACTATATTTGAGGATTTATTATGAGCAGAACTGTTTTTTGTACTTTCTTACAACGCGAAGCCGAGGGGCTGGATTTTCAGCTTTATCCGGGAGAGTTAGGCAAACGCATTTTCAATGAAATTTCCAAAGAAGCATGGGGACAGTGGATGAACAAACAAACCATGCTAATCAATGAGAAAAAGCTTAACACCATGAACCCGGAAGATCGTAAATTACTTGAACAGGAAATGGCTAAATTTCTGTTCGAAGGTCATGATATTCAAATTGATGGATATACCCCACCGGAAAAATAATATATTAGCTTTCATCAGAGCCGCTGGCTCTGATGTTGTATTCAACACCAGATGGCAATGTAAGATGAAAAAATTGTTAGCTCTGTTTGTTATTGCCCCACTTCTCGTTTCCTGTACCAACACTAAAAATATCGAATACAACGAAAAATATATAAAAGATACCAATAGCTTTGATATTTTGATGGGCCAATTCGCTCACAACATTGAGAACATTTGGGGATTGCACGAAGTATTAATTGCAGGCCCAAAAGATTACGTTAAATATACCGATCAATACCAGACCCGCAGCCATATCAATTTTGAGACTGGGACGATCACCATTGAAACAATTTCTCCGACTGAACCAACAACACATTTGCGCCAAGCCATTATCTCTACCTTATTAATGGGTGATGATCCAGGTTCAGTTGATCTCTATTCTGATACTAACGATATTCAGATCAGCAAAGAACCATTCCTTTACGGGCAGGTTATGGACAATAACGGTCAGCCAATTCGTTGGGAATGGCGGGCAACACATTTTGCAGATTACCTGATTACCAATAAATTACAGAAACGCCAGTCTGGTTTACATATAATCTGGTCTGTCACTATGCAATTGGTGCCGAACCATCTGGATAAACGTGCACATAAATATCTACCGCTGGTTCGTCAAGCTTCCATCAAATATGGTGTGGATGAATCCCTGATTCTGGCAATTATGCAAATAGAATCCAGTTTTAACCCGTATGCTGTCAGCCGTTCTGATGCACTTGGGCTAATGCAGGTTATGCAATATACCGCTGGCCGTGATGTCTTTAAAATGAAAGGCAAATCAGGACAACCAAGCCGCAGTTATCTGTTTGACCCAGAAAATAATATTGATGCTGGTACTGCATATTTATCGATATTACAAAACAGCTATCTGAATGGCATCATTAACGCAACATCTCGCCGTTACGCGGTAATAACAGCTTACAATGGCGGTGCCGGCAGTGTATTACGAGTATTCTCCAACGATAAGAAAAAAGCAGCTCAAATCATTAATAGCATGGCACCGGGTGATGTTTATGAAACTTTAACGACCAAACATCCATCGGCAGAATCACGCCGCTATCTGATAAAAGTAAATACGGCCCAGAAAAGTTACCATCATTAGAATATTAAAATGTTAAGACAGTGAAAAAATAACGGAGAGCAGTTTTTTTACTCTCCGTTATTTTTTGCTTATATTTTTAGCCAACAGACTAATTTTAGGGCATAAATTACTATTTCAGAAGAAATCTATTGACGAGTTCTACCAAATACGGTTTAATGCGCCCCGTTGCCCGGATAGCTCAGTCGGTAGAGCAGAGGATTGAAAATCCTCGTGTCGGTGGTTCGATTCCGCCTCCGGGCACCAATTCAAAACGCGTTGGTTGAGAGATGAAGAAGCTCAACGAGCGTTCGATACCGGAACCTAAAAATGCATCGCGTGGTATTATTCAATCATGCAATATTTCGATTTTAATCAAAGGGGTTCCAGATTCAGGATATCTGAGAAATCAGATGTCTTTTTTTCGTTCGAGCGCAATATTTACAAGTTCTATTACAACTGTCAAGCCATCCAAACTAAAATCAATGAATTAATTAACACGATGTTGTAGTTGGTTACTCAACTTTCCTAAATTGATCAGAAGAAAGTCAGTTATGGGAGATTGTCTCAGTTCAAAAAAATTCCCTATCTTGCGACAGGGAATTTGTAATAGATTAAGACAAGTTCAATCAATAGCAGGCATATTCTGTTTTATCCGATTAACATTTCGCCTCTCTCTGGCTCAGCATCGATATACAGCATTAATTCACGCTCCAGCGCACGCCCGGCAGTATCCAGATTGATATCAATATATTCCATCGTTGTGGCAATACTGCGATGGCCCAGTAATCCGCGCACCATTTGCAAATTACGATCAGGCGCTTTCATCAGTTCAGTTGCCAATGTATGCCAGAAACGGTGTGGACCCACATCAAATCCACACTCCTTTGACAAGCGCCGAAAGAATGATTTTATCGTCTGTAACTGGTCGGTTTCGTTTCCCCTGTCTGTTTTGGCGGTAAAATAGTCCACACAAAACAGGGGATCATTCAGTTTTGCCCCAGCGGCCTGAGCACGTTCCAGCAAAATTTCCAGTCGCGGATACAACCATTTCACTACCGGCACCTGATGTTCATAATGGTTCTTACTCCCCTCGGAGCAAAGAATAATCCGACGTTCTTTCAGATCAATATCTCCAAGCCGGATATGTAATAACTGATTTTGCCGCATCCCGGTATAACGCAACGTATCCAGTACAGTCAGCCAATACCAGGTCGGATATAATGCACAGCGGGCACGATGGTTATCCGCTGTCCGTCGCTCCCGCTCTTCAAATTGCCCCATCGTGAGATACAGGGCTGTCAGTTGTTTTTTGGTTAATGTTTTCTTTTTCTTCTTGTTCGCATTAACCACGACACCATTAAATGGGTTTTCCGTTTGAGGCAGTATTTTTTCTTTTATCGCCAAATTAAATAACGCCCGCATATGCGCAATCTTACTGTTCCAGGTCACACCTTTCCGTCCGGACTGATGCAATACATATCTTAGGGACTATCCCGACGCCATCATACCGTTTAGCGGACTTTTCCCCCTGATTTAACAGCCTTTTTCTCCGCCGCTTTTTCCCACCCTGTTAAAGAGCATATCAACTCGCCCCGACGGGCACTTGGCCGATTTTAGCTCACTTTTTCCCCGATGTCAGTGCCGGGTTTCGCCCCGCTTTTTCTGCCAGAACCGGGTTTTCTCGGGAACCCGTGGCGGCGGGGCAGCTTGCCTGCGCCGCTGACGCGGGTTGGCCGGGTGCGGGCTGGCGAAGCCCGCAGGTGACGCTGTTCAGCAGGGAAGCCCCTGGGGGCTGCACGGGGCGGAGATGGCGAGCACGGGGACGAGCAACGGAGCGCAGCGCAGTGCGAGCCGCGCGCAGCCAGTGCAGCGGGGTTGGGGCGGGGGTAATTAACAGCGGAGGCCGTAGGCCGACTGGCTTACCGGGCTGTGGCTGTTGACCTTAGCGGGCTGACCGACAACGTACTGGTGAAGAGGTAGTTGCGCAGTGCCACCTGCTTAGGAATGTCCACATAGGCGGGCGCCGCATTGGCCTGATTCGAACCGTTATAGCCAAGGAAATACGCCGCCACGCTGTTTGTCGATATGTCACTGGTTCTTTGCCCGGTGTATTCAAGCTCATACAAGTTAGGCGTGACCTTCACCAACTGGGCATTACCCTCTGCCGGCAGGCGGCCCGACTTGACCAGCGCCTCAGCACTGATGATATGGGTTTTAGCGAACTGTATAGGATCAGTGGCAAACTGATGGATATCGGCACTGCCTTGGCGGGACTCAAATCCATCACCTACAGACGCCAATCCGGCCCTGAGTTCGAGATCCTTCGCCGCCTGTCCCAACAGCGCCGGCATTGGGCCAATGCGGGTAAAACGAGGTGGATGAAACTCATCAGCCACCGGCAAGCCCTGATTGATGATTGTCAAGACTCGCGCCATTACTCCGTTATACAATTCACCCTGCAACGCCATCTTGCTGCCTTCAGCGCGGTACTCGTCGAACATCTGCAATATGCCCTTACCGATACTACCTGCACCCTCCGGTTCGTAACGCGCAGCGACGTAGAAGGTTTCGAAGAACGAATGATAGCCGTTACGGATCATGAAGGCCGCATTGGCCATCTGGAACTGCCAGTACTGTTTGACGCTCAACGCGCTACCGAACAATTCCGGCAAGGCATTGCTGACAGTCTGGGTGGTCCCGGAAATTCCCCCCACGAACGGGATGTCCAGGTCATTCATGTAACGTGTGGCGTCATTCTTGGGGTCCGGACGGAACTGGTTGTAGCTGCGGTACTTATCGTCCTTGATCAGGTACTGACCATCGTGATACGCCAGCTCTCCAGAACTGGTATTGAGGAGCAGATACGGATCCGGCTGATTCAAGCGGTTATTGATCATAACCTTGTTGTCACCCAGCGCGGCGTGGGGATTGACCGGGACTGCGGCTTTGGAAAGGCCATCGGCTACCGGACGTAAAACATGGAACAATACCTGTTTGCGCAGGCTCCTGCCTTCATTACTCAACAGCGCCGCCTCAACTACCGGACGCAGTTGCACATCGTCGCTCTCAAGGCCATTGGGACCGGCCAACAGCAAGGTGAGCAACTTGCCATCCAGCAAACGCTCAACCGCGACTTGATCGAAGACCTGTATTTTGGGGTTGTTTGGATGCTGTGCTGCATTGGCGCTAGCGACCCGCTGGGTTTCCGCTTCGACAGCCTGAATGCGCCACTGTTCATACAACGGTGCCAACAAATTCTTGGTCTGGGCAATATCACTTTGCACATAGCCACTTTGCAGAACCTTGACTACAGCTGGATTTTTCACTAGGTTCTCCGCCAACCCTAATAGCAGCGGATCATTATCAGTACTATGCCAGACCGAAGCGGCAAATGCCTGTTCCCACAGCACCTTGTTCAGATTATTGCCCTTGATATCGCGCATTCTGTCATAGGTGTACTCCGACTCCAACACCCCTGCGGGGGTGATGTGATTGCGTTCGAGCAAACGCACCAGTTGCTGCTCGAACGCTGTACGTTCGATGCTGTTAAACAAACGACTGGCCTTCTCACCATCGTCTCGCAATCGATCCAGCTTCTCGAAAAATGCGGCATTGTATTGATACAATTCGGCGGTCTGTGCCTTACTCAAATGACTACTGCTAACCTTGTCGCCATCAACGCTCATCACCACAAAGGGTGTTGCGGACAGGTAGGTTTTGTTCGGAGTTTTGCCCTGTGGCATTTCCAGCAAGTATTGGCGACTGGCAAAACCAACCGAGCGTTCCAGCTCATGGATATTGACGAAAAGCCCGTCACGATCCGGGTGGTAACTGTTCTGGCGAAACCCCTCCAGACCGATAGTCTGGAAGCTGGAGATATCAGCATTCTGGTTGATCAGGTCACTCAAGGCGCCTGGCAATGGTACCTCACGGGTGATAGTGGTATTCAGAGCCTGACCAGAAACCTGAATCCCAATCTGGTTCAGCACCTTACGATCAACATTGGTCAGCAACATCTTGCGGCCATTACCCAGCAACTGCGCTTTGAAGCCTTCGCGCAAAGTGCTTTCCGAAACCAGGTAGTTGGCAAAGTACTTCTCGACGAATGCAGTTTTGACCAGCACTGAGCGAATTGGCGTATAGGTCGGCGAACGGAAAGATGGCGGCTCACTTTTGAGCCGGTATTGTTGTTGCCAGGCCAGAGAGCGGGCTGCGGTACCGAAGGAAAAGTTGAGTACACCGTCCGTCGGCACTACCAGCCTGCCGTTCTCTAGGAAGAAGTCCTTGAAGCGACCATCAGTGCTGGCATTGACCAGCGCGACGTTCATGCGGATGTAGCCAGGACGTTCCTCCATCATCAGTAGTGAAATATTTACCGGCAGATCATCGGAGGCTTGGGGCACCTTGGTCAGCGCGGCGAGGGCCGTAGCTTCTTCCGTAGGAGGTACCTTGAGCAAGGCGTTGTAGCGGGTATTGACGTCCTTGTAAGCCTGCAATTCGGAAAATAGCGTCACATATTTTTGGCTGAACGTGGAAACAGCCACCTGTGTGGTCAGTTGCTGTTCCAGATGCTTGATCTTGGTATCCAGTTTGGCCTGCTTGCCCGCCGCATCCTCCCTCAAGGTCACCGCATTCAGGGTCTTGGTACCACCGGGACTGAGGATGGCTAAAGCCCTATCCCAAGTGCTGTCAAAGTGCGTCATGGCCGTCTGCTGGCGGCTGTACAACAGGATGTCACGGTCTAATTGCTGCTTGTAAGCGTTGATCGCCGGCGTGCCGAGCACATTGACCATCTGCTGCCGTCTTTGCTGTAGCGTCTGCAACTGGTCGCCGACAGAAACGGGGTTGTCCTGCATCTGAAAATGTTGGGCAGCCAGCACACTCAGGGTACTCTGCTGCATTTCTTGCAGCCGTTCGTTTACCTGCCTGATATAGTCAGCACGCTCGTCAGGACTCATGTTGAACCATTCGGTCTGACGACCTGCTGCTTTGATCTGTCGATCGATCAGGGTATTAAGCAACTTCGTAAAATCTTTAGATATAAAAGCCATTGCAGTGATCCTTTGTCTGTTTTTGAAGAAAGCCCTTCGCACCGCGAAAGACGGTCTGTCGATACGGATTTGTTATTCAATTACTTGGGAAATAGTTGCAGGCCATGGTTCTTTAGGTTGATGAATATTGGATAGTCAATAGTTCTTTGCTCTGTAGTTGCAGTCATCATTATTTCCTCTATTTTTCGTTTATATTGCAGATCACATGAGTGATAACATGGGAATATAATCAATTTTCGGTATATTTAAATATCAATTATTAACAACTGGTATTATTTATTAAAAAAATCATGTTCGCGTGAACATAGTTTCAATTATGTTGTTACATTTTTTATAATATGTTGAATAAATAATGACTAATTTCAGGAAGGTTATTTATTAGCGAATTGTTATATCTAATTTTTGCGTTATAACGCGATATTTAAAAACTCCACTGCAACTGTTAAGCAAATCAAATTAACAAGTTAATGCAATGTTTTACTATTGATCGATTAGATATCTGTATTTAAATAATCTACCTCTTTATTTATCAAAAAAACCGTCATGGGTGTCATTTACATGACCTAAAAAATTCCCCGTCTGCCACTAAGGAATTTATGTAGAAAAGGCAAATTCAGACAACAACAAAGATAATCAATATTGTTTGATTAATATCCCCCTCTTTCCGACTTAACATCGATATACAGCATCAACTCGCGTTCCAATGCATATCCTGCAATACTAAATCGGCTTATTAATAACAGGCAATGCGATATTCAGCCTAATCGCTTCAATGTTAAGACACGAAAGCTGAGGAGGTACACATGCTAATTTCCGGCAGTTGTCATTGTAGGAATATTGAATTTACCTTTAATTGGAAACCAGATCCTCTGGAAATTCCGGCACGAGCATGTACTTGCTCTTTTTGTACCAAGCACAATGCAGTCTGGACATCATTCCCAACAGGGCAGCTTCGGCTGAGTATCAGAGAACAACAGCTTCTACATAGATACTCTTTTGAAACAGGTACGGCGCAGTTTCACATCTGTAGCCAGTGCGGAGTAGTACCTGTTGTCATTAGTCAGATTAACGGTCGCGATTATGCCGTAGTTAACGTCAATACCTTTGAAGACGTTGATCCTGCAATGCTTAAGTATATTTCTGCTAAATTCACTGACGAAAGCGAGCAAGCTCGATTGACACGTCGTCAACAAAACTGGATTGCTAATGTTGAATACATATAGGCTATATCAGAGCAAAAGTGGACCACTACAATCGCACATCTTCCAGACGCATCAGATTACTGATAAGCCTCACTCACAGTAACATGGGTAGGTTCTTGGATCACTGTCACCATAGGTTTATTCATTGTGACTGTTCCCCGCCCTATCGGATATAGGGCCAGGGTTTACGGCGGATTTCACTAATGTTATTAAATAATTATCTTTCCCAGTAAGATTCTTCCAAGCTATCTTCTTTTTCCGGCAAACCACGGCTTAATCGTGGGGAATGCTGACTCAATACCTGATAGCTGACTCTGTTTGAATATTTACAAACCTGAGCAAGGGATGAATATGTCAGGTAAATACGAGTATGCTTACTGGAATTCGGCACATTCATTCTGTGATAGTTGTTAGCCGTTATATCATGCAGTAAAGCAGATAAAGCACCATCACCTGCACCATTGGTATTCATAATTTTTTCTGGTCCACCCATATAAGGTTCAATATGGGAATAAACCTTCATAGGGGTCTGGCAATCAGATTTACGCATAGCACGGCTAAATTCATAACGGTTAAATTCAGCAATAGCACCCGGTAACAATGGATGAGTTGTCTGGCGCTTATAATCTTCTTCGGTATAACCTGCCATATATAATCCAGCCGGGCCAGCAGTACACAAAACTAAATCTACCCAATTTAATGCCATATCTGAAGCCAATAACGGATCACTGAAACCAGTAAGCTCATAAGCTTCATCTTCATTCATTGCCAGAACAGAAATATTCTCAGCCAGGAAATCACGCCACCATTGTGGATCATCAGCAATGACATATTTTGTCCCCAAAGTCAGAACGACAGGAACACTATGTTTTTTCGCATATTCAATAGCTTTCATTGTTGCTTCAGGCATTGGCTCACCTAGCTTGCAACGAACCAAATAAGCAGTTAATACTAAAGCTGAAGCTTCAGCAATAATCTGTTCAGGAATACTCTCAGGCTTAAGTTGATTCATTTGTCCGGGACTGATGGCAAAAGTCCGTTCACCATTTTCTGTTACCAAAGTAAAACAGCGGCCAATTGCTCCATCCACACCTTGCAAATAATTTAGATCAGTACGGCTAGAGGTATTACATAAATAGCGATAAGCATAGCTGCCAATCTGAATATTGTTACACATAGCTCCCAGTAAAATAGAGCGATCATCAGCAAGAACTGAGTAATTATGGAGGGTATTACCGATAGTACCACCAGCAAATTCATGGCTAATAAGATTATTATCAGTAAGTTCTTTATACAAGGTTTCAGCTACATCATCTTCAATAACCAATGAGTGTCCCTGGCTAAGGTTATAACGCCGGATAAAATCTTCGTCTACTTTCGCTTCAATATCCACTAATGTCTGATCAATACCAACGATATAAGCCCGATTATTCTCACTATCCATCATGTCTTTAATTGGCTGGAGTAAGGGATCACGCAGGCTGACAGGAAAATAGTGTTTTGATTTACGTTTACCAGGGAATTTCATATTTGATTGATGCTATAGGGACATAAAGATGCAGCATATTAGCACAATAAAAACAGACAAGCAGCAAATGTCACAATGACACTTGCTGCCAGAGAACATTAAGCCGCTTGTTGACGACTACGCACCATGTGACGAATCATAACGAAAATTACAGACAGGATCAGGCCGATAAAAGCACTGCCTACCAAGATAAGCAGGCGCTTAGGAGAATCTTTCGCCGTTGGTTCATAAGGAGCCTGCATATATCTGAACGGTTGGAAGTCAACTTTATCTATTCTAAGTGACTTAAGTTTATTTATATAGAACATACGGTTACGTAAATCAGCATCAATTGAGGCTGGATCTTTAATTTCTTCCGTAATTTTTAACTTACGCTGTAATGCATCAGAACCTAAAGCAATAGAGTAATCTGGATCGTCTTTGATCATTGCACCTTCACTAGAAATAGGTTTTTTAATTCCCGCTGAATTAGCAATGGACAATGCATGTTTCAGTCGCTCAATATTAGCTCTCTGTATATTACTCACGCGGTTTAAATCAAGCTGGTATAAACCATCAGAGTAAGCAAGCTTCTGTTTAACCATATCACCCAATTCGTTTTTCACTTGGTCACGCACAACAGACGATGCATAGTTAATGTAACCATTTAGCAGGTTATATGCATCTTCAGCAGTCTCTGCACTGAAAGCCAGTTTAACCTCACCATCGTCATTATCTTTTTCCACTTTTGAAGAAGATGAAATATTATCATTTACAATTTTTTCAATAAGTTTTCTTTTTGCAAGTGTTGAATGATCATCTGATTTAGCTACCAGATTTTTAAAATATTCCGTATTAATCAGATATTCTTCTCGTAAAACCCGTGAATTAAAATTATTCAAAAAATTATGATACAACGATGATGAAGTTACCGATGGTTGTAAATTTAAAACCTCTAACGTAGTCAAGAGATTCTTAAGTGGCTGTATTTCTTCAAGTTGAGGTTGAATAACTGAAGCTGAACTAGTCCACTTTTGAGGCATTAAAGATGCTACAGCAAAACCAATAACAGCAAAAACGATAGTAACAACAATAATCAATAACTTTGATTGAAATAAAACAGAAAATAACTCAAACAAATCGATTTCATCGTCTTGTTTTGAATTGTAATAATTAAAGTATTCTTCATTGAAGTTAGTGCTTTTAACCGGTTTATTAATCATTATTTATATCCAAATTCAAATATGGCTGTTACTAATTGCTCTACAAAACATCATCCCACTGAACCCTATGGTTAATTTCATTTATCCTAAAAACCAAGTATGGCAGTTCAGACAGGCACTTGTGTCGGAATATACCATTAAAGAATCAATTAACCCTAATGATAGATTAATTCCATTACTACTCAACTCTACCTCTGACAAACCTGTTCACTAACACCTCAAGCAACAAAATATGACGACTATTGTCGTTAAGCGCCGGAATATATTCAAATTTCTCTCCACCAGCATCAAGAAATATCTCCTTATTCTGCTGCTTTATCTCTTCAAGCGTCTCTAAGCAATCAGATGAAAAACCAGGACAAAGTACCTGAATATGTTTTATTCCCTGACCAGGTAGTGATTTCATAGTCTGATCTATGAATGGCATCAACCACGGTTCTCGACCAAAACGCGATTGATAAGCCATCATGACTTGCTCCGCTGGATAATTAATAGTTTGCTTTAGCAATCGCGTTGTTAACTCACATTGCTCCGCATAAATATCACCAGTATCAACAAAACGTTGCGGAATACTATGATAGGAAAGCAATAATCTATCCGGTTGACCATGCTCATAAAAACTCTTCTCAATTGTCTCCTTCAGTGCAGAAATATAAGCCGGATGGTCAGCATAACTGCGAATAAAGTGGACTCCGGGAATAGTACGGTATTTCTGCAATGCCAGACTAATACCATCAAATACAGCCGCAGATGTGGAACACGAATACTGGGGATAAAGCGGTAAAACAATCAATTGTTCAACATTCTGTCTGAGTAGATTGTCAATTGCCTGCTCAATAGATGGAGAGCCATAACTCATTCCTAGTTCAATAGGAATGTCTACTAATTTTTCTGCCAATAATTTCTGCTGACGACGGCTATATACCAACAGAGGAGAACCCTCATCAGTCCAGATTTTCTGATATAACTTTGCTACACGTGAGGAACGTAAAGGCAAAATAATACTATATAATATTGGTTTCCAAATTAGTTTGGAAACATCTACAACTCTTTTATCACTAAGAAACTCGGCTAAATAACGCTTTATAGCCGCAGTTGTCGGCTGATCAGGAGTGCCAAGATTAACTAATAAAACGCCATACTTATCGCTTCTGCTCATTATGCCGATTTCCTATTGTTTTCACTGATGAGAACCCTAACATAATAAAATACAGATGAAAATCATGTTTATCCATGAGAGCAATAAATAAAAACCAGCTAATCAGCTGAAATAGTAAAGAAATAATGTAAGATTAAGGCAGCTTAAAGCCGCCTTTTAAGAATCACTCAGCTTGATTAATCAGAATTTTGGTTAATTCTTCGCTAACTTCAGACACCTTTCGAGTACCATCAATTTTGAAGTATTCGGTGTTGCCTATCTCAGCTTCTTTCTGATAGTAGGATACCAAAGGTGCTGTCTGCTGATGATATTCAACTAAACGTTTACGCACGATATCTTCGTGATCATCTTTACGAATAGTCAGTTCTTCACCAGTAACATCATCTTTGTTTTCCATTGCTGGTGGATTAAATCTGATGTGATAAACACGTCCAGATGGTGCATGTACACGGCGCCCAATGATACGTTCAATAATCAGCTCATCAGGTACATCGAATTCCAGAACATAATCAACATTAATACCGGCTTCTTTCATTGCATCAGCCTGAGGAATAGTACGAGGGAACCCATCCAACAAGAATCCATTGCGGCAATCATCTTGTTTGATGCGCTCTTTTACCAAAGCAATGACGAGTTCATCGGTAACCAGCTTACCATTATCCATCAGCTCTTTTGCTTTTAAACCCAATTCTGTGCCAGCCTTAACTGCAGTACGCAACATATCACCGGTAGAAATTTGAGAGATCCCATATTTCTCCATGATAAATTGCGCCTGAGTCCCTTTACCGGCGCCCGGAGCGCCCAGCAGAATAATACGCATTGCGTAAATCCCCTTGCTAGTTAGTTTTTATATTTTAAGAAAACGAATCACCATACCATTTGGAATGGGGTTCGCTCAAGGAAACAGGTAAACGATTTCGTGATATTTTTCTGCAAAAAATAAACCACGCCCCATCTCACTACCAGAGGCGTGGTTTACAATCGTTACCAGGATATAACTAAATCAAGCTTTCTCAGATAGTAATAGCTGATTCATACGACGGATAAACTGATTTGGATCTTCCAATGTGCCACGCTCAGCAAATAATGCCTGATCGAACAGTAGTTCGACCCAATCAGCAAATTGTGTTTCATCACTAATATCAGCCGCTAGTTTTACTAATTGATGATCAGGATTCAGTTCAAAATTGTATTTAACTTCCGGTACCTGCTGACCAGCCGCAGCAAACAATTTCGCCATCTGTGTACTCATTTCATCCGCGTTTGTTGTCACAATTGCCGGAGTATCAGTTAGACGGTAAGTCAGTTTGACCTCTTTTACCCGATCGCCAAGCAATGTTTTTACACGTTCAACAAATGGCTCTAGTTGCTTTCCAGCTTCTTCCTGCTCAGCTTTATTTTCATCTGCCAGTTTATTCAAAGATTCATCAGCCTTACTGACTGACTGGAATTTTTTACTATCAAATTCAGTAAGATAGCTCATCATCCATTCATCTATGCGATCTGACAGTAGCAGAACTTCGATACCTTTCTTACGGAACAGTTCCAAGTGAGGGCTGTTTTTCGCCGCAGCATAACTATCCGCAGTGATGTAGTAGATTTTATCCTGACCTTCCGTCATCCTACTAACATACTCTTCCAGAGAAACTGTCTGTGCAGAGCTGTCATTATGGGTAGAAGCAAAACGTAACAATTTAGCGATAGCTTCTTTGTTGGTATTATCTTCTGCCGGACCTTCTTTCATCACCAGACCAAACTGTTGCCAGAATTGCTGGTATTTTTCTGCATCATCTTTTGACAATTTATCCAGCATCTGTAATGCACGTTTGGTCAATGCATTACGCAAATTACGGGTAATAGAATTGTCTTGTAGAATTTCACGGGAAACATTCAGTGGCAAATCATTGGAATCAATCAGACCACGAACAAAGCGCAAATAGTTTGGCATGAACTGTTCTGCATCATCCATAATAAATACGCGTTGGACATACAGTTTCAATCCGTGCTTATGCTCACGGTTCCACATATCCCACGGAGCCTGAGATGGAATATAGAGCATGCTGGTATATTCCTGTTTACCTTCTACACGATTATGGCTCCAGATCATCGGATCAGTAAAATCATGAGAGATATGTTTGTAGAACTCTTTGTATTCTTCATCTGTAATTTCAGATTTACCACGAGTCCACAACGCTTGGGCTTTATTAATCTTTTCCCAAGTTACTGTATCTTCTTCGCCTTCTTCTTCACTCTTATTTTTAGTTTCAATTTCAACTGGAAGAGCGATATGGTCAGAATATTTGCTGATAACAGAACGCAAACGCCAGTCATTCAGGAATTCATCTTCCCCTTCACGTAAATGAAGAGTGATCTCTGTACCACGAGTTTCTTTTTCAATATCAGCGATAGTGTAATCGCCTTCACCAACCGATTCCCAGAATACCCCTTGATCGGTTGAAGCACCAGCAGCACGGGTACGTACAGTGACTTTATCCGCCACAATAAATGCAGAGTAAAAACCAACACCAAATTGACCAATTAGCTGGCTGTCTTTCGCCTGATCGGACCCAATAGACTCCAGGAAAGCTTTTGTTCCTGATTTAGCGATAGTCCCAAGATTATCAATTACTTCATCGCGGGTCATACCAATGCCATTATCACTAATCGTAATAATTCTCTTTTCTTTATCAAAAGAGAGGCGAACACGCAATTCACCATCATTTTCATAAAGATCTGGGGCAGATAATGCGCGGAAACGTAATTTGTCAGCAGCATCGGAAGCGTTTGAGATTAGCTCACGAAGAAAAATCTCTTTATTGGAATAGAGTGAATGGATCATTAATTGCAGAAGTTGCTTTACTTCAGACTGAAATCCACGGGTTTCCTGACCTTTCATACTCATTTGTTACCTCAATCTAAATCCAGTTCAGACAGATAAAATCAGACGATGAAGTTCAAATGGGGATAAATAAACTGAATTTCAAGTTAGGTTATTCAAAAGAATGTAAAATAGGGTAAATAAGTTAAATATTTAAATAATTTATAGCCATACGCTGCATAAATGCAGCGTCTCAAAATCTTCACGGTTTGATCTATAACAGGCTACGCAACAATATTTTTCCAGTCAGACAAAACCGTAAGGCATTGGCAGAAAATTAATAAGTAATCTTCTGCCGCCCAGCAAGTGAATGCGACAAAGTTGTGCCATCTACCATTTCGAGTTCACCACCAACCGGTACACCATGAGCAATACGGCTTGCAGTTACCCCGTACTGGGCGCACATCTCTGCAATATAATTAGCAGTTGCCTCTCCTTCTACTGTCGGATTGGTCGCCAGAATGACCTCTGAAATCACTTCAGTGGAGAGACGTTCCTCAAGGCGATCCAACCCAATATCCATCGGACCAATACCATCCAACGGAGATAGGTGCCCCATCAACACAAAGTAGCGCCCTGCAAGCTGACCAGTTTGCTCAATGGCATGAATATCCGCTGGGCTTTCAACTACACAAATTTGACCATTTTGCTGACGGCGTGAGTTGGCACAAATAGTACACTGTTCCTGCTCAGTAAAGGTCCGGCAATATTTACAGTGTCCAATTTCCGACATTGCTCTTGTCAATGCCTGAGCCAAACGCATTCCACCACTGCGATCACGCTGTAGCAAATGAAAAGCCATCCGCTGCGCAGATTTAGGGCCAACCCCTGGCAAACAGCGCAATGCTTCCATCAAGGATTCAAGGAGAGGACTAGTTTGCATCAGAATGGCATCTTAAAACCTGGTGGCAGTTGCATTCCGCTAGAAACGCTTGCCATTTTCTCTTTCTGAGTTTCTTCGATGCGACGAGCTGCGTCATTGAATGCCGCAGCAATGAGATCTTCTAACATCTCTTTGTCGTCTTCCATCAGGCTTGGATCGATTTCAACACGACGGCAATTATGAGCGCCGTTAATGGTCACTTTAACCAAACCTGCACCAGATTCACCAGTCACTTCCAAATTGGCAATCTCTTCCTGCATTTTCTGCATTTTGTCCTGCATTTGCTGGGCCTGTTTCATCAAATTGCCCAAACCACCTTTACCAAACATAGTTTTCTCTCTTCGCTATGGCTACATCGTACAACAGGTACAGATTGCAGCGGTTAGACCGGCCGGATACTCTCTTCATCCAATTCAGCATCAAATACTTGCCTTAATGTCTGAATAGTTTTATCCGCAATAATTGATTGGCGAGCTTGTGCCAACTTCTCTTCATAAATGGCTTGTCGCCACTCCAACGGGGTTTTCTCCGCCGGATTATCATCTTCAATAATGCTGAATTCAATCGTTACACCATACAACTCGCTTAATGCTTCCGTTAATGACTTTTGTGCAAAAGCGGAATTAAGGTGACGCTGGCTCGAACGCAAGTGTAAACAGATCTGATTACCACTAACCTGCTCTTTGAACGCATTTAATGCTAATTGTTGCACCAGTTTAGGAATTTTAAGTTTATCAACTTCTGCTGCCCATGCATCTCTTTGTTTGGATTCTTCCGCTAATTTCTCTGCCAGCTCTGGTGTTTTCTCATGTTCCAACGCTGTTCTTAAAGCCTTTGGCGTAGCCACATAAGTTTCTGGTTTTTTCTCAATATTCTTAGCACGCCAACGGTAAGCCTCTTTTTTCTCAGGCTTGCTTTCCTGAGTTTTGACTACCGATGATTGAAGTTGTTGCCCAGACACTGCGGCAATCCGTTCCAGTGCCGAGGTCGCCGACCTTGTCTTAATAGACGTAGCCGGTTCAGACTTTTTTGGTGGCGTTTGCTCTTGTTGCCGAGATAACGCATTCCTTGCTTTTAGTAGTTGCGCTGTCGGGCTTGATACAAGTGCCTGAGGAATCTGAGGCTCTGTCTGGGAAGTTTTATCCATCTGTACCAATTCACTCACATGATTAGTAGAAGGAATGCTCTTCTGGTGGTCATGTTGCAGCTGTACTGTGGTGGATGGCATAACCGCAGGTTGTACCATCGGTACAGAAACCTCTTCTATGACTGTTTTTGGATGAAATGCCAAAGCCCTGAGCAAAGCCATTTCAACGCCCATTCTGCGTTCTGGTGCATATGCCAGATCTCTACGACCAATCAGTAAAGTTTGATAATAAAGTTGCAAATCTTCCGGTGAGATAGCCTTTGCTAATAGCCGCAAACGACCGTCAATTGAAGAAGGGGCGACCTCTGATTGAGAAGGTAACAGTTGGATCATTGCAATACGATGCAGCAATGAAAGAATCTCCACCAACAAATTTTCCCAGTCAGAACCCCGTAAAGCAACTTGCTCCACCAATGCCATAACCTGTTGACCATCAGCTCGGACCAATGCTTCAATTATTGATAGAGACTGTTCATCATCCAACGTTCCCAACATCCGGCTGACTATTTCAGCCGTCACCTGTCCTTGTCCCATAGCAATAGCCTGATCTGTCAGGCTTAAGGCATCACGCATACTGCCATCAGCAGCACGAGCCAAGAGCTGACGAGCACGACTGTCACTCTCTAGATGTTCAGCTTTAAGAATATGCTCAAGCTGATCGCTTATTTGAGCGACATCCAGCGCTTTGAGATGGAACTGTAAACAACGAGAAAGAATGGTCACTGGCAATTTTTGCGGATCAGTCGTTGCCAGTAAAAATTTCACGTGCTCAGGCGGCTCTTCCAACGTCTTCAATAATGCATTGAAGCTGTGCCGAGAAAGCATATGCACTTCATCAATCAGATAGACTTTAAAACGCCCTCGAGTTGGAGCATATTGCACGTTATCCAACAGTTCACGCGTATCTTCAACTTTGGTACGAGAAGCAGCATCAATCTCAATCAGATCGACAAACCGTCCTTGCTCGATTTCAAGACAATTAGCACATTTACCACAAGGCTTATCAGTAATACCTGTTTCACAATTCAACCCCTTGGCAAACAAGCGGGCAATCGTTGTTTTCCCAACTCCTCTGGTGCCAGAAAACAAATAAGCATGATGAAGCCGGCCATGGGCAAGACCATTAGCTAACGCAATCAGGACATGTTCCTGACCAATCACATTAGAGAATATTTGTGGGCGCCACTTACGGGCAAGTACCTGATAGCTCATTGATACCGGGGAAATTGAATATAATTGGGCACCATGCTAACACAGCCCCACTATAGACAGCGAGGCCGATATGTCAGTAATGCGAAAATAAGCAGATTAATGACCTGGGAATTCAAGCAGGGTAAAGCTACTCACACCTTGTCTTTGCAAACGCTCAACGCCCCCCAAATCAAGCAAACCAATAACAAAGGCCGCTTCAAAAACTTCACCACCTAAACGACGAATTAAGTGGGCGGTTGCCTCAACAGTACCACCGGTTGCTAACAAATCATCAATAACCAGCACCTTATCGTTCTCTATTATACTATCCTTATGCATTTCCAGTGTATCGGTGCCATACTCCAGATTGTAAGTTTCACTCAATGTTTCACGAGGTAATTTACCTGCTTTACGCACTGGAACAAAACCAACACCGAGACGCAACGCAACAGGGGCTCCGAATAGAAAACCACGAGCTTCAGTACCAACAATTTTTGTTATGCCCTTGCCTTGATATCGCTCTACCAGAAGATCAATTGTTGCCTGATAGGCTGGAGGGTTATCCAATAAGGTTGTAATATCACGAAAAAGAACCCCTGCTTTCGGGTAATCGGGAATAGTTTCTATGCTGTCTTTAATAAATTGCAGTTGCTGCGCGTTTGCGGTCATAATCGGTGCCAGTGAGTAGAACACGAAGGTGCTAAAATCTATGCAAACTGATAGAAAAAAGCAACCAATGAACATTCATTAGCCTATTTTTTGTCGTTCAAAATCAATTCTGCTTCACAGCACATAACCACTTTAGGGTATAAATGAGTACACGAAATTTATTAAATTTGCTCGAAAAACAAGTTGGTATACTGGCAAAAGAGATCGCTCCACTAGCAAACACACCATTTTCCACTGCCCGGTTTGATCAGGCTTTATTTAACCGACACAGTGATAAGCTCCGTGACTATCTCCAAGAAGTAAAGCACAACATGGAACAACTCAAAAAGTGTGTTCAGGATAACCAGACAGAACAAGTCGCATTTCTAGCTGAACGTTTAACGATCCAAATAGAAGCATTAAAGCGTGAATTATCTACCCAGTCTCTGAGAAAAAAAGAGAGTCAGTTCGAGCATAAACAACAAGCCACTGACCTATATCATAAACTCGCTGAACATCAGGATTATGAACGCCGTCTACTCGAAATGATCAATGATAGAGAGCTAAAATTGAATCAACAAACTACACTTAGTAATCAGCAAAAAGTACAGAAAGAAATTGCAGCCTTAGCAGGAAGACTAGCACGTTGCCGCCAGTCTATGATGCGAATTGAAAAATCAATCGAATATAAAGAGAATACGAATTAACGACTCAGATGAGGAATGTTTTATGTCTGTCGAACATGCACCGCCTGAAGTTCAACTTGCTGTTGATCTAATCTATTTACTGGAGTGCAACGAAATCACTCCTGAAATCGCACTCGCCACACTGGAAATAGTCAAGCGTGATTATCAAGCAAAATTAGTGAAGCAACCACAATCTACAAGTGAATAATTGAGTGATTTGCGCCAAACACCTCAATAGATACCTCGTCGATACTACAAAAGATCCGCATTAGTCTTAATGGGTTCTTACACATTCCCAGTTCAGCCTTTGTAACATTTCAAATGACTTTATGTTAACCTCGCCTTTAATTCTTCCCATCGCTTCTTTTTAGGAACGTTGAGGCATAATCATCAACAGCAATTCGAGTACAAAGTTGCTCCCACTCACAACCTACACAGGCGGCCCTTACAATCCCACGTCTGAAAGCCCATCGAGCCTGTCTAAAATAGGCTGAATCAAGTCTTAATATATGACCTATTTCGACAGGCCAACCCATAAGAGTGCTAACAGCTTCTAAAGCATGGCTATCCCGAATAATGACACTTTCTCCTAAACAATGAGGGGCATCCTCTCCAAGTAAAGGCATACATATATCATCTGGCCCTGCCACAATCAGGATGTCTTCGTCCCGAATTCGGGGAATAATTTTATTGTAGTTTTCAATAAAACTAGGGGAATATCCGTTGCCGGCGTAGGTAAGAATACAAAGAAGGTGGTGACCTCTCAGAGATATTGTCATTATCGCGCTCCTGAACATGGTCAAGTGTTGCATTATTATACAATCAGTGTTATATGATCAATTTTCCTAATATAAAGAAAATAAACTAGGAATTGGCTATCATGTTGTCAAGGTGGGTATCAAACGAACTTATCAAATTATCATCAGAAAGCTTGCAAGCACTCATAGATAACCAGATTCCAGCAGCAGTGATAAATGATTTTGCAACGACAGAGGAATCTGAACAGCTTTCAACTATAATACTGAGCATGAAAGCAAAACCCTATGAATTCGGGAGACCGGGCTTTTACCTAGGAAATCCGTTAGCTCATTATCGTAACCGACCCAAAGAAGAGTACTTTGCTCAAGTCAGCACAGCTGAAAAAGAACGTACTCAAATCATCAATCAGGCTTTTGATCCAGTCGATCGGTTTATACGATGTATCGATCATGATACAGATTTCAACATTTCAGTCGCAGAAGAGCCGGGATTAGGTCCCTATTTTGCCGGTATCGTTCGTATTATCTCCGGTGGTTCTGACTTGCATATAGACTATGCACCCACTTTTGCGAAAGGAAACCTAGTTATCGGAGATGTGTCTACCCAGCTTGCCTGGAACCTCTATGTTTCGTCTCCCTCTCAAGGAGGAGAAACTGTTATCTATAATCAACCATTCAAAAATACCATCGCAGATAAAACATATAAGCCATATGATAGTTCTCTATTGGTTGATTGCGAATCTTTCACCTTCCAACCTCAAGTTGGTTCCGTCGTCATTTTCAATACTAGTAATCCTCATATCGTCTTGCCTGCGAGAGGCAATCGGATTGCCACAGGCTCTTTCATCGGTCTGTTAAGTGAGAAGAATCTGATCCTATGGTCGTAATGCATTTTGATAAGATGCTGGAGTCTAAGCATGAAGATGACCTTTTCTTACGCTACCGCTGTTCTGTACATCGTGACGATCATCACGGGAGGAACATCGTGGTATGCAGCAAAACTGCAATTAACTGACGTTTCGCCTGCAATATCTCTGATTTATCGTTTTGGGTGTGCATCAGGATTGTTACTTCTGATCGCGGCAATTTCGCGGGAAAAACTCACATATACCTGGCGCGATCACCTTTCCTTCGCTTCGCTCGGAGCGTGCGGATTTGCTATTGCATTCTTACTAATTTACAAGGCTGCGGCCTTGATCACCACCGGTTTAATCGCTCTCATCTACTCTTTAGTCATATTATTCAATTCCGTGAATACCACTCTCTTTCTACGGCAATCAACTTCACGAACAGTTCTGGTAGGTGCGCTAGTCGGTCTAGCAGGGATAATTTTAGTCTTCAGTCCAGAATTTTTTAATAATGAGTGGAATTGGGCAGGATTCGGTTACGCCATCTCCGCAACCCTAGCGTTCTCATTCGCCAACATTTCCGCAGTTCAATTACAAAGAAAAGGTATCACTGTTCTACCAATGACCGGTATTTCTATGGGATATGGCGCTATATTCCTGCTCAGCTATGCTTTATTAACCAAGCAGACATTTAGCTTTGATCCGTCACCAATCTACGTAGCATCTCTATTCTATTTGATCCTATTTCCTTCTGTGATTGGATACACAACTTATTTCGCTGTTGTTGGCCGTTTGGGTGCAGAACGAGGAGCTTATACGATGCTTCTCGTTCCACTTGTAGCATTAGCCATCTCCAGCGTGACAGAAGGCTATCGTCCAACTATCTGGGCCATAGTCGGTACAATGATGACTCTTAGCGGCAACTATTGGGTGCTCACAACCAAGTACCAACCAGTCACAAAGACCAACGTTTAAAAATGTGACTCATGAGTAGGGTAAGCCCGACGAACAGTTTTAGCAATCAAGATAACCAGTATGACTTTGATAATATCTCCTGGTATGAATCCAATCGAACCTACGGTTGCTTGCCAGAGGTTGATATTGGCAAATGCTGCAACCCATGGAATGCCAATCACGTAAACAAGCACTATCCCACCAAAGACAAGAAATCCAGATTCTTTAAAAACATTCAGCTTTGCAAGATTCTGTTCATACAAATAGCCGATGACAAAAGCTGCAATCGGCCATGCCAAAACAAAACCACCACTCGGACTGAGAAATACCCCAAATCCCCCCATACCTCCAGCCATTACCGGTAATCCGATTGCAACGAGCACACAAAAAAGCAGCAATGCTAATCCCCCGCGTTTTGCACCAACAATAGCGCCAGCGAGCATCGCTCCCATTGATTGAGCCGTTATCGGAACGCCCACAACAGGAAGTGCCAATGGTGGAAATAAACCCAGCGCTGCGGTTAGTGCAGCAAATAATGCGATATAAACAATATCTTTCGTGGACATTTGATCCCCTTTCTTTTCGATAGGCTACAAATTGTGCTTTATTTACTGTTTGATTTCTTTCTCTCAAACCCGGGATCATAGGAGCGGGCGTCGATAGCAGCAGAGATATCATCTGCCATCTTAAGCGTTCTTACGATAACGGGCACCGCAATTGCTATGACACTCTTGTCAAGACCCCTTGCTTTCTGCGCTTCCCGTACTTCCCCTGTAATTGACGCTAGAACAGGGATAAATCGTAAAGCAAGCGATAACGCTAGGCTCACTTTTCCAGGATTAACACCAAAATAGTACAACCACCCAAAGCCCTTTTCCAATGCGTCAATCATATCAGAGGTACGAGTAGTGAAAGTGACCAGCGACGCCAGCAGCAAAAGTGAAACAAGGCGAACTACCACAAGAACACCAACAGTCCAATGATGCAGAAACACTTGGACGATAAAAATAAGTGACAGAACCCATATAGCCGGTCGCAGTTGCGCCCAAGCTGTTTTCAATGAGATTCTGGCTAACAAATATAAAAGTATGATGCCTGCCAAAGCTGCAACTGAAAGATCAATACGCGGAACAATGAAGAGTAATGTTCCTAAAATAATCAAAGAAACAATCTTGAGCCCTGGACTGGCTCGATGTACAAATGATGAACCATGCTCATTCCCAGACAAGCTCATGACATCATCCTTACATACTCAGGAATAGCGATGGAGGGAATGTCGTCGGCAACCACCTGACCATCATCGAAAACAAGCACGCGATCAAACCCTGCCAGAAACTCAAGGTCATGAGATACTACAATCACCGTTTGAGATAAGTTATCGATTGCTTCGGCAACACGGCGTTTATTTCGCAAATCAAGCAAAGTTGTAGGCTCATCGAAAATTATGTAAGCGGGGTCCATCACAAGAACACCTGAGATTGCAAGGAGTTGTTTCTGACCACCACTTAAAAGATGGGCAGGATACTCTCTAAACTGAAGTAAATCATATCGCGAAAGTGCCTCCTGAATTCTCTGTTGAATCGTGTCCTTGGTAAAACCGAGATTTTTCATTCCAAAGGCCAAATCCTCTTCAACAACGGGAAAAACGATCTGATTATCAGGATTCTGGAATACAAAACCGACCTTGCGCCGGATCGCTTTACCATCTGTTCTAGTGTTCAAACCATCCACCAGAACATCACCCCTTTTCGGTACCAATAATCCATTGAGAAGACGCACGAATGTACTCTTGCCACAGCCGTTACTACCTATGATGGCAATTCTTTTTTCCTTCAGCTGCAAATTTAAGTCTTTCAATATCACACGCTCGCCGTAAGCATGCGTTACATTTTGTATTTCCAGCATAGATAGTTATTCCTCAACAGCTACGACCAGCTACACAGCGCTGCATCAACTCAAAACTCGACCTGACTGCAAAGCGTCTACCGGGCAAATTCAACTAATGTACTGATTTCAACACCGCTGACCAATTTCAACTCACTGATATCACAAGCATCTGTACTAGTATTGCTGAATTCTACCGGTATATTTTATGCAGTCAGAATCACCAGCATTTGCTTTAGGCTATAACTTTCCTTAAGGGTTACGGCCCTGAAGATTGGTAGCAATAGTATCTGATATTAGATATAACTTTGGGCTAGTTTCTGGGTATTGTTCTTTTTATAGATAAACGAAGAGCACAAGATAATGGCTTTTGACCATTAGCCAAGCTATATTAAGTAATTACCAAAATAGAACTCCTCTATATTCTGGTTCTTCATTTTTCATCGATTTTCATATACTCACTATATTTAAGTACATCGATAAAGCTATCCGTTAACGATTCGGCTTCTTTCTGAATATCAAAACTATCTGGTGCAAACAACCAATTCTCCAGCAAACCGGTTATCAACCCTCTCAACATGATAGCGGCCCGCCTCAGATTCAGATTATAAGGAAGCTGACCTGATGCAATACAATTAGAAAGTGACTCTTCAATACGAACATAGTCTGCAACACACAGTTCCTGACGAGCTTCCACCAAGGCAGACATTTCACCAACAAACTCACATTTATGGAAAAAAATCTCCATTAATAGCCGACTTTTCGGATCGTCAACAACCGACGTCAAAATATGGATTATGAAAGTTCTTAAAATCAGGAGTGGATTATTCGAATATTTTGCTTGATACTCTTTTTCTAATTCATCAATCTTAGAATCTGATATTTTACAAGCTTCAGAAAACAGGTCTACTTTATTTTTAAAATGCCAGTAAATTGCCCCTCGGGTTACCCCAGCCGCTGTAGCAATATCTGTCAGTGAAGTAGCCGAGACACCGCGCTCAGAGAACTCTTTTATAGCCGCGTCTATAATCTGTTGCCGGGTCTCCTCAGCCTGTTGTTTAGTTTTTCGTGCCATATACTCTGTTTTTAGCCTGAAGTTGATTTACATACATTCATGTATGTTTGTATTATAGCATGCTGTTATTAATGGAGTAATGGTTTTACGGATTGAAAGATTAACATTTAAAAATATTGAGGTTTACTTATGCGAATAAACAGGGGAGTTTTGCCTCTGGCTACAGTACTGGTACTCTCAGGTAGCTTAGCTCTTTCAGGATGTAACGACAAAGACTCTCAGCAAGCTGCTGGGAACCAACAGGCTCCTGAAGTCGGTATCGTGACGCTGAAAACTGAACCTCTGATGGTCACGACCGAACTGCCAGGCCGAACATCAGCTTTCCGTATTGCAGAAGTCCGTCCGCAAGTAGGTGGTATAATTCTGCAACGCAATTATGAAGAAGGAAACGATGTAAAAGCAGGTACATCCTTATACCAAATAGATCCAGCGACTTACCAGGCTGCCTATGACAGTGCAAAAGCTGACTTGGCAAAAGCTCAAGCTAATGCAGAGATTACGCGCCTGACAGTGAACCGCTATAAGCCACTGTTAGGAACAAACTACATTAGTCAACAGGAATTTGATAAAGCCAATGCTGATTATGCACAGGCGAATGCGGCAGTACAGGCAGCAAAAGCTGCTGTAGAAACTGCCCGTATCAATTTGGCATACACCAAAGTGACCGCACCGATTAGTGGCCGCTCCGGCAAATCGACTATTACAGAGGGTGCTCTGGTCTCTGTTGGTCAACCAACAGCACTGACGACTATTCAACAGTTGGACCCAATTTATGTGGATGTCACTCAGTCAAGCGATGATTACCTGCGCCTAAAAAATGAAATCGCTAAAGGTATTGTGCTGAAAGAGAACAGTAAACCTAAAGTTCATCTGATCATGGAAAACGGTAAAGAATACAGTGAAACAGGCTATCTGGAATTCTCCGATATTACTGTAGATGAAACAACGGGTTCTATTAATATCCGTGCAGTATTCCCTAATCCGAAAGAAGAATTACTGCCAGGTATGTTTGTTCGTGCAAAACTGGAAGATGGTGTTCGTCATGACTCAATATTGGTTCCCCAACAAGGAGTTACCCGTACACCTCGTGGCGAAGCTAGCGTCATGGTAGTTGGTAAAGGTGAAAATGTCGAACTACGCATTATCACTGCAAATCAGGCTATTGGTGATAAATGGCTAGTAACTTCCGGCCTGAAAACAGGTGATCGGGTTATCGTCACTGGTTTACAAAAAATTAAGCCTGGTATACCGGTCAAAGCAGAAGAAGTGGATTTAAACGCAAAACCTGCTGCAAACCAAGCTGAGCCTGCGAAAAAGTCTTAATTAAGGAGTCGGTGATTCATGCCTAAGTTTTTTATAGATCGCCCAATATTTGCATGGGTAATCGCAATCATCACCATGCTGGCTGGGCTGCTGGCAATTATAAAATTACCTGTGGCGCAGTACCCTACTATCGCACCACCGGCGATTTCTATCTCTGCAACTTATCCCGGTGCTGATGCGACTACTGTGCAAAACACAGTTACCCAAGTTATCGAACAAAATATGAATGGTATCGATAACTTGGTTTATATGTCTTCCGACAGTGACTCTGCTGGGAACATGAACATTACACTAACCTTTGAAGCAGGCACTAACCCTGATATTGCACAGGTACAGGTACAAAACAAACTGCAACTGGCTATGCCTCTGTTACCTCAGGAAGTGCAGCAGCAAGGGATACGTGTCGATAAGTCCACCAACGCCTTCCTGATGGTCACAGGATTCACCTCTGAAGATGGAACTATGTCTCAGGAGGATATCTCTGACTATGTAGGTGCAAACATTAAAGATCCTCTGAGCCGTGTAACTGGTGTAGGTGATGCAATGCTATTCGGTAACCAGTATGCAATGCGTATCTGGTTGAATCCTGACAAGCTCATTAACTACAAAATGACGACTCTGGATGTAATAAATGCAATTAAAGCACAAAATAATCAAATAGCAGCCGGTCAATTAGGGGGAACTCCCCCAGTTCCAGGTCAACGGTTGAATGCTTCAATTATTGCCCAAACACGCCTGACTTCACCTGAAGAGTTCAGCAATATTCTTCTGCGTATTAATACCGACGGTTCTCAGATCCGTCTGAAAGATGTAGCAAAAGTGGAGCTAGGTGCAGAAAGCTACAACCTCATTGGCCGCTTTAATGGCAAACCTGCTGCTGGTATTGGTATCAAACTAGCAACAGGCGCTAACGCTCTGGATACATCTAAAGCGGTAAAAGAAGCCCTAAAAAATATGGAACCTTTCTTCCCTCACGGGCTGAAAATCGTATATCCATATGACACCACCCCATTCGTTAAAATTTCTATTAACGAAGTAGTAAAAACACTAGTTGAAGCAATTATGCTGGTGTTCGTGGTAATGTATCTGTTCCTGCAAAACTTCCGCGCAACGCTTATTCCTACCATTGCGGTCCCAGTCGTATTGTTGGGAACATTTGCGATACTCGCCGCATTTGGCTATTCAATAAATACATTGACTATGTTCGCTATGGTACTCGCCATCGGCTTACTGGTAGATGATGCCATTGTTGTGGTAGAAAACGTTGAACGTGTTATGCAAGAAGAAGGATTATCGCCGAAAGAAGCAACCAAGAAATCAATGGGGCAAATCCAAAGCGCCTTGGTTGGTATCGCTATGGTACTGTCTGCCGTATTTGTTCCAATGGCCTTCTTCGGTGGCTCAACCGGTGCAATTTATCGTCAGTTCTCAATCACCATCGTATCTTCAATGGTACTGTCTGTATTAGTAGCATTAATCCTGACACCTGCTCTGTGTGCTACCATGCTGAAACCAGTTGCTAAAGGTAGTCACAGTAAACAAACCGGGATCTTTGGCTGGTTTAACCGCATGTTTGATAAAAGTACCCACCACTATACTGACAGTGTCGGCCGCATTCTACGCAATACAGGCCGTTATCTGGTGATTTATGTATTGCTGGTTGCAGGTATGGCTGTCATGTTCACTCGTCTGCCATCCTCTTTCCTTCCTGAAGAAGATCAAGGCGTATTGCTGACAATGGTTCAATTGCCTGCTGGTGCAACACAAGAACAGACACAGAAAGTTCTGGATAAAGTAAGTCACTATTTCCGTACAGAAGAAAAAGATCGTGTGGTTTCTGTATTTACAGTAAGTGGCTTTGGTTTCAATGGTCAGGGGCAAAATACCGGTCTAGCATTTATGAGCCTGAAAGACTGGAGTGAGCGTCCTGGAGCTGAAAATAAAGTACCTGCTATTGTTGCCAGGGCAAGTGCTCACTTCCAGAAAATCAAAGAAGGCATGGTTTTTGCGTTTAACGTCCCTGCAATCGTAGAGTTAGGCTCAGCAACCGGTTTTGATTTCGAATTAATTGACAGAGCAAACCTTGGGCATGACAAACTAACCGAAGCCCGTAACCAATTGCTTGGCATGATACAACAACATCCAGATATGTTAGTAGGTGTTCGCCCTAATGGTCAGGAAGATACTCCTCAATATCGGGTTAGGATTGATCAGGAAAAGGCTGAAGCTTTAGGTGTTTCCATCTCTGATATCAATTCAACGCTAAGCACGATGTTTGGTAGCCACTATGTGAACGACTTTATCGACCGTGGTCGTGTCAAAAAAGTTTACGTTCAGTCAGAAGCACCTTATCGTATGCTGCCAAGTGACATCTACAAACTATATGTCCGTAACAAACAAGGTGAAATGGTTCCATTCTCTGCCTTTGCAGATACGTCTAAAGAACCATGGTCGTATGGCTCACCACGTTTGGAGCGCTATAACGGTCTACCATCAATGGAAATTCTGGGTGAAGCAGCTCCCGGCAAAAGTACTGGTGATGCAATGGCCTTGATGGAAGAACTGGCATCCCAATTACCAAATGGCATCGGTTTTGACTGGACAGGTATGTCTTATCAAGAACGCCTGTCAGGTAATCAGGCGCCTGCTCTATATGCATTGTCATTGATAGTGGTGTTCCTCTGCCTGGCTGCACTGTATGAAAGCTGGTCAATTCCTTTCTCAGTCATGTTGGTAGTGCCATTGGGTATCATTGGAGCTTTGTTAGCAACGACATTCCGAGATCTAGATAACGACGTTTATTTCAAAGTTGGCTTGTTAACCACCATCGGCTTGTCAGCAAAGAATGCAATCCTAATCGTTGAATTTGCTAAGGATTTGATGGAAAAAGAAGGCAAAGGGCTGATAGAAGCTACGTTAGATGCGGTAAGAATGCGTCTTCGTCCCATCCTGATGACATCATTGGCATTTATGCTGGGTGTCCTCCCTCTAGTACTGAGTAACGGAGCAGGTTCCGGCTCTCAAAACGCAGTAGGTACCGGGGTATTAGGTGGGATGATTGCCGCTACCTCGCTAGCTATCTTTTTCGTACCAGTATTCTTTGTGGTTATCAAACGACGTTTCAGTAAGAAAGCAGAGGAGATTGAGCCAGCATCAGAATCTCACTAATGCAACTAACCAATAATGGAAGGCCGTTTAACGGCCTTCTTAATGTAATAGTTGCTTCCATTAAGCAAATTCTGATCATCAACCTGTCCGCTTAACTTTTACATAATTTCGTTCAAATTTAATTAAAATTACTACTTATGAGCAAAAAAATATCCTTATAAATCCGGACATTACTAACTTTGATAAAATTAATGGGAAAGTTGTTGGACAAGAACTGCTTTATCTTTTTTACATTAAATGACAAAAAACAATACCAGCACATAGTGACTTATGTAATAATGATGTTATATTCGTTGATTATTGTAGCCATCAGGCTATAATCTGCTGTTACTAGCATCTGAGGGTAATGCTATTTTATATAAGCCTACATATTAATTCACATATACTGGCCGATATTTATAGTTTATTGCGTTAAAGGTATGAATTTTTGTTAAGAGATGATTTTACTTTACCAAAAGCAAACCAGAATCGTCTGTAAAAAAGATAAATAATCCCAAAGAACGATTATAGACACATAATAATAATCTCTCGAAAAAGAGTTTCTATAATACATGTATATGTTTAGCCTTTGACTCAAATTAAGTAATAGCATAACAGGGAGATCAACATGGCATGGATGAATAATTCACTAGGATGATATGATATTGCTGAATTAAAATGCTTATGTGAGAATCTAAGACAAGAAGTTACTTCCAGTGTTAGAGTACACCGGTACTGGTTGTGTAAATAACATTTACGTCTCAGGACAATTTAAAGCTAAATGAATTGATTGAGTACATATCAACTTTCGTTTAGCACTTTAAAATCAAATATTCTGATGATTTCAGCCTTCTCGCTTGAATTGATGAATATTTTGATGGTACATATACCTATACTTTGTTTGGAAGCAATGAGATTAGTTTTTCTAAACTTACAAAATGCCCAAAAACTAATGAACGTTTAACCAGCATTTTGTTGTATGACTTAAATCGTTCCTTGAGAAAAATTTGGTTGATATTTCCTTAAATAATTTTTTATATATGTTAATAAGAAAGGCGACTATGACTAAAACTGATTATCTGATGCGTTTAAGAAAATGCACCACGATTGATACACTAGAGCGTGTGATTGAAAAGAACAAATATGAACTTTCAGGAGACGAACTTGAACTATTCTACTCTGCAGCGGATCATCGCCTGGCTGAGCTGACCATGAATAAACTGTATGACAGAATTCCACCTTCAGTATGGAAATACGTTCGCTAAAGTAGTCTTCATCAGACAGAAAATGATCCGGGCCGGTAAAGTGCTATCGGCTTATTAGGTCAGCTATCAACAAAATTGGCGAGGGCTCTGCCAGCGACATCCCGGCACACACATCCCTTGCTATGGCTGCTTCCTTCCGGACCTGACCGAGTTAACAAGTTAGCGTTGCGGGAGAACCAACAGAGCCCCCATTGACTTGTTGCTTTGACTTCAAAGCGGCGCCATTATCATTCATACCTGTCTAAATAGCAAGACAAGCAGGTTCGAATGATGATTTCTTATACATTAAGAATAAATACTCAAGAACATGTATTATCTAACCGCTTTTAGTATAATTTCGATATCTTTAGTCTTCCCATTATTAATTACTTCATACGCAGTATCTGTAACAAACATTAAACGATTATGTAGAGAAACAGAAGCACTGACGACAATACGCGCATTTGGCTTAACGTCGCTTGGACGATAAGGCAGAACAAAATGGAAAGGTGATTGTTTTCCGTCTAAGCGTTCTCTCTTCTGGGATAAAGTAATTGAGGGCGCATCAGCCAGAGATACATCAGATAAAGACACCGTCAGAATAGCATCCGCTGGCAATGCAATACGCTGTAAGATATTGATATTGCCTTTAACATAATGCTGTTTTACTGGATTTTCAATCTGCACTGCCCGTGTATCTACTGTCTCGGTACCTTTGCTATTACACCCAACCAAAGCAACTGCCAGTAATACACTCGTAGATATTTGCCATAATTTCATACACACTTCTCCACTCTTAACTGATCTATATAAATAATAAAATGAATTTGAATATCAAACCATTAAATCTAAGCCGCCTAACTAAGCCACCTAAATTATAGATTAGAAAAATGAATATAAGTCCCAGATAAATCTCATATTCTTTATTGCACTACTATCAGGGCCTGAAACATTTACAATTTAGTTATTTATTTATCATTCATTAATGGGACAATAATCACCTGTTGTATTTTTAATAACCCAATAAAAAACAAAGGCATATTATGAGTAAGTCATTACAAAATCTGATCAATTTGATGAATCTAGAAAAAATTGAAGAAGGCATTTACCGGGGTCAAAGTAAAGACTTAGGTTTTCCTCAGGTTTTCGGAGGGCAAGTGATCGGTCAAGCACTCTATGCTGCCACACAAACTGTCGCAGATAGCCGGATAAGTAATTCTTTCCACAGCTATTTCTTACGTCCCGGAGACAGTAGCAAACCTATCGTCTATGACGTTGAAATTTTACGTGATGGAGGAAGTTTCAGCGCCCGACGAGTGAGCGCGATTCAAAATGGCAAACCTATCTTTTATATGACGGCCTCATTCCAAAACTACGAAGAAGGTTTCGAACACCAAAATATGATGCCGGATGTACCATATCCAGAGGAACTCATCCCTCAAGATGAAATTGCGAAGAAAATATCTCACCTATTACCACAAAGAATGCAAAATATTTTTCTCTTTCCATGCCCATTTGAAATGAGGCCCGTAAAATATTACAGCCCATTTAATTGTCCACCAGAAGAACCTACACGCTATGTCTGGTTTCGCAGTAATGGTGATATGCCTGCTAATCCTTTAATTCATCAATACTTGCTTGGCTATGCCTCTGATTTTAACTTTCTACCAACAGCATTGCAGCCTCATGGTGTCGGATTTCTTGAGAAAAATATCCAGATAGCAACTATTGACCATTCTATGTGGTTCCACCGCCCATTTAAACTGGACGACTGGTTACTATATGCTATAGACAGCCCATCAGCCTCTGGTGCCCGTGGCTTTGTTCGTGGACAGATTTACAACCGTGAAGGGATACTTATCGCCTCGACTGTACAGGAAGGACTGATTAGAAAGCGAACCAAATAAAAACATAACAAAGGCAGCAAATAAGAAACCAATATCACACTTTATGGCCTTACCGCTGCCGTTTCGTTTATATTACAGATTAATTATAAGCACTCTCGCCGTGAGCATTAATATCCAATCCTTCTCTTTCAGTTTCAACAGTAACCCGCAGCCCTACCAGTAGATCTGCTATTTTGAAAGCAATAAACGCAACGATTACTGACCAAACTACACAAACTAATATACTGAAAGCTTGGATACTAACTTGCTCCAACATAGCTACCCCTTCAGAATAACCGGTTCCTCCCAACGACTTAGCTGTAAAAACCCCGGTCAAAAGACAACCAACTATCCCACATACGCCGTGTATACCAAATACATCACATACATCATCAGCACATAACCACCTTTTCAGGATCACTACTCCCCAAAGTCCTGCAAAACCAGCTATCAGACCAATGATAAGAGCCCCACCGACACCAACTGTTCCCGCAGCCGGTGTAACACCAACCAGCCCAGCAATACAGCCTGAACAGGCACCCAAAAGTGATGGCTTATTACGGAAGAACCATTCAGCAAAAATCCACGATAGAATAGCGGCGGCTGTCGCCACAACTGTATTCAAAAATGCCAGAGCAGCTATCTCATTAGCTTCACCAGCAGAACCTGCATTAAAACCAAACCAACCGATATAAAGTACAGCTGTACCGATGAAAACCATTGGCAGATTATGTGGCTTGAATGCTTCTTTCCCAAAACCAGTACGTTTTCCCAATAAATAAGCACCAACCAGCCCAGCTACAGCCGCGTTAATATGCACAACCGTGCCACCAGCAAAATCCAGCGCTCCATCTTGTGAAAGTATCCCCCCACCCCAAACCATATGCGCCATAGGTAGATAAGAAAACGTCAGCCATAACACGCTGAAAATCAATAAAGCTGGAAAGCGAATACGTTCCCCTAAGGCACCAATAATCAAGGCGACTGTAATACAAGCAAAAGACCCTTGAAATGCCACATGAATTAATTGATAAAAACTGCCAGTTAAATCAGTCAATACCAAGTTCTTCAACATCATCTGACTAAAACTACCGAAAAAACCATTTCCCGGTTCAAAAGCCAAGCTGTAGCCGTAAATTACCCACAGCACACATACCAGAGCAAAGCTCACCATAACCTGAGCCATCAGAGATAAAACATTTTTGCTCCGCAACAATCCACCGTAAAACAGAGCAATTCCCGGAATTGTCATAAACAGAATAAGTACTGTACAAATCATCATAAAAGTATTATCTGCTTTGTCGGCAACCCTTTCTGCCGCTTGAGATAATGATGGTAAACAACTGGCCGCAATACCGACAGCCACAGAGAATTGTCTTTTCATATATATTATCTCTATCAGTGACTTATAGTGCTGCATCATTGGTTTCGCCTGTTCTGATACGAATAGCTTGCTGTAATTCGATAACAAAAATCTTACCGTCACCAACTTTTCCAGTGAAAGCGGATTGCTGAATAGCATGAATTACCTCCTCAACTAATTCATCTGCTACAGCGATATCTATCTTTACTTTAGGTAAAAAGTTAAGGCTGTATTCAGCTCCACGATAAAGCTCTGCATGCCCCTTCTGACGACCAAATCCTTTTACTTCTGTTATAGTCAGCCCTTGAACACCTAGACCAGAAAGAGCACCCCTTATATCCTCCAGTTTGAATGGCTTTATAATTGTCGTAATGAGCTTCATATACCCTCCTACCACTCGGCTATTGTGTTTGCAATTAAGTAAATAGCAAGGGATGTGCCAGAAATTAAAAACATATAAAAATCAAACAATAATAAAGAAAATACAAATTACGGGGAGAGGAAGAAAGGGAGAGCAACGAATGCACTCCCTCGTTAGCGCACCAGATTAGTGCAAATAAAGTTAAATCAATATCTCTTTCTCAGAAATTGCGCCGCATTCATTTAATGCATTACCTACTTGTTGTAGCTGATACATCTGATAATAACGCCCACATTCAGCCAATAACTGCTGATGGCGTCCTTGTTCAATAATTGCACCACGATGCAGCACTAAAATAGTATCGGCTTCTACAATAGTGGACAGACGGTGAGCAATGACAATCAAAGTCGTTTGCTGACGAATCAATCTCAAAGCCTGTTGTATCGCTTGTTCTGTACCAGAATCGATATTTGCTGTCGCTTCATCAAGGATTAAAATTTGCGGTGTTTGCACTAACACCCTCGCCATAGCAAGCAGTTGTTTTTGCCCTGCTGACAACGTATTACCCTGCTCTCCCAAGATAGTATGAAGACCATTAGGCAATGAACGTACTAATTCAGCTAATTGTACTGTTTCCAATACCTGCCAGATTTTCTCTTCTGAGATATTCCGACCAAGCGTAATATTACCAAAGAAAGAGTCAACAAGAACAACCGGGTCCTGCTGAACTATTGCCACTCCATTACGTAACACCGAATGAGACAAGGATGATACAGATCGGCCGTCAAGGTAAATTTCCCCCTTCTGCCACGGGTAATACCCCATCAGTAAATTTGCCAACGTACTTTTACCACTGCCAGTATGCCCAACCAAAGCAACAAAACCGTGGGTCGGAATCTGCACATTGATATCTTGTAAAACTACTTTGTTATCTCGGTAAGAAAAACTCAAATTTTCTATTTCAATCCGACCGCTGGATAACGGCTGACTATCTATGCCATAACCTTGTTGAGGACTATCCATTAACTCAAATATCCTCTCACCAGAAACTACAGCCTGTTGCAGGATAGATTGCTGAGAAGCCAGTTCGATTAGTGGTTCATTCAGTCGCCCTAAGTAATTAATAAAAGCATACAATACCCCAACACCAATCACCCCTGATCCACTGAATCCAAACAGCACTATAAGACCACACAACACCATAGCCGATAACAAACTCAGTAATGGCCTCAATAAAAGCCCATCCAACCGTAGTGCCTGCATTCTCACTTTATAATGAGCACGGTTAGTCAATAATATACGCTCACCAAAACGAGCCTGTTGCCTGAATTGCTGAACAACATGCATTCCATTGATGATCTCGTTAAAGTCATCATTAATATCAGCCAGATAACTACGTACCCGCCGAATAATAGGTGTACTCAGGTGCTGATATATTGCCATGACAATTAACACGACAGGGAAAATAAGAATGGCAACCAATGCCATACGCCATTCCAGCATAAACATAGCAATCAGCATCGCGCCAATTAGTGCTATACTACGGAATACTGCCGGAACCACATTGACATAAAGATCTTTAATAACTTCAGTATCGTTCGTTACACGGGAAATTAATTGCCCGACAGGTTGATTATCAAAAGCACTTAAAGGCTGACGCAATGCTGCATTCATCACATCAGTACGAAGTTGCTGAACTACATCAACTGACACTTGATTGAACAATAAAGCTTGAAAATAATGCAATGCAGCTGTAATCAGTTGCAAAACAACAAAGGTTATAGCTAGCCCTGCAACCACTTCAACAGGCATATTACCCGTTGCAACCATATTATCGATAAAGTAACTAATTAAAACCGGGCCGCTTACTTCCGCAATTGCAGCCCCCCACAGCATCAGTACCGCCAGCCCTAATGGTTTACGATAATTTTTTCCATAAACTAACAGACGTTTCAGAGATGGCCACAATTGACGAGCCTTAGTCATCTTTATTTCCTTCTACTACCCCTTCCTCGTCATCTAGTGCTGCTTCAAGTTGCTGATAATGATACATATCACGATACCATCCTGGCTGTTCTACCAATTGTTGATGCCGCCCTTGATGTATAACAGAACCTTGCTGCATCACCAGAATATTATCTGCATCAGTTAATGCAGATAGGCGGTGAGCACTGATAATAACGGTGCGTTGTTGCCTCCATTGGCTAAGGTTTTGCAAAATATTGTACTCAGTTTGCCCATCAACTGCCGATAAAGAATCATCCAGAATTAAAATCTCTGCATCTAAAAGTAAAGCCCTGGCAATAGAAATGCGTTGTTTCTGTCCACCAGATAGCATCACACCACGCTCACCCACTTCCGTTTGATACCCCTCAGGTAGACTAAGAATATCTTCATGGACATTGGCAAGGCGGGCAACTTCTTCGATTTGTTCCTGTGTTGCATCTGGACATCCCAAAGCAATATTCCTGGCAACTGTATCTGAAAATAGAAAAGGTGTTTGATTTACAACAGCAAACCTCGCTCGCCACTCATCTAACCGGATATCAGCAATTTTTATCGACTGGAAAAGAATTTCTCCATCAGTCACATCAAACTGTCTTTGTATCAGCGCAAGTAGCGTGCTCTTACCTGAACCTGTCGGACCACAAATCCCCAGCAACTGCCCGGGAGCTAAACAGAAATTAATCTGATTCAGAACAGTTTTGTTACTCTGTGGATAGTTAAACGCTTTGATATTTACATTCAAAGTACTACGTTCAGGCGATAAATAGCGGGTACCATCCTCAATGACCGGCGGCTCTTGCAACAAACTACGGATACGGCTGTATGCAGCACTCCCCCGTTCAACAATATTAAACATCCACGCCAACGCTAACATTGGCCAAATCATCAAGCCGAGATACATCACGAAACTAGTGAGTTCACCAAGTGTCAAAACACCATTCAACACCATCCAGCTACCACCACCTATAGCCAAAAAATTTGACATACCGATCGCAATAAAAATTGTCGGATCAAATCTGGCATCCACTTTAGCAACATACATATTCTTACGACCTGCTTCCACGGCAACCTGTTCAAACTGATTTGATTGCAGATCTTCAAGGCCAAATGCCTTGATCATTCGGATACTGCTCAAACTCTCTTGGACTTGGTTATTCAGAGCAGAAAATGCACCTTGCGCGGATTTGAAACGGCCATGAAGCTGATCACCATATCGTTTAATGATAATTGCCATAATAGGCATAGGTAACAAAGATAGCAGAGTTAACTGCCAGCTGATTTGTATACTCATCATAATCAGCACTGCGCAACCCATAACCAACGAGTCAACTAAAGTAAGAACACCTTCACCCGCAGCAAATACTACACGATCCACATCGTTAGTAGCATGGGCCATCAAATCCCCCGTACGGTGACGCAGATAAAATTCGGGATTTTGACGGCTAAGTTGCCGGTAAAAATTATTGCGTAATTTAATCGCTAATTGATATGACGCCCCAAACAACCATAATCGCCATATATAACGCAGAATATAAACCATCAATGCAACGACCAGCATAACACCAACCCACACCATCAATTGGTTAGATGACATAGACCCGGTACTAATGCCGTCAACAATTGCACCCACTAGATATGGGGGAATCAGTAGCAAAATAGAGATAATAATAAGCAGAGTCACTGCTCCAAGATAGCGACGCCACTCGCTGCGGAAGTACCAACTTAATTGAGAAAACAATCTCACACGTGTATATCCCGAAGTAGAAATAAATAATGTAAATATCGATCAAAATTCAGAGTGATTGAACTAATTTTCTAAATAATAATCAGTTATTCTGGTATCGGCAATGCAGTAGTATATTTTATTTTTTCCATCGCAAAGCTAGATGTAACATCAATCAATCCTGGAATACCGTTAACCATACGCTTATAGAACAGATCATAACTTTTCATATCCACAACTTCTACATGCATTAGATAATCACATTCACCAGCCATCCGGTAAAAAGCTAAAACTTCTGGCATTTGCTTTATAAATGCCACAAATTGCTCATACCAACCACTGTTATGCTGCTGCGTTCTTATCATCACAATCACTGTCAATCCTAATCCTAACTTTTCACTGTCAAGCAGAGCAACTTTGCCAACGATATATCCTTCATCTTCAAGCCGTTTTAGCCGTTTCCAGCAAGGTGTAGAGGTAAGATTAACTGCTTCCGCCAATGCATTCAGTGACAAGCTGCAATCTTTCTGTAATAACTTAAGCAATTTGCGGTCTGTTTTGTCTAACATATCCACCTCTTATAGAAAATTTTTCCATAAAAAAACCACATATTAAGAAAAATAATAATCCATTTCTCCCAGTATAAAGTTAATCTACTCATCATCAATTATATTCTAATCAAGAGTTAGTAATTTATGTCACACAACTGGACTACCAAAGCAATCAAAGAGATTCAGGCAGACTATCAACGCAGTTCTGATACTCACCTTATCCGCCTTAATTTACTGGTTTTTCCTGGTATCCATTTATACCTAAAAGATGAAAGTACTCACCCAACCGGTAGCCTGAAACACAGGCTTGCCCGTTCCTTATTCCTTTATGCACTCAGCAATGGTTGGATCAAGGAAGGTACTCCAGTTATCGAGTCCTCATCTGGTAGTACTGCTGTATCAGAAGCCTATTTTGCCCGTCTGCTTGGATTACCTTTTATTGCTGTTATGCCGTCATATACTGCGAAACGTAAAATTCAGGAAATTGAGTTTTATGGAGGTAAATGCCATTTTGTCGACCATTCAGCACAAATCTATGCTGAATCAGAACGACTAGCAAAAGAGCTTAATGGTCATTATATGGATCAATTTACTTATGCCGAGCGTGCAACAGACTGGAGAGGTAATAACAATATTGCTGAAAGTATTTTCCGCCAGATGCAAATGGAACCATTTCCTGAACCAGATTACATCGTTATGAGTGCTGGCACTGGCGGTACTTCTGCTACTTTAGGACGCTATATCCGTTACCAAGGGCACAACACCAAGCTGATCGTTGTCGATCCGGAAAATTCTGTATTTTATGACTGTTACCGTCAAAATTGTTGTGACACTCTTAGCAATTGTAGCAGCAAGATTGAGGGTATTGGTCGTCCTCGGGCAGAACCTTCTTTTATTCCCTCAGTTATTGATGACATGATACAAGTACCCGATTGTGCCAGCGTTGCAACAATCTATTGGCTAGAAAAACTACTAGGCAGAAAAGTAGGTGCATCTACAGGGACCAATATCTGGGGAGCCCTCTTTCTCGCTAAACAAATGCATGAACGTGGAGAACAGGGATCGATAGTAACTTTGCTGTGTGACAGTGGTGAACGCTATCTTGACACTTATTACAACCCAGACTGGGTAAAAAGCAATATTGGTGATATTTCACTTTACCTCAAGCAACTACCCAATCTCTGTAGTTATAAGTAACATAACCGTTTTATTTCAATGAGGATGTTACAATGAGACGAGCTGTTGTTGTATTCAGTGGTGGACAAGATTCCACCACATGCCTTATTCAAGCGATTAATCAATATGACGAAGTACACTGTGTCACTTTTGATTATGGTCAGCGCCACCGTGCTGAAATCGATGTTGCACGTAATATCAGCCATTCTCTTAATGTTGTTGCGCATAAAATTCTGGATGTCACATTGCTTAACGAACTCGCTCTTAGCAGCCTGACTCGTGATAACATCCCTGTTCCTGACTATAATGAAAGTGAAAAAAGTGCCATACCCAACACATTCGTTCCTGGTCGCAATATCTTATTCCTGACTCTAGCTGCTATATATGCTTATCAAGTTGAAGCTGAAGCAGTCATTACTGGCGTATGCGAGACTGATTTCTCCGGCTATCCTGATTGCCGTGATGAATTTGTCAAAGCCCTGAATAAAGCTGTAAGCCTTGGTATTGCCCGTGATATCCGTTTTGAAACCCCATTGATGTGGCTCAACAAAGCTGAAACTTGGGCGCTGTCTGACTACTATCAGCATTTAGACTTTGTTCGTAGCCAGACACTAACTTGTTACAATGGCATTCAAGGTAATGGTTGTGGTACATGTGCTGCTTGCCATCTCAGAGCTAACGGGCTAGAACAATATCTGGATGCGCCTGAAAAAATAATGACTGAAATGAAAGCAAAAACACATTTAGCCTAATGCAAATGGCAATGGGAGTCTTTTGCTCTCATTGTCCTGTTTTCACCAACGCTTTCATTATTTCACGTAGTTCACCTTCAATAGACAACGCTTTCTGCGTTTGTCTATCAATCCAAACAAACGTAGTTTTCGCATCTGCAATGAGTTGATTATCCTTTCTACGTATTATCTGCTGAGAAAATACACCACTTCTATTCCTCAACTCCGTTAATCGGCAATCCACCTCTAATTCATCGCCAAGAACTGCTGAACTACGATAATTAATATTAATGTTAACCACCGCAAACCCAACATCATTTTTCTGTATCCATTCCACTACAGAATATTTATGCAACCATTCCCAGCGGGCACTTTCCATAAACTCCAAATAGCGAGCATTGTTCACATGTTGAAATAAATCTATATGATAGCCATGAACTTTTATAATTGAACTCATAATATTGCCTTTAATGTTAACGTCACTCATCTGACCAGATTGATTTAACAATAGCAAAACAAAAAATTGACATTAATTAAAGTAATTTATATGTGATCTACTTCACAACATCCTCAATCACAAAACAAATTATGAATGAGGATGCTGGATGATACACTAGTAACTTAACTTACTTCTGTTCCGCTCAATGAAAACCGGCCCTATTCCCTGAACCTCCTGTAATTGTTCCACTGTAGTAAACGCACCATGTTTTTCACGATATTCAACAATTCCCTGCGCTTTTTTTACCCCAATACCATTCAGTGCTTTTGCTAACTCTTCTGCACTTGCAGTATTAATATTTACCATTCCCTTTTCTTCTACTTTCAAAGTGTCTTGACGCTGTAACTGCTTTTCTGATGAAGAATTATTGGTAGTATTGGCTGTTTTTGCTACTTTGTCTTTTACTTGCTCGGCAGCAATTGCAAATTGTCCCCCACACACATAAAGCAAGCTAGCAAGTAAAATAGATAAAACTCCCGATTTTTTCATATCAATCCCTCCATGTTTTATTTGACGCAGAGAAGATTGCCACAGATAAATTTAAGCACAATGAGCAAGTATCAGATATGCGAAAGGCCGCGAAAGCGGCCTTGATTAGCAAGATAATTACAAAGATATTTGCGATATTCCCCGCAAACTTTATTCGATATGACCTAACTTAATTTTAGCCCTTTCACGCAGGTTAATCAGTAAAGACTCCAGCATAGCGTTACCTATCTCATTCTGGTAACTATCAGTCATGCCTTTAATTTGCTCTTCCGATATAACACCTGAAGTAACTTTATCCAGTTGGATCAGAACAATGTCATCCAGACTATTTTTCACTAAACCATACTCTGCTTTACCTTCTTTTGGCTGTGGTAAAGCAAATACTGCATCAACCAATGCATTATTCTGAGGTGTACGTTGAATAACCTGAGACTCACCAAACTTAATACCAGCATCTTTCAAGACTTGTTCACCTTTGCCTTCTTTTAAAGCGGCTAACAATCTCTCACTTTCAACTTGAAGCTGTTTTTCAGCTTTCTGACGCTTAACTAGTTCGGTAACCTGTTCTTTAACTTTTTCAAATGGTTGCACTGTTTCCGGTTTGTAGTTATCTACACGTAGAACAAAGGCACGATCACCTTCAACGGAGATCACATCAGAGTTAACACCTGTTGGTCCTTGTCCATCAACAAGATTACCTTCAAAAATTTCATGAATAACAGAACCAAAGTTAATCTCTGCTGGCACATTGTTACGATCAAACCATCCCGTTGTCACAACCTTAGTACCTGAAGCTTCCTCAGCAGCAGCTAAGGATTCATTATCGCTAGTAGCCGCATCACTAACTTTCTGTTGTAGAGCATAGAAAGCATCTACCGCTTTTTCCTGCTTAACCGTTTTCTCAATTTCAGAGCGAACTTCAGACAAAGGTTTGGTTATTTGAGGCTTAACATCATCCAAATGGAAAATGGCGAAGCCATTAGGAACCTTAATAACGGAAGAAATTTGGCCCTTCTCTTTCAAATTAGCTTTTTTCATCTCTTCAGGAAGAGAATCCTCTTCCATCCAGCCAATCTCACCATTATTTTTTGCTGAAAATTTATCTGTGGATTTTTTAGCCGCCAATTTACCAAAATCAGCACCTTTATTCAGCTCATCAAGCACCACTTTGGCTTCAGCTTCAGTTGAAAGCTGAATCAGGCTATACTTTTTCTGTTCTGGCTGAGTATAGCGCTTCAGGTTATGCTCATAGTAAGTATCAATATCAACTGATGTGACAGAAACTTTATCTATTTCATCTGCAGCATCCATTTTGATATAGCTAACTTTCACTTCTTCAGGAGCAATAAAGCCGTCCTTTTTCAGATTGTAGTAATCTTGTAATTCTTTATCTGTTACTTCTTGCTGAGCCTGAATTTTTTTCAGCTCCAATGTCACCAAACGAACGGTTCGTTGTTGCAGAAGCAGTTCAGCATTGAGTTTTACTTCACCAGGCAGTGCAACTTCACTATCAGAAAAAGCCATAATTAATTGCTGATTAATTAAATTCTGGCGTGTTTGTTCAGCAAAAACATCTGGACTAAAATTCAAACGATTGAGCAGTTCCAAATATTTGTTGTTATCAAATTTACCGTTTGTCTGAAAATAAGGGGTATTTCGGATCGAATCCTTAACCTGCTCATCGCTAGCAGACAAACCTAACTCACGGGAATATTGATCAATCAACGCATTATTAACCAGACGTTCTAAAGCCTGACTACGAATCTGCTTCATGCTTTGTTCATTACTTGCCAACACAGAGAATTTATCTCCTAGTTGTTCTTGCAACATGTTTCTCTCTTGCTGAAACGCCTGCTCTAATTGAGCACGACTGATAGTCTGGCCATTCACTTCGGCAGCATAACTACCAGTTCCACTTGTCAGATAACCCCCAACACCAGTCAGTACAAAAGACAAAATAATGAGAGCCAGCACGATTTTAAGCACAGGACTGTTTGCCGCCGTGCGTAGGTTGTCCATCATAAAGAGGCAAAACTCCGCTTTAGTGAAATTGAAACTACCATATTACGCTAATTCAAGCGCTAAGAGAAAAAAAGCGCACCAATCAATTGATGCGCTTCTATTCTAACTTACCAAATCTGTCTCGTCAGTTTAGTTTGCCGATATAACAAGCACTGACAAACAATATTTAGTTTGTGTTACCGTTAACAGCATCTTTCAAACTCTTACCTGGACGGAAAGCAGGTACTTTAGCCGCAGCAATTTTGAGCTCTTTACCTGTCTGAGGGTTACGACCAGTACGTGCAGAACGTTCACGAACGGCAAAAGTACCGAACCCTACCAGAGCAACATCATCGCCATCCTTCAATGCACCCGTTACAGAAGAAATGAATGCATCTACTACACGCCCTGCAGCTGCTTTAGAAATGTTAGAGTCAGCAGCAATTTTGTCGATCAGTTGTGATTTATTCACTCTTATCATCCCCATATAGTATTTTACTATCGCATAAGAATCCTAGCGGATAACCCGATAGCAGTGCCGTTATATCAATCCTTTCCAATATTGGCAAGAAATCATAAGACAGCAAAATATTTATCAGACAGTTCATCGATACAAAAAAGCTGGCAAGTCTGAGTTAACTTACCAGCTTATATTTCATCCATAACTCTCGAAATCGTTCACTATTTTATATTACTTCACTGACACCAATTCAGCACCAAACACTGGGTTCTGCAATGTAATAGTTAAAACATCTTCAATACTCTTAACCGGATGGATCTGTAGATCTGCAATAATATTCTGGGGAATCTCCTCCAGATCGCGTTTATTCTCTTCTGGAATTAAGACCGTTTTAATTCCACCTCGATGAGCAGCCAATAGTTTCTCTTTCAAACCACCGATCGGCAGAACCAAACCACGAAGTGTAATTTCACCTGTCATAGCAACATCAGCACGAACTGGATTGCCTGTCAGACAGGAAACTAATGCTGTACACATAGCGATACCTGCACTTGGACCATCTTTGGGTGTCGCACCTTCCGGAACATGGACATGGATATCCCGTTTCTCATAGAAATCAGAGTTGATACCCAATTTATCAGCACGGGCTCGAACAACGGTTAATGCAGCCTGAATTGATTCCTGCATGACCTCGCCCAGTGAACCGGTATAGGTCAGTTTACCTTTTCCTGGAACACACGCGGTTTCAATTGTCAGTAAATCACCACCGACCTCAGTCCATGCAAGTCCTGTAACCTGACCAATACGGTTTTCTGTATCTGCACGGCCATAGTCTACACGTTGAACACCCAGATAATCTTTTAGGTTATCTGCACTGATCTCAATGTGTTTCAAACTTTTATCCATTAGCAATGTCTTCACCGTCTTACGGCACAGCTTAGAAATTTCTCGCTCTAAGCTACGCACCCCAGCTTCACGGGTGTAATAACGGATAATACCAATGATGGCACTGTCATCAATAGTTAATTCATGTTTTTTCAGAGCATTACGCTCAATCTGCTTAGGCAGCAAATGACGTTTAGCAATATTCAGTTTTTCATCTTCGGTATAACCGGACAGACGAATAATCTCCATACGATCCAATAATGGTGCAGGAATATTCATGGAGTTGGATGTTGCAACAAACATGACATCTGACAGATCGTAATCAACTTCCAAATAATGGTCATTAAATGCCACATTCTGTTCCGGGTCCAAAACTTCCAGTAAAGCTGAAGCTGGATCACCACGCATATCAGATGACATTTTGTCAATTTCATCTAGCAAGAACAGTGGATTTTTCACCCCAACTTTGGACATTTTTTGAATCAATTTGCCCGGCATAGATCCAATATAGGTACGGCGGTGACCACGGATTTCAGCTTCATCACGGACCCCACCCAGTGCCATACGCACATATTTCCGCCCAGTCGCTCGCGCAATAGACTGACCTAAAGAGGTTTTACCTACCCCAGGAGGGCCAACTAAACATAAAATCGGCCCTTTAATTTTGCTGATTCGGCTTTGTACTGCCAGATACTCAAGAATGCGCTCTTTAACACGCTCCAGGCCATAATGGTCGGTATCCAGAGTTTCCTGGGCGTTAATTAGATCTTTTTTAACCTTACTGCGAGTAACCCACGGAACCTGTACCATCCAATCGATGTAACTACGGACAACAGTTGCTTCTGCTGACATAGGCGACATCATTTTCAGCTTTTGCAATTCAGCTTCAGCTTTTTCACGGGCTTCCTTTGGCATTTTTGCCGCTTCAATTTTGCGCTTGAGAGTTTCATACTCATCAGGCGCATCATCCATTTCACCCAATTCTTTCTGAATTGCTTTCATTTGCTCATTCAGGTAGTACTCGCGCTGGCTTTTTTCCATTTGTTTCTTCACGCGGTTACGGATTCGTTTTTCTACCTGTAATAGATCAATTTCTGATTCCATCATTGCCATCAGATATTCAAGGCGCTCAACGACATCAGACATTTCCAGAACAGTCTGTTTATCATTGAGTTTCAGTGGCATATGCGCAGCAATTGTATCAGCTAGTTTAGCTGAATCTTCAATACTGTGTAACGAGGTCAGAACCTCTGGTGGAATTTTCTTATTTAGCTTAATGTAACCTTCAAACTGATTAATAGCTGTCCTTATCAAAACTTCCTGCTCACGCTCATCAACGATCGGTGAGTCAAGATACTCAGCCTGAGCAGAAAAATGTTCACCATTATCAGCCAGAGTCGTGATACGAGCACGTTTCAACCCTTCAACGAGTACTTTTACAGTACCATCAGGCAGTTTTAACATCTGTAAAATAGACGCTACTGTACCAACGGAGAAAAGGTCATTAACCCCTGGCTCATCAGTTGAAGCTTCTTTTTGCGCAACCAACATGATCTGTTTGTCATGATCCATTGCTGCTTCCAGGCAGTGAATAGATTTTTCACGCCCTACAAACAGTGGGATCACCATATGCGGGTAAACCACCACATCGCGCAAAGGCAATACAGGGATTTCTATGCGTTCGGAACGCTCAGGATTCATAGAGCTCTCTCTTCGTTTAGCTTTCGCCAGTTTTTAGGGAATCTCGTGAAACACGGTTCTCACGAGTTTCACATCATAGAATATAAAATATATGGGGACAGGAATTTGACATTCAATGGTACAATACGCCAATAAAAACAAAATGAGGGTAACCCCCTCATTTTATTCAACAATACCCAGTTTAATGAATTCCCTGTCCTGATCTCAATCACTCACCAGAAACCTGAGCATCCGGTTTGCTGTAAATCAGTAATGGTGCAGATTGGCCATTGACAACAGATTCGTCTACAACAACTTTTCCAACATTTTCCATCGATGGCAGATCATACATAGTGTCCAACAATGCACCTTCAACAATAGAACGCAGGCCACGAGCACCTGTCTTACGAGCCATTGCTTTCTTAGCAATAGCGGTCAGGGCTTCAGTTCTGAATTCCAGATCGACACCTTCGAGGTTAAATAACGCCTGATACTGCTTAGTCAACGCATTTTTAGGTTCTTTCAGAATCTGAATCAACGCTTCTTCACTCAATTCACTGAGTGTAGCAACAACAGGTAACCGTCCAATAAATTCAGGAATTAGCCCAAATTTGATCAGATCTTCTGGTTCAGCCTGTGCAAGAAGTTCACCTTCAGTCGCTTTTTCTGACTCACCTTGCACCTTCGCACCAAAACCAATACCGGTACTGGTATTTAGACGCTGACCAATTACTTTATCCAGGCCAGCAAACGCCCCACCACAAATGAATAAGATTTTAGAGGTATCTACCTGTAAAAATTCCTGCTGAGGATGTTTACGTCCTCCCTGAGGCGGAACTGCTGCAATTGTACCTTCAATCAGTTTTAATAGTGCTTGTTGTACACCTTCACCGGAAACATCCCGGGTAATCGACGGGTTATCAGATTTACGTGAAATTTTGTCAATTTCATCGATGTAAACAATACCGCGCTGGGCTTTTTGCACATCGTAGTCACATTTTTGCAGTAATTTCTGAATAATGTTTTCTACGTCTTCACCCACATATCCCGCTTCGGTCAGAGTAGTCGCATCCGCCATAGTAAAAGGGACATCGAGATAACGGGCCAGCGTTTCAGCCAACAGCGTCTTACCACTCCCTGTCGGTCCAATGAGCAGAATATTACTTTTACCTAATTCAACACCGTTACTCATATCACCATTACGCAACCGCTTGTAATGGTTATAAACAGCAACTGCCAGCACCTTTTTCGCCGTTTCCTGGCCGATCACATAATCATCCAGATGTTGACGGATTTCATGAGGAGTTGGTAATGCACTACGCTCACGATGTGGTACAAGCTCTTTAATTTCTTCGCGAATGATGTCGTTACATAAATCCACACATTCATCGCAGATATACACTGACGGGCCAGCAATCAATTTTCGCACTTCATGTTGGCTTTTCCCGCAGAAAGAGCAATACAGCAGCTTTCCTGAACCGTCTTTGCGCTTATCTGTCATCAGTCACAACCTCACTTTATCAACTGCTACCCCAGATTCGTCTGGCAAAGCAGGAAACTTCTGCTATTACCCCGAACAACATTGCCTTACCAAATGATAATGGTAAGGCGAATATTTATATTATAGCTTCCGGGAATAATAAATTAATCGCGATGGGTAAAAATCTTATCAACCAACCCATATTCTACGGCTTCACTTGCTGATAAGAAACGATCACGTTCTGTATCTTTCTCGATTTCTTCGAGAGGTTTGCCCGTATGCTTTGCCATCAAACTATTCATACGCGCTTTAACCTTAAGTATTTCCTGAGCATGAATTTCAATATCTGTAGCCTGCCCTTGGAAACCACCTAATGGTTGATGGATCATGACCCGGGAATTTGGCAAACAGAAGCGTTTTCCTTCTGCACCAGCGGTCAGTAAAAATGCCCCCATTGAACACGCCTGTCCCATACAGATGGTACTGACATCCGGTTTAATAAACTGCATGGTGTCATAAATAGACATTCCCGCAGTAATCACACCACCTGGTGAATTTATATATAAGAAAATATCTTTTTCCGGATTTTCTGCCTCAAGGAACAACATCTGAGCCACAACCAGGTTTGCCATATGATCTTCAACCTGACCCGTCAGAAAAATAATACGCTCTTTTAACAGACGTGAATAAATATCGAACGAACGTTCCCCACGTGCAGTCTGTTCAATTACCATCGGCACCAAAGCCATATGAGGCACATATTGATCCCGCTTGTCGCTATATGACATTTCCGTCTCCTAATAGAATTCATGTTGGTGCCATTCATAACCAATTCTACTTGAGATAAGCGATGATGACCATGATTCAAAGTTAGCCAATCAAGGGAAGACCTCCCCTGAAAAATTTTGCAATCATATACATAATATGAAAAAGGATCTGGGGTTAATCCCACTTTTTTCAAGAAAAATCTCGCCTTCCACGAATAAAAAAACCTGCAAATAAATCTGCGGGTCAGATTATTAACAAAATGTTGACTTTTTAGTCGATACTTTGATCTAGTAAAATCTCGTGCAAAAAAGCTGACTACTATGGTGAGAATGTCACTTCTTCCACAATTTCTCTCTGAAAAAGTCTCCTTTGAGGAGCAGATGCCTGGACGTAAAATTGATGCCACTATCAATTCAATTCCGAATTTATCCTTAATAAAGCTGCTCATCTCTACTTCGAATAACAAGCGGCCTGCCATTGACACGGTCATGCTGATAAAAATGATGTTGTTAGGTTATCTGTTTGGCATTTCAGTGAACAACATGTTAGTTCAAGAAATTTATGTTTATGTCAATGTCGTGAAGCTGACAAAATGGGTAATCAAGTGGAAAGTGGATGCGCGACGAAAAGAAACGGTAGAAAAGAGTTTGGTAGACGCGAAACAATATGATAGTTTCCCACTTTTAACTGAAACCAAAAGCAGAATTCAGGCAATCCTTAGCACACATTGTTTTGATGTATAGCCACTTAATGCCCATATTGAGTCGCTCATAATTAAGACCATTGCCATTTTGTCGCATACTCCTGTAATTTATCCAACGATGGAAATAAATATTTCCCCAACCAGTCATCACGGATTTTCGGTTATAACACTTAGTATAGGTATTCTGCTATAACTTATTCGTTTGGATAAAATTAAGTCTTATTTTATACTCTTCAGCCCAGTCCATAAATTCATGGTTAATATATTTCAGGTCGTTATCACAATTTATTGAGACAAGTACCAATCATTGAAGAAAAAATTTTATACCTTCGTAAAAATTACCATTTTGGTAGCGCCCAAATAGGCTGGTATCTGGCTAGATATCACAATTTGAAAGTTTCCATGTCTGTAGTCTACCGTGTTCTATGCCATCATGGTCTTAACAGACCTCCTAAGAATCTCAGAAAGCGCCAAATCAAATCGATTAAACCGTATGAAAAGAAAATACCGAGACATCACGTTCAAGTGGACGTTAAGTTCCTAAACTTCAAAGATGAGAACGGGAATAAAGTCCATAGATTCCAATACACAATAATTGATGACGCAACGCGTATAAGAGTGCTAAAAGTTTATGAAAAACATAACCAGCCATGTTCCATTGACTTTATTAATTATGTCGTCGAAGAATTCCCTTTTCGGATCAAAATGATTCGCACAGATAATAGTCACAAATTTCAGTCGAAATTTCATTGGCGCTGCGAGGATTTGGGGCTTGAACATGCGTATATCAGACCCACTAATCCTGATCTGAACGGGAAAGTTGAGCACTTTCACCTCACAGATAAGCAAGAATTTTACCAATTACTGAACTTACTAAAGGAGATGTAGATTTAGAAGCCAAATTAGCTGAATGGGAGGCGTCTTACAACTATCACATATCACAGACCCCATAGTGGCTTGAAAGGCAAAACGCCTTATGAGACTCTAAAGCTATTTGTGATAAACTTAAAAATGATATATTGAACATGTGTAAGATGTTGTGTGCTCTGTACAGATTTTTTGAGCAGAACTAGCAATAAAAACTTGCAATGGTGCAAAGGGAATTATTCAGATAAAGATAGGAGAAATCGGTGAAAATTGCTATTTTGAGAAGGAATGATCTGGGAGACTTAATATGTACGCAACCTTTAATAAATTACCTAAAACTAAAACACCCATCATCTGAAATACATTTATTCATTGATTTTAATAATGAAGAATTGACTAAATATCTTTGTCCTGATGTCAAAATACACACTATACCAAAAGGAAATAAATATATCTCTCTTTTAACTACAGCATTAAAACAGAGAAAAGAAAGATTTGATATAGCGATTTCTGCAAAATCCTCTCCTATGAAGCTAAATAATTTATTCTTATGGGTTGTAAATGCGAGAAAACGTTATGCTGTAACTGGCCATAAAAAATGGCATGAGAAATTAATTAATATTTCAACGGATTTCAGAAGAATTGATGAATTTCATCAGTCACTAAAATTATTAAAGATTTTTGATCCCAAAATAGAATCAATACCATTTAATTTATTTCCAAAGATCGTTATGAAAGATTTTAGTGGTTTATCAAACGGTAAGTTTCCTAAAATTTTATTTTCTGTATATAATAATAGAACAAGAAGTCAAGTTACAAATGAAAGAATGGTATCAATTGCGAACGAAATTATAAAAGATTTTCCTGATGCAGTTTTTTTGATCTCAACACTCCACAAGGATAGAGAGAAAGCTAATGAACTATTAGCCATGATCGAGGGAAAATCACAGATTATAGAAAGTGAAAATCTTAAATCTTTTCTATCACTAATAAATAGTGTTGATCTTGTTATCGTTGGTGATGGTGGCATTTGTCATTTGGCAGCAGCTCTTAATAAAAAAATAGTTGCTCTTTACGGTGTAACAAAACCTCAAAATTGGGGGCCTCTTATTTCAGATGAATTATGCATAACACTATACGATAAAGAGAATGTGAATAATATTTCATTGCAAGAAATATATTTATCAGCTCTTAAACTTCTTTCGTTGAAATAATTTATTGGGAATAAAAGTCATACAAAACTTTCATAGCTTTAACAGGGCTTGCCTGCCATCTGACCCGCAGATAAATCCGCGGGCCCATTTTTATAAAAATGATAAATTCATTATCTCACGGCAAAGCCAAAACTTATGCCATTTGATTCTGATTCATTAACTCGTTGAAAGTAGTTTCTTTTTCAGAAATTTTTGCTTTACCCAGAAGAACTTCAACAGCTTGTTCTTCCAGAGCGATATTGCGAACATTGTTCATTAATTCTTGGTTTTTACCATAGAATTCGATCACTTCCAGAGGATCTTCATAAGCAGAAGCCATCTCCTCAATCAGCCCCTTAACGCGCTCTTCATCAGCTTTCAGTTCATTGCTACTGATAACTTCGCCTAATAACAAGCCAACAACAACGCGACGTTTAGCTTGTTCTTCAAACAGCTCACGAGGCAATTCCAGAGCTTGTTTTTCATTGCCACCGAAGCGTTGAGCAGATTGACGACGCAGAACATCGATTTCACCATCAACAACTGCAGCAGGAACTTCAATTTCGTTAGCCTTAACCAAACCATCGATAACCTGAGATTTAATACGGTTACGAACTGCATTTTTCAGTTCACGTTCCATATTTTTACGTACTTCTGCACGCAGGCCGTCAACTGTGCCATCAGCGATACCAAAACGTTTGATGAATTCTTCAGTCAACTCTGGCAATTCACGCTGTTCCACTTTTTTCAAAGTGATAGCAAACTTAGCTGCTTTACCTTTCAGATTTTCAGCATGGTAATCTTCAGGAAAGTTCACCTCAATAGTGAATTCTTCGCTTGCTTTATGACCAAAAATACCTTCTTCAAAACCTGGGATCATACGGCCCTGGCCCATAGCCAGAACAAAGTCAGAAGCTTTGCCGCCTTCAAACTCTTCACCATCAATAGAACCGTTGAAGTCAACGGTAACCCGATCTTCTGCACTAGCAGCTTCTTCGGTTTCTTTCCATTCAGCCTGCTGCTTGCGCAAAGTTTCCAGCATTGTGTCAACATCTTCGTCTTTTACTTCAACAACAGGTTTTTCAACTTCAATGTTTTCCAAATCTTTCAGTTCAACTTCTGGATAGATTTCGAACTCAACAGAAAAAGTGAAGTCTTCACCGTCTTTGAACTGCTCCGGCGCATAGCTTGGAGCACCAGCTGGATTGATCTTTTGTTCGATGATTGCATTAATAAAGTTACGTTGCATCAGATCACTCAGAACGTCCTGGAGAACAGAAGCACCATAACGTTGTTTAATGATGTTCATAGGCACTTTGCCTTTACGGAAACCATCAATACGAACTTTTTTTGCTACATTGACCAACTCACTACTAACTGCTTTTTCGATATCGGCAGCAGGAACGGTGATTGTCACACGACGCCCAAGGCCTTGAGTGGTTTCAACAGAAACTTGCATCTTTTTACCTCAAAAAAATCATAGTGCTCGGTCAACTCCAGAGACCATGCAACTGGCTCACGTTCTGTGTACCAATCACAACACTCTCTAAGAACCGGGGCGGTCGCATTTAAAAACCGAGAATCCCTGATGTCAGAAGCGTCCCGAAACCATTCTAAAAATTAGACGCGACATTATAGCGATGCAGACGGTGTGAGTCGAGAATTGCTGACAAAAGCCGAACTATAATATTATTGATTCTTGCCACCCCGACATGCTGGTGAAGCTAAAACGGTATCCTGTAATTCATTCCACTCTTTTTCTGTATAAGTATGCAACGCCAAAGCATGAACACCTGCGGCCAGTTCTGCCGATAATATTCCGTAAACGGAACGATGGCGGTTTAACATGCGTTCACCAACAAATTTATCACTAATAATCACAACCTTAAAATGGCTTTCAGAACCTACGGGTACATTGTGACGATAACTTTCATCAATAACCTCTAGATATGAAGGGTTAAATGCCGTCTGTAATTTCTCTTCTATATCCTGATACACCATATTACTCTCCTTAATCACACCGCAGTCATGCTATCAACTATATTAATGATTCTAGTCTATTCTTCATGAGTTATAGCATCAGCACATTAAAATACCTTTAATCGAATCCCATATTATCAGGTTTTTATATATGTTTACCCCATCGGGGATATGCCACGATCAAAGGCGGTGTTATTATTGCAACAGTTTATACTATTGATAAGTATTACTGGACATCCTTATCACTGATGAGAAAATCAACATGTTGAAAAGAATCTTTTTCCCGCTTATTACTCTTTTTCTCCTTACAGGTTGCGCTGCTCCCAGCAATACTCTGACCATTGATCCTAAAATTACCCTGCCAATAGCAGACCCAACTATGAGTGCTATTACCATCAGTATCAGCGGTGCCGACAATCGCCAGTCTCAAACACTTGCTCAAATTAACCGCAATGCCAGGCTGGAAGTACTGAAACCATCCCGCGATCTACGTTTTCTACTCCAGGAAATCCTGGAAAAACAGATGGCCGCCCGTGGTTATATGATTGGCTCTCCAGCCAATGCCAATCTGCAAATTATTGTGAACAATCTGTATGCAGATGTTAAGGAAGGTAGCCTGCGCCATAATATTTCAACAAAAGCCGATATTTCTATCATCAGTGCTGCACAAAATGGAAGCAAACAAGTTAAGAACTATCGCACCAGTTACAATGTCCAAGGCCCTTTAGGGGCAACAAATGAGAAAATTGCTGATGCGGTAAATACTGTACTATCTGAAGTTATAGCAGATATGGCCCAAGACTCATCCGTCAGCAACTTCATCAAACAAAATGCCCACTAATTAAGGATTAATTGCTTACTCTGCTCACCAGGGGCAGAGTTTGGGAGGCCCATGTCTTATCGTTATCTCACCGTTTTTACTCAACATAACTCACGAATCTTACTTTTACTCGGTTTTGCTTCTGGTTTACCTCTCGCACTAACTGCTAGCACCTTGCAAGCATGGATGACCGTTGAAGACGTCAACCTTAAAACAATAGGTTTCTTTTCCCTTGTCGGCCAGGCATATGTGTTCAAATTTCTCTGGTCCCCTTTTATGGATCGGTTTACTCCCTCTCTTCTTGGACGTCGCCGTGGCTGGTTGCTTGTGACACAGTTATTACTCATAGCCAGTATCGCTGCAATGGGCTTTCTCCAGCCGTCTCAACATTTATGGTGGCTGGCCGTACTAGCAGTAACTGTTGCTTTCTGTTCCGCATCACAAGATATCGTCTTTGATGCTTATAAAACCGATTTATTGAGTAGCGAAGAGCGGGGTGTAGGCGCGGCAGTTTCAGTACTTGGTTATCGATTAGCAATGTTAGTTTCAGGTGGATTAGCATTATGGATCGCAGACCGCTATATTGGCTGGCAACATATATACTGGTTGATGGCAGGATTGATGCTGATTGGCGTCTATGCGACTTTAAGGGCTAAAGAACCTGAAGTTGACATTCTCCCCCCTAAAACACTCCAACAAGCTGCAATAGAACCATTAGCCGATTTTTTCAGTCGTAATAATGCATGGCTGATACTGTTGTTGATTATCATGTATAAACTAGGAGATGCCTTTGCTGCCAGCCTAAGTACCACGTTTCTTATCCGTAGTATTGGTTTTGATGCTGGTGAAGTCGGCATGGCCAACAAAACACTGGGATTAGCCGCAACCATCATTGGGGCATTATATGGCGGTTATTTAATGCAACGATGGAGTTTATTCCGCTCACTAATGACATTTGGCATTCTTCAGGCGATCTCCAATATTGGATACTGGCTGTTATCTGTTACTGACAAAAATATCTACACCATGAGCAGCACCATTTTTCTGGAAAATATCTGTGGTGGAATGGGAACCGCTGCATTTGTTGCTCTGCTTATGGCTTTATGCAACAAATCGTTCTCCGCAACACAGTTTGCTCTATTATCTGCCTTATCAGCTGTTGGGCGGGTATACGTCGGCCCAATTGCTGGTTGGCTCGTTGAATTATATGGCTGGTCAAACTTCTACTTATTTTCCATAGCCGTTTCTGTCCCAGGGTTATTACTGCTACTGATCTGCCGTCAGACTCTAAATTATACCCAGCAAGCTAATGATTTTATACCACGCACTAAGTTCAAAAATTTCTATCGATTGGCTTTTGGATTATTGTCATTAGCAAGCATCCTTCTTACATTTTGGTTACTTACCATAATCACCAACGCTCTTGCCTGGACTAGCGCACTTGATCTAGCCGAATACTTACTATTATGGGGAGTCCAGATCGGTATCGCAGGCATTATCTTAGGTTGTTCTCTGGATTATCTCGCATTAATAAAGAACAAATCGGCTTAAAGATACAAATATTAAATTAATTTATTAAAAGGTTGACCATTGTCAACCTTTTATATTCCCTTAAACATTTAAGTGACAATGATCACATTTCAGCTAGTAATTTATCAAAAAGTGCTATTTTTGAGCAATTATCTAATTATTGAAGATTTATATCCGCATAGAATCAGACTATCATTTTAAGGCTTATATAAATTAGCTTTAAAAACAAAAAATTCTTTTCATGGATGCGTTAGAGAAATTTATGAGAAATACTATTCTAGCTACTGCTTTGTTTACGACTGTCTCAGTCCCAGCTTATGCTGAATATCAATGGGGCTTTGCTAATGTCAGCATGAACTATCTTGACTGGACCAGCCATACTACACATAAGTCAGGGCAAACTACTCATAAAGACGACTTTGCCTACCTGGAATTGGAAGGTGGAACTGGGTTTGACTGGGGTGAATTATACGGTTTTTTTGATCTGGAAAATGCTTTTAACAGTAAGCATGCTCAACCAGGAGATAACCAAAGATACACCTTTAAAACAACCGGGCGCTTCTATCTGGCTGATACTGGTTTTAATCTCTACGGCCATGTTTACGGTACTTACTCCCTACCCGGTAAAGCACATGGCGGAAATTTCCATGAGGTAAATACCCTTTATGGTGTTGGCTACAATACTGAGCTTGCCGGCGTCTGGTTAAAGCCATTCGTTGCGTTGCATTATGTTGATCAAACTTTCTACTCCGGTAATAACGGCTATGTTGTCGGCTGGGTGGCCGGTTATGATTTTCAGCTCTGGCAAGAAAAATTCAGTGTAACTAACTGGAATGAAATGGAGTTCAACCGGAATGAACGCTATGGCAATGGTGGTCGGGACGGCATTAATGGTGCAGTAGCATTGTGGTGGACACCTCACCAATCCTTCACAACTGGTATTCAATACCGGTATGCCGATAATAAATTAGGTGAAGGATTCTGGCAGGATGGTGTTGTCTACACTATCAAATATAATTTCTAATTATTGATTTTAACTGTGAGTTACTTCTTGCTGTAGCTCGCAGTTAATTTAATTCTTAAATAAAATCCCGCAACAAAAATCTTTAAAGTAATTTTATATTTTCCTTTCCTCCGAAAAATATAAAATTATTTTCGTGTAAATTAGTATTTCGGCACCATTTCGTTACATTTAAATAACCTTTTCAAGCTAACTTCTGATTAATCCTACATTTGCATGTGATCCCATTAACATAAAGGGCCAACAACCCCACAACTAACTATTACAAATGTTTACACTCCAATGGCCTTACCGTAGAATGCCCCCACTGATGAAACGACAATAGAGCTTTTGTTATTTGGAGTCGTTAGATGAGACTTATGAAATACAATAAAAGTATTGGGATATTGTCAATACTCGCAGCCGCTTTTATGCTAAGTGGTTGTGATATGGTATTGATGAATCCTAAGGGCGCTATCGGCGCTGAACAAAAAACACTAATACTCACGGCTATTGGCCTGATGCTTATCATTGTTATTCCGGTAATCATCATGGCATTTACATTTGCCCTGCGTTATCGTGAAACCAACAAAAACGCTACCTACCGCCCTAACTGGGCACACTCAAATAAAATTGAGCTGGTAGTGTGGACTGTTCCTATCATTATCATTATCATTTTAGCAACCATTACTTGGAAAACAACCCACGAGCTTGACCCATATAAGCCACTGGTCAGTGATGAAAAACCAGTGACTATTGAAGTGATTTCTCTTGATTGGAAATGGCTGTTCGTTTACCCGGAGCAAGGCATCGCTACAGTTAACGAAATTGCTTTCCCTACCGGGGTTCCTGTTAACTTCAAAATCACCTCTGATTCTGTGATGAACTCATTCTTCATTCCACAATTAGGTGGTCAAATCTATGCAATGGCTGGTATGCAGACTAAACTTCACTTAATTGCCGATGAACCTGGCACTTATAAAGGTTTGTCCAGCAGCTACAGCGGTCACGGTTTCTCTGGCATGAAATTTACTGCCACTGCGACCGCAGATCGTGAAGGTTTTGAACAATGGGTTCAAAAAGTGAAAGCTTCTCCCAAAACCCTGGATACCATGCAAGCGTTTGATGAGTTAGCCAAACAAAGCCAAAATCATCCGGTTGAATACTTCTCAAGCGTTAAGCCTAACCTGTATCAAGATATTATTGCCAAATTTATGGGCGACATGAATATGCATGGCGGCCATAGTGCAACTGCAGGTCATAACATGAATATGAGCGAAACTGCTCATGCCGGAGTTGAGGAATAAAGTAATGTTGGGAAAATTAACACTTGATGCAATCCCATTGCATGAGCCCATTATCATGGTTACTCTTGCAGGGATTCTCTTCGGAGGGCTCGCAATTGCCGGAGCCCTGACCTATTTCCGTAAATGGAAATGGCTGTGGAGCGAGTGGTTAACCAGCGTTGACCACAAGAAAATCGGTATTATGTATATCATCGTGGCAATGGTCATGATGCTTCGTGGCTTTGCTGATGCCATCATGATGCGTGGTCAGCAAGCTGTTGCCTCTGCCGGTGAAGCCGGTTTCCTGCCACCGCACCACTATGACCAGATCTTCACCGCCCACGGTGTCATCATGATTTTCTTCATGGCAACACCTTTTGTTGTCGGCCTGATGAATATCGTGGTTCCACTACAGATCGGTGCCCGTGACGTAGCATTCCCATTCCTGAACTCACTGAGTTTCTGGTTCTTTGTCGTCGGGGTTGCACTGATTAATATCTCTCTGGGTGTTGGTGAATTCGCTCAAACCGGTTGGTTAGCTTATCCTCCGCTCTCAGGCATAGAGTATAACCCAGGCGTTGGGGTCGATTACTGGATATGGAGTCTCCAGATATCCGGTATCGGTACATTGCTGACAGGCGTTAACTTCTTTGCCACGATTCTGCGTATGCGTGCTCCTGGCATGTCTATGATGAAAATGCCTGTATTCTCATGGGCAGCACTGTGTACTAACGTACTGATCATCGCAGCATTCCCGATTCTAACTGTTACCATTGCTCTGCTGACTTTAGACCGTTACATGGGCACCCATTTCTTTACCAATGATATGGGCGGCAACATGATGATGTATATCAACCTGATATGGGCTTGGGGCCACCCTGAGGTTTATATTCTGGTACTGCCGGTCTTTGGTGTTTTCTCTGAAGTTACAGCGACGTTCTCGAAAAAACGACTGTTCGGCTATACCTCTCTGGTATGGGCAACTATTGCCATCACCGTATTGTCATTCATCGTATGGCTGCACCACTTCTTTACTATGGGTTCCGGTGCGAACGTTAATGCCTTCTTCGGCATAGCTACCATGATTATCTCGATTCCTACGGGAGTTAAGATCTTCAACTGGCTGTTCACTATGTACCGGGGCCGTATTGAATATAAAACACCAATGTTGTGGACTGTCGGCTTTATCGTCACCTTCTCTATTGGTGGTATGACTGGGGTTCTGTTGGCCGTTCCGGGTGCAAACTTCGTTCTGCATAACAGCCTGTTCCTGATCGCACACTTCCATAACGTTATTATTGGTGGTGTTGTCTTTGGTTGTTTCGCTGGTACCGCTTACTGGTTCCCGAAATCCTTTGGTTTTACACTAAACGAAAAATGGGGCGTCCGCGCATTCTGGTTCTGGATCACTGGCTTCTTCATCGCCTTTATGCCTGTTTACGCGCTTGGCTTTATGGGTATGACTCGTCGTATCAGCCAAGATATCAACCCTGAATTCCATACTCTTCTTGTTGTTTCCGCAATTGGTGTTGCACTGATCGCAGTAGGTATCCTGTGTCAGGTCATTCAATTCTACGTCAGTATCCGTGACCGTGACCAAAACCGCGACCTAACTGGTGACCCTTGGGGTGGCCGTACTTTAGAATGGGCAACATCTTCTCCACCACCGTTTTATAACTTTGCTGAAGTTCCACATGTTCAAACCCGTGATGCATGGTGGGATATGAAAGAAAAAGGCACAGCTTATAAACGTCCTGCTAAATATGAAGAAATTCATATGCCTAGAAATGCAGGTGCCGGTGTGATTATTGCTGGCTTCAGCCTGATTTTCGGTTTCGCTATGATTTGGCATATCTGGTGGATGGCTATCGTAGGCTTCGCTGGCATGATCATCACTTGGATCGCGAAAAGCTTTGATGAAGATGTTGATTACTACGTACCCGTTGCTGAAGTTGAGCAAATTGAGAATCAGCACCATGAACAAATTAGCAAGGCAGGTCTGAACCATGTCAACTGAAACTATGACTAACCACAATCATGCCCATGAAGATCATGGGCACCACGATGCGGGAGCCACCAAAGTATTCGGTTTCTGGATCTACCTGATGAGTGACTGTATTTTATTCGCATGTCTGTTTGCGACTTATGCAGTGCTGGTTAACGGAACCGCAGGTGGCCCATCTGGTAAAGAAATTTTCGGCCTCTCTTTTGTATTGGTTGAAACTTTCCTGCTGCTATTCAGTAGTATAACTTATGGCTTTGCCATGCTAGGCATGAATAAAGGCAGCATCAGCCAAGTTAACACTTGGCTCGGTATGACTTTCCTGTTCGGCCTTGGCTTCGTAGCGATGGAATTGTATGAATTCCATCATCTGATTGCAGAAGGCTACGGCCCTGACCGCAGTGCGTTCCTGTCTGGATTCTTTGCACTGGTTGCTACTCACGGTATCCACGTTACCTGTGGTCTGGTCTGGATTATCATCATGATAATTCAGGTAACACGCCGCGGCTTAACGGATGTTAACAAAACCCGTCTGAATTGCCTGAGCTTGTTCTGGCACTTCCTGGATGTAGTGTGGATCTGCGTATTTACCGTTGTTTATCTGTTAGGAGCTATGTAATGAGTCATTCGAATACAGCTCATACTGGAGCTAGCCACGGTAGCCTGAAGTCTTATCTGATCGGCTTTGTTCTTTCAGTCATCCTGACAGTGATTCCATTCTGGATGGTAATGGATGGTTCTGCCTCCCATACGACTATCTTGACAACGGTAGTCGCACTGGCTGTTGTGCAGATCCTTGTTCATTTTATCTACTTCCTGCACATGAACACTTCGTCAGAAGAGCGCTGGAACTTAGTAGCATTGCTGTTCACTATTTTGATTATCGGTATTGTTGTTGTTGGCTCACTATGGATTATGTACAACCTCAACATTAATATGATGGTTGATTAAAGAGCTGCATATATGATTAAGCAATACCTGCAAGTAACTAAACCAGGAATTATTTTCGGCAATTTAATTTCTGTGATCGGTGGTTTTCTACTCGCCTCGAAAGGGGTGATTGATTATCCTTTGTTCTTATCGACTCTGCTCGGCGTTTCATTAGTCGTGGCTTCTGGTTGTGTATTTAACAACTACATTGACCGCGACATTGATCGGATCATGGAAAGAACAAAAAACCGTGTCCTTGTGAAAGGGCTTATTGATCCGAAAATCAGCCTGATTTATGCATCAATACTGGGTATTGCTGGCATTGTGCTGCTCTATGTAGCAGCCAATGCCTTAGCAATGCAATTAGCGATTATCGGTTTTGTCGTATATGTAGGGGTTTACAGTCTTTACATGAAAAGGAAATCTGTCTATGGCACGTTGATCGGCAGTTTATCCGGTGCTGCACCTCCGGTTATCGGTTATTGTGCAGTGACTGGTCAGTTTGATACGGGCGCGTTGATCCTATTACTGATTTTCAGCCTGTGGCAAATGCCGCATTCCTATGCCATTGCTATTTTTCGTTTCAAAGATTATCAAGCAGCAAACATCCCAGTGCTACCGGTAATTAAAGGTATATCTGTGGCGAAAAACCACATTATCCTTTATATCCTGGCATTTATGATTGCAACCTTAATGCTAGCAATCAGCGGTTACGCGGGTTACAAGTATCTGGTTGTTGCAGCAGCAGTGAGCGTCTGGTGGCTGGGAATGGCGTTATCCGGTTACAAAACCGCTAACGACCGTGTTTGGGCCCGTAAGTTGTTTGTATTTTCCATTGTGGCAATCACTTCCTTAAGTGTCATGATGTCTGTTGACCCGACGGTGTCCTCAGAAACCTTTTTAACTTACGTTCGGTAATTCTCCCTGATGGCAGCGGTATACGCCGCTGCCATTATTTTCCTTTCATAGCATCCCCTCCCCTTATACTTCAATATTATTAATTCAATTAACTATTTACCGTTTGTCAGAAACCTATCTACAATGACGTATTAAAATACTTCGAGGTAATCATGAACGATAATAAAATGACTCCACTTGAGCTTCGAGCAACATGGGGCTTAGGCTCAGTTTTTTCTCTGCGTATGCTGGGCATGTTCATGGTTCTTCCCGTTTTAACAACCTATGGCCTTAACCTAAAAGGTTCTACCGAAGCACTTATCGGCATTGCTATTGGTATTTATGGTTTAACTCAGGCAATTTTCCAAATCCCTTTTGGTCTACTTTCAGATAAAATCGGTCGTAAACCCCTAATTGTTGGTGGACTAATACTCTTCGTGCTTGGCAGTATCATTGCAGCTCTCGGCGATTCCATCTGGGACATAATAATTGGAAGAGCACTACAGGGAGCTGGAGCCATATCTGCCGCAATTATGGCTCTGCTTTCTGATTTAACCCGAGAACAAAATCGAACTAAAGCAATGGCTTTTATTGGCATTAGCTTCGGAATTACTTTCGCTATAGCGATTGTGCTCGGCCCCATCCTTACTCATGCCATTGGATTAAATGGATTATTCTGGGGAATTACTATTCTGGCCGGTTGTGGAATTCTGATAACATTATTTGCTGTTCCCTCCACAGATAAACACTTTCTTAACCGTGAATCAGGCATTGTTCGTCACAGTTTCCATAAAGTTCTCACTAATAGCCAGTTGCTGAAACTTAACTTTGGCATTCTCAGTTTGCACACTTTACTAATGGCAAGTTTTGTCGCTCTACCTTTAGCTATGCAGAAAGCCGGATTCCCAGCACAACAGCATTGGAAGGTTTACCTGATCACCATGCTGATTTCATTCTTATCTGTTTTGCCTTTCATTATTTATGCAGAAAAAAAGCGACGCATGAAACAAGTGTTTCTGTTATGTATCGCTATACTATTTATTGCTGAAATTATTTTATGGTCAGCGAATCACCATTTATGGGTGATTTTTATTGGAATACAAGTTTTCTTTATTGCTTTCAATATAATGGAAGCTATCCTGCCATCACTTATCAGTAAAGAAGCGCCAGCGGGTTATAAAGGTACGGCAATGGGTATTTACTCCACTAGCCAATTTTTAGGTGTCGCTTTAGGTGGTAGCCTTGGTGGTTGGTTATATGAACTAAAGGGAGCATCGCTGGTATTTATGGCAGGTATCGCCCTGACAATAATTTGGTTTATCGTCAGCATGACAATGAAACAACCACCTTATGTCAGCAGTATCAGAATTTCGCTGCCAAAAAATATAGTCAATAAGGCATTATTGGAGCAAAAAATTCTTATTCAGCCGGGTGTTTGCGAAGTCGTTATTGTGCCAGAAGAGTACAGCGCGTATATAAAAGTAGATACCAAACAGACGAACAGAGCACAACTTGAGCAATTAATAGCCAATAATGACACGATAGATTAAGTATCAAACCAGAACATATAAAAAGCGAATAAAAACCCACTCATTCTGGTTCAGTATTAAATCAAATTGGGAATGGGGTTTCCGGTCAGGAATACCCCACTCCACATTAGGCTAAATATATCAATCCATTAAGCGGCGATAGTCAGCCAATATGAGAAAAATCAATCCCGGAAATTAGTAAACTGAAATGGCTGTCCTAACTCTGCTCCGCGAACCAATGCAATAACACTTTGCAAATCATCGCGAGCTTTGCCGGTTACCCGCACCTGCTCACCCTGAATCTGTGCCTGCACTTTTAATTTACTATCCTTAATCAGCTTTATAATCTTTTTGGCCGTAGGGGTATCAATCCCCTGCTTCAAAGTTGCTTCAACGCTGTAAGTCTTACCACTGTGCAACATATCATCAGGGATATTCAATGCAGCTCCATCAATACCACGCTTAGCCAACTTTTCACGTATAATATCAACCAATTGATTTACCTGAAAATCTGACTCACTGGCAATCTTGATAGATTCACTTTTTTCATTTAATTCAAAACTAGCGCTGACATTACGGAAATCCCAACGGGTAGCAAGTTCGCGCTGTGCGTTTTCTACTGCATTGCGAACTTCATGTATATCAATTTCTGAGACAATATCGAAAGATGGCATTATCCGTGACCTCCTGATAATCAATAAGTTGGCATGATAACCGCTTTCCATTATCAGCAAAAGCTCTATACTCGGATTAGCGGGATCTTGTTATTTCCATTCATTATGGACAGCGTCTTTCAAAAGGTATATATGAAGATAACCGTTCTTGGCTGTGGCGCTATAGGAAAACTGTGGCTGGCAGCATTATCACAACAAAAACATCAAGTACAAGGTTGGCTAAAGACTTCCCAGTCTTATTTATCTGTTCATATTGACGAAATCAATGGGGAAATATTCAACCAACAGCTCCCAACTAATGACAATAACCACCTTGCCAACAGCGAATTACTGATTGTCTGCCTGAAAGCATGGCAAGTCGCTGATGCAGTAAATAGCTTACTTCCCAAACTTTCACCTGATTGTCCAATCTTATTACTACACAATGGCATGGGTACCCAGGAAGAATTGCTATCAGCGCCTAATCCAATACTTCTTGGTGTCACGACTCATGGTGCATATCAGAATGACCAACAGGTTTATCATACCGCTTCCGGGCTGACATATATTGGCTCAGCAACACAAAATGCAACCAGACTCAGCTCTTTAGCTAATGTATTACATCGATCTTTGCCGAATGTTGCATGGCATGATGAAATTCTCTCTATTAGCTGGCTGAAACTTGCCGCTAACTGTGTCATAAACCCACTAACTGCACTTTATGAATGCCGGAATGGAGATTTACTTCACTACCCAGAACAATTAAATGTTTTGTGCGAAGAAATTATTCAGGTTATGCAACGAGAAAACATGCATACCTCTATCGATAACCTGACTACCTATGTTTACGATGTAATTAATCTCACAGCAAAAAACTACTCTTCCATGTTGCAGGATATCCGCGCAAAACGTCGTACTGAAATTGACTATATCACCGGTTATTTATTGTGCCGCTCCCATGCACACGGCTTGGCGACTCCTGAAAATACCCGTATCTATAACCAAATAAAACACAAGGAGGATAACTATGAATACTTCAGCACTCATCTGCCTGGCTCACGGTAGTGAAGAAACAGAAGCGGTTACAACGATCGATTTACTGGTACGTGCTGGTATCAGTGTTACAATCGCTAGCACCGCCAGAGATGGAGAACTCGTCTTAACCTGTTCCAGAGGCGTGAAACTGGTCGCAGATATCACTCTGGAAAAAGTTATTGATGAACCCTTCGATGCCATCGTCTTACCCGGCGGTATGCAAGGCGCAGAATATTTCCGTGACAACCCACTCGTTATCGAAAAAATCCGCAAAGCGCATTATCAAGGGAAAATTATCGCTGCAATTTGTGCAGTACCAGCCATCGTGCTTGAATACCACAATTTATTCCCTGCTAGTAAGATGACTGGTTACCCCAGTTTGCAAGACAAAATTTCATCAGATAAATGGATTGATTGCAGAGTCTATTTTGATGATCGCGCCAATCTATTGACCAGTCAGGGACCAGCAACGGCTTTCGATTTCGCTTTAAAACTGATTGAATTATTAAAAGGACGAGAAACAGCAGCAGAAGTCGCGGCTCAACTCCTATTACCACAAGGTGTATATTCTTATCAGGACTGAAAAAATAGACAAAAATATCTTTCTTTATATGATTAGTTGGGGTTCACGTATGGAACCCCTAAATGTTTAATGAAAGCAATTAAGGCCGATAAACCTTCACATTATCAAAACCCTGCTCAGTTAAATAAAGGGCCTGCAAACGACTCATTACTCCACGTTCACAATAGAGCAGATAAGTTTTCTCCTTTGGCAAATCACCAAACTGGCTACTCAACTTATAGAATGGCAGCGATTTGATCTCTATACCATTCATCTGTAATGGCCGATCATCTTGTTCATCAGGTGAGCGAATATCCAGCAATACATCCGTTGGAGCGAATTCAGTTACTGTCTCAACTTCAACCACTTGCTCACAACTTTGTTCTGCGATCTGGCGGATATCAACATTCTGAGCTTCACTGACAACTTTTTCCAGAATGTCAAAATCGAAGTTAGCCTCTTCCGCTTCAATTTTGGCTTTAACCGCTTTTACTGTCGGACTTTTTGAAATAACGCCACAGAACTCAGGCATCGTACGAGCAAAATCCTCAGTACCAATTTCACGTGCTATTTTAATAATGTGCTCTTTATCATGTGAAATCAGTGGCCGCAGAATCAACGTATCCGATGCATTATCAATCAAACGCAGATTAGTCAATGTTTGGCTGGAAACCTGCCCTAAAGCCTCACCGGTAACAATAGCCTGCACCCCATAACGCTCTGCAACTTTAGAGGCCGCTCTTACCATCATCCGTTTAAGCACTACCCCCATTTGGCCATCATCAACTTTTTCCAGAATTTCAGCGACCACAGGCTCAAAATCCACAGCAACGAAACGGACTTTATGGGAACCACCAAAACGGTTCCAAAGATAATGAGCAACCTGCTTCACACCAATTTCATGAGCAGAACCGCCAAGATTGAAGAAGCAATAGTGAACACGACAACCACGGCGCATTAGCATATAACTAGAAACACCAGAATCAAAACCTCCAGAAATCAGGGACAACACATCTTCCTGCGTTCCGATAGGAAAACCACCAATTCCCTCATAACGGGCTTTTACCAAAATCAGCACATCCTGATCAATTTCCAAATTGACAGTAACATCAGGATGATTAAGTTTTACTTTCGCCGATTCAATATGCTGGTTTAAACCACCGCCGACATAGCGTTCCACTTCATTGGAAGTAAATTCATGTTTACCACGGCGTTTAACCCGAACACAAAATGTCTTATTATGGAGCGATTCGCCATAAGCCTCATAAGCTTGTTCAAAGATATGATGCATGTCACGAAACTCACGCTCTTCTACTTGCAGAATATGGTGGATACCAGGGATACGTGTCAGCACATCACAAATTTGAGGGCCAAGGTTTTCATCTTTAGTGCGAACTTCGATATTATCCCAATGGCGGACCACTGCAATATTATCTCCCAACGTTTTAAGTACATTGCGAATATTACTGGCAAGAATTTTAATAAAGCGCAAACGAACAGTTTGGCTCTTAATCGTGATTTCTGGGAATAATTTAATAATAAACTTCATAGTGAGTTATAGTAGTAGTTAGGAGTTTTGGTAAATAAAACTGACAATCATGTTCTGGTAGTCAAATCAAGCTGCGAAGTATAACACCATCTCGCTACATGGCGCGTAAAAAATGCAAAACCAGCTAAGGATTTGTTTGCACCAGCATAATAGGATAGTCTGCATCCCTAGGCGAACTCTGTATAAGATAGTAAAAAGATTATGCCAAAGAAAAATGCAACATCAGAAAGTACAAACAGTACGCCAGAAACGGCACCGACAATGACGTTTGAACGCTCATTAAAAGAGCTAGAACAAATCGTCGTCCGACTAGAATCAGGTGAACTGGCACTGGAAGACGCCCTGAACGAGTTTGAGCGTGGTATTCAATTAGCCCGTCAGGGACAACAGACTTTGCAACAAGCAGAACAGCGGGTAAAAATTCTTCTTAACGATGACGCCCAATCTCCGCTGAGTGATTTCTCCCCGGATACTGAATAAACCTATGTCTGAACAAAATTCCATTCAATTTGAAGAACAGCTTAAAACCTATCAGCAACGGGTCAATAAGGTTCTGATAAACACATTATCTTCACTGGCGTTTTCAAATAGCCCACTGGTTCAAGCAATGCGGCATGGCACTTTACTTGGTGGCAAGCGCCTGCGCCCATTTTTAGTTTATGCAGTCGGTGAAATGTTTGGATTATCCGCCAACAATCTGGATGCTCCAGCCGCAGCTGTTGAATGTATTCACGCTTATTCCTTAATTCATGATGACTTACCCGCCATGGATAACGATGATTTACGCCGAGGGCAACCAACCTGCCATATTAAATTTGGAGAAGCTCACGCTATCCTGGCGGGAGATGCACTACAGGCTTTGGCATTTGAAATCTTATCTAAAAGAGAAATGCCAGATGTTACAACGGCTGATCGTCTTGAAATGCTGGCTGAATTAGCAACAGCCAGTGGCATAGCCGGCATGTGTGGCGGCCAATCCCTGGACTTAGAAGCTGAAGGTAAACACATTGATCTTCATGCGCTAGAACAAATTCATCGTCATAAAACTGGAGCTCTTATCCGTTGTGCTGTCAGAATGGGAGCCTATGGTGCAGGCCAGAGTGGGTGTGACGCTTTACCTGAATTGGATCAGTACGCTCAGGCTATTGGCCTCGCTTTCCAGGTTCAGGATGATATTCTTGATGTTATTGGCAGTACTGAAATGATCGGGAAACGTCAAGGCAGTGACCAACAGTTAGGAAAAAGCACCTATCCCGCATTATTAGGGTTAGAACAAGCACAGCAAAAAGCACACGAACTGTATCAAGAAGCACTAAAAGCGCTGAGTAAACTGGAAGAAAAATCTTATAACACAACAACGCTGCGCACACTTGCCAGCTTTATCATTGAACGTAATAGCTAATGTTTGCTGGTAAATTTATCCACTGGCAACTCTATTAATAAACACTTCTTAACGAGCATCAAATGAGCATTGATATAGCCAAATACCCAACATTGGCATTAGCGGAAAATCCTGAAGAACTTCGTATGTTGCCAAGAGAGAGCCTGCCGAAGTTATGTGATGAACTTCGGCAATTCCTGCTAAACAGTGTCAGTCGCTCTAGTGGTCATTTTGCCTCCGGTCTTGGTACCGTTGAGCTGACTGTGGCGTTACATTATATTTATAAAACGCCTTTCGATAAGCTGGTATGGGATGTCGGTCATCAGGCTTATCCTCATAAGATCCTGACAGGACGTCGAGATCGTATTGATACAATTCGTCAAAAGAATGGGCTTCATCCTTTCCCATGGCGAGATGAAAGTGAATACGACACCTTATGCGTCGGGCACTCATCTACCTCTATCAGCGCTGGATTAGGTATGGCAATTGCCGCTCAGCGCGAAGGCAAAGACCGTCGTACAGTCTGCGTTATTGGTGACGGCGCGATAACTGCCGGTATGGCTTTCGAAGCGATGAACCATGCAGGGGATATTGACCCAGATATACTGGTCATTCTCAATGACAACGAAATGTCTATCTCAGAGAACGTCGGGGCGCTAAATAACCATCTGGCTCAGCTTCTTTCCGGTAAACTCTACACCACATTACGGGAAGGTGGAAAAAAAGTCTTTTCCAACCTACCTCCGATTAAAGAACTACTGAAAAAAACAGAAGAACACATCAAAGGAATGGTCATTCCTGGCACTCTGTTTGAAGAGTTGGGTTTTAACTACATTGGGCCAATTGACGGGCATGATGTACTGACATTGACCCAGACCCTGAAAAACATGCGAGAGTTGAAAGGGCCGCAACTACTGCACATCATGACCAAAAAAGGCCGTGGCTATGCCCCCGCCGAAAAAGATCCTATCAGCTGGCATGCGGTGCCTAAATTTGATCCAGCGACGGGTACATTACCTAAAAGTTCAGACAACCGCCCTACTTTCTCCAAAATCTTTGGGGAGTGGTTATGTGAAGAAGCGGCTAATGATAAAAAGCTAATGGCAATCACACCGGCGATGCGTGAAGGTTCTGGTATGGTGCGTTTCTCCCGCGAATACCCCGATCAATACTTTGATGTCGCTATCGCAGAGCAACATGCCGTCACTTTTGCCGCAGGTCTGGCAATTGGTGGTTACAAGCCTATTGTCGCTATCTATTCAACATTCCTACAACGTGCTTATGACCAAGTTATTCACGATGTTGCAATCCAGAATCTGCCAGTCCTGTTTGCAATAGATCGCGGTGGTATCGTTGGCGCTGATGGTCAAACACACCAAGGAGCCTTCGATCTCTCATTCCTGCGTTGTATTCCTAACATAGTGATTATGGCGCCAAGTGACGAGAACGAATGTCGCCAGATGCTACACACAGGCTATCATTATCAGCAAGGTCCGGTAGCCGTGCGCTATCCACGAGGAACAGGAACTGGCGCAGAACTTCAACCATTTAAACAATTACCAATTGGTAAAGGTGTTATTCGTCGTCAGGGTAAGAAAGTTGCTATTCTAAACTTTGGTACCCTGTTACCCGATGCAATGACCGCAGCTGAATCACTGGATGCAACTGTTATTGATATGCGCTTTGTTAAGCCACTAGATAAAGAATTGATTCTGGAAATGGCTGGCCGCCATGATTTACTGGTCACTCTGGAAGAAAACGCCATCATGGGCGGTGCTGGAAGCGGTGTTAACGAACTACTGATGCAAGAAGGTCATCTTGTGCAGATTCTAAATATCGGCCTACCTGACCAATTTGTACCACAAGGTAGCCAGGAAGAAATCAGAGCTGATTTAGGACTGGATGCTACCGGTATTAAAAATAGCATTAACAAAAGGCTGTTGTCCTAACTGAAAACTACAGCCGTAAAAACCAAAAATCTGCGTTTTTTCTGATGAATACAACTCTGAAAAACCGTGGGACTTAAGCTTTCAATGAATGTATTGCCTAAAGTGGCCCCTTTGGCAATACATCTTAAAGAGAAATGGCTTAAACAGGCGGTGTTTAATACCGGCGGCAACAGAGCCAGCTCAGGGAGATGATTAAGTTGCAGATGAAATAGCTGATTGGGGATTATAAGGTAAGATGATCATAAAAAGGCCGGAAGATCTTCCAGCCTTATTAAATATGTTTCAGGATAAATTAGAGAACCCCAAATTTATATACCCAAGAAACTTCAAGATGCAGTTTCTAGCACCTGAAAATGGTCGTTAATTCTAGACATCAGCGAATCCGCTACATCAATGCAGCGCGCCAAACTTAGTACCAATCTCATTAGCGCATATCAGAAAGCAAAAACCTGATAGAACACTAATAACCAGACAATCACGAACGAGAATATAGCCGCGATAATATCATCCAACATGATACCTAATCCACCGTGAACATAGCGATCAAACCAGCGAATTGGCCACGGCTTCCACATATCAAAAATACGGAACACAATAAAACCAGTCAAAACCCACTGCCAGTTAATAACTGGAATTGCCATCAGTGTGATCCACATACCAATAAATTCGTCCCAAACAATACTGCCGTGGTCATGTACTTTCATATCATCAGAAGTACGCTGGCAAATCATTATCCCAAACAACATCCCGATAATAATAACCAACCAGCAAATCCATTCTGGAAATTGCATCAGTAATAACCAAAATGGAATAGAAGCCACAGATCCCATTGTCCCCGGTATTATCGGTGATAAACCACTACCAAAACCTGTCGCTAATAAATGCCAGGGATTACTCATCCGTAAACGACGTTTGGCTTCATCCATGAGTTTCCTCCTTAATAAAATGATCAAACCCTTTCAGATCCAATTTAATCTCTTTATTATTGCTGTAGTAACGGATTCCTTCCGATTCCGGCATAATCTGTCCGATACAACTAAAACTAGCCCCAGTATGAGCCAACGCGATTTCTAAAGCACCCCGATTCCTTTCCGGGACGGTAAAACATAATTCATAGTCTTCCCCGCCACTCAAAGCCCACATCAGAGCCTGCTGTGGTTCAATATATTGGCTCATCGCATCGGAGTAAGGAATTGCATCCAGATTTATTCTGGCCCCACATCGACTGGCTTTCAGGATGTGCCCCAAATCGGAAATCAATCCATCAGACAAATCAATTGCTGATGTTGCCAGCCCACGCAGCGCCTGTCCTTGCAAAATACGAGGCTGCGGCCTGAGATGACGTTGGATCAACCAATTACAGGCTTCAGGATCAGCGATCTGCAAACGGTTTTGTAACAGAGCCAAACCCGCCGCACTATCACCCAGCGATCCACTCACATAAATCCAATCGCCATTTTTTGCGCTAGCACGTCTCAATGCTCTGCCTACGGGAACCAAACCATGAATCGTCAACGTGAGACTCATTGGTCCGAGGGTGGTATCACCACCAATAAGTTGCATACCATAGTAGTTCAATTGTTCAAACAAGCTATCGCTGAACCCTCTCAGCCAACTTTCATCTACTTCCGGTAATGTTAACGCCAATGAAAGCCAAGCAGGATCGGCACCAACAGCCGCCAAATCACTAAGATTCACAGCAAGAGATTTATAAGCTAAATCTTCAGGAGAGATATCAGGTAAGAAATGAACGCCTGAAACCAAGGTATCAGTACTAACAGCCAATTGCTGTTTATCGGCTATCGTCATCAATGCACAGTCGTCACCAATACCAAGATTGACATCACGCCGATTAGTTGCCTGCCGATCAAAATAACGTGCAATGAGGTCAAATTCGCCACATGCCATAATAAAATCCCAAAAAGTTACTGATGATTATGAATATAAGGCCGGGGATAACCGGCCTTACAAATCATCGTCTACAGTGGGAAAAACCCGGCGAGCAGTTACTTTCTTTTCTTACGTACTGCTGGACCAGATTTATCCAGTACCCCGTTCACGAATTTGTGACTATCTTCAGCACCGAAGACTTTTGCCAATTCGATAGCTTCGTTAATAGCCACTTTATAAGGGACATCATCACGATAACTTAGTTCAAACATAGCAACACGTAAAATGGCTTTTTCTACCTGACCTAACTCTTCGAGCTGACGGGAAAGATAAGGAGCCATCAAAGCATCCAGTTTAACCGCGTTCACAGCTACCCCTGACAGCAATTCACGAAAATAGGTTACGTCAACACCAGTGACGTCCTGCTCCGACAGAAACTGTAATTCAACATCAGCAATGTCATTGCCAGATAACTGCCATGAGTATATAGCCTGAACAGCACACTCACGAGCACGACGACGAGCAGCAGGTTTCACAAGATTCCCCTTAATTAAAACTAAAATCAGCCTTTAATGGCATTAATTACATTGACCATTTCCAAAGCGGTTAATGCAGCTTCTGCACCTTTATTACCCGCCTTAGTTCCAGCGCGCTCAATCGCCTGTTCAATGCTTTCTGTAGTAAGAACACCAAATGCTACTGGAATTTCACTGGTCATTGCCACATTAGACAGACCGGAACTACATTCACCAGCAACGTATTCAAAGTGAGCTGTACCACCGCGGATAACTGTACCCAGCGCGATAACTGCGTCATATTTTTGGGTTTCAACCAGTGTTTTCACCGTCAATGGTAATTCATATGCACCAGGAACCCAGACAACAGTAATATTTTCTGAGGCAACCTGACCGATACGCTCAAGCGCATCTACCGCGCCGTCTAACAGACTGTCATTAATGAAGTTGTTAAAACGTGCAATAGCAATCGCCACACGAACTTGTGGAGCTGCAACAACACCTTTGATTACGTTCATAGCCTTCCTTTATCTGTTCATATCCGCAGGGGGGCGGATTCTATCATATTCTTTCGTTAGCTGCGCCTGCCGATTTAGCAACAAAGTATAGAAACAAGCAAACTAACCCATATTTCATACATTCAATCAGTATACAGGCCGCAGGCGCAGGCGAAGATCAGGCCCAACTTGCTGTACATCAAAAATGTTAAATTCTGGCGCCTCGGCTAGATTTTTAAGTTCAGGAATAGTAAACAAACCACAAGCGGTATCACCCAGCACCTTTGGTGCGACATAAAGAACCAGCTCATCCACCAGCCCCAAGTTCAACAATGCGCCAGCCAATAACGGACCGCATTCTGCCCAAACAGTATTAATCTGACGTTTGCCCAGTTGCATCATCAGTAATACTAAATCCACTCCAACATCATGAGCAGGCAGCAGTATCTGCTCTACATTTTCAGGCCAATTATCTTCATCCGCTTTGGTTCGTACCAACCAACAATGACCAGGTTGTTGTATGACCTGATGATGCGGAGCAACACGATTCTGACTGTCAACAATGACACGCACTGGCTGACGAAGATTTTCCTCCGGATAAACCGCCTGAGTTTCTGCATCCAGTTCGTTCCAACGAACCGTCAAGTAAGGATTATCAGCCAGAACCGTGCTGCTGGAACTCAGAATTGCGCTACACTGAGCACGGAGTTTCTGCACATCATAACGAGACTGTAATGATGTAATCCATTTACTTTCTCCGGAAGCTAGCGCAGTTCGCCCATCAAGAGAAGAAGCCATCTTCAGTTGAACATACGGGAACCCTGTACGCATCCGCTTCAGAAATCCCCGGTTAAGGGATTCCGCTTCCGCCATCATCAATCCATGTTCTACTTCAATACCCGCCTGTTGCAGCTTATAAAGCCCTCTTCCCGCTACTTGAGGATTAGGATCTTGCATAGCGGTAACCACACGGTTGACACCAGCCGTAACCAAGGCATCAGCACAAGGAGGCGTTTTACCGTGATGACTGCATGGTTCAAGAGTGACATAAGCGGTTGAACCTTTGGCTTTATCTCCGGCCATCCGTAAAGCATGAACTTCAGCATGCGGGCCACCAGAACGTAAATGAAAACCTTCCCCGACAATCTGTCCATCACGCACAATTACACAACCAACGTTGGGATTAGGTGATGTGGTAAAACGTCCCTGACGCGCCAATTCAAGCGCGCGCGCCATATATTTTTCATCTCTATTCACTAGCTTATTAATCCTGTAATTTAGCAATCTCTTCGCCAAATTCACGAATATCTTCAAAGCTGCGGTAGACGGATGCAAAACGGATATAGGCGACTTTATCCAATTTCTTCAACTCATCCATTACCAAATTACCAATCATCTTAGATGGAATTTCCCGTTCACCGGTAGCTCGTAACTGAGATTTAATATAGCTAATCGCCATTTCTACATCATCAGAACTGACCGGGCGTTTCTCCAGTGCTTTTTGCATACCGCGCCGTAATTTTTCTTCATCAAATGGCTCCCGGATATCATCACTTTTTATCACTCTCGGCATAACCAACTCAGCCATTTCAAAAGTGGTGAATCGTTCATGACACTCAAGACACTGGCGCCGTCGGCGCACCTGCGAACCATCCCCGACCAAACGGGAGTCAATCACTTTGGTATCAACAGCAGCACAAAATGGGCAATGCATATCGTTTCCTGATGGTTAATACGAACTAAATTTACAGTTTATCCTTAATCTGAATAAAAAACACCCTGTCAGCCGGATACTCACAGGGTGTTTAAACAGCATCAAGGCAGAATGATTAAGGCAATAAAGATGGCTGATCAGCCCCTTCCTTATCAACCTTTTGCTGGATCATGTGTTCACGCTTCATACCCAGTTTCAACGCTAATGCGGAAGCAACATAGATAGAAGATATCGTACCGATAGAAACACCGATTAACATCGCCAGTGAGAACCCCTTCAGCATCGCGCCACCAAAAATATACAACATCAGTACCACCAATAAGGTTGTCGCAGAAGTCATAATGGTACGACTCAGTGTTTGGGTCAGAGACACATTCATAATTTCATACGACGTACCGCGGCGGATCTTACGGAAGTTTTCACGGATACGGTCAGAAACCACGATACTGTCATTCAGTGAGTAACCAATAACAGACATCAGCGACGCCACAATTGTCAGGTCAATCTCAATATGGAACAACGACAGTACCCCTAGCGTGATGACGACGTCATGCGCAAGCGCGAGAACCGCACCCAATGCCAGCCGCCATTCAAACCGGAATCCAACATAAATCAAGATACAGATAAGCGCCGCCAGCAACGCCATGGCACCATTTTGAGCGAGTTCAGCACCGACACTCGGCCCAACAATTTCAACGCGATTTACATTCGCATCTTTATCAACGGTGTCATTGATAACCTTGATCACCTTTTTGCTCAGCTCTTCATTAGCAGCACCTGTAACCGGTGGCATACGCACCATCACGTCACGACTACTTCCGAAATTTTGCAACAGGGGATCTGCAAAACCCGCTTTTGCCAGGTTATCACGCATTTTATCCAGATCAGCCGGTTTACTGAGCTTAATTTCGATTACCGTACCACCGGTAAAATCCAATCCCCAGTTAAAACCGCGAGTTGCCATCACAAAAATAGAAGCCACCAACAGCAGCAACGAAATTCCGAAAGCAACGTTGTCCCAGCGCATAAAGTCGTAGACTTTACGACCATAGTTCAATTGTTCAACAGTATAATCCTGTGCCACAACGAGCTCCTTAAATTGACAGCTTCTTAATACGCTTACCGCCATATAGCAGGTTCACGATAGCCCGAGTACCGACAATAGCAGTGAACATAGAAGTGGCGACACCAATTGACGTTGTTATCGCAAAGCCTTTAATTGACCCGGTACCAACAGCGTAAAGAATGACAGCCGTAATCAGCGTGGTCAGGTTAGCATCGACAATACTGGAGAAAGCACCTTTATAACCTTCGTGTATCGCTTGCTGTATAGTACGGCCATTACGCAATTCTTCTTTGATACGCTCGTTTATCAACACGTTAGCATCAACTGCCACCGCCAACGTCAGAACAATCCCTGCAATCCCCGGCATGGTTAGCGTAGCCCCCGGTAATAGGGACATTACACCAACAATCAGCACCAGGTTAGCCAACAGTGCACTACTCGCAATCAAACCAAATTTGCGATAGTAAATCACCATAAACAGGATTGATGCGATCAATCCCCACAAACAAGCTTCCAAACCTTGCTCAATGTTTTGCAGGCCGAGAGTTGGTCCTATAGTGCGCTCTTCCACAATCTGAATCGGTGCAATCAAAGCACCTGCGCGCAGCAGTAAAGATAACTGACGGGCTTCAGTTGCATTGGAAATACCAGTAATACGGAAATTATTCCCCAAACGAGTCTGGATATTAGCAATGTTAATCACTTCTTCATTTTTGACTAACACAGCCCGGCCATTAGCATCTTTCTTACCGCTGTCTTTATATTCCACAAACAGCGTCGCCATTGGTTTACCAACATTGTCTTTGGTGAAATTAGACATCGCGGTACCACCGGCACTGTCTAGTGAAATATTCACCTCTGGCTGACCGTATTCATCCGTACCAGAGGTCGAATCTGTAATGTGATCACCAGTCAGAATAACGCGCTTATACAACACAACCGGATTACCATCACGGGTATTTTTCACCTCAGAATCACCCGGTACACGGCCTGACGCAGCCGCTGTAGCATCAACGCTGGAATTAACTAAACGGAATTCCAATGTCGCTGTCGCACCAAGAATTTCTTTAGCGCGGGCAGTATCCTGAATACCCGGTAATTCAACCACGATACGGTCAGAGCCTTGACGCTGAACTAATGGTTCTGCAACACCCAGCTGGTTAACACGGTTACGCAGAATGGTAATGTTCTGTTGCACTGCATAAGAACGGGCTTCGCGCTGACGCTCATCACTCATTACCGCTTTCAGGGTATTGTTTGTTCCAACACTGAACACTAAATCACGGTGACGGCCAGTGAGATAGCTCTCCGCATCAGAGCGAGCTTTTTCATCACGGAAACGGATTTCTACACCGTAATTCTCAATTTTGCGGATAGTGGAGTAAGGAATACCTTTTTCACGTAAATCAGTGCGCAGGCCATCAATATTCTGCTCTTGCAGTTTGCCTAACGCGGTTTCCATATCCACCTCCATCAGGAAGTGCACGCCACCACGCAAATCAAGACCCAGTTTCATTGGCTCTGCGCCAAGCTTACTCAGCCAGGTTGGTGTTGCTGGCGCCAGGTTCAATGCCACCACATACTGATCGCCCAATGCGGACATCAATATTTCACGGGCACGAAGCTGAATATCAGAATTATTGAAACGAGCAAGAATCGCACCATTTTCCAGCGCAATAGATTTACTCGTGATTTGATCTTTTTCTAAAACATTACGGACTTGGTCCAGCGTTTGCTCACTGGCGGCAATGCCTCGCGCGCCAGTGATTTGTACAGCCGGATCCTCACCATAAAGGTTGGGAAGTGCATAAAGCAAACCGATGAGGATCGCAGCGATCAGCATCAGATACTTCCACAAAGGATAACGGTTTAGCACGGCAGTTCCCTTCGGGAAAATCAGAAATTACAGAGCTTTCATTGTACCTTTCGGTAAAACGGCAGCGACGAAATCACGTTTAATGGTCACTTCAGTAGTGTCATTCAGCGCTACAACAACATAACCCGTGTCAGAAACTTTCGTGACACGACCAATCAAACCACCATTGGTCAGAACTTCATCACCTTTGGAAATGGAATCCATCAGCTTTTTATGTTCTTTGGTACGTTTCTGTTGTGGACGCAGAATCATGAAGTAGAAGATCAGACCGAAAACAACCAGCATGATGATCAAAGAATATGGGCTTCCCTGAGCCGGTGCACCAGCAGATGCCGCTGCTTCAGAAATAAAAAAACTCATTAAACTTCCCTCATTGTTATCAAAATCGATAGTAATCAAAAACCAGCTGCAATATGCTATACACACCGAAACCAGTCAATCACTACTAACTGCCTATCCCATTAACTACTTATGCAACACTTCCACCGATTGGGATAGGTTATAAGTCAAACATTCAATAGCGGAACCGGTTTACCAATCCGCTGATAAAAATCTTCAACAAACTGCTCAAGATTACCTTCTTCGATGGCTTTACGGAGCCCAGCCATCAAGCGCTGATAATACCGCAAATTATGGATAGTATTCAGCCTTGCACCCAAAATTTCGTTACAACGATCAAGATGATGCAGATATGCTCGGCTATAATTTCGGCAAGTATAACAATCACACTGTTCATCTAGCGGTGAAGTATCTTCTTTATGCTTGGCATTACGAATTTTAATGACACCTTCTGTAACAAAAAGATGACCATTGCGGGCATTACGGGTTGGCATCACGCAATCGAACATATCAATGCCACGGCGAACTCCTTCTACCAAATCTTCAGGTTTCCCTACCCCCATCAGATAACGCGGTTTATCCTGCGGGATTTGCGGACAGATATGCTCAAGAATGCGGTGCATATCTTCTTTAGGTTCCCCTACCGCTAAACCGCCTACAGCGTACCCATCAAAGCCAATCGCTACCAGACCTTTTATTGAGATGTCACGTAAATCTTCGTAAACACTACCTTGAATAATACCAAATAATGCGTTTTTATTCTGCAATTCATCGAAACGCTTACGACTACGAGCCGCCCAACGTAAGGACATTTCCATCGAACGTTTCGCATAATCCCAATCAGCAGGATATGGCGTACATTCATCAAAAATCATGACAATATCGGAACCCAAGTCATACTGGATTTCCATTGATTTTTCCGGGCTAAGGAAAACCGGTGTACCATTAATTGGGTTACGGAAATGAACACCTTCCTCTTTGATTTTACGCATCGCCCCAAGGCTAAATACCTGAAACCCTCCTGAATCTGTCAAAATTGGGCCATGCCATTGCATAAATCCATGCAAGTCACCATGAAGCTTCATTATTTCCTGCCCGGGACGCAGCCACAGGTGAAATGTATTGCCCAGCAGGATCTGCGCGCCAGTTTCTTTCACTTCTTCCGGCGTCATTCCTTTTACTGTGCCATAAGTACCAACAGGCATAAATGCCGGAGTTTCTACAACTCCACGCTCAAAAACCAAGCGACCTCGACGGGCTTGACCATCGGTAGTTTGTAATTCAAATTTCACTTAACCTCCAGGCACCAGATAAACAGTCTGATGCTGTTACTCAAAAAACATTTGAAACCAGAGCAGAGTGGGTATTTACGGACAAACAGCAATCCCGACAAAAAAATATTCAGACATATCCTTCTCAGAAATCCCCAACAACACACTCCCACTGATTACATACATTATGACAATGAATTAAGAAATTTTTTCCTCGAAAGCTAATGGATTACGACGAATAAACATGGCATCGCCGTAACTAAAAAAACGATATTTTTCTGCCACTGCTTCTTTATAAGCATTCATCGTATTTTTATAACCGGCAAATGCAGAAACCAACATAATAAGTGTCGATTCCGGCAAATGGAAATTAGTGATCAGAGCATCAACAATCTGATATTCAAAACCCGGATAAATAAAAATCCGTGTATCATCAAAAAATGGCGCAATTAATCCATCTTGACAAGCTCTTGCTGCACTTTCTAAAGAGCGGACTGACGTTGTGCCGACAGCAACAACTTTATTACCTCGCGCTTTACATGCCAGAACAGCATCAACCACATTCTCAGGTACCTCAGCATATTCAGCATGCATAACATGGTCTTCGATAGTTTCTACACGCACTGGTTGGAAAGTACCTGCGCCTACATGCAAGGTAACAAAAACCATCTCCACGCATTTTTCACGCAGAGCTTCCAATAACGGCTCATCAAAATGAAGCCCCGCCGTTGGCGCCGCTACTGCACCAGGGCGTTCACTGTATACCGTCTGATATAGCTCGCGATCCGCCTCTTCATCAGGGCGATCAATATAAGGAGGCAAAGGCATATGACCAACATTATCCAGAATGGACAGCACATCACGCTCATCATCAAAACGTATTTCGAACAGGGTATCATGGCGTGCCAGCATGGTTGCTTTAATACTCTCATTATCCCCCAGCAGCAACTCAGTTCCCTCTTTCGGCGCTTTGGAAGCACGCACATGTGCAAGTACTCGCTTGTCATCCAGAATTCGTTCAACCAGAACTTCCAGCTTACCGCCAGTGGCCTTTTGGCCAAAAATACGCGCAGGTATTACCCGGGTATTATTGAAAACCAGCAAATCTCCAGTATTCAGTTTATTGAGAACATCCGTAAAAACACCATGCGTTAACGCCCCTGTTTCACCGTCAAGAGAAAGCAGACGGCAGCCACTGCGTTGTGGTTGAGGATAACGAGCAATCATTTCGTCAGGAAGTTCAAAAGTAAAATCGGAGACACGCATTATATTTAATCATTCAGAAAAACAAGCGGACTAGTCTAGTGCCACAATTCTTAGGGTGCAACAAATAAGCACATAACTTCGCTGATTTATATTATAATTACTGGATGAATTTTCTCGCTCACCTTCATTTAGCTACGCTGGCTGAAAGTTCCTTACTAGGGAACTTAATGGCGGATTTTGTTCGTGGTAATCCAGAGGGGCAATACGACGCTGGTGTAGTTGCAGGTATTCGTATGCATCGACGGGTTGACGTATTAACAGATACCCATCCATTGGTTATTCAAGCCCGTCACTTGTTCAGTGCGCCATATCGACGGGTTGCGCCGATTACATTGGATATTATCTGGGATCACTTCCTTTCCCTGCATTGGAATAAATTGGTACCTACTTACACGTTACCCGCATTTATTCACCATGCCCGCAATCAGATAGAACCCCATCTTTACAAAACACCTGAAAAATTTCAGGAGCTGAATGAATTTTTATGGCCACAAAACTGGCTGATCCGCTATGCAGATCTTACGTTTATCGCAAATGTATTAAAGGGAATGGCTCAAAGACATCCCAAGTTATCGGCTTTATCTGGGTCATTTCAGGATATAGAACAACATTACTCTGATTTAGAAGCGCTATTCTGGCAATTTTATCCCTATATGATGAATAAAGCGGAAAATAAGGGTTTCTACTGTCCAGCTCAATAAGCCGATTTTACCTAGACATTGCTCAGGTTTACCCTATACCAAACAAAATAGCCTAATGAGATGACCTTTCAATGTGAATCCAGCTAAACCTTTGCAAAAATATCCCTATTTTCTTAAGGTAAAGAAAATAAAAATAAGGTATTGATAGGTAAAATCTATTGCAAAAATTAGTATTTTTCCCTTTATTGGTGTACGCTAATTCCTTATTCTATATCCAATTTTCACACAAACCCCGATCAAAATTACAGGAGTAAATTATGGTTCTGGTAACCCGTCCAGCCCCCGACTTTACAGCAGCAGCTGTTCTCGGTAATGGCGAAATCGTTGAAAATTTCAACCTAAAAAATCATCTGAACGGTAAGCCTGCCGTTATCTTCTTCTGGCCGATGGACTTTACTTTCGTATGTCCTTCTGAACTGATCGCATTTGACCACCGCTACGAAGAATTTAAAAAACGTGGTGTTGAAGTCGTTGGTGTTTCTTTTGATTCTGAATTCGTTCACAACGCTTGGCGTAAAACCTCTATCGAGAAAGGCGGTATTGGCGAAGTTAAATATGCGATGGTTGCTGATACTAAACGAGAAATTCAAAAATCCTACGGCATTGAGCATCCAGATGCAGGCGTAGCTCTGCGTGGTTCTTTCCTGATCGACAAAAATGGCATTGTCCGTCACCAAGTCGTTAACGATCTGCCACTGGGTCGTAACATTGACGAAATGCTGCGTATGGTTGACGCACTGCAATTCCACGAAGAGCACGGCGATGTATGCCCTGCACAGTGGGAAAAAGGTAAAGAAGGTATGAGTGCTTCTCCAGACGGAGTAGCTAAGTACTTGTCCCAAAACGCTGCTAAACTGTAAGCTCAAACGTTACCAATATTCAACCAGTTGGTTTATTCCAACTGGTTTTTTATTCTGAAATTCCTCATTTTGCCACCTAGCGCACAAAAAAACAGCCTTCCGGATAACTATCACCTCTTATAATTAAATTTACAATTGGTTAACATTAAAATTTGTACAAAAGTAAATATTTCTACTTATAAAAATCACCTCACAAAATAACAGGAGTTCTCAACATGTTGAAAACATGGAAAACACCACTGGCTATAATATCCTTACTTATCTCCTCTCATCTTTATGCAGCTTCTGAACCTGCCGTTGAAGCTAAAAATGGCATGGTTGTATCAGCTCAACATCTTGCTTCACAAGTTGGTGTGGATATTCTCAAAATAGGTGGAAATGCGATTGATGCAGCGGTTGCTGTTGGTTATGCCCAAGCCGTTGTCAACCCATGCTGTGGCAATATCGGCGGCGGTGGCTTTATGACAATTCATTTAGCTGATGGCACTGATACTTTTATTAATTTCCGCGAGACTGCCCCAAATGCAGCAAACGCAAATATGTATCTGGATAAAGCAGGCAATGTTATTAAAGGTGCCAGTTTATATGGCTATCTGGCAGTCGGTGTGCCGGGAACAGTCATGGGACTGGACAGTGCCCTGAAAAAATACGGCAAACTAAGCCGTGAACAAGTCATAGCACCCGCGATTAAGCTAGCACGTGAAGGTTTTATACTGACACGAGCAGACACCGATATTCTGGACACTACAATCGAACGTTTTCGCAAAGATCCAGAAGCGGCCCGCATTTTCCTGCGTAAAGATGGTTCCCCTTATCAACCGGGAGATAAACTGGTACAAACCGATTTATCGAATACACTGGAGTTAATTGCCAAAAAAGGGCCGGAAGCTTTCTATCATGGAGATATTCCTAAATTAGTCGCAGAAGCAGCTAAAAAATCAGGCGGTATCATCACCGAAGCCGATTTTGCCAATTATAAAATCTCAGAAACGGCACCAATCACCTGTAGCTATCGTGGGTACAAATTTATCTCTTCACCTCCACCAAGTTCAGGAGGGGTAACAATGTGTGAAACATTGAATATTCTGGAAGGCTACAACCTCAAAGAAATGGGATTCAATTCTGCTGATTATGTTCACACACTGACAGAAGCAATGCGTCATGCCTATATGGATAGAAATACTTACCTTGGCGATCCAGAATTTGTCAAAAACCCAATCGATCGCTTATTGAGTAAGAGCTATGCTGAATCTTTACGTAAAAATATAAGACCAGGGGAAGCAACAAGATCAGAAAACGTTCAACCCGGTGTTGGACCACATGAGAAACCAGAAACCACACACTACTCAATTGTAGATAGCGAAGGTAATGCAGTTTCAACCACCTATACCATTAATGGGCTGTTTGGAGCAGTTGTTATTGCACCTGGGACAGGTTTCTTCCTGAATGATGAAATGGATGATTTTACAACTAAAATTGGTGAGAAGAATCTGTATGGGCTTGTTCAGGGAGCAACGAACTCCATTGCCCCCGGTAAGCGTCCACTATCATCAATGAGTCCGACACTTGTCACTAAAGACAATAAGATATTCCTTGTACTAGGTTCCCCAGGTGGCTCTCGTATTATCTCCATCACCCTGCAAGCGGCTCTGAATATCATCGAACACGGTATGCAACCTCAAGAAGCCGTCAATAGCCCACGTATTCATCATCAATGGTTACCAGATGAAGTATATTATGAACAACGTGGTCTTTCTAAAGATTCACTGAATCTACTGGCAGAAATGGGATATAAGATGGTGGAACAAACACCATGGGGTGCCGCTGAGGTGATTATGGTTGGTTTACCGAAAGCTGCTACTTCAAATACCAATTCTTCAGGTAACGATGCTGCCGTATCGGGTCAGGTGCGTGAAAAACACTTCTATGGTGCCAATGATGTTAGACGTCCGGCAGGTGCTGCTATTGGTTACTAATAACCAATAATTCAGGAAACAAACAATCCATGTAAGAGAAAAAATTTCAAAATACCGGGATGGGATATCCTTTTCTCAGAAATCCCATCCCATATTTTCCTTAAACATCTGACAATAGCAAAAAGTCAGATAAAACAGCTCATCATTGATGAATCTGACTCTCGCGTGTACCAGAACGCCCCAGAACACGGTCATAGATACCAAACATAATCAGAATCAACAGGGATGGTGCTAACCAAGCCAACCCTTGATCAGCCAACGGTAAACGCGTTGCCCAATCTGGTAATAAGTGCACCAGCATTTCAGATGACTTGATGGCATCTAAAATACCAAACAACAGGCTAATTAACATAACTGGGGCGAGAATACGGGTGAAATTATTCCACCAACCGAAAGTGAAGCTCAGCACAATCAGAACGATACACGGTGGATAAATAGCAGTCAGTACTGGTATAGAAACCTTAATCAAATAACTCAAACCAAGGTTAGAAGCCAGCATGGAGAACACTCCAAGGATCAGCACCAGTGAACGATAAGACAGGGGCAAATAACGGCTAAAAAACTCAGCACACGCACAAGTTAACCCAACTGCCGTCACCATACAGGCGACAAAAATCAGTACAGCCAAGAAAATACTGCCCACACTACCAAAAGTATGCTGAACATAGGCATGCAAAATTACAGCGCCGTTCTCTGCATGAGGAACTAATGCACCAATACCCGAACCCAGTTTAAACAGAGACAGATAAACCAGCACCAGACCAATCCCGGCAATCAATCCTGCCCACATCGCATAACGAGTCAATAATGAAGATGAAGCAACACCTCTTGAACGCGCGGCATTAACAATGACAATACCAAATACCATAGCCCCCAAGGTATCCATCGTCAGATAACCATTAACAAAACCACTAGAGAATGGGATTTGCTGATAAACATCAATTGCAGGAATTGAACTACCCGCTGGCCAAAGTAAAGCAGCAACACCAAGTATGCCTAGCGCTAACATTTTAATTGGTGCTAGCACATGCCCAACCGTATCAAGTAAACGGCCTGGGTAAAGCGAGACAGCAATCACCAAAGTAAAATAGATTAGACTGTAAATAAAAAGCGGTAATTCACCTGAACCGGTAAGAGGAGCAATCCCCACTTCAAAAGAGACCGTTGCAGTACGTGGAGTTGCAAATAAAGGACCAACAGCCAGATAACACACCGTAGCAAGCAACAAACCAGCTGCTTTACCAATTGGTGAACTCAGCTCTTCAATACCTCCGCCTACTTTTGCCAACGCGATGATTGTAATGACTGGTAGACCAACCGCAGTGGTTAGAAAGCCTAATGCCGCCAGCCAAACATATTCACCCGATTGCAATCCCACCATAGGCGGAAAAATAATATTTCCGGCTCCCACAAATAGGGCAAAAGTCATAAACCCTAATGCCCAAATATCCTTAGATGATAAACGATGTGTCATAATGATTATTAATGTTTTTTTACCATTTTAATGGTTTGAATAGTATAAATACCACCAATAATTAGGCACATATTGGCAATATTGAACCCCAATTTAACGATTTATTATCAAAATAATATTCACTGGTATCTGTTAAATACAGAATTATAGTAACTATTATAGACAGAATCGCCAGCAACTGCCCACAAGTAAAACTTTTATAGTGCTAGAAGGCAATAGATAAACCAGAATGCAGAACTATATACCACACTCTTTTTTAAATTCAGTGATTGCTGTTAGCTATCATTGAATACACACTATATGATTTGTGTTTTTTTTGACCTGATAAGCTAATGATTAATTGCGGAGGTTAATTATTACTTTTAATCAAACCATCCTTATCTCTTTTACCGGTTATTTTAGTCGGTACAATCAGTCCTATCGGTAAAGTAAAACTGAAGGTTGTTCCTCGCCCTATTTCACTGAGGACTTCAAGATGAGAATGGTGATGATGTAAGGCATGTTTAACAATAGCAAGACCGAGGCCACTTCCTCCCGTTTGCCTGGAACGGGCCTTATCTACCCGATAGAAACGTTCAGTTAAACGAGGTAAATGTTCAGCACTGATACCCTGCCCATTGTCTTTCACTGCAAACTCAGCGCTATGGGAATTCTTTTTCCAACTGACATCAATCTGAGTCCCTTCCGGGGTATGGTTTATAGCATTATAAACCAGATTCGACATCGCACTGCGTAGCTGCTCTTCATTACCAAAAACTTTCAATTCTTCACTAATATTGAAATTAATTTTATAACATCCATTACCAAGCGCCGTCGCTTCCTGACGCAATACCTTCAGCATCAAAGGCACATCAACTATTTCATTCATATCAATCTGAGGAGCGACTTCGATTTTAGACAACTGCAATAATTGCTTCACCAAACTGTCCAGCCTCCGGGCTTGCTCCTGCATGGTATTCAACATTTTCTTGTTCAGCGAACCACTTACATCCTGATCCTGCATCACTTCCAAATAACCCTGCAATACAGTTAGAGGAGTACGCATTTCATGGCTGACATTTGCAAAAAAATCACGGCGGGCATTTTCTAATGTTCGTTTCTGTGTCACATCTCTGGCAAGCATTAATAATTGCCCTTTAGAGTAAGGCATAACTCGGAACTCAACAGTGAAGCCATTATTTAATTCGATCGATAACGGACGTGAAAAATCCCGGGAAAGAACATATCGGTTAAAATCAGGATAGCGGAGTAAATTAAAAATATGCTGCCCATTGTCTTCAGGCCAGCGGAACCCGAGTAAATGTTGTGCTAAGCGGTTACACCAAAAAATGTTACCCTCAGTTGTCATCATAACAATGGCATCTGGCAATGACTCAGCCCCACTACGAAAACGTTTGATCAAAAGAGCCAGTTCACGACGTCGCTTCCGATTTCGTTGCTGCATCTGGTAAATACCATAAAAAATGGGCTCCCATCCCCCTCTTCCCGAAGGTGGTAACATACTGCGATCCAACCATAACCAATCCGAAAGTTTCAGTAAGTTATAGCCATGCCATATCAGCACCAAAAATACCGAAACAAACAAACACCAAGCTAAGTGCCCAATAAACATCGATAAAATTAAGGCAGGTAAACAGAAAAGAAACAGTTCTGAAAGCAGTTTCTTCCAAGATAAACGTTCTAACACATCAGATCCTCCGGTGCGCGGACTTAGTAACGGGTAGAAAAACGATAACCAGTACCACGAACAGTCTGTACCATTTTATCATGACCACCGATTTCTAATACTTTACGTAAACGACGAATATGCACATCGACAGTTCTGTCTTCGACATAAACATTTGCTCCCCAAACATAATTGAGCAACTGTTCACGGCTGTAGACCCGTTCAGGATGAGTCATAAAGAAGTGCAGTAATTTAAATTCAGTCGGCCCCATCTCCAGCACTTGATCCTGGCTAGTCACCCGATGAGAAGTTGCATCCAAAATCAGGCCATCCATTTCAATGATATCTTCCATCATCATGGGTGAAATACGCCGCAATACCGCTTTAACTCTGGCAACCAACTCTTTAGGGGAGAAAGGCTTGGTTATATAATCGTCTGCCCCGACATCCAGACCACGAACCCGATCTTCCTCTTCACCACGGGCCGTCAACATCATCACTGGAATATCTCGAACATTATTATCTCGTTTCATTTGCTTTATTATCTGCAAACCAGAACCACCCGGGATCATCCAATCCAGCAACACCAAATCAGGATAGGGTTCAGATAAACATGCCAACGCTGAATCGTAATCCTCCGCTTCTACCGGCTGATACCCATTTTTTTCCAATACAAAACAAACCATCTCACGGATTGGAGTTTCATCTTCAACTACCAGAATACGTCTTGTCATGGGCAATCCTGTTAATCTATTGAGATAAGCGCTACTTAATTTTAAAAAGTATTATGCGTCAGTTTTATGACAAATTTATGAAATCCTGCCTCCGTTATCCCCCGCCTGCAATCTGTTTCGCAATAATTAATTTAACAATTGTCATTTTCATAATGAAATGAGAAGCGGCTCGGAGATATATTCACGAAATCAGATTTAAGAATGATATCCAGATTACAGTCGTTATAATCATCTTTCACCTTAACGAATTGCGGGGAATTATGCGCATTATTCACACCTCTGACTGGCATCTTGGCCAATATTTTTTTACAAAAAGCCGAGCCGCTGAACATAAACATTTTCTGCATTGGTTGATTGAACAGATTAAAAATTACCAGGTCGATGCATTGATTGTTGCCGGAGATGTGTTTGATACCGGCTCACCTCCCAGCTACGCCCGTGAATTGTACAATCGCTTTGTTGTTGAACTGCAACCTACTGGCTGTCAGTTAATTATCCTTGGAGGTAATCATGATTCAGTAGCAACGTTGAATGAATCCAAGGAACTACTTTCCTGCCTGAATACCACCGTCATCGCCAATGCTGAAGAAGATCCACAAAAACAGATAAAAATACTAAACACTCAGGAAGGCAATACCGGGGCAATCCTCTGTGCAATCCCTTTTCTGCGACCAAGGGATATTATGACCAGCCAGGCGGGCCAGTCAGGCGAACAAAAACAACTGGCATTACAGGAAGCCATTGCAGAACACTACAATCGACTCTATCAGCAAGCTTGTGAATTACGTGATCAACTGAGTTTACCCTTACCTATCATCGCAACTGGACATCTGACCACCGTTGGCGCCTCTGTCACAGATTCAGTCCGGGATATTTATATTGGTACACTTGATGCCTTCCCTGCGCAAGCTTTCCCGCCAGTAGACTATATTGCACTTGGGCATATTCACCGGCCACAAATTGTCGCTAAATCTGAACATATTCGCTATAGCGGCTCCCCCATTCCACTCAGTTTTGATGAAGTGGGGCAGGAAAAAAGTGTCTGCTTAGTGGAATTTGCTCAAGGCAAGCTAGAATCCATTAAACTTTTACCCGTTCCTCAATATCAGCCTATACAACTTATCAGAGGCAACCTGCAACAAATTGAGCAACAGTTACAGACTCTTAATGATTATAAAGGTGAGCAACCTGTTTGGTTGGATATCGAAGTTGCAACACAAGATTACCTCCATGATATCCAGAAAAGAGTTCAATTAATGGTTGCAGAACTTCCGGTAGAAGTCATTCTGCTACGACGTGCCAAAACACAACGACAAAATATGTTGACGAAAGAGAACAGAGAAACCCTAACAGAACTCAGCGTTAACGAAGTTTTTGCCCGGAGGCTTGAGCAAACAGAACTTAACGATGAAGAACATAAAAAACGTCTGACCACTCTTTTCGAACAAACCCTGAATGATATCTATATGCCTCGCGACGGCAAGGGAACGAATCCCCAAGAGTATAGATAACTATGTGACTGGGGTAAGTGAAAGCAGCCAACAAAGAGGCAACTTGAAAGATAACGGGTATATCAGAATAAAAATAAGGAGGAACAGACATGAAGATACTGAGTCTACGGCTAAAAAACATTAATTCATTACAAGGTGAATGGAAAATTAATTTCACAGCAGAACCGTTTGCCAGTAATGGTCTGTTCGCAATAACCGGCCCTACCGGGGCAGGTAAAACCACCTTACTGGATGCTATCTGCCTTGCGCTTTACCACAAAACACCACGCCTGACGACAATTTCTACTTCACAAAATGAACTGATGACCCACCACACAGCAGAATCATTGGCTGAGGTTGAATTTGAAGTGAAAGGTGTCGCCTATCGCGCTTTCTGGAGCCAACGGCGAGCGCGTAATCAACCCGACGGTAACCTGCAAACGCCCAAAGTCGAACTCGCATGCAAAGAGGACGGCAAAATCCTAGCTGATAAAATTCAGGATAAGGAAGAGAAAGTCACTGAAATTACCGGATTGGATTATGGCCGTTTCACCAAATCCATGTTGTTATCCCAAGGCGACTTTGCCGCGTTCCTCAATGCTAAAGCGAATGAACGGGCTGATTTATTGGAAGAATTAACCGGTACTGAAATTTACAGTATTTTATCTCAGCAAATTTACCAGCAATACAAAGAAGCACAATCAGATCTGGGGATTTTGCAAGCCAAAGCATCTGCCATTGATTTACTAACAGAAGAACAACATCAACAATATCTGGAACAACAGCAACAACTCATACATTCTGAATCACAACTGAATCAGCAGATAAAAACACTGCAACATTCAGAGCAATGGTTAACTCGTGAAGAAGAGTTCCAGAAATTTGTGACTGAAAATAATGCGGCTTTACAACAAGCAGAAAAAGCACTTACCCATGCAGAACCGCAGCTCCAAAAACTGGCAAACAGTGAACCAGCAGAAACACTTCGTCCATTATTGGATAACAAAAACCGAACTCAATCTGAACACCAGAGAATCAGTAAACAGTTGGAAGATATGCGTCAGCAACTTCATCAACGGCAGCAAACTCTCACACCGATACAGCAAAAAGTGACTAACGCAGACTCTGCCAGAGAAGCACATCAACAACATCGGCAACAACAAGAAGAACTGATATCAGAGCAAGTGATTCCATTGGATCATCAAATTGATATTCAGAGTAGAGATCTGAACCTTACTCAACAACACATTAACGAACAGAAAACAGAGTTTGAAAATACTAATCAGCAATACAACGTGGCAAACCAACATTCCCTGTCATTAACCAGCCAAAGAAAACAACTGGAAAATTATTTTGAGCAGCAACCTCATCATCAATATTTCGGTGAAAAAATTACTTTTTGGCAACACCAATTCTCCTGGTGGCAAGAACAGCAACAACAGATTAATCATCAGACCCAAAAAGCAGGAAAACTCACCACCGAGATCACACAATTCACCGATAACCTGAATAAGCAACAAAAAGATTTAAAACAACAGATTGAAAATAGCCAACCACTGAAACTGGCATTTGAACAAGCAGAGCAGCAATTCTTTAATCTGCAAAAGCAATATTCACAGGAAAAATTAAAAAAACAATTAATTGAATATCAGCAGCAACTGACTCTACAACATAAATTGGAGGTATTGTCCCCTCAGATCCTGCAATTACAAACAACTATTGCCAGTAACAATATTCGCTTACAACAACCAGAAAAATTATTAAAAGAACTACCTATTCAAATGGAAGTTGCTGATAAACAACTTTCAGAAAAACAGCAACATCTGGAAGATCTTTCTCAACGTATTCATTTAGAACAAAAGATTGTCAGTCTGGAAAAAGAACGAGCACAACTTAAGGAAGGCGACCCTTGCCCTCTTTGCGGCTCTGAACATCATCCAGCTATTCAAGCTTATCAAAATATTGAATTGCCAAAATCAGAACAACGGCTAAAAGATTTACGTCAGCAATCTGAAGAACTGCAAACGACCAAAATATCGTTGGTCAATAAAAAAGAATTCCAACAACAACAATACAATCATATTTTGCAAGAAATTGCAGATGCTGAACTACAACTGAATTCATTGACTCAACAATGGCAACAAACTTGTGAAATATTACAAACTGAAATTTCTCCGTTAGATAAACCAGCACTTGAAGCATTTGTGCAACAGAACAGGTCGGCTTATCAGCTCTACCAGACTCAATTAACCGAATTTGAACTGGCAGAAAAAGAGTATCAAAAAACAGAAAAAACACTGACAGTGCATAAAGAACACATTAAAGAAATTGAGCAAAGAATTAAACTGGATAAACAACAACATAATGCCTTGAAAAAATATCTATCTGAACTACAACCAGAGATACAACACCAGCGGCACAAGCTAAGTGATGTTATTGAAAAAATGAGTTCGGAATTACAAGAATATGATTTATCACTGCCAATTCTGAATGATGCTGAAAACTGGCTACAACAACGTAGAAATGAGTGGCAGATATATCAAAACTGCCGGGAAAACTGGCAACAGCTCCAAAAAGAACAAGCTGTCATTCAAAATCAGATTGAATCGTTGAATAAACAGAAAGAAGAATACGCATCCCATTTAAACGTACTTCATCAAAAAGAGCAGCAACAAAAACAGCGACTCGAAAAAACACAACAACAGCGCCAAAAGCTATTTGGTGAGCAATCCGTTGCGAAAATAACTCAGGCACTACAGCAACATTCTCAGAAACTAGAAGAAGAATACAAGCAGGCATTGTCACATTTTCAACAAGCACAATCTCACATTAACCAACTTACCGGTGCAATTTATGAGACAGAAAAAAACTGTAACCAAGCTGATCACCAAAGACAGCTGGCAGAACAAAATTTCACTTCTGCATTAACCGAAAGCATCTTTGCAGATCAAATTACCTTTGAAGCAGCGCTGTTATCACAAGAACAACGTAAGGAATTGCAACAACGCAAAGAACAGCTTGAACAACAACAAGTGCAGGCCAAAACCTTGTGTCAGAAAGCAGCAGAAGCCCTACAACAACACCTGAAAAATCGCCCCAAGTTGCTTGATCAATATACAAAACCACAACTCATTGAACAGTTGGAAAATATCACTGAAGAATTGAAAAGAAACACACTGCAACAAGGGGAATTGAGAAACCTACTTAGTAATGATGCAGCACGCCGTCAACAGCAAAAATCCTTGTTAGAAGAAATCAACCATTGCCGACAAAATTATGATGACTGGAGCTACCTTAATAACCTGATTGGCTCAGCAGATGGCGCTAAATTCCGCCGTTTTGCCCAAGGTCTGACGCTGGATCATCTGGTTCATCTTGCCAATCAACGACTGAACAAACTCCACGGACGCTACTATTTGCAACGCAAAAATAGTGACGGACTTGAACTGCAAGTCGTTGATACCTGGCAAGCCGATGCCATCCGTGATACCAAAACACTTTCCGGTGGCGAAAGTTTTCTGGTCAGCCTCGCGCTAGCTTTAGCTTTATCTGATTTGGTCAGCAATAAAACCTGTATTGATTCACTATTTCTGGATGAAGGCTTTGGCACACTTGATCCAGAAACCCTGGATATTGCTCTTGATGCTTTGGATAATCTGAATGCTTCCGGGAAAACGATCGGCGTCATAAGCCACGTCGAAGCCATGAAAGAACGTATTCCTGTACAGATCAAGGTGAAAAAAATTAACGGACTTGGGATAAGTAAACTCGCACCTGAATTTCGTTATACCAGACAGTGAGTAAAAAAAGAGCAAAGTACTTAAGTGAGCAAGCAGAGGAGCTATGAAATCCTGTTTGCTCAATACATTACTCCTATATTATCGTTTTCATTCAAGGACTATCTCAGCAGGCATCATTAACAAAATAGCCTGATAAAATAGGTTGTTGATTATTTTTTACTGACATCAACGATGCGAACTTGTGTAGGATAAGCAACGGGTGATTTCTCAGCGAAATATTTCACCACCGCATCAACATCCAGCACGCTATATACAGGATCTGTCCCCTCTTTGAATACAGAGAAGCTACTTCCCCCCATTGCCAGATATTCGTTAGCTACCACACGGTATTTTCCACTTAATTCAACGGGTTTACCGTTGATTTTCATGGAGCTGACAATAACACGATCGCCAGCGGGTTTAGCGCTATCCCATTGATATTGGAAGCCGTTAGAAACTGCCAAAACCTGCGGACTTGAACGATCCCATTGTTGTTCCAGCAAGTGTTTAATTTGCTCACCCGTCAGAGTTTGGGTCAACAACACATTGGAGAACGGCTGAACAGTGTAGATAGCATTGTAAGTTACCTCACCGGCAGTCATGTCAGCACGAATACCGCCGCTATTCATAAATGCAATTTGGGCACCGCCGCTCTCTTTTGGTGTCGCGGTATATAAATGCGCATCTGCAATTACTTTACCCAGAGAAGACTCATCAGAACTATTGGTTTGCCTATCCAGATTGCACTCCAACTTACCAATCACCCGGTTTTCCAATGGCGTAGCTATTTTTTCATATGCATTCAGTACATTAGTCACTTCTGGATCTTTTTCATATTTAAGGTTATCGACCCAAACGTTTTTCGTTTCAAAATCAACAACATCTTTAGTCGTTTTATCCAGCTTCAAATCCAGAGTAGTTATTAACGAACCGTTAGCCTGTGCAGAAGTGACTGGCTTACCGTTAATCACACAGTTATATGCCTGATGCGTATGGCCAGTAATGATAAAGTCAACTTCCTTGTCCAGTTGGTCAACAATGTCCAACACCTTACCGGTTATATCATTACAAGCGTTCACATCAATATTGCCGCCATCATGTTTCTGTGCAGCACCTTCATGAATTAGCACCCCGATTGCTTTAACACCTTTTTTCTGTAACTCAGGTACTAATGCGTTAATGGTCTTAACTTCATTAGCAAAACTTAGTCCTTCAGTTCCTTTTGGTGTCACGATTTCTGGCGTACCTTCCAGAGTCAGACCAATAAAGGCAACTGGAATACCTTCAAACTCTTTAATAGCATATTCAGGAAACAAAGTTTTACCTGTTTCATTAACTGTTACATTTGCTGCCAGATACTGGAATTTCGCCCCAGTAAATGGGTTTGGTCCCTGACAACCCGTTACCGGATGGCAGCCTCCATGCTGTTTACGCAACAGCTCATCTTTACCCTTATCAAATTCATGATTACCAACAGCTGTCGCTTCCAAACCGACCTGAGACAGCGTTTCAATCGTTGGTTCATCATGGAATAAAGAAGATAATAATGGGCTTCCGCCAATCATATCGCCAGCACCAACCATGATATTGTTAGCTTTTTCTTTCTTCAGCTCTTTAATCAACGTGGACATATGTTCAATGCCACCCGGCTCGTTTGGACCCCGCGCCTTCAACGCACCATGGAAGTCATTAATAGCCAGAACACGAACATCAACCACACCAACTTCATCGTGACCAGATTTAGTGACACACCCTGCCAATAGAACACTACCAACTGCAATAGCAAGCAATTTGTATTTATAACTCATAATGTTACTCCTTGGTCTTAAGCTCACGCTTTGGGCAATCAATCACTGTGAATTCTTTGTTATAGCAAATGTAAAATTCATCGCGATTGATCTGAATAGTTTTACCCTTCAATGACGGATTATTTTCCTGGAGAAACTTAATTAACTGTTCGTTAGATAGACGACTATTTGGCAATACCAACCTATTAAACAATTCCTGCTGTTTACTGAAAAATTGATTTGGCGTTTCGAACGCGCAGACTCCATGTTTTTCCCATTCGCCTTGCAGCAAATCTGCACCTGGAGAAGTGCACAGATAAGGTTTAATCACCTGATAATCCAATTGTGGCAAATCCCCCTTGCACAGACGTGGATGTTTGCGAACATCAGACCAATCACGGCACTGATCCATAGTTTTGCCATCACACGACTGCGCCCACAAGCCATGAAGTATCCAGGCAAATTTATTTTCTGAGAAACATTGCAGTTCAAATTTTTCATATTCACGCTGCCACTTGGCAATCTTGTTACTATTTCGCAGGCGCTTGATCTCATTCTTTTTGTTGTCACAGAACGCCGGAGAATAGTTAATCGCTAGTTTGAAGTAATCTGTCACTGCTATTGCGTTCTGACCATAACGGTCATTTTTCGCAATGTGATCATAATTTGCTGGCGTGTTAGCTGGCAGTAAACAAGAAACCTCTTCCTCCAGTTGTGATTCGAAAGGTTCAATCACTTCTGGTTGTTTCGCACAACCAGCAATCAACAAAACGAATACTACCGACAATAAGTTAAAGAAACGCATCATATTCCTTACGGGAAATCATTTCCCTGCTGTGGGTAAAAAAGCAAAAACCAGCCCAAACAGAGGGCAGGTGGTTATTAAAATTATTTTTTTTCAGTTAGATCAATTTGATACACTGCAAAACCAACATCATCATTTTCCAGATATTTCACTGGGTATTGGGAAAACTCTTTGATGAATTTCGCTGCTTTCTCTCCGGGAGATGTTTCGAAACGGATATCCAGTTTCTTGTCAGTTTTAATCGGCATAATGGACCAATTATTATCCACTTTGGTCTCTACTATCCCTTTTTCTTTAGACACTTTGACAATGTAAGAAGCCAGGATAGTGCGATTCTCATCTGGTGATGCAAATGCAATATTATTTTCACCTGTACCAGCAAATTTACCGCCATATGCACGGTAATTATTGGTAGCAATCAGGAAATTAGCGTTAGGATCGATTGGTTTACCTTGATAAGTCACATCCTTGATACGGTTAGCCCCTTGATTGATGACCTGACAATCCACGTCATATTTAGCTGGCTGAGTTATGTCAATTTTATAATTCACACCACTAATCGTATCGAAGTTATAAGTACGGAAACCGCTCCAATTCAACAAATACTGGGGTTGAGTAGAATTTGGATCGATTTGGTTATACATGCCGGCAGAACATTCCAACCATTCAGTCACATCTGCCCCGGTTGCCTTCACAACAGCCAATGTGTTTGGGTACAGATACAGATCCGCTGCGTTACGGAACGTCAGATCGCCTTTTTCAACTTCAACAAAGTCTGCTGGCGCATTCTTACGACCACCGACCTTGAATGGAGCCGCTGCGGCCAAAACAGGAATATCGGCTAAATCAGGATCACCCTGAATGAAACGCCGTGTGTAATCTGCCTGCGCATCATTCACGATCTGCACTGTTGGATCGCTTTGGATCAAAGCCAAATAGCTGTACATATTGGCAGAGGCTTTACCAATAAATTGGCCAACAAAATTCTGAGTTCCCCGATGGGCTTCATCGATAATTTTGACTAATTCACTATCGCGTTCAACCAATGCCTTTTTATTTATTTTGTCATAAATCGGACGTGCTTCAGCTTTTGCTTCCGTCACCTTCCATGACCCGCCATCATTGTTGATAACCAGATCAACAACGCCCAAATGATCTCCCCACTGACCTGGCATAACTGCCGGAATACCGTTAATTGTGCCGCTGGCAACATCAACGCCTTGAATACCCGCAAATTCCTTACTTGGAAACACACCATGCGCGTGACCAAACATAATCGCATCAATGCCAGTGACTTCACTCAAGTAATAAACCGAGTTTTCAGCCATTGCTTTATATGGATCTTTGGAAAAACCAGAGTGAGGAATCGCGACAATCAAATCTGCGCCCTCTTTTTTCATTTGAGGAACAAATTTTTTCGCGGTTTCAGTAATATCGTTAACCACGACTTTTCCGTCCAGATTGGCCTTATCCCAAATAGAAATCTGTGGCGGTACAAAGCCGATATAACCGATCTTAATGGTGTGAGTTTTACCATCCCGATCTTTAACAGATGTATCAACGATAATATAAGGAGTGAAATAGTTCTTACCGGTTTTAGCATCCAAGATATTGGCATTGATATACGGGAATTTCGACCCAGCAATAACCTTCTTCAAATAATCTAAGCCAAAATTAAACTCATGGTTACCAAAGTTACCCACGGTATAACCCATCGTATTCATTAACTGATGCGCCGGATGAGATTCTCCTTTTTTAAGGCCCTTGGCTGCCATGTAATCCGCTAGTGGACTGCCTTGAATCAGGTCACCGTTATCGACCAGAATGGTGTTGGTGGCTTCTGCTTTGGCTGCTTTAATTAAGTTCGCTGTACGTATCAAACCAAATTGTTCAGTGAGTTTATCTTTAAAGTAATCGAAATCAATCAAATTACTATGAACATCAGATGTTTCCATTACCCGCAAATCAACTGTTGCAGCATTGACATTGAATGCGACCAATAAGGCTAATGTTGAGACTTTCGACACATTCTTAACCATTTCACACCTCTTTTTAGATTAATGCAGGAAAGCCTTGATGACTTTCCTTACAACTTTCAACTTAGAAGTACAGACACGCTTCTGTTGCCAAAATAGTCCGTTTTTACCTTATAAGCTGGATTGTCACTGCGCGCATCATCATATTCCGTTACAACGAACAAACGCAGGCTATTGTACTGAGAAACTGAAAAACGTTTATCTAAACCAACAAGGTAAGCTTGTTTTTTATAATTAAAGGTATTCGCATTTTCATCACACAGAGAGTCACCCGTATACCCAAACCAAAGCAGACTTTCATTCAGGATAAATTGACACAAGATACTAGGGCTTAACTCTGCGATTCGCTATCATGCTGCCTTATGTTTGAGATGCTCACCGATTAAATGAGCAAAAATATGGGGTAACTTCATGTTGTGGTTCAAAAATTTAATGATTTACCGTTTAAACCGGGAAATTTCACTTTCTGCGGATGAGCTGGAAAAACAATTGAGTCCGTTAGCATTCACCCCATGCGGTAGTCAGGATATGGCGAAAACAGGCTGGGTGCCGCCAATGGGGTCGAACAGTGACGCTTTCACTCATGTTGCGAATAATCAAATCCTGATTTGTGCCCGCAAAGAAGAAAAGATGCTGCCTTCACCGGTTATCAAACAGGCACTACAGGCAAAAATTGAAAAACTGGAAGGAGAGCAACATCGCAAGCTTAAAAAAACAGAGAAAGATTCTCTGAAAGATGAAATATTGCATACTCTGTTACCACGAGCATTTAGCCGATTCAGTCAAACTTATATTTGGATCGATATCGCCAATAATCTGATTATTATTGATGCTGCTAGTGCCAAACGGGCTGAAGATAATCTGGCATTACTGAGAAAAAGTATTGGTTCTTTACCAGTCGTTCCCCTGACATTTAAAGACCCGATAGAATTAACACTGACAGAATGGGTACGTTCCGGAGATTTACCTACGGGCTTTGCTTTAATGGACGAAGCCGAATTAAAAACCATTCTGGAAGAAGGTGGCGTAATCCGCTGTAAAAAACAGGATTTGGTTTCCGACGAAATCGCCACGCACATAGAAGCCGGTAAATGTGTCACTAAATTGGCTCTTGATTGGGAAGAACGTATTCAGTTTATGTTGTCAGATGATGGTGCTTTTAAACGCATAAAATTCAGTGATACGTTGAGAGAACAAAATGATGATATTGACCGAGAAGATTTTGCCCAACGATTTGATGCTGATTTTATTTTAATGACCGGTGAATTAAGTGCACTGATTAAAAGTACCATTGAAGCATTAGGTGGCGAAGCAGAAAAATAACCAGACAACTCACACAATAATCGCCAGTCTATTGCTCGTTCTCCCTTACTGGCGATAATATCTGTCTGTTTAAGAACCAATAATAACGTTAAAACTATTTACGGTAACCCGCTCAATCCAATCAAGGTATTCAATGAATTCAGCTAGAAAAGGCTATCAACCTCCTTTCTCAATTACAGCTAAAATGATCCAATTAGTTGCTGAAATCAGTGAGAATATCGGGCGGTTAAGTACAGAACAGGAACAAATAAAAGCCTTGCGATTGAGACGTATCAATCGGATACGAACTATTCACGGTTCACTGGCAATTGAAGGTAACTTACTTGATGAAACCCAAATCACAGCCATCATTGAAGGAAAACGAGTCATTGCCCCCATCAGTGAAATACAAGAAGCACGAAATGCTATCTTAGTTTATGAAAAGCTCAATCATTGGCATTTCACATCAGAGCAAAACTTACTGGAAGCCCACTATATTCTGATGAAGGGATTACTAGATAATGCTGGCAATTACCGACACAGTGGCGTTGGTGTTATGGTTGACGAAAAAGTCATTCATATGGCTCCACAGGCAAACCGGGTTCCAAAACTTATGGGCGACCTTTTTCACTGGTTAGACTCTACTGATATTCATCCACTTATTACCAGTTGTATTTTCCATTATGAATTTGAATTCATTCACCCGTTTGCGGATGGAAATGGCAGAATGGGCAGATTATGGCAGACATTAATTTTAAACCACTGGAACCCATTGTTTGAATTTATTCCCGTTGAAAGCCTGGTTTATGAACATCAAACTCATTACTATCAGGCAATTAATCTCAGTAGCCAACTTGTTGATTGTGCGCCATTCATTGAGTTTATGCTGCACATGATCCGTGATGCAATTCTGACATCTACCCATCAAGCTACCCATCAAGCTACCCATCAAGCTACCCATCAAGTTAAACAATTAATCATGGTATTGAAAGGAGAAATGCACCGTGAACAACTTCAATTAGCACTTGGATTAAAAGACCGTAGCTCATTCCGTCAACGCTATTTACAACCCGCACTAAAAGCCGGATTAATTGAAATGAGCCATCCAGAAAAACCTAGCAGTCCATTGCAGCGCTACCGTCTGACAGAAAAAGGATTAAATTTGAAACAACAATAAATTAACTCACCATGAATTTTCATCTCATATAAAATTAATTATTACTTAGCTCTAATGAATACAATGTTACCGTTGAAGGACTTGCTCCTTTATCTACTAATATTAATTTATTATCAGCGATAGACACATCAATTTGGCTAGTGACTTCTGGTGGTGTCATTTGTTCCAGCGATCCACCTTCTTGAATACGATAGGCTTTAACGTTAAACTTTCTATAATTAATATGGTTAATGACTACGGTAACTCCGTGGTCGCTATCAGTATAATCACGACTTTTAACTTTCAACAGATTACTCGGAAATGGCTTAACAGGCTCATGTTGCACGACCGCATTATCAACATGGATTGTTGTCGGATCAATACCACCAAACCATTTATCCTTACTCCAATTATCCGTTAATTGATCCAATAATCTGCCAGTATCCAGATAGTATTGTTGATATAAATAATCAGGAACGACATTACCATCAGCAAAACCCTTATCAACTTTATAATTTGCGGCCAGGATATTAATCTTATTGCCTTCAGTATTCTCAGTTGCCAAAACCGTTAATCCTGTTGAGAAATCCCTATTACCACTTAAAATATAAGGTGTTTCGAACATTCTAGCAAACAGGTAAAAGGATTGAGCCGAATAGGTACAAAAATTTTTAACACTTGGTTTTTTAGGATTAGGCTGATTATTAAACAAACCAAAAGAGGAGCCATCTCCCCGATAATAATAAGCTCTGTCGGCTTTTATATATTGCATATAAATAAATGTGGAAGCAATATATGCCGCATTTTTAATGCTCTGTATTTTTGTATATGTATTTTTTGTCGCAATTGGGCAGGAATTCCATTCAGTACAAAAACTCTCTGCATCGGTAAAACCATAAGTATTCAGCCCCTTTTGGACTGCATTCCCCACATCAATAATGTTTTGTGGATCTCCAGTTTCAACATATCCATGCCAGGCAAAGAAATCTAACGGTACATGATTATCTCTACAATATCGTAAAAACCCTTCAAAATAATCTTCTTTTGATTTATAAACAAATGCAATACCGGCGCCACCTACTTTAACCGAAGGATCAACAGCTTTAATTATTCTTGCAATTTTTGCATATAATTCATAATACTTTTTAGGATCATCATTATTCCAGAAAAAATTTAAATCAGGCTCATTCCAAATCTGCCAGTAGGTTATTTTTCTTGGCAAACCGATTCTGGCATAATTTAAAGCATAGCGATTTACCAACGTGCTAACTAATATTGCATAAATATCAAAATCCTCTGGTATTTCATATCCACCATCAACGGAACGCCCAATACGAAACATTATCTGTCGCTGAATATTATCTGGGTTCAGTTCAGCCTTATTATTCATAATGTCACGCAGATAAGCATCAGTCATTTTATAATTAGCCTCTTTTAATGCAAGACTAATATCATTGTTACGCATACCGACAGCAGCATAGGGAAATATGGTTCTGATATTTGAAATATCAGCGAACAGTTTTTTAGCCGCAGGTTTATTTTCTTCTGGAACATTAACCATAATTTGATTGTTATCATTGACTCGATCCGCATGGACATAATTATCCATATCGCCAATACCAAAACCATCATGAAGCCGGATATGTGTAATTCCCATCTGATTAAATTGATCATCTAAATCAGGGAAACCCGGCATTAAAGATTTAGGAACACCATTCAAACCATTAACCTCTTTAAGCAATGATTGATGCCCTGCTGATAAATCTCGGTGATTTTTATTAAATGAAAAAACTTTAGTCATAATAAACCTCTATATTTATTAAGAATTATATTTATATAAATCAAAAACAATACAGGAGAATAAATATATTTCCCTGACAACTCAATAATAATAAATGAATCGAATACATAGAGAATAGTTAAATATAAACTTTAACTACATCTTATAACTCTCAATTATTACTTTTTAATTTGTTGAATTAACCACAAAATTACATAGATATGATTATTTCAACAAATAAAATCGACACTATAATTTATATGAAAACAAATATTAAAATATCGCAAATGTATATAATCCAACAAAAATCAACATTAGCAAAAAGCAGAAAAAAACACCCAATAAGACTATACCCTATGGATTTCAAGATGCATCGCGGCGGCAAGGGAGCGAATCCCCGGGAGCATAGATAACTATGTAACCGGGGTGAGTGAGTGCAGCCAACAAAGAAGCAACTTGAAAGATGACGGGTATATATGGTGAGTAAATTAGATTAATGGACATTACACAAACTCATTAATACATATCGTAGATATATTTAAAAATAATAACTAAACAACCTTAGCAAGCCACTCCTGCAATAACGATATAAATACTATTAATTTTACTGGCGGGTAAGCAAGTGCCCGCAGTAAATAAATATCTTCTTTGCGTCCATCTGGATCATTGAATAAAGGCATAAGTTTTCCAGAATGAATATCTGTCGATACCACCCAATTAGGCAAAAGCCCTACCCCAAATCCATTAACCGCGGCCATTCTCAATGTTTCAAAGTCATCACTGCGAAAAATCCTGCTATCATTATTGAAGTTAAACGATCCCTAACGGGATCAGTCAAATATTCTGTTTGATCAAGTTCAACCTGAATTTTAGAATATCGCGTAAATAGTTCTGCCAGCATCATCAATCAGTGATAAACCACGGGTAGAGCGAAAGAATAGTTTTGTCTCTAGCATCGGCTCAAGGTTGTCTAATTGCAGCCATTTATCATCTTATCGAACAGATTAAAACAGAGTGTCAGTCCTCAACAGGGAAATTTGAGCCAGTTCACAAAAGTTCAGAAAAACTAAAGAAAAAATAGTCAAGTCCGATAAGATATGAAATATCAATTAACTATAAATATATGTGGAGTTACAAGATGAAATATGATCCACGGTTAAAAACATTTGTTGAAGATGATTACAGATATGAGGACCATCTTAACTTTAAGAAACAAATAGAAGATCAAAAATATAACCGTATGCTATTGGAATTGGAAAATAAATTTAAACTAAATCAGGAAGTTATCGCTTTATTGACAGAAGATGAAGCTATAGAATATATGAAAACACTAGATCATAATTTCTATAACTCATGGAAGAATAATGTTAAAACTATCTATTCATATACTGATCCAGTTTCATCTTTTGCTGGTAATATCTATGATTCTTTTGGGGTGGCAAGAATAGTAAATGATTTAAGAAGTTTTGGTGTGGAAGCAACAGAGTATTTTGGTAAGGATGGAAGAAGATATATAAAGTTGTCAGGTTACCCTGGTGTAAGAAACTATTTAAACGCCACAAGATATCTTGCTAATAATCCCCGTATCGTGTCTTTTGGGGTAGGTACACTAGGTATTGAAACTGGAATTGCCCAAGGTGCTAGATTCGGTATAGTATTCTCAGCCGCATATAGACTGGTTGAGTTAATATTTAAAGATGAATATGGATTGGTTGATTTGTTTGTTAACTTAACAATGGATGCCGCAAAATTAGCTATCTCAATAGGTATTGCTACGGCGGCTAATACTCTACTGGTTTCTCCACTCTTAGCTATAGGGGGGAGTCTTATGCTTGTAACTCTTGGCATTTTTACTATTGGTTTTTTAACTTCTCTTGCTTTATATTGGTTAGATGATCACTTTAAAATCAGTGAAACTATAATTAAAAACATAAAGAATAGAAAGGTAAACCCGACACCATACCATCCGGATCAACTTTTTAATATGTGGGGTAGATTAAGTCGTGGATAATACAAATAAAACAAAATTATATTTAGGAATTTTATTAGTTATTTTTATGGCAATGTTATCTATATTTTTTTCATTGAATGATTATGTCGGTTTTTTTAAGCGTGATAGTGTTATTACATTCTCATGGAAAAGTGCGGGAGCTATTTGGTTTACTCCTGTGTTGATTTATATTGCCTATATTTTATATAGAATCTCCTTGGGTAAGGTGAAACGTCTTAATGGCAAAATAGGCGATTATATTTCATGTGTGTCAATAGCAGGTTTTATCCTTACTCTATTTGTATCTTTATATGTTGATGATGAATTAAGATCTGAGGGATATTTAATCTGTAGCAAATCATCATGGATGGCTCCGAATAAGTATGTTAAGGACATTTCACTTTGTTACTAAACATATTCTATTTATGCTTAATTGTGTCGAGTAGTCAACAGGCGACTCGACAGGATTTTATGTTTATTAATAATTTCTATCTTCCCATATGCTGTAAGCAGATGGGCCGGCTGTTATATGATTCCATGAGATAGATTTATAGTTGAGTGTAACTCTTTCATATGGCATGGCATCAAAATCATTTATAGAATGCGGGTATATACAAGAAACATCTGTGATAGTGGCTTCAGTGATTTTTACTTCATAGAATAATTCCAATTGTCCAGCTTGACCCGTTCTGTAAAAAACAAAAACACCATTTAGAGATTCGTTTGAATCTATTGCCATAGCTAACAATGGTGATGATTTATCTACGGGTTTAATGAATTGTATGGGTTGATGACTGACATTCTGCTGTCTTGTTATTGTATGGTTTAAACTCAGTACCTGTATTTGATCCTCGTGTCCATTTTGATACCTATTTCCTATTGAATCTAGGGTTGAACACCCAGCAGAGATCAGCCCTTGTTTTTTACCATTCAAAGACAAATAAATCATGTACGACATAAAATTACCATCCTAATTCTTTATAATTCAACCTAATAAATTCTAAGTCAGTTAAGTCTGTAACCTAACATATAAGTAAAAATTATAATAGTAATATAAATCTACCAATCATAACTAAACAATTCTGGCAAGCCACTCCTGCAATAACGACATAAATGCTGTTAATTTTGCTGGCGGGTGAGCAAGTGCCCGCAGTAAATAAATATCTTCTTTGCGTCCATCGGGATCATTGAATAAAGGCATCAGTTTTCCAG